>CAZQFA010000123.1:0-1571 GCA_964592245.1 uncultured Pseudohongiella sp. | reverse complement strand
TCTGTCTCAGCTTTGCGGCGGTGTTGTCCGAGTCCAGTCTCAATGACTGTTTCCGTCCGGCCGAAGAACCCGGCAAGTACTACGCCGATCTCTACGAGCTGGCGCGTTTGAAATTGCGCGCAGCCGGTGTCGAAGCCATAAGCGGAGGTGAAGTCTGCACGGTGTGCGACGCAGCGCACTGTTACTCCTATCGTCGCGACGGCGAGACCGGACGCAATCTCTCCCTCATCTATTTGCGCCCCTGAAATCACCCGCTGACAGGCGCCTGTCTCTCATTCCCGCAATCTCCCGCAAAAGCTTGATCCGCATCAACAATTCCGCCCTGGATATTGAAAAGCGGCCATCGCAACCCAATAACTATTCCATCTAAAATAGAAGTAGTCAGAGAACATTCTGCTACCTGCTTAAACGGGAAACGATTATGCGTCTGGATAAACTTACCAGTAAATTGCAATCAGCACTGGCTGATGCGCAATCATTGGCGCTGGGCAAGGATCACAATCTGATCCAGCCGGTGCACTTGATGTTGGCGTTGCTGGACCAGAAGGGTGGTTCGGTACGGCCGCTGCTGTCGCAGACGGGTTTCAACATCAGTGAATTGCGCAGTCAGCTGCAATCAGCCGTCGATAATTTGCCAGTCATGCCGAATAACGAAGGCGATATTGCCGCGTCGCCGGAACTGGGCCGGCTTTTAAACCAGGCGGACAAATACGCGCAGCAAAAAGGCGATTCTTTCATCTCCAGCGAAACCATTTTGCTGGTGGCGATGAATGACAAAGGCGAACTGGGCAAGATTCTGGGCAGCTTCGGTGTCTCACCGCAGGCACTGGAAAATGCCGTCAATAATTTGCGCGGCGGCGACAGCGTCGATGATGCCAATGCTGAAGATTCCTGGCAGGCTCTGTCCAAGTATTGTGTGGATTTAACCGAGCGTGCCGAGAACAGCGAACTCGATCCGGTGATTGGTCGCGATGCGGAAATTCGCCGCACCATTCAGGTGTTGCAGCGTCGCACCAAGAACAACCCGGTGTTAATCGGTGAGCCCGGCGTTGGCAAGACCGCTATCGTTGAAGGTCTGGCGCAACGCATTGTCAATGGCGAAGTGCCGGAAGGCTTGCGCGATAAAAAAATTCTGGCGCTGGATATGGGCGCGCTGATTGCTGGAGCCAAATTTCGCGGCGAATTCGAAGAGCGTCTGAAAGCAGTGCTGAATGAATTATCGAAGCAGGAAGGTTCCATCATTCTGTTTATCGATGAGTTACATACCATGGTCGGTGCCGGCAAGGCCGAAGGCGCCATGGACGCTGGCAATATGCTAAAGCCGGCACTGGCGCGCGGCGAGCTCCACTGTGTCGGCGCGACGACACTGGATGAGTACCGTCAGTACATCGAGAAAGATGCAGCGCTGGAACGACGCTTCCAGAAAGTGTTGGTAGAGGAACCTACCGAGGAAGACACCATTGCCATCCTGCGCGGACTGAAAGAACGCTATGAAGTCCACCACGGTGTGCAGATTACTGACTCGGCCATTATCGCCTCGGCCAAGTTGTCGCAACGTTACATCACCGATC
>CAZQFA010000122.1:0-1605 GCA_964592245.1 uncultured Pseudohongiella sp. | reverse complement strand
GGTTTGTGCGCAGTTCGTGACTGACATCGTGGGTGAACTCGGCTTCTCTCTGTCGTGCTTGTTTGAGTTCGTACACGTTGCGTTGCAGGGTGCGCGCGAGGAAGCCGATTTCGTCATGGCGGCTGCTATTGCTCAGCGCCAGCGGTGTGTGGCTCTTTGCCTGTGACTCAACCTCACGCGCAAGGTTGACAATGGGGCGAATGGCGGTCGTTACTAGCCTGTAGGCAAGCCACAATGCCAGGAAAGTGGTGAACAGAAAGGCGGTCAATGGCAGCCAGATCAGATGGTCTGACTGACTGGAAACGGTGAGCAGATTGCCAACTTCAGCGGCAAGTATTGCACCGGTGCCGGTTGAGAGTTCATGCAAATGAAAATGCTGTTGGCCGTCAACAAAGTATTCGGCTCTGCGTTGTTCTCCAGCCAGTGCGGTGAGGAATTCCGGTGGGGCATCAGCAAGTGTGTACAGTGTAAACATCGGCAGCCGAGGGCTGGGCAGGGAGCCGTCATCGCGGATCGACTGTTCGATATAACGCACTTCTTCATTGATCAGGTTATCGAGCAACTGGTCTTCGATGACATAGGCTGTGAGCAGCCCAATACCGGAATAAATCAGGCAGAGCAGCAGGGTAAAGCCACCGAACAGGGTGAACACTTTGCGTTGCAGGTTGCTCCGGGGTGTTTCAGCGGGCATTTGGTTGCTCCAGCTGGAAGCCGATACTGCTGATGGTGCGCAGCATGGATTCGGGAAACGGGCGGTCCAGCTGGCGTCGTAGGCTGTAGATGTGGGATTTTAGGGCGTCACTGTCCGGTGGGTTGTCGCCCCAAATACGATGGCTGAGTTCACTGCGACTGAGTGGCTCCGGATAGGCGCAGGCGAGCTCCCAAAGAATATTGAATGTAATCGTGGTGAGCTTTAGCGGTTGTCCGCTTCGCGTCGCCTCCCGGCGACGACCGGAAATCGATAGGGGACCGATACTGATTTCATCGCAGCGATGCAGCTCCCGGCGCCGTGCAAGCGCTTCACAGCGCAGCGCCAGCTCGCGTGGATCGAATGGCTTGCAAAGATAATCGTCGGCACCGGAGTGAAAGCCCTGTGCTTTATCGGCAAAGGCATCGCGGGCGGTGAGCATAAGAATCGGGGTGGCTACGGGCGCTTGCTTGCGGAACTCGCGACATACCTCGATGCCGTCCATGTCCGGCAGGTTCAGGTCCAGCAGAATCAGATCGTAGATTTCTGTCAGGGCCAGCTGCAGGCCAAGTTGTCCGCAGTTGGCGAAATCCACCTGCCAGCCGTGCCCCTGGAGGAATTCACCGGTCTGGCGCGCGAGTGTGGGATTGTCTTCAACCAGAAGAATTTTGAGTTGCTTCACCGGCAGCTGCCTGTCTACTTATCCGAGTAATCGGACATTGTCGCAGGCTGCCGGTGAAATTGAAGTGAAAGTTGGTCGATGTTGAGAGTCGACCTGCCGGGCGATCAGCTCAAGCTTGCCAGCGCTTCCTTGGTAAATGGCACTATCTCGTCCTCGCGGCCTTGCTTCACTTTCTGCAGCCAGTTCGGATCCTGCAGCAGTGCGCGGCCCACCGCGATCATGTCGAACTCGTTGT
>CAZQFA010000121.1:0-1713 GCA_964592245.1 uncultured Pseudohongiella sp. | reverse complement strand
ATCAGGCCATGATTAATGATGACGATTCCTCACTCGAAGCGGCAATCGAGTTGGTAAAAACGCAAGCCTGCTATCCCGCGACCTTTAATGACAATCCGGCCAACAGTCAGCAAGGGGATGAGTTGCTGGCACAAGCGGCATGGATACCGGCAGCACTGAACATGATGGGTTCAGATGCCATGACGCTAGCCACGCCGGTGCGTACCCGCGATACACTGGTGGAATGGTTTGCTGTAGAGGAAGGCACACAGGAAATCAGTGTCGATTGGCGTGTCGATCGTTTCCGTGCCCGTGCCTGGTATCAAGCAGACTCAATTGCTGAACCTGTAGAACTTCTGCGTTCGACGACGGCTGCGAATCGCTTTGCACCGATCAGTAACACCGGTGTTGATTACTGGATGTTGCCGGGTGAAGCAGCGGCTAGGCTGGCTGCCGATCCCAGCACCAAGCTGACTATTGAGTACGACATGGCGCTGTTGTCACCGACGGCCCATGAGCTGCCAGTTGACGGTGTGCGTCGAAATTTCCCGGAGTTAGGAAACTGTAAGGCGCAACGGGATAGCAATAGCAACCAGATCGATGTGGACTGCATCAAGCGCGGAGAGCGTCCGGAATTGTTGTCGGCGCAGTTAATCGGGTTGGATGGCAGCCGAGTTGACAGTTGGAACCAGACCAACTTTACCGCCAACTGGATTGAAGCACTGGGCCGGTCGCGCTTCGAGCTCACAATAGACAAGGCCACATTGGTCGATAGCTCGAGCATCATGCTGACGTCTTATAACGTTGAACGGGTCATGCGCAAGCAACTGGTTTCACCCGGACTGCTGGGTGACTCGCCAGCGGTCTGCCCACTACCGTCGCAGGATTTGCAGTCGCAGCTGGTGCAATCCAACTGGAGTGACAAATCACCTCACGAAGTGTCTTCGGTTGCCGTGCAGCAAGGAGTGCGACTGGAAGTGCTCGATTGGCGCTCTGCTGCAAGCGACGCCAATGCCGCGCCCACTTTGTTGTTGCTACCCGGATTGGGCGCAACTGCTCACTCATTCGACGCACTCGCGCAAAGACTGTCCGGGATTTATAACGTTGTGGCAATGACCCGTCGCGGTACAGGCGCCTCTTCGCATCCTGATCACGGTTACGACGTCGAGCGTCTCAGTGCGGACGTGCTGCAGGTGATCGCCAGTATGAACCTCGGCAGGCCAGTGCTGGCTGGTCATTCGATTGCTGGCGAAGAACTCAGTTATATTGGCGCTCATCATCCTGATGCAATCAGCGGCTTGATCTACCTCGATGCCGCTTTTGATCGCACAGGCGGCGCGGACCGTGAACAACGGGCGTTAAGCCGTCAGCTACCCGAACCGCCACCGATCCGGCCGGCCGAAACTGTTTCTTATGCCGCCTATGCTGACTATATGGCGCGTCTGGGACGGCAGCCCCTGCTACCGGAAGGGGAATTGTTGGCCAGCTATGATTTAGCCACCGGTGCGGTGAAACTCGATTTGCTGTATCTGGATGCCATCATACAGGGACTGCGGGCTCCTGAGTACACCAGGATTTCTGTGCCGGCTCTGGCTCTTTACGCCGTACCGGGTTCAGCCTACAGCAAAATGGAAAACTGGTACGACGCCTCGGATCCGCAAGTAAGGGACACGGTACAAAAGCTGTTCGAGATTGAGTCACAGCGCAAACTTGCCGAAGCGGCCCGTTTCGACA
>CAZQFA010000120.1:0-1731 GCA_964592245.1 uncultured Pseudohongiella sp. | reverse complement strand
CGCTTGCACTTTCACTCGCAGCGTCAGATTGATTCTCTGGTAAGAGAATAGCAATGAAATTGCTGAAGAATTCATCGGCCATTTTTCGAGCCGTGCCATCAATCAGGCGCCCACCCAACTGCGCCAGCTTGCCACCTACACTTGCCTTGACGCTATACGACAAGACCGTGTCCTCACCGTCTGCTGCGAGCATGACGGTTGCCGCTCCTTTGGCAAATCCGGCCGCACCACCCTGCCCTTCGCCAACTAAGATATAGCCCTGCGGCGGATCGATATCCTGTAGTGAAACCTTGAACTTGAAGCACGCCTTTACCGGCCCGACTTTCGCAGTAATTTTCGCCAGATATTCATCTTCGCCCGTGGCTTCGAAACTTTCACAGCCGGGCATAGCCGCCTGCAAAACATCGGTATTGTTTAACGCGGCCCAGACTTCCTCGCGCGGTGCCGGTATCCGTTGTTCCGAAATCATTTCCATATGCGCGTTACTCTCCTTTTTGGACTTATCCTATTTGTCAGACTTGCCACACTTGCCAGACTTGCCACAATTGCCATACGTATCGTGCCTAACAACTGCCGGCGCTACTTCTGATGAAACCGGTAAATCCTAATGTGGATGTGTCGCCAGGTGTTGTCGCAACAGATCTTTACCATAATCATTGCCATTGGGTGTACGCACAATGGTATGGATATGATTACGTGTCGGCACTCCTGCGGGATTGGTTTGTAATGTGCCCACGGGATTCTGGTGATCAAACTCGATGAGGATTACCGGACTGTGGATACGGTAATAGAACACGGCATTATCCGCAGCGGTGCCGATCCATGCAAACCAGGTAGCGTCGAGATGCTCACCAATTTCTTCCATAGTGACTACCGCATGCGGACCACGCAGATTACTCACATAGGTTTCAATCAGCTCCAGCAACTGCAAGCGTTGCTGACTGCTCAACTCGTCTGCACGGACTCCGGCGTAGTCGAGCACCAGATTGTCCTGATTACCCGCCGCAATCTGGTCATTGCGTACTTTGTCAGCGCTGAGGGTGGCGGCGGCGCGTTGTGTTGCATCGAGTGACTGCATCAGGGCGAGGCCCAAATCCTGTTCTTGTTGCAGGATGGCATTACCAGCGTACATGCCACTGGTTGTGACAACTGGCTCTCCTCCCCAGAACGCCGGTGTCATTACCACCTGATCGCCCAAAACAAAGAAATTAATTACCAGATGATGACCATCCAGTTGCCAGCCCCACGGCTCATCGGCTGAAGGCATCCCCATCATGGTGATATAGTATTTTTCTTCGCCGTAACGAATGGGCTCACCATTGAGCTCAAACAGGGTTTGCTCAGTTTGCATAATACCTCTTGTCAGCTCGATACCCTTGACCGAGAGTGACTCCTCCAATAATGCCCAGGCAGCGGCTTTTTGCTCGGCCGACATTTCTTCCAGTGAAAGTCCACGTCGCGGAAATATCCCTACATCCACATTAGACCAATCACGCCACTCCGCATCGTTGACAGAGAAATGAGTACGGCTCAGGTCCGCAGTATCAAGGGTCGCAAGAAACCGATCCGCAGCGTGCCTGATTGCATCTGTGGCAACACCGGTGCGCCGCAGCGGAAACAGACCGGGCTCAATTCCTGTGCTGGTCCGCACACCGACAAATGGTTCGGCGAGTGCAGTGACGTTGCCATTATGAAAGCTGCCTTTCTGACGTAGCAGATTCTCGGGATATT
>CAZQFA010000119.1:0-1787 GCA_964592245.1 uncultured Pseudohongiella sp. | reverse complement strand
TCTTTACCTGCCCTGGCGAAGATCGGCGCAGCCAGGTATCAGGTGCCCGGCATTAGACAGCGGCCATAAAAAAGCCCCGGTCTCTTTCGAGCCGGGGCTTTTCTTCGTCTGACAATCTACTTCATGGTGTAAACCAGACCAACCGAGAAGGTGTGATCGGTCTCTTTGGTGCCTGCCGGCACTTTAGATTCATGCTCCAGCAAGTGACGCAGACGGAGCGCAAAATGCGAGTTGATGGCCGTGGTCAGACTGGTTTCGGCACGGCTGCTGCTGCCACCGTCATCACCAATCTCACTGGATGCATCTTCCCGAAACACCGTGTTTTCGCTGATTTTCAGATCATACTTCAAAGCGACACGAACAATGCCGCTCTCTTCGGAGTCGTCGCAGCTGAAGTAGGTGTCCTGTGGTTCAAGACACTTCACCCGATAACCCGGACCCGCTTCGAGATCCAGGGTTTGCGTGTCGGATTCAATCCAGCGTCGACCAAGACCAACAGCGTAACTGGCCTGGTAGTGATTGCCGGAAAAGGCATCTTTCTCGTAGGTCGCCACATTGAACAGATAATTGGCAGAATTCTCACCCAACTTGCGATCCAGCTTGTAGGAAGAAAAATATTTTTCTTCGGTGCGGCTGTATTGCTCGGTATCGGGATCCTCTTCCTTCTCGTTATTGGCCTCAGCCTTGAAGGTATGACGCCAGTAACTACTGTCACGGCTGGCATTGACGTTACTGTTCAACGAGTCTGAATTGGTATTGCCTCGCTTGAACAACAAACCAACACCGATATCACCGGTCCACTTGGCTGCGTCTTCACCGGCTCCGTCTTCGGCTGCCGCTGACAGCGCCGGCAAACCGGCGGCAATCAGCATGGCAGCGAAGTATGTGCTGCGCATTGACTTCTCCTTGCTAGATCTTTGCATTGCAGATGACTGTCACTTATTCGCTTTTGTCCAGATGCACGTCCATCTGCGGGAACGGAATGCCAATACCCGCCTCATCAAAGCGACGTTTGACAGTCTCGGTGGTTCCCCAGAAAACACCCCAATAATCAGCACTGTTCACCCAGGGGCGGCACAACAGGTTTACTGAACTGTCCGCCAGCTCGGCTACGGCGATCACGGGAGCCGGATCCTTCAATACCCGCTCATCCTCGGCCAGGATTTCCTCGAGGATCTTTTTCACCTGGGAAAGGTCCGCATCGTAGGCAACACCAAACACCATATCCACCCGTCGAGTGGGCATTTCGGAGTAATTCACGATGTTGCCACCCATGATGGCGCCGTTGGGCACGGTGATGACCTTGTTGTCAGGGGTGTTCATGATGGTGGCGAAAATCTTGATTTCCTTCACAGTGCCCGCAGCGCCGCCAGCTTCGACATAATGACCAACACGGAACGGCTTGAAGAGGATCAGCATGACCCCGGCTGCAAAGTTACCCAGAGAATCCTTGAGAGCCAGGCCAACTGCCAGACCGGCGGCACCCAGAATGGCAACCAGGGAGGTGGTTTCGACACCCAGTTGATCCAGAGCGGCAATGATGACAAAGGCGAACAGGATGATGTGAACGATGTTGCCAATGAACTTGGCCACAGTAGCGTCGATACGCTTGTCCATCATGCGGTTAACGCCCTGGGCGATTTTAGAAACAATCCACTTACCGATGATAAAGATGACCACCGCCGCCACGATATTCCATGCGTACGGCATCAGGTTTTCGTTGGCAAATGATTGAATTTGTTCGAGATATTGATCCATTAAACGTACTCCTCATCCAGTGAGCGCGA
>CAZQFA010000118.1:0-1787 GCA_964592245.1 uncultured Pseudohongiella sp. | reverse complement strand
TCGCGCTCACTGGATGAGGAGTACGTTTAATGGATCAATATCTCGAACAAATTCAGACGTTTGCCAATGAAAATTTGATGCCGTACGCATGGAATATCGTCGCGGCGCTGGTCATCTTTATTATCGGTAAATGGATTGTTTCGAAAGTCGCTCATGGCGTTAACCGCATGATGGACAAGCGTATCGACGCTACGGTGGCCAAGTTCATTGGCAACATCGTTCACATCATCCTGTTCGCTTTTGTCATCATCGCCGCACTGGATCAGCTGGGTGTTGAAACTACCTCTCTGGTTGCCATTCTGGGTGCCGCCGGTCTGGCAGTTGGCCTGGCTCTCAAGGATTCTCTGGGTAACTTTGCAGCCGGGGTCATGCTGATCCTCTTCAAGCCGTTCCGTGTTGGTCATTATGTCGAAGCTGGCGGCGCTGCGGGCACTGTGAAGGAAATCAAGATTTTCGCCACCATCATGAACACCCCTGACAACAAGGTCATCACCGTGCCCAACGGCGCCATCATGGGTGGCAACATCGTGAATTACTCCGAAATGCCCACTCGACGGGTGGATATGGTGTTTGGCGTTGCCTACGATGCTGATCTTTCCCAGGTGAAAAAGATCCTTGAGGAAATCCTGGCAGCGGACGAGCGTGTTCTCAAGGATCCCGCTCCCGTTATCGCCGTATCTGAGCTGGCTGACAGCTCTGTCAACCTGTTGTGCCGCCCCTGGGTGAACAGCGCGGATTACTGGGGTGTGTTCTGGGGAACCACTGAAACCGTCAAGCGCCGCTTCGACGAGGCAGGTATCGGCATTCCGTTCCCGCAGATGGATGTACACCTGGACAAGGGCGAATAAGTTACCGCTATTCGCAATGCAAAGATCAAGCAAGGAGAAGTCAATGCGCAGCACATACTTCGCTGCCATGCTGATTGCCGCCGGTTTGCCGGCGCTGTCAGCGGCAGCCGAAGACGGAGCCGGTGAAGACGCAGCCAAGTGGACCGGTGATATCGGTGTTGGTTTGTTGTTCAAGCGAGGCAATACCAATTCAGACTCGTTGAACAGTAACGTCAATGCCAGCCGTGACAGTAGTTACTGGCGTCATACCTTCAAGGCTGAGGCCAATAACGAGAAGGAAGAGGATCCCGATACCGAGCAATACAGCCGCACCGAAGAAAAATATTTTTCTTCCTACAAGCTGGATCGCAAGTTGGGTGAGAATTCTGCCAATTATCTGTTCAATGTGGCGACCTACGAGAAAGATGCCTTTTCCGGCAATCACTACCAGGCCAGTTACGCTGTTGGTCTTGGTCGACGCTGGATTGAATCCGACACGCAAACCCTGGATCTCGAAGCGGGTCCGGGTTATCGGGTGAAGTGTCTTGAACCACAGGACACCTACTTCAGCTGCGACAACTCCGAAGAAAGCGGCATTCTGCGTGTCGCCCTGAAGTATGATCTGAAAATCAGCGAAAACACGGTATTTCGGGAAGATGCTTCCAGTGAGATTGGTGATGATGGTGGCAGCAGCAGCCGAGCCGAAACCAGTCTGACTACGGCCATCAACTCGCATTTTGCGCTCCGTCTGCGTCATTTGCTGGAACATGAATCGGAAGTGCCGCCAGGCACCAAAGAGACCGATCACACCTTCTCGGTGGGTCTGGTTTACACCATGAAGTAGAATGTCAGACTAAGAAAAGCCCCGGCTCGAAAGAGACCGGGGCTTTTTTATGGCCGCTGTTTAATGCCGGGCACCTGATACCTGGCTGCGCCGATCTTCGCCAGGGCAGGTAAAGA
>CAZQFA010000117.1:0-1788 GCA_964592245.1 uncultured Pseudohongiella sp. | reverse complement strand
ATGATGGGCATGCAGCACAGCATGATCATGTCCAGCCCGCAATAAACCGTAAGCAGCGAATCAGTTCGACTGATTCAGTAAACAATAAAAAAGCGAGCAGAGTGATTTGCTCGCTTTTTTTGTGCACGTTACAAGAGTCCGGCAACGCCGTTGTCAGAAAGACATCACCACGGACCCAGCGGCTTGTCAGCGCATTTCCAGTCCGATTCCCCAATATTCGAAGCGGCGATGGTAGCTGGAGAGATCCTTGCCAAAGCCGTTGAAATAGTTGGCGGCAACGATCAGGCTGCCCCAGCGCCAGCCTAACGTGAATTTGGTACTCATGTTTTCCAGTGCTTCCGGTTCACTCGTCCCTGTCTTCAACTCCAACCGCGTCAACCAGCGTGAATTGGGGTAATTGTCAGCCATAGGCCACAATGGCCAAAATCCTTCTCCCAGAAAGCGCAATCCGTCGTAGTCCTGAATCTTCGACACATCGCCGGGTGGTGGCGCCCAGAAAATTTCATCATCAGTCTTGATGTAGTCCCGGAGCTCGAACTGCAGCTGATACCAGTTGAGATCGACCAAGCCATAGGGATTGCTCTGAATCTGATAGCGCAACTGCGTGAAGTAGGATGAGCGACTGATCTGCTCCAGAGCGACCTCCTCGCCGTAGGTGGACATCAGCGTATCGATACGGCTGCGTGTCGTGGTGACTGGTCCCGCATCTCCCTCCATGGTGACCGCTACAGTGTCATTGTCCACATCGATGGTCTGGCCATTGGAGTAGTGGAATATGCCGGCGCGCAGGCGATGATAGCCGCCGTTAATATCCCACTCCGCCACGAAGCCCGGATTTTGTTTCTTCGAGATCACCGGGTCGGAATCGTAGACTTTCAGATCAGAGAAAGCCTGGAAATCGTACGAGCCGTTGTAGATGAAATACAGGCGATCCGGCAGGTCATGACGAAAGCCCCAATCCCCCGCGCCCTCTTTGACTCCCGCAAGAAATGATTCAGCGAAGGGGTATTTGAACGACAGATCGAACTCGATATGTTCTTCGACACCACGTGCTGCTTTGTCGCCGATTGCTCCTGAATACCCGAAGAAAACCGGATCATCGGCACTGAAGCGCCGAAACAGCCAGTGGTTGGGTTCATAGACGATGGTATTACGCGTGGCCGGCAGCGCCAGCGCAGACTCGTCAATGCGCGGTTCAACCGACTGCTCCTGCATTAACTTGTTCGCAGCGTTGAGTTCGTTGGCATAGCGATCATAACAGGTCAGTCGCTCGTCTTGGTTGTCATAGCCGGGACATTCAACAAAGGCATTGGCTGTTGTGAACTCAATTTGCGCCAGGGACAATCCCGGCAGTGCGAGCAATAACATGCTTGAGATGGCGCGGATCATCGTCATTCTCCTGAAGTCTGTTTTTGGTAATGAGATTCTAACTAAGAGGGTTTGAAAATATTCAGTTGTACAGCCGCGGCTGTTGCCTCGGCGCGATTGTGTACATTGAGTTTGCTATAGAGATTCTTGATGTGATGGGACACGGTGTTGGTGGAGATGTTGAGAAGTTCGCCAACCTCCTTGACGCCGCAGCCTTTGGCGATGAGAGTAAGCACATCCAGTTCGCGCGCGGTGAGGGCTTCCAGTAATTCCGTCTGCGACGGTTCTTGCCGTTGCTGATCGGCGCGGAAAAAGCCCAGCATCGACTGGGCGATGCGCGGTGACAGCGCCGGCCGACCTTCCACGGCTTCTTGCAAATAGAGCGCAAGCTCATCGGCAGAATGCCCTTTCAACAAATAC
>CAZQFA010000116.1:0-1808 GCA_964592245.1 uncultured Pseudohongiella sp. | reverse complement strand
TGCTCGTTGCTGTCGAGCTGCGCCAGAGCCAATGTTGACCAGCCAGCCATGACGGCTGTGATGACTTTAACTGCGGTGCGACTAAGCATCTTGGGACCTCTTTTGACTTTTATGACACTGCGTACATTCTTGGTTTTCATTACTTTTCAATTATTCAGTTATACAGTTATACAGTTATACAGTTATTCAGTATGTTCCTCATTCCTGAGCCTTTCGCTGAATGGCTCACCGAATAATGAACCGCCTGGCTCATAACTGCCAATAAATCATGCAATCAGAAGGCCAGTTGGTCGCTTCGGCGAGCTGGCCGGGACAAGTAGTTTAAAAATCCGGCTGGAACTAAATGGTATCCGGCATTGGCCAATCGAGAAATCGCCAGAAGTAGCGCTCATGCACTAAAGACAGTCACTCGCGCATTGTCTGTCCGCAAACATCCCGGTAAAGTGCAACTAGCCAATGCAGAAGGACACGCCTGTAGAGGGCCAAGTCCTGGCGCCAATAACAAGAATTCTGGAATAAGGGAACGCCATCATGCCTACTGTAACTGCCAGCACGCCGCGCCGCGGTGATTCACTCCTTTTTCGCAAGCTCACTCTGTTGCTGGGCCTGACGCTAACCTCGACGCTAACGACCGCACAGGACTTTGCCAATGTGCAAATCAGTACCACACCCGTGCGTGACAATATCTACATGCTGCAAGGCAGCGGTGGCAATATAGGCGTCGCTATTGGTGATGAGGGCACTCTCATTATTGATGACCAGTTTGGTCCACTGACTAGCCGAATTGAAGCGGCCATTGCTGAATTAACCGAGATGCCAGTCAATTTTGTGGTCAATTCCCATTTCCACTATGACCATACCGACGGCAATACCAATTTCGGTCGTGCGGGTGCCTACATCGTCGCCCAGGACAACAGCCGACAGCGCATGGAGTCCACGCAAGTGCTGGCCAGTGGCCGTGTGCAGGAAGCCTACGAAGAAGTAGGCCTGCCGAAGATTACGTTTTTTGATTCCATGCGCTTTTACTTTAATGGTCAGACGATCGATCTGGTGAATACCGGTGCCGGTCATACAGACGGTGACGCCCAAGTGTTTTTCCGTGAAGCCAATGTCATCCATACCGGTGACATGTTTGTGCGTTATGGCTTGCCGTTTATTGATGTGAACAATGGCGGCACTCTGGATGGCATGATTGATGCCATTGCCAATCTCGCCAGTTTGATCAACAACGACACCATTATCATTCCGGGGCATGGTCAGCTGTCTTCCCGCACCGACCTGATTGATTACCGCAACATGCTGGTAGAGATTCGGGGCAATCTGGTGCGCGCCAAAGTGCAAGGCCTGTCACCCGATGAGATGCTGTCGACGACACCCGCCGACGGTTTCGCTGCAGACAATGACGGCACCCGGGAGTGGCTGTTGCGACATTACGCCGAGTATGTCGACTGAACAGGCTCGCGTATTTTTTCGAAGTGATTGCATAGAATTCGACGATAATCAGGATCGACACGGTGGCAGGCAATTTTGGTTCTCCTGCACAGCGTGATGCGTTAGAGTCTGGCATAGCTCATGACGTTACTATTCAATAATAATAAGAAGACGACAACACGACTCACCCGGCTTGCAGTAAGAGCCGCTGCCTCGACGTTGTTGGCGACGGCTGCCCTGTCCGTCAGTGTTGTTGCGCAGGCTCAGTTGTCACCGCGTTACACCGATGCCAACGGCGATCTTGTTGCTGACCTGCCTGCCGATCCCGAGGATTGGCGGGACCCGAACATCCTCATCTTTGCCTATACCCCGGTTGA
>CAZQFA010000115.1:0-1835 GCA_964592245.1 uncultured Pseudohongiella sp. | reverse complement strand
GGAATTTCTTTGACGACGAGACCAATGATGAGGGCTATTCCCCAACTGTCATTGACTATGAGCAAATCCGGCGCACGTTGCCAGCCGCTGATCTCGGGCGAGACCAAGCGGAAAAGAAATCCCGAGGGAGCAATAAGAAAAGTTAAACCGAACGCGGCTGCCGCATGCGGTACCGCCAGGACTGGTGAAACGAGACGCCGCATCCAGTGGTCCAGGCGGCTACCGCTGGTGCTGGCAAGAAACAGAAATACCGCCAGTAGTGACAGCAGGGGAGTAATCAGCCCTGGCAGAATGCTCAGCAGAATACTATGAGCGATACCTGGCTCGGCAAAGAGCTCATGCCACCACCTCATGGAGAAGGCAGTGCCGCCCAGCGCCGGCAAATAACCGAATGCCGGCAGGAATGAAATGATCACGCCCGACAACACCGGCAGCAAGACCAAAACAAGGATCAAGGGATTGCTGAAACGTAACATGACTAGCGCCGGTTATAGCGTTGCAGCCAGGCGGCTTCCAGCGCTGGCATCCAGGAAGGATGCGGTTCCTGTAACGACCGTCCGAGGCCACTTACCGGCGGAGCGCCGGGGCCGAGCTCGAGGTCAGCGAACCGGACGCGCTGTTGCGGGCTCAATTGTGATTGCGCTAACACAGACAGACTGCCCATGTGTTGTGGATCACTGGCGCGCAACTGGGCTTCAAACGACAGCAGGAAATTGGCCACTACCATGGCCGCTGCCTTGTTGGGCGAGTTGTAAGGAATGGCAAGAAAGCTGACATTGGCGATGGTGCCACTGTCGAGCACATAGGCGCGGGTGCTGTCGGGCAATTCCCGGTTGATAATACCGGTGACGACTTCGTTGGGACTAAAGGAAAAAGCCAGAGCAGTGTCGCCGTCGCTCATCAGCCGCCGCAGTTGCGCACCGTTGCCGGGGAAGTAGCGCCCCCGGCGTAGCAGGTGAGGATGCAACGCATCGAGGTAGTCCCAAAGCACTTGTGTTACGCCGGCAAAGTCACTGTCGTCGACGGCAGCGAACAAGGGCGCATCATCGGCGACCAACTCCATGAGGGCTTGCTTGAGAAAGGTTGAGCCAAGAAAGTCCGGCGGCTTGGGGTAGGTGAACTCGCCGGGATGGCGACGTGCCCATTGCAATAAATCAGGCATCGATTGCGGGGCCTGGGTGACAACCTGACTGTCGTAGTAAAACACCAGTTGTGCGCGCAGCCAGGGGGACTCAAAGCCATCAACCGGTACGGTGAAATCCTGGCGCATCTCCGGATGATTGTCGGCGTCGACCAGCGGGAAGTTGGGTAGCTGCTCCGCCCAGGGGCCATAGAGCAGGTTGTTGTCTTTCAGTGCCGCGAAGTTTTCGCCATTCACCCAAAGCAGATCAACTGATCCGGTACTGTTATTCGCTGCCTGCTTCTCGGCAACAATACGCGATACCGCTATCGCCGTATCAGCCAGACGCACATGTTGCAGTCTGATGTCGTAGCGACTGGCGACTTCGCTTGCTACCCAGTCCAGATAACGATTGATACGGCTCTCGCCACCCCAGGCATTGAAATAAACTTGCTGCCCACGGGCTTGTTGCAGAACTGCATCCCAGTTGCCCGGGTCTACCTGCGCCTGCAAGGCAGTCGCCAGCAGCGACAAGACGCAGGCACTTGAGCGCAGCCAGCGTAACAGGCGAGGGCGGCGAGTTTCAGGCATTGCTGGCAAGCACGCCGAGGCGCTGACTGCGTCGCTGCCGCCGGCGCTGCATCAGCAAGTCGCCCAATACCTCTTGGTGAAAACGGTCGCAGCCGACGCAAAGATTGGCATAGGGTTCACCCGC
>CAZQFA010000114.1:0-2029 GCA_964592245.1 uncultured Pseudohongiella sp. | reverse complement strand
TGACGTTTATTGATACACCTGGCGCCTATCCTGGAATGGATTCGGAAGAGCGGGGTATCAACGAGGCAATTGCAGAGAACATGGCGATGATGTCACGCATTCGCACACCACTGATCGCCACTGTTACTGGCGAGGCCAATTCCGGTGGTGCAATCGCT
Organism: uncultured Pseudohongiella sp.; assembly: GCA_964592245.1. Lineage (GTDB taxonomy): Bacteria > Pseudomonadota > Gammaproteobacteria > Pseudomonadales > Pseudohongiellaceae > UBA9145. The sequence continues at coordinate 1,871 of CAZQFA010000114.1, read as the reverse complement.
ATCGGCGTGGCCGATCAGCTGAACATGTTGCAGTACTCTACCTATACCGTCATTACCCCGGAAGGGTGCGCCACTATCTTGTGGAAGTCCGCCGACTACGCTTCTGCGGCTGCCGAGGCCATGGGTGTGACTTCCGAGCGCTTGCAGGAGCTGGGGATTGTTGATCACACCATTCCCGAGCCACTGGGCGGTGCTCACCGCAATGTCGCGTCAGCGGCGGCCAACATCAAATCGGCGCTGCTACAGCAGCTGGATGAGTTGCAGGCCATGGATGTAGACAAACTGGTGGCACGACGTTACAAGCGTCTGATGAGTTACGGCGTGGTGAACTAGGCTGCGTAAGCCGTTCGGACCCTGTTAACATGCCGGGTATGGCTGATCATCCCCTGACAACGCGGTTTGCGTCTGCCATGCAGGCGCTGCCGTCCACGAACACCCTCCATGTCGCCCTCAGCGGTGGCATGGACTCGGTGACACTCTTATCCCTTCTCAAGGAATTCCGGCAGGCCACACAAGCCAGCTGGCGGCTTGTGGCGCTGCATGTGAATCACGGCCTGCAAGCAGAAGCCCATGAGTGGCAGGCCTTCTGCGAGCATCTCTGCGCCTCCGAACAAATACCGCTGACGCTGTGCAAGGTCGAGGTCGGGCAGGACGGTTCGTTAGAGGCTGCTGCCCGCGAAGCACGCTATCAGGCCTTTAGTGACAGCATTGCTCCCGGCGATGTGGTGGTGCTGGCACAACATCTGGATGACCAGCTGGAAACGCTGTTGCTGCGCCTGATGCGCGGCGCCGGACCAGCCGGTTTGGCAGGTATGCCACGTACCAGACCACTAGGCCAGGGTGCCTTGTTCCGTCCACTGCTGGATTGTAAGCGTGCCGAGTTGCTGGACTATGCCCGGCACAAGCAACTACAGTGGAAAGAAGATCCCTCCAACACCAACATCGACTTCGATCGCAACTATTGCCGGCAGCGCATTCTGCCGGCGTTGGCCGAGCGCTGGCCCGGCTACCGGGAGAGCTGGCTGAAGAGCCAGTCGCTGCTTGCTGAATCCAATGAACTTTTGCAGGAACTTGCCGCCATCGACTGGCAACAGGCAGCGGATAAAGCAGGGGCGAGCCTCAAGCTCGAACAGCTGCAAGCACTGAGTCAGCCTCGCCAGCGCAACTTGCTGCGCTACTGGTTTGTGCAATTGGGACTGCGCGAACCCGGCTGGCATGTGTTGCAGCAATTGAGTAACGAACTGATTCCGGCGGGGAATGGCAGTAATGCCGTTGTCGAGATTGGTGATCTCAGCGTCAGAGTCGCCGCTGGCTGTTTGCAGATCCTGCGCTTGCCACCGCTACCGGCGGAAGAAGGGCAACACTGGAATGCCGTGCAGCAGGGCCGTCTGGCATTGCCTGCCAATGGCAGCTTGTTGGCAGCACCGGTATTGGGACAGGGGCTGGGTCGAGTGCATGCGGACGCTTTGGAGATTCGTTATCGTCGTGGCGGTGAATCCATTCGCTTGCCGGGCCGACCCACCAAGTCCCTGAAGAAGTTATTGCAGGAAGAGCATTATGCGCCGTGGTTGCGAGAGCGGCTGCCGTTGCTGTACGAGGGCGAGCGTCTGGTGTGCATTCCCGGTTTTGGCCCGCTGACCGAATGCGCCGCCAAGCCTGATGAGGAGGGCATTGTGATCGACTGGCAGATTCCGGAGCTGGCGCTGCAACCGGGCGCGCAGGAAACTTCCGGCCAGCGCTGACTGGGGAAGTGAAAACAGGCTTGAAAATATTTGTCCGTTACCGCGCATTCAGCACACAGTTCACATTGAGCTGAACGAGGCCTTCTGGTAAGCTGTACTTCCATCTGTAAGAGTTAGCGCCCTGCTGAC
>CAZQFA010000113.1:0-2070 GCA_964592245.1 uncultured Pseudohongiella sp. | reverse complement strand
GCGGCGCCAGAAGAGCGTGGTCATCTGGATCAGGCCTATGCCGATGCCATGGCGCAAGTCGCCGCCTCCTACCCGCAAGATTCGGAAGTGGCTGTCCTTTATGCCGAGTCCCTGATGGATTTGCGACCCTGGGACTACTGGAACGCGGCAGGACAGGCGCAGCCCGGTATTGAGACCGCATTGGCAAAATTGCAGCAAGTCATGGCGGTGGATGCCAATCATCCCGGTGCCTGTCACTTTTACATCCATGCTGTTGAAGCGGTGTATCCCGAGCGCGCTATTGCGTGCGCAGAGAGACTCGCGGCGCTGATGCCTGGTGCCGGCCATCTGGTGCACATGCCCGGTCACATCTACATTCGCGTGGGCCGTTATCTTGACGCAGTCGAAGTGAATGAGCATGCGGTTCATGCCGATGAGAGCTACATTCAGGATCAAAACCCACAGATCGGTATGTACACGGCGGGCTACTATCCGCACAACTATGACTTCATGGCATTTGCGGCCATGATGATCGGACGCGGTGATCTGGCGATTTCGTCTGCTGAAAAAGTGACTTCCCTGCTACCAGCCGAGCTGTTTGGTGCGCCGGGCATGGACTTCTTGCAGCACTGGTCGGTGCGGCCACTGTTGCTGCGGGTTCGTTTCTCACGCTGGGATGAAATTCTCGATGCGGCGCAGCCCTCTGCAGACCAGCCACATGCGCGAGCTTTGTGGCACTATGCCCGTGGCCGCGCTCATCTGGCCTTCACCGATTTGACTGCGGCAGATCAGGAATTGGCAGCCCTGCGAGCGCTCAATAACAGTGACACCTTGCGGGGGCTAAAGATGGAATTCAATGCCTCCGAGCAATTGGTTGCGATTGCCGAGCGCATTCTTACCGGCTGGTGCGAACTGGCTGGCAATAATCCTGTTCAAGGTACTCTGGCTCTGCGGGAAGCGGTCACACTGGAAGATCAACTGTTCTATGGCGAACCGCCTGAGTGGACAGTACCTGCCCGTCACGATCTGGGAGAAGCACTCTTAAAGCTTGGTGAACTTGAGATGGCGGAAAGTGTTTTCCGTGAAGATTTGGCCAAGTTTCCGGAGAATGGCTGGTCCCTGCAGGGTTTGCAAGCAACATTGCAGCGTCAGGGCAAAAGCGAAGAAGCGCGGGAAGTTCAGCAACGCCTTGACAGGATCTGGGTAACAGCGGATGTCGCCCACGCTGGCAGGCACTAGTTGTCCCGCAGTGAAAACGCTACAAACGAAAACGGTGCCCTGGCGGCACCGTTTTTTTGTCTGGATATTATAAATAGTGAAAGCCGGATTTATCGGCTAGCTATTCAATTGATACTTGTCGGCAATGGAGCGGCGTACAAAGCCCGCCTCATAGACCACGGTGCTGCTATTGGCCTGAGGTTCAGCCGTATTGGAACATTTAATACGATTACGCATATTGTGATTGCTACTGTCGTTTCGGGTTGCCACCACAGGCACTATGCCGCCTCCATGGCGGCCACCGGAAAGGATAATACCGGTGTTCAGACCACCTGAGCGGGATTGGGGTTGCTCCGGGTCCTGTTCGACAATCACAAAATAGTTGTAACTGTGAGTCATGCACAACTCGGCGCTGCGCATCAAAATGAAGTCGCGTGCGCGCTCCTGTTCATCGTCACGCCCGGTGAAATAGACATCGAAAGTGTCCACCCCCAATTGGGTATGGGAGTAGCCGTAAGAAGAAAAGACGGAATCTCCTTTGGGCTCATAGGGTGTGGCGCAAGCGGCCAATAACCCAAGTGCTGTACACAACATTACAATTCGCATAAGTCGCTCTCCAGATCAGGGATGCTGATTGTCAGAGTGTAGGCGTGCAAAAATGAATACTGACTGAATCAGAAATTGCGGATATGTGAGATAGGCAAGATAGACGGTTGCAAGGATTGGCAAGATGCCCGCCAGAGTGCGTTAGCTGCAGACTGGCGGCACATTGGCAAGGTATCAGGCGGTAAGATAGGAGCAGCAGTAATCAGTGGCTTCATGCACTTTGATATCAAATTCGGCATTGGCAGGCACATTGAAACTCTCACCGGC
>CAZQFA010000112.1:0-2254 GCA_964592245.1 uncultured Pseudohongiella sp. | reverse complement strand
TTATCAACCCGCTCCTGTTGCTCATCAGTCCGACGCTGGTTGGCTGGTGCCTGATCATTGAGTTCATCTTCACTCTGGCAATGGCCCTGAAATGCTACCCGCTGCAACCGGGTGGACTGCTCGCCATTGAAGCGATCATTCTTGGCCTGACCGATACTCACCATGTGCTGGAAGAGATTGAGCATACTCTGGACGTCATTCTGCTATTGATGTTCATGGTAGCTGGTATCTACTTCATGAAGAGCATGTTGCTGTTCGTCTTCACCAAGGTATTGATGAAGGTACGCTCGAAAATAATGCTGTCTTTCCTGTTCAGCTTCCTGGCGGCCTTCCTGTCCGCGTTCCTCGACGCCCTCACAGTGACTGCGGTATTGATTGCCGTATCGGTTGGCTTCTTCTCGGTGTATCACAGGGTCGCCTCAGGCAAGGGTTTTGATGACGACCATGACCACGGCGAAGACAGCCAGATCAAGGAACTCAATCGCGCCGATCTGGAGCAGTTCCGTTCTTTCCTGCGCAGCCTGATGATGCACGGTGCTGTCGGCACAGCGCTGGGTGGTGTCTGTACTACTGTAGGTGAACCACAAAACATCCTCATCTCCACGCGCATGGGTTGGGGTTTTGCCGAGTTCTTTATGAACATGGCACCGGTCACCATGCCTGTTCTGGCCTGTGGCTTGATAACCTGTGTCCTGCTGGAAAAAACCAAGAAGTTCGGTTACGGCGCTGAATTGCCGGAAAACGTGCGCAACATTCTGGCCAAATTCGAAAAGAATGAATCGGACAAGCGTACGCAAAAAGAAAATGCGGCGCTAATCGTGCAGGCGGTTGTTGCCGTGTTGTTGGTTATTGGTCTGGCCATGCACTGGGCAACACCGGGCATTATCGGTCTGATGGTGATTATTCTGTGTACCGCATTTAATGGCGTGATCGAAGAACATCAACTAGGCAAGGCTTTTGAAGAGGCGCTGCCCTTCACCGCGCTGCTGGTCGTGTTCTTTGCTATTGTCGCCGTCATCAAGGATCAGGGCCTGTTCGAGCCGGTCATCACCGCCGTGCTGTCACTGGATGAAGCGATACAGCCCGGTGTGTTCTTCCTTGCCAACGGCCTCCTTTCCGCCATCAGCGACAATGTATTCGTAGCGACTGTCTACATCGACTCAGTACTGGCTCAGTTTGAGGCTGGTGCCTTTAGCCGCGAGCACTTCGATTTATTGGCCGTTGCCATTAATACCGGCACCAACTTGCCCAGCGTGGCAACACCGAATGGTCAGGCTGCTTTCCTGTTCCTGTTGACATCAGCGTTGGCGCCGCTCATTCGCTTGTCCTACGGGAAAATGGTGCTCATGGCGCTGCCCTACACCATGGTGCTCACCGTGGTCGGCTTTATTGGCGTTTATTTCCACCACTAGCCAATGCAACACTTCCGTTGCCGTGCCTTCATCCGGGGCATGGCAACGGTTTCTCCCCCCGAACTCCTTTTATAGCCATCCTCCGACGGTCATGCCAGCTTTTTCTTGCTGTGTGCTCAGGAATCCATTCGCTCAAAATGGCCGTATATACAGACAGCAGCCCACTGTCTGACGAAAAAATTTCTGACAATGTCAGGACGCCATAATAATAATAGAAAGGACAAAAGTCGGTGTCGCCCCCGGGTTGAGCACTGACCAAGACCACCATGAACTTGCATTCACATCGCGCCGTGCTGGATGAACAGCAGCTCAGCCAACTCCCACTCATCTCCATCTCATTGGCGGTCGCAATTGTGCTGTCGAGCCTGCGAGATCTCATCATCTGGGAATCCGGCGAGCCTGGCTGGATGTTAGGCCTGAGCGGCCTGACTATGGTCGTTTCGGTTGTCATCGCCGTTTTGGCTCAGGCGGGTAAAGTGCCAGCGAACAGAGCTGACATCGTGGTGGCTGTACTCCTGCTTTGTTTTGCCAGCAAGCCCATTGCGACCATCCTTATCGACCAGGCGCCCGCCCCACTCTATATTGCTTCGGTGATATTCGCCGCTGCCTTGTGCTTGCATTCGGTTGCCAAAATGTTGACTGTAGTTGCCATCACAATTGTCAGCTGGATTGCAGTGGCGACCTTGCATCTGACTATTTTGCAAATAATCATTACTGGCACAGTCCTGTTTGCCACCGCACTCATCGCTTTCTTCGTCATTAACCGGCGCATAGACGATGTATTGCTAAAACATCATTTAAAACTACGCGTGCAAAAACTCGAGTCGATCCTGCCCATTTGC
>CAZQFA010000111.1:0-2305 GCA_964592245.1 uncultured Pseudohongiella sp. | reverse complement strand
GTGCAGCCCGGATAAACTGACTCTGGACTACAAAGACGATGGCACAGGATTCGTTCAGGGTGATATCAAACCGGGCAATGGCCTGTTCAACATTCAGTCTCGGTGCAGCGAATTGAAAGCCGCCATCACCTGGCACACCGACGAAGGCACGCATGTCGTTCTGGATATCCCGCGACAGGGATTAATCGAGGCCTAGGAACTGCTCATGGACACACCCACTATCCAGGTTGACTCCGTGTTAATCGTCGAGGATCACAAGGAAGCGGCGCAGGTGCTGTCCGCTGTGGTTGCTCGCATTTTTTCAGCGCCGGCGGTAGACATTGTGCACTCGTTCGCCGAGGGCCTTGCCTGCCTGTCCCGCAAGAACTACAGCATCGCTCTGCTCGATCTGGGTTTGCCCGATGGTGATGGCCTGGATCTCGTGCGCTTTACCGACTCCAGCCACTGTCAGACACTGACCATAGTGACGACGATCTTCGATGACGAGGAACATCTGTTCGAAGCCTTGCGCCATGGCGCCAGCGGGTATTTGTTGAAAGGGCATTCTGCCGATGAGCTTGCACTCTATCTGCAAGAAGCTGTGGAAGGTCGACCAGCGTTGTCACCGCGCATCGCTCAGTCGATGCTGGGCTTTTTCCGTGCCGATCAGCAGCGCCAAGAACCGTCGCAGACGGAATTACTGGAAGCCCTCACTGCACGCGAGCTTGATGTGCTCACCCTCATCGCCAAGGGCTGCGGCGTCAAGGAAGTTGGCGAACTGCTCAACATCTCCACCAACACTGTGTCCCATCACATCAAGAATCTCTATAGCAAACTCAACGTACACAATCGCGCCGAGGCAACAGCCGCGGCCGTACAACTGAATATTTTCAAACCCGCTTAGTTAAAATCTCATTACCAACAAAGGTTTCAGGAGAATGACGATGATCCGCGCCATCTCAAGCATGTTATTGCTCGCCCTGCCGGGAACATCCCTGGCGCAGATTGAGCTTACGCCGGCCAACGCTTTTGCAGAATGCCCCGGCTTGGACAGCCATGACGAGAGACTGGCCTGTTACGATCGCTATGCCAACGCACTCACTGCCGCCAACAACTTGTTGCAGGAGCAGCCGATTGAACCGCGTATGGACGAATCCGCACTGGCTTTGCCGGCCACCCGTAATACCATCGTCTATGAACCCAACCACTGGCTGTTTCGGCGCTTTAGCGCCGACGACCCGGTTTTCTTCGGGTTCTCAGGACCGATCGGCAACAAAAAAGCACGTGGCGTGGAAGAACATGTTGAATTCGATCTGTCGTTCAAGTACCCATTCGCTGAATCAGTGTTCGCGAGCGGCAAAGCATCAGCAGAGGACGGAAGCTTTCGTCACAAACTGCCAGACCGCCTGTATTTCATCTACAACGGCTCCTACGATTTCCAGGCTTTCTCTGATCTGGAAGTCTACGATTCCGACCCGGTGATCTCGAAGAAACAAAATCCGGGTTTCGTGGCGGAGTGGGATATTAACGGCGGCTATCATCGCCTGCGCGCGGGCATATTCCACTATTCGAACGGCCAGACGATCGACATGGAAAATGACACTGAACTGGCCGTCGAGCAGCGCGAAGGCGAGAACTTCATCACGACACGCAGCCGTATTGATACGCTGATGTCCACTTACGGTGAGGAGGTCGCTCTGGAGAAGATCAGTCGCTCATCTTACTTTACCCAGCTGCGCTATCAGATTCAAAGTAATCCCTTCGGGATAGTTGATCTTGACTGGTATCAGCTGCAGTTCGAGCTCCGTGACTATATCAAGACCGATGACGAAATATTCTGGGCGCCACCTCCGGGCAATGATGCCAAAATTCAGGACTATGATGGCTTGCGCTTTCTGGGAGAAGGATTCTGGCCGCTTTACCCCGGCGCAACCGGTAATACGCGCTGGTTGACGCGAGTCGAGCTGAAAACTGGCACCAGCGAGCCGGAAGCACTGAAAAACGTCAGCGCCAAAGTCACGCTAGGCTGGCGCTGGGGCAGCCTGATCGTTGCCGCCAACTATTTCAACGGCTTCGGCAAGGATCTTTCCAGCTACCATCGCCGCTTCAAGTATTGGGGAATCGGACTGGAAATGCGCTAGGACTGCGCAGTTTCCATACTGGCTTGATTCTGACAACGGTATTGGCGACAGTTACAACGCGCACAAAAAAAGCGAGCAGATCACTCTGCTCGCTTTTTTATTGTTTACTGAATCAGTCGAACTGACTCGGTGCTTACGGTTTATTGCGGGCTGGACATGATCATGCTGTGCTGCATGCCCATCAT
>CAZQFA010000110.1:0-2393 GCA_964592245.1 uncultured Pseudohongiella sp. | reverse complement strand
GTCGGAGTGATTGCCCATCTGGTTAGGCAGAAGATAACTACTGTTGCTGTCAAAGCGGCCTGAATATAAATGAATTTGATAGGTCTGCCTGTGATACAAAACCCTGCGCCGGGAATGAAAATGCTCAGAAGCGATGCTAGGATTTTTTTCATCAGGATTTTTTCTTTTGGTTAAAGAGCTTAATTGTCGTTTTTAACTTGAGCATTATCAATGCTCCTAGTTGTCGCCCGCAGACCAATCTGACCCAAATTTGATCATTTGTTCAATGAGCTAACTTACAGGACGATCTTAGGCGGCCGTCTTGTCCTTCTGTGGGACTGAAAATCTGAACCGCAAAACAGGGACACGCATCAATTGTAGAATCCACTACATGATGCGTTGCCAATAGCTGATAGATAACTATTCTTTTGGTTGGTGAATTTATGCGTGTCCCTGATTAAAGAGAGAAGGACGCGCAAGGCGCGTCCTTATCCCGGTGTTTACGGCGAACACGCCGCCTGGGGCAATTGATTGATCCATTCCCGAATCAACGCCACCCCTTCCTTGTGGACCGTACTGCGGCCCAGTTCCGGCATTTTGTGGCGCGGGTCGGTCGTGTTCATGCGGAACAACAGATAAGATTCCTCTGCCGCACCGGGTACCACATCACCCAGCGGATAATCCGGGCTGCCACCGGCAACGGGAATCTTGCAGGTGCCAAAGCGGGTCGGGTCGTCTTCATAGGCTCGGTTGTATTCCATCTGCAAGCCACTGCTGCCAGCAGGACCGGCGTACAACGGCTCTGGCAGCGTCAGCTCCGAGCGGTGGCAGTGGGCACAGTTGATGTCCAGGTAGGCTTTGGCGGTATCGTGCAGCGCTTCTGCCGACAGCAAGATCGGATCAACGGCGTCATCGAATTCGGGGGCTTTCGCTACCTCGCCAAGAGGATCGGGCAAGCCTTTCAACACCCCCTGCTCTTCCCAGTAACTCAGCTGATTCCTGGTATAACCTTCATAGTTGAACTCTTTATTCAGGAAGCGCGCTTTCGGCCCGATGGGCTTGAAGATCGGCTGACGTTGATCCTCGGGGCCCTGCAACAGAGGGACAACCGAGTGACAGGATGTGCAAGACGATGCTTTGGGGACAGCATAGGTAAAGGTGAGCGTTTGACCATCATGCATCGTTGTCATGTTATCAATGCTTTTGCCGGCAATGGCCAGTGTGGCGTCCGCTTCCGTGTCCCAGTAATACGGACGTGCGACCCAGCCATCTTCGCGATGGATCAGCAGACGCGTTTCGATGAGTAGCTCGTTCTGGCCACGATTGGCCGTGTCTGCCGGCATGGCAAACGTCTTCACCAGCACTGAGCCAACGGGAAACTCGAGTACTTCGTGTTCACTGTAAGTGGCTTTCTCGCCTTCCGGGATAAAAACAAACCGATATTTGGAGGCGTAGTCGGTGAATAACTGTGTAGACAGGTCGTAGGGTATCCCGCCAGAGTTCGGGTTGCGGGTGGGGTCGGTGCGGTCAGCAAATAAATTGTAATCCGACAGCTTTGGGCAATTTTCGTTGAGCAGCGCGCCCCAGTTCACACCAGATGTAGTGCCACCGCAATCGTCTGTTTCTGCGGGGCGGCCGGTGTTGTCGGAGGTATAGTTCACCTCCACTTTGTCATCTTTATTAATCGTGAGCCCGTCTTTGCCCAGGTCGATGTCACAGGCCGTGAGCGCTGACATTGCTAACGCCAATAACGAGCTGTTGAGCGCAAGCTTGCTAAATGTTGAGTTGTTCATGATAACCACTCACTCGATGAATTCTTGTTGCGGCATGTTGGGGTGGTGAAAGGCGAACAGTGGTTCGCCTCTTGTACATGCCAACTCGATTAAAGGGCGCATGCCGCTTCGGACAGATCATCGCCGGTACAGCCGTAGGCCACGCCATTGATGCTGACGGCGTTGGGTGGCAGGCGATTATGTGCGCAGTTGAGGAGCGAGGAGCCGATCATGGGTTCGATCAGCAAACGCGGTACCGGGGCGGTGAAGTCTTCATTCCAGTTCGCCGGATCGTTGGGATCGGTGCCGTACACCTGGCCGGTATTCACATCGTCGTAGCTCGGGGCCGGATTGCCATTAACGTTATTGTTGGCACAGATCTGGTCTTCCGGGCCGTAGGGCAGATAGCTGACCCCATCGGCTTCGGCTTGCGATCCAGCAGGGATAAATGCCTGGAAGTCTGCCAGCAACCCGGCGTTTGCCAGCAGTTCACCCACACCATCATAGAGAATGGCAGGGAAAACCTGTGCCATGCCGCTATCGTTGTACGGGGAGTTATAGCCGTTGATGATGTCGACCAGCAGGGCGCCCTGAGGGTTGGCACCGTTACGGGCGATGAAGTTGTTGTGCGCATAGACGTTG
>CAZQFA010000109.1:0-2406 GCA_964592245.1 uncultured Pseudohongiella sp. | reverse complement strand
AGAGCAAGATGGCGAACATTCTGTTCACCATGGAATTGAAAGATCGTCTGGCCGCCGCTGGCAAACATATCAAAGCCATCGTCGTGCACCCGGGCGCTTCCAATACACAACTGTCGCGTAACATGCCCTTCTACCTGCGATTGCTGGCGCCCATTCTCACCCGCTTCATGAACATTTCCCGACCGCAGGAAGGCGCCGAGTCACTGATCTACGCCGCCTTCCACAATGACATTAACGCCGGCGATTTTATCGGGCCGACAGGTGTCGGCGAACGCACCGGCCCGCCGGGACAAGTGCCGCTACCTGAGAAGGCCAGAGACAAGGCGCTGTGTGAGAAGCTGTGGCAAGTGTCGGAAGAAAAGCTGGGTATTACGTTTACCATAAGCTGATGTCAGCCTTATGAAGAACCGTGCGATCAAACTGATGAAAGGATCAATGCCAAATTTACAGGTATCTCCACCTGTGCAGAACCCGCGGCGTTTTTTGCGAGCTATTATAGACCGTATGGAACAATCAGCGATGAGTGCTTGCGCTAAAACCTGTCGCTGGCTACTCACCAGCATTCTACTGCTCGCCCCTGCACTTTCAGTCGCTGCCGAACAGGATCGGCTGCGCGCTCTGGCCGGCGATGGCGCCGTCATGCTGGCCACGCCAGCGGGCGAAGAACTCATCAGCATCAATCCCAACGCGTCTCTCACCCCTGCTTCGGTATTGAAAGTGCCCTTGGCGCAAGTGGCGCTGACCACATTGGGCCAGGATTTTCGCTTTGAGACCCTGTTCTATCGCAACGACAGCGGCGACTTGCTGATTCGCGGACTGGGTGATCCCTATCTGGTCTCCGAAGAGATCGAGCTCATTGCCACCGCGCTGGCCGAACAGGGCTTGAGTGAAGTACGCCGACTGGTCATGGATGATTCCGCGTTTGAGCCGGCGCCAGATCTGCCAGTAGAATCCGGGGCACTTGACCCCTATGCGGCGCGTAACAGCGCCCTGGCCGTGAACTTCAATACCGTGAATCTGGCCTGGACGCCCAGTGGAGAGTTGCGCTCCGGTGAGCCGCAGACGCCACTCACTCGCGTGGCGCGGGAGTTGGCGACGCGAGTGCAATCCGGTTCACCACAGCGTATCAACGTCGGCCAAGATCCGCAGACCGGCTTGCGGCAGGCACAACAGTTATTCAATATTTTTCTCGAACGCGCCGGTGTCGCCGTAGTGGATGCCGGCTTCTATCATCAGGCGGTGGATGAGCAGTGGCAGTTGTTCTATCCTCATGCCAGTTCCAAGTCTTTGCGCGACAATCTGGAAGGCCTGCTGCGCTACTCCAATAATTACATCGCCAATCAACTGTTCATGACCATCGGCGCACAGCAACATGGCTACCCGGCTACCGCCGCTGCCGCGCGCGAGGTGCTGCAACAGGAACTGGCAAGACTTTATGGCGAGGGTGTGGGCAGTGACCCGGACAGCTTGTTGATGATCGAAGGCTCCGGACTCGGCCGCTCACAACGCCTCAGCGCTGCTACCATGATGCAGATTCTGGAGACCTTCCGGCCCTATGCGGACTTGCTGCCGGAAGAAGATGGCGCGCTGAGAAAGAGCGGTACGCTTACTGGCGTCTATAACTATGTCGGTTATATTCCGCGCACTGACGGTCTGTATCCGTTTGTTATACTGACCAATCAGGCAGCCAATAACCGGGCGGAGATTTTGCAGCGCCTGCAGCGGTTTGTTGCTGCGCAGCCCTAGTAGTTCTCGACTCTTTCAATATCACTCAAGCTCTCTCAAACCGCCATACCCGCTACTTATTCGTCTGTCGCCATTCAGGATTTTTCCAGGAAGCTGGCAGCAGCTTTTACCGACGCAAGGTCAGACGGGAACGACATGGCCTGCTCGGCTCGTGCCACTGCTTCTTTTGCGTGCTTGCGCGCATGTTCTTCCAGCGCGTCATCGTCACAATGACAAAGCGATTCATAGGCTTTCAGTAGTCGCACCACCACTTCCACGGTGTCCGCGCCATCGCGGGCAATGCAGCTGAACGCGTCCACGAATATGTCATCCATAGCCAGCGGTGACAGTGCCAGGCGATCGTACTGCAACGCCAGTTCCTCCCCTTCCGCAAGCGGTCGTGACCAGTTCACCAGCAATCGCAACAGTGTGCCAGTCACATCGATGGCGGTGCCCGGGTCATTCACTCCTGGCGACAATGCTCGGCTGGCAATCTCCGAGAGGGTAATCAATCCGAACCGCGGATCATCATCAAAGGTGCGGTCATTACCAATAACAAAGGCCGAGCAAATGCGTTGCTTGATGTCGTCATCGATTGTGTCGCCTTCGCACTCGACGGCTGCCAACACACGACCCGGGGAGATGTAGGTGCCCTGCGTGGCGATGATCTTGATGCGGGTA
>CAZQFA010000108.1:0-2457 GCA_964592245.1 uncultured Pseudohongiella sp. | reverse complement strand
GCTCGATCGCTGCCTGTATCTGCTGGTCCTCGCCATTGAACAGGGCATTGGGTTCAGCCACGACTTCGATGTCCGGGGAGACGCCTTCGCCTTCGATCAGCCAGCGGCCATCGAGACCGAATTGCGGTAATTCGGCTACCCGCGACATACCACCATCGGCCAACTCGTTGCGGTCGGTAAGCCAGATACCGGCACCGGCGGTGCGCTCGCCGATGAGTGTGCCCAATTGCAAGGCCTTGATGCCGGCCGCGAAAGTCTCACCGTCGGAATAGGTGCCAGCATTGATCAGTACAGCCAGATGGCCACGGAACGTGTGCTGCATATTACCGAAGACCGGTGCACCGGGTTCGGTTTGCCAGAAGGCCCATACCTGACGCAAAAACTGTTGAATAATCAGGCTGTCGATATTGCCGCCGTTGTTGTCACGGACATCGACGATCAGACCATGGAGATTAACCTGCGGGAAGAAGTCTCGGGCAAACGACGCCACATCGTTGCCGCCCATGGCGCGCAGATGCAGGTAACCGATTTCACCGTTTGTCGCTGCGGCTACTTGCTCGCTATTGGCGAGCACCCAATCAAGGTAGCGCAGCATGGTCTCGCTACCGAGAGATACCGGCGTGACAACGTTCTGCAAGGTTTCGTCAGCGCGCAAAGTGGTCAACAACACGCGTTCCCCCACCTGATTAAGCAGGGCGCGTGACAATGATCCGCGGTCAGTGACCGGCCGGTTGTTGACGGCGGTAATCACATCGCCAACCTGAATGTCATCGTCGGGTTGGCTCAGCGGCCCAAGTGTTTCCGGCAGCGCTGCTTCGCCCTGATAGATCTGAATGATTTCCACGCCGTTGGCGTGATCGGCGAAGCGCGCACCCAAACTGGCGACGCTGGCAGTTTCGTCATCTGCTGGAGCATCGCCTTCGCGAATTTGTGAATGCAGTATACCGATCTCATAGGACATCTGACCGAGCAGGTCATTGAGGTCATAGCGGTAGCTGACCCGGGCAGCGAGTGGCAGCAAGCGATCGCGCACTGCCTCCCAGTCGACGCCGCGCATGCTGCTGTCGAAGGCGAAGTCACGGTGCATGCGCCAGGCATCAAGAAACAGCTGCTGCCATTCATTGGCCGGTTCGATGGCCAGACGCCAGCCCTGGGTACGCACCCGATAGTTGGCTACATCGTCCGGCGCACTCTCGGCCACTGGAACAATGGCTAATGTGGGCGAGTTGCCCCGGGTGCGATAGTAGACTTTATCGCCGGCGTGGTTGATGGCGTAGTCAGCCACATTGCTGGTAAAAGGCGTCAGCTCCGGATCATCATGGTCGATAGCGACACTCTTGAGCACCGGGCCATCGGCCGTGTTGTCGAGCAGGAACAGGCGACCCTCAGAGACTTGCAGGTCAGAGTAGTTGCCCGCGGCCAGCGGCAGTTGATAGAGCTGCTGACTGGCACTGGCCCAATCGATGCGCGGGCCGGGCTCGATATTGTCTTCTTCGTCTTCATCATCAGCGGCTTCTGTGTCTTCGTCCGTTTCCGGTTCTGGAGTCAGTTCATCCGGTTCAATAAATGGAAAGACCGCCGTGTCAGTTAACGGCAAGGCGAACACCTGTGAGCGCTTGTCGAAGTGCACGCCCATATTGCGATCGCCCCAGGGAGAACCGGGCGTTGGCTCGAAGTTGCGTTCCGAGAGAAAATAGAGCCAGTCGCCGTCGCGGGAAAAGGCCGGATAGGCGGAGCGGTATTTTTCATCGGAGAGCTCTATCGTGTCACCGTCGATGAGGTCGTGTACGGCAACAACCAGACTTTCATCGCGAGAGCCACTGGTATGGAAAGCCATGTAGCGACCGTCTGGCGAAAAACTGAGCGGGCCGTAATCATCATCAGTGGTGGATGCGGTTTGCAGGATCAATGTGTTCTCATTGGTTTGCAGATTCAGCTTCCACAAGCGGGAGGCCTTGTCGCTGTGAATCAGCCACTGGCCATCCGGAGAGGGTGTCAGGCGCCAGCGATGATCATCCGCATCGTCCGTCAGTTGTTCGCCACTGCCGCTGCCATCGGCAGCAAAGCGCCAGATCTCACCTCTTTCATCCGTATCAACAATGGCGTAAATCCATTCGCCGTTAACCCCCGGTACGGCAGCGCGCGCACGGGCAATGTCGCCGACTGGCAATTCGACGCGGCGCTCGGCTCCGGTGCCGGCGATCAGCACGCGGCCGCGCGCTGTCACCGCCACACGATCATCTTCGCCGCCGAGTTCGGCATCGGTCAGGTAGCTCATGGGATCATCGATCCAGCGCAGGCGCGAACGGTCGCCATCGCTGGCCAGCGTAATGTTGATCAGCTGCTCTGTATCCGCGGCAATGTCGTAGCTGAAAAGATCGGCGCCGCGATGGTAATAGATGATGCCGTCGTGCAGTGATGCATCCTTCAAACGCCAGCCGGAAAACTGGCTGTGTT
>CAZQFA010000107.1:0-2467 GCA_964592245.1 uncultured Pseudohongiella sp. | reverse complement strand
GGCATCGCCCGGCGAATATAGTCGAACAGGGTGCTGGCATGAGGCCAGTAACTCCCGACAGTTCGCAGTGGTGCGTCGGTGGATTGCATGTTGCCACCAACAAGCACGGTGCTACCGGAAGTGCCGGTGCCATCAACCGCATGGCAAGCAACACAATAGGTATTAAAGACTTGTTGGCCTTGCATAGCGGTGCCGCTACCCTCGGGGAATCCGGAACCGTCCGGCGGGGCAATCAGATCAATGGAGCGAAGAGCCTGCTCGTTCACAGGAATACCCAAATTCATGGCCTGTTCCTGGGCATGGCTGGTCATCACCAGCATTGGTGCGAGGCCTAGTAGCAGGCGGAGTAAATAATGGCTACGCGTAGTCATTTTGCACCTCCCCACCAGTCGTGATGGCCCAGCGTTGCATGGCGTTGTTGTGATAGGTATTGATACTGCCCTGTTGCGCGACAAGAGCCGGCAGGGTTGGCTGCACTTGCCCGCTGCTGTCGGTGGCACGACTCATCAACACAGCATCGCTGCCATCCCATTGCCAGGGGATACGGAAACGAGTCAACGCCTTGCTGTGGTTGTGCGACTCGATCAGGCTGTCGCCCCAGCTGCGTCCACCATCGGCACTGACTTCGACGCGGGTAATGCTGCCCGCCCCTGACCAGGCCAGCCCGGTAACCTGATAAAGCCCCTGTCGTTCAAGATTCATCTGGCCCGACGGCGAGGTGATCAGTGATTTCACGCCCATAGGAAAGGTGAATTGCAGGCTGCGGCGATCCGCCTGGGTATCGGTGTACTTGCTGGTTTCATCACGGAACTGACTTGGTGCTGCCGTCAGCTTCAATTGGGTCAGCCATTTCACGCTGATGTTGCCTTCCCATCCTGGCACAAACAGGCGCATCGGGTAGCCCTGTTCCGGGCGAATCGGTTCGCCATTTTGATACAGCGCAATCAGCACATCGTCGAGGGCTTTTTCCAGCGGCAGCGATCGGCCCATGCTTGCGGCGTCGGCTCCGACAGCGGCGATCCAGCGAGCTTGCGGCAGGACGCCGGCTTCATCCAGCAAGGTCGACAGACGCACACCCGTCCATTCGGCGCAGGACACCAGGCCATGCAGACTTTGTGCAGTGCCGCCAGTAGTGCCGCGAATCAATGCGCCGCTGTTGCCCGAGCATTCAAGAAAATGAATTCGACTCACCATCGGATACTTCAACAGGTCTTCGTAGCGGAAGGCAAGTGGCTGCCGCACCAGTCCGTGCAGGGTCAGTATATGCTGTTCGGGATTGATCGCCGGAACACCGGCATGATGACGTTCAAAATGCAGACTGTTGGGTGTGATGGTGCCCTGTAACTGCTGTAGGGGGGTGCGTGATGCGCCTCCTCCCGGATAGGTGGGGTCCGGCGTGCCGGCCATGCGCTGTATGGATTCCGTATAGGGCGAGCGTGTCCCGTAGCCGCTGGCACTGGCACCGGGTTGCCTTGACCAGGTTGGTATTTCAAAGTTCAGGCTGTTATCGGCAGCTGCGACGTGACTGGCCGCAGCCGCGCCAACGCCTGCCAGGCTGAGAGATAACAGATGTCGCCGGCTCAGCAAGCCATTGGCAGCGACGTGCTCCAGGGGTATTTTTTTCATCATTATGTCCTGTACGCAGTGGGCATGTTCAGACCGTAGTCACTCAACTTATCACCCAACAGGCAAGCTGTCGATTGCCTGCATCGGGCTGCAGAAACAGCAACCCGATGCCAATCGACTCCCGAAACGCTGTGGACTTGCCGTGAAACAATTCCGGCAGGACCAGTCGCCGTTATCGGGGTAATGAATGTCGCGAAGCTGATACTGGCGCCGTTCCTACATGGCGGATTACAACATTTGTGCTCTGCAGCCGGCAGAACTAGAACAGCGTCACAGAGCCTGCTGCCAGCAAGTGACACTATTGGCAGTCACCCCAAAAGTCAGGAGAAATAACATCATGGCATTGAGCATCTACAGCCCGCCTTTCGAGTCGAATGTCAGTGGTACGATCAACGGATCATGCATGCAGGTAGGCCTTGAAGACCACATCGAATGGTACGGGATGAATCACGAGATCGCCGTTGACAACGAGGGCAAGGGGCGACGTGCAAAGCATGAAGAACACCATCCGATCACGCTTGTTAAGCCAATGGACAAAGCATCGCCCTTGTTGCTCGATACGCTGACCAAGAATGGTGTTATTCCAAAAATTGAACTCAAATTCTACCGCCCGGCAGCCTCCGGTGAAGAAGTGCATTACTACACAATCACTCTGGAAGAAGCACAAATCGCAAAGATTGCGACCGAACAACTGAACAACAAGTATCCGGAGAACATGGCTCATGAGACCCGGGAAACTGTCTCATTTACCTACGACAAGATCACCTGGGAAGAAGTAACGGCAGGCACGATGGCATTTGCCAGTTGGGACGAGACGCGGCGCGGTGGCTAGAAAATAGCT
>CAZQFA010000106.1:0-2560 GCA_964592245.1 uncultured Pseudohongiella sp. | reverse complement strand
TCCATTGCAGTGTGTATTTAAAGATAAAGTAATTCGTGTGCTGTCATTGTCAGACGTTTCGGCAATGCATTGAGGTCTGGACTGTTAAGTACTTACCTGTACTTTCGATACCTTCAATACCTTCGATTCCTTCGATACCTTCAGTACTGGCCAGCACGTGCTCAGACTGTCAATTGCTTTGTTGCAGGTGAAGCCGACTGGAACCGGGCACTCGGCGAATTGCTAAGACAGACGCTACTTCTTGTCAAAGACATAGACGCCCTGCCAATCGGGGCCGGGCGGGTTTTGCTGAAAATGCGCAATACGGTCCAGAAACACCTGACAAAGAGCACTATTGTCGCATGTTCTAAGCAGATCAGAAAATGTGGATTTGGCCAGCCCCCAGTCTTGCTGTCGGTAGGCTGAGAGAGCCGCTGCATAGCATTCCAGCTCCGCGAGCTTGTCAGCAGCAATCTCACCAGCCTGGCCTATTAGCTCAAAAATCTGCACTGCCTGTTGCTTGCCCGCCACCTGCACCATATCCAGCTCGCGGTAGATGAATTCGGGCGCTGCCTGCCGGCTCGCGGCACTGACAATATTTGATGTGTGGTAGTAACGCGTCAAACTCTCCAGCCGGGCAGTCAGGTTCACAGTATCGCCGATGACTGAATAGTTCAGGCGGTTACTGGAGCCCAGATTTCCTGCGACTACTGTACCGGTATTAACGCCGACACAGGCAGCAAGTTGCGCATCCAGCCCCTGCAGCGCCTTGATAATACGCAAGGCAGCTGACATGGCCTGGCTGGCATCATTTGGCCCGCTGACTGGTGCGCCGAACAGCGCCATGACCGCATCGCCAAGATACTTGTCGACAACACCGTGCTCCTCCTCAATGATATTGCTGATCACGCTGAGCACCTTGTTCAACTCCTGCAGCACCTGCGCTGGCGGCAGGCTTTCACAGAAACCGGTAAAGCCGCGGATGTCTGCGAACAAAACCGTGACCTCGCGCTCTTCCCCACCCAACTCAACAGGGTGACTCAGCAATTCCTCGGCGATCTGCGGTGAAACCACCTTCCCCAGCAAGTCCCTGACCTTTTCTTTTTCCTCCAGCCCCCGGGCCATGGAGTTGACTGAAGACGCCAGTTGTCCCAGTTCATCCCGGGAAGCTAACTCCACTTTCGCGCCGTAGTCACCCTGCTCTATCTGGCTGACTACGCCGGCCAGGCGGGTGATCGGTTTACTGAATGAACGCGCCAACAGCAACACTGCTAACAAGCTGATCACCAATACCACAGCATAAAACTCGATGAGCAAGCGGCGAAACTGCACGACATTGACATTATTCTCGTCATAGGAGCGTTGAATGACGGCAAAAACTTGTTCACCGGATTCGCCGTTGTCTACCAGCTGTCTGAGTAGCGTCGAGAACTCTTCCTCGCCGTAGCGGATGCGCTGTAAGCTGCCAGGATTGCTTGCCTGAATTTGCACTTGCGCCAGCAATTGTTGCTGACGCTCCGGCGCCAGAGTTGAGGCAATAAGCTGTGGCGGCGCAACACCCTCGATACGTACAACACTGACTTCCGAGACGATGGTCTCTTCGACCCGATTGACAAAGGCATCATCCAGCGCGAAGCCACCGATGATCCAGGCTACCTGCCGCGGCAAATACAGCGGCAAGGCAATCAGCTGGAATGGCTGCCCGGCAATGAGCGTGATGGTTTCTGCTTGTCCGCGGGGGTCAGCTTCCGCCTGCTGCAACAATTGTTGCCAGCGCGCCGGTAACTCGGTGAATCCCTGTAACGCGGTATCAATAACGACGTCACCCTGTAAATCGACGATCATCAGCGTATCCGCGCTGTTCATGGATCGCTCCAGCACATTCAGGGCGGCATCGAACAACGTGGCCGGATCATTGGCGGCGTAGGCGGTACGAAAACCGAAGTCCCAGGTCAGGCTGCTGATCATTGCCTGCAAGGTGCTGGCCTGCTGTTGTCGCGTGTAGTCAAAGACATCGGCACCCAACTGCAGGTAGCGATTGATGGTTTCTTCGGTGTAATTGGTATTGTTGCTGTTGACGTAGTAAAAAATCACCCCTAACACAGGCAACAACAAGGCCAACAAAAAAGTGAGTAGACGGGCGCGGAAGGTTTTAAAGGCAGGCATGGCTGTGTTGTGTATCCGGTCCGTCCTGCAAATCTACTTTGCAATAATGATTGTCAATAATCGACTAACTAACGATAGCGTTCGCGGCCGGCTGAGGGCGCGCGCCGAATGCGGCGATCACGCTGCAGTGCCTGTTGTAACTCAACTTCAGTGACTCCGACCGGCGCAACAACAACATCGTGTATCAGCGTGTTGTCCGCCGCATCGAGTCGGGCATGCCAGAGTTTGATTTGTGTCACCCCGGCCGGCAGATCAGGCAGTGTTGCCACACCGCTCTCATCAGTGATCGTCAGCAAGTCGGACTGCCCGACGTAGATATAGGCCAGCATCCAGTCATGGATGTTACAACCAATTTCCACCACGCCGGGCTCGTTAAACATTTCAAAATAGTTGTTGTTTTCACCCCGACCATAGA
>CAZQFA010000105.1:0-2753 GCA_964592245.1 uncultured Pseudohongiella sp. | reverse complement strand
CGATATGGTCCCGTCACTACGCCAGCAACTCGCTCGGGCAGCGATGGGCTCCTGAGTCAGCCCAGCCGTCAACTCACAACCTCACATTGAGTCAGGCGCTGGCATCCCTGCTGATCAGTTTTCCATTTGAAAGACAATGCGCTGCCGGACGTCCGGGGTAGCGACTGGCTCGCCATTCTCCACGGCCGCAGCATATTTCCAGCGGCGGATGGACTGTAATGCCGCGCGCTCAAACACCCCTTCCGGTTCGGCGTAGAGCACGATGGGATCGGTGACGTTGCCTTCGGCGTCTACAGTGAATGAAAGCTCGACAAATCCTTCTATACCGCGTTGCAGCGCCCGCTGTGGATAATTGGCAGTGGTCCGTATCAACGGCACCATAACATTGTCACTCAGCGTTATTGAGACGCCCGGCATATTTAAATCATCGGTACGTACCGGGGTCGTGACTGGCACAGAGAAGGCATCGGGATTCGGTGCTCTTGTCTGTGTCTCCTGAATAGGTGGCGGCGGTTCTTCAATGGGCTCAGGCGCCGTAATTTCCGTAAAGAGCTCGAGTTCAAACTCCGGTACCGTGGCATCGATCAGAGGTGTCACTGAAATTCGCGGTGAACCATTGTCGCTGACTGCAATAAGGAATTGCATGAAGTAGAACAATAGCAGTGTCACCAGAGCGGCCAGTATTACTGACATGTTGAGTCGGAAAAAGTAACGCGCAAAGTCGGTCATGAGGAACCTCCGGTTTGCAGAATTAGTGGTCACCCACGCTGGCCATGAGTGTATTGAACTCCTGTGAATGCGCCGGGACATAGTGAATGGGTATCAGCTTCTCAATCTGAACTGTGTTGCTAGTCCCGGATTGATCTGCCTGAAATAAAACCTGAACACTGGCCAGCCCTGTCGTTAATAGTGTGGTCGCAAAAAGATAGGGGATAAAACTTTCGCGCGGGATGAAGTGGCGATCGGGATGCGGGTGCAATATGTGGGCTATGCGTTTGCTCAATTGCGAGTGATTGCCCAGCATGGCCGGTTTGCTATAAATGGCGCCAGGTCGCATGTTCTCTGCCATGCTGAGCAGGCAATCAGCATACATGAAGCGGCATCCGGAGTCGTCGATAGCAATATCATCACAAGCCTTTTCTGCTTCGGCTTCCAAACCTGCCAGCGCAGTCCAGACAAGCGGGTTAAACCAGTACAAGCTGGCTGTAACACGGCCAAGGATGAAGAAAAACCAGTCATTACGTGCCACGTGGCCCAACTCGTGACCGAGCACGCAGTGGCAGACCTCGTGATTCCAGTCTAGAGCGTTGGCAGGCAGAATCACGCGATGCTGGAAGACCCCCCAGGTACACGGAGAGGCAACAGAATCGGCAAGATACAGGCTGACTGGCTGGGTAATGCCATTGTGCTGGCAGAGATTGTCGAGCAAGCCTGCAAGTTCAGCATCTGCACAAGGAGTAGTGTGGCGGGTCGCTCTTGAGACAGCCAGCAGATCCATAAGCAGTTGCAGCAGATTTCTCATTGCGCCGAACGCAATGAGCAGCGCCACAACAGCCATTGCCATACCTGCGTAGTTGCCTAGTACTGCATCACTCACCGGCAAAGTAGAACTGAACGAGATTGGAATACGAACTTGAATTTCGGGCAGCAGCCATTGCAATACAGGCAATAGCAACAGAGAAGTCAAAGCCATTCTCCAGATAGCATTGCGGATGCCGGGAGACTTGCCTGCGAGACAGATCACTGCAACTTGCGCAATGAGCAATACCAGCGTCGATAGCAGTAACCAGTCAGCTGTTTGCACCAGCAACCCGAATGCCGAAGAGGAATCTTCTATGGTGACTGTATTCATGGCACTACAACTCCCGCGGTTATCGGCTCGTTACAACGGCACTACTTCTTATTGGCTCGTGCCTCGTCAATGACTTTTTTCAATCGATCCAGTTCCT
Organism: uncultured Pseudohongiella sp.; assembly: GCA_964592245.1. GTDB lineage: Bacteria > Pseudomonadota > Gammaproteobacteria > Pseudomonadales > Pseudohongiellaceae > UBA9145. Next base: position 804 of record CAZQFA010000105.1, on the reverse strand, counting down.
GCGTTGAAATGTCGTCTCGCGACAGATCAAGCAATGTGTTCATCGCTAATGAGGGGGAATCTTTGAAAAAGGTTCTCAGCAGTCGGCGAACTGCAGTACGGCTGGCTTCTTCGTGCTCAATCGTTGGCGAGTAAAAATATTTCAATTCACGCTCAGTGACGGTAACGAAGCCTTTCTTGGCCAGTTTGTTCATGGTGGCGCGAATGGCTGAATAGCTCGGCGCATCCTGAAGCCGGCTTTCCACGTCCTTGGCAGAGGCTTCTCCCAATTCATAGACGATGTCCATAATCTGGCGTTCGCGGCGGCTGAGTTGGCTGAGTTTGGTCATGGCTAGTCTGGTTTTTGCAATCAGGTGAATCCAGGGGTGCTACTTAAATAGCATTATGCTGCAAAAGTAGCACCTAGAGGCGGAAAGTCAAGCGCCAATGGTCAACTCTTTGATCAGTGCGGATTACAACGCGGCGCGGATGGCCTCGATGCGTTTGCGGTTGGCACCGAGATCACTGTAGCCAAGTCGTGACGCGGAGCGTACATGGGTGACGCCGGCAGCCGGGTCATAGAGAAATTCCACATCGTCCACATAACCCATCAGTCGGGTGGTGAATTCCGCATGGAGGTAGTTACCTTCGGCACTGACAATGTGGGTTCGCTCCATGGTAGTCAGGACTTGCCGTATCTGTTCAAGCGTTGCGGCGAGGGGCGCGATGCCATGTTCCTCGTCAGCAGCGTAACTGGAAACACAGTTGGGGGAATCCGGGCAGGGGGTCAGGCGACCCGCTTCGATACCGATGTCTTGCGGAGGCT
>CAZQFA010000104.1:0-2756 GCA_964592245.1 uncultured Pseudohongiella sp. | reverse complement strand
CTGGGCACGACATAGTCGGGCAGCAAGACTGATTCATCGATGACATTGGCAATCGCTTCGGCTGCCGCCATCTTCATGTTCTCGGTGATCGACGAGGCGAGCACATCCAGAGCGCCACGGAAGATGCCCGGGAAACACAGGACGTTGTTGATCTGGTTGGGGAAGTCGCTGCGGCCGGTGGCCATGACGCCGACATGAGGCAAGGCGATGGCTGGCATGATTTCCGGATCCGGATTGGCCATGGCAAAGACAATGGGGTCACGCGCCATCTTTTTCAGATCATCGACAGTGATGACATCGGGTGCCGAAACACCCACAAAAAGATCGGCCCCGGCCATGACGTCACTGAGAGAGCCGCTTTCGTTATCCGGATTGAGAACGTCAGCAAACCAGCGCTTGGCGTCATTGAGGTCATCACGCCCCTTGTGAATAGCGCCCTTGCGATCACAACCAATAATATTTTCTACGCCTAGCAACATCATCATCTTGGAGCAGGCCGTACCGGCGGCACCAACACCATTGACCACCACTTTCAGGTCTTTGGCCTTCTTGTTCACTATTTTCAACGAGTTAATCAGCGCTGCCGTACTGACAACAGCGGTGCCATGTTGGTCATCATGGAATACCGGAATATCGAGTTCTTCTTTCAGGCGCGTTTCGATTTCAAAGCAGCGTGGCGCAGAAATGTCTTCCAGATTAATGCCACCAAAAGTGGGTGACAGGGCCCGCACGATGCTGATGATTTCTTCGGTGTCCTTGGTGTCCAGACAAATCGGGAAAGCATCCACGTCGGCGAAGTGCTTGAACAACATCGCCTTGCCTTCCATGACCGGCATAGCCGCACGCGGGCCGATGTCTCCGAGACCCAGAACGGCGGTGCCATCACTGATGACCGCTACAGTGTTTTTCTTGATTGTCAGGTTGAAGGCAGACTGCGGATCGCGATGAATAGCACGGCAGACCCGGGCGACGCCCGGCGTGTAGGCCATAGACAGATCATCACGTGTTTTCAGTGGCGTGCGGTTGGCAATTTCAATCTTGCCACCCAAGTGCATCAGGAATGTTCTGTCCGAGTAATGCACAAACTCCACATTCTTCAGGTTCTGAGCAGCCTGTATAACGCGCATGGAATTCTCAACATCGGCGGTGGTCACACTGAAGTCGCGCACGTTTTCTTCTTTGCTGCTGCGCACCAGGTCGATGGCACCAATATCGCCACCCGCATCGGCAATGGCTCGTGTCACTGTCGCCAGCGCCCCTATTTCATTCTTCAGTTTCAAGCGTACGGTAAAGCTGGTGCCCAGATTTTCCTCAACAGGTGCGGACATTTTATTCACGGGTGGTTCCTCTTGGATTTCCTGTGCTGGCGATTATTGATTATGACCTTGCGAACGGTCCGGGTGCCGATGCAGCGCTCGAGCTCACCGCGGTACTCATGCCTCAATACCGGTTCCTTATAGTATCGGTGCGCTGCTGGTGATTGCCTCGGCAGTGACTTGTCGGTCATCATGCGATTGTTTGCCAGTGTAACAGAAAGCGGCACGGTTTTTAGCTGTTCCGGCAGTGCAGGCACCGACATTCGGCGCTAATGAGGCTCATATCAGGGCCAGACCTGATGGCTTTGTGATCAGGGCTTGAATGAAAGTGGCTGGTCAGCAGGTCAGGGTATTAGCCAAGTACATAATGGTTGTAGTAAAAAGCAGTCACCAGGCTGCCACATTCACAATAATTCACGCTCAAGTCAGACCCGTCTATGGAATCCATCTACTACGTGCTCTGCTGGCACTGCCACCGGCGCTGTAAACACTGTTATGAAGAACGCTTCCGCCCCTATGTTCGCGATGAACTGGAAGCCGTCGTACGAGAAGCCGAGGTCAACGCGCCACGCATCATTGCCAATCTTCCTGCCAGCATGTTGTTCAAAGAAGCAGTCAGCGAACCGCAAGCAGGCGAGGCACTCTACAGTGAAAAAGTAGGCAAGATCATACTTTCCGGTGGCGATGTTCTAACCGACCCGGTGCGTGAGCGTGTGTTGTATCCGACACTGGAAGCTATTCGCGATAAATACAAGGACGCCGGCGGTGTCAAAGTCGTCGTCCAGACCACCGGCGATTTGTTGACGCCAGAGATCATCGAGGAATTGCTGGCGCGGGACGTGTGGTCTATTTCGGTGTCCGGCATGGACGATTACCACGTCGGCATGGAAGGCGACAAGAAACTGGCCTTGGCCGAACGTTGTACGGCCATGCTCAAAGCAGCGGGCATGAAGGATGGGAATGATTTGGGCGAGCGCGCCGAGCGCAGCAAGGAAGCAGGGCCAATATTCAGTATGTTTGGCGCTACCGAAGACAGCTGGATCGGCAAACTTTGGCCCCGCGGTCGTGCCTGGTCCAATAACCTGACCAAAGCCACCATGGCCGACAATTTCTGCGACGCCTGGTCTGGCGGCCTGAATTTTCTCAATTATTCCTTTGCAGGTTCAGAAGTGTCGATCGACCCAACAGGCGATGTGTATCCCTGTTGCATTAAAACTGCCAGTCCGCTGGGCAACCTGACCGAAGAGCCGTTAACAGAGATTCTCGATGATCTGACCGGCCTGCCGGCAATGGAGGCCATCAATGCCGGCAAACCCGAACGTATGGGGCTAAGCCATGACTGGTCGGTGGCTGATTTTCTGGCGGCTTGCCAGACACAAACACCAGCGGGTGAACCCTATGCCAATCTTTGCGTCGGCTGCGACCGTTTTCACCAAGAGG
>CAZQFA010000103.1:0-2773 GCA_964592245.1 uncultured Pseudohongiella sp. | reverse complement strand
ACGCCTGTAGTGGCCTGGCAAACCTTACCTGAATAATGATTTCGTCTTCGTCCAGAGCTGTTTCAAATAGACCGGTAAAGAATTCCTCGGCAGCAATTTCCCGGCTGTTGGTTACTATAATGGCATCCAGTGCGATAAGCGCCGCCGGGTAGTCAGCCGCCGGGTCATTATTGGCGATAGACCCGCCGAGCGTGCCGCGATTGCGCACCGCGGGATCGCCGATGTCACCTGCCAGATGCGCCAGTGCAGGAATGGCAGCGCCAGCGACAGGCGATGCAGCCACTTCACCGTGAGTCACCATAGCGCCAATTGTCAACGAGGCGTCATCTTCGCTGAGATCCCGAAGCTGCGGTATGGCGCTTAGATCGATCAAATCACTGGGGCTGGCGAGACGATGTTTCATCGTTGGCAACATGGTTTGACCACCCGCCAGATACTTGCCGTCTTCTGCTTCGTGCAGCAGCTTGATCGCCGCTTCCAGAGTTTCGGGCTTATGAAAGGCGAATTGATACATTGAACTCTCCTTGAATGCCAGCTTGCTCGCGCTAGGTCTTTTGCGCCATGGCGGCGGCACCCGCAGCAATAGCTTTGACGATATTCTGGTAACCGGTACAACGACAAAGATTGCCTTCCAATTCACGGCGTATGGTCGAATCGTCCGGTACACCATCGTGCCGCTTGACGATTTCCAGCGCACTCATGACCATGCCCGGCGTGCAAAAGCCGCATTGCAGGCCGTGATGATCCATAAAGGCTTGCTGCATGGGATGCAGTGAGTCGCCAGCGCTGAGACCTTCAATGGTCAACACCTCACACTCATGGGCCTGCACAGCCAACACGGCGCAGGCTTTCACACTGCGGCCATCAACTTGCACAACACAGGCTCCGCACTGACTGGTATCGCAGCCGACGTGGGTACCGGTAAGTCCACAGGTCTCCCGCAAGAACTGCACTAGCAATGTCCGGGTCTCGACTTCGCCTTGAACCGATTCGCCGTTGATTGTCATGGCTACTGCTACCATTGCTTACCTCATTCACTCGTTATGATTCTTGTTTTCTAATCCCTAGTCGCTTGCACTTTCACTCGCAGCGTCAGATTGATTCTCTGGTAAGAGAATAGCAATAAAATTGCTGAAGAATTCATCGGCCATTTTTCTGGCCGTGCCATCAATCAGGCGTCCGCCCAATTGTGCCAGCTTGCCACCTACACTTGCCTTGACGCTATAAGACAAGATCGTGTCCTCACCGTCTGCTGCGAGCATGACAGTCGCCGCTCCTTTGGCAAATCCGGCCGCGCCGCCCTGCCCTTCTCCAACTATGACATAGCTCTGCGGCGGATCGATATCCTGTAGTGAAACCTTGAACTTGAAGCGCGCCTTCACCGGTCCGACTTTCGCAGTAATTTTCGCCAGATATTCATTGTCGCCCGTGGCTTCGAAACTTTCACAGCCGGGCATTGCCGCCTGCAAGACATCGGTATTGTTTAACGCGGCCCAGACTTCCTCGCGCGGAGCCGGTATCCGTTGTTCCGAAATCATTTCCATATGCGCGTTACTCTCATTTTTGGGCTTATCCTGTTTGCCACACTTGCCACACGTATCGTGCCTAACAACTGCCGGTGCCAAATCTGATGAACCCGGTAAATCCTAATGTGGATGTGTCGCCAGGTGTTGTCGCAACAGATCTTTACCATAATCATTGCCATTGGGTGTACGCACAATGGTATGGATATGATTACGTGTCGGCACTCCTGCGGGATTGGTTTGTAATGTGCCCACGGGATTCTGGTGATCAAACTCGATGAGGATTACCGGACTGTGGATACGGTAATAGAACACGGCATTATCCGCAGCGGTGCCGATCCATGCAAACCAGGTAGCGTCGAGATGCTCACCAATTTCTTCCATAGTGACTACCGCATGCGGACCACGCAGATTACTCACATAGGTTTCAATCAGCTCCAGCAACTGCAAGCGTTGCTGACTGCTCAACTCGTCTGCACGGACTCCGGCGTAGTCGAGCACCAGATTGTCCTGATTACCCGCCGCAATCTGGTCATTGCGTACTTTGTCAGCGCTGAGGGTGGCGGCGGCGCGTTGTGTTGCATCGAGTGACTGCATCAGGGCGAGGCCCAAATCCTGTTCTTGTTGCAGGATGGCATTACCAGCGTACATGCCACTGGTTGTGACAACTGGCTCTCCTCCCCAGAACGCCGGTGTCATCACCACCTGATCGCCCAGCACAAAGAAATTAATTACCAGATGATGGCCATCCAGTTGCCAGCCCCACGGCTCATCAGCCGAAGGCATCCCCATCATGGTGATATAGTATTTTTCTTCGCCATAACGAATGGGCTCACCATTGAGCTCAAACAGGGTCTGTTCAGTTTGCATGATGCCTCTTGTCAGCTCTATACCCTTGACCGAAAGTGACTCCTCCAATAATGCCCAGGCGGCAGCTTTTTGCTCGGCCGACATTTCTTCCAGTGAAAGTCCACGTCGTGGAAAAATCCCTACATCCACATTTGACCAATCGCGCCATTCCGCGTCGTTTACTGAGAAATGGGTACGGCTGAGGTCCGCTGTATCCAGAGTCGCCAGGAACCGATCCGCCGCGTGCCTGATCGCATCTGTGGCAACACCGGTGCGCCGCAGTGGAAACAGACCGGGCTCAATTCCTGTGCTGGTCCGCACCCCGACAAAGGGTTCGGCGAGTGCGGTGACGTTGCCATTATGAAAGCTGCCTTTCTGACGTAGCAGATTCTCGGGATATT
>CAZQFA010000102.1:0-2850 GCA_964592245.1 uncultured Pseudohongiella sp. | reverse complement strand
CCAGACCTGCCGTGAACGACACATCGGCAGCTCCCGCCAGTCTCGGATTAACCGCAGCTACAGTGCCGAGACGTAAATCCTGACTGGCCTGACTATAGATCTCCAATAACTCGGCATTACCCTCGGTGGGTGCCAGCGGTGGATAGCCATCGCTGAAGGTAATCTCGGCACTGGTGTGCGGGAAATTGTTGGCAACGATGGCGCGCATCTGGGCGCGAGCCCGTTCCAGCTGCTCCAATGACACGGCGCGCAAATCACCCGTCACGATGGTGCTTTCGGCGACCACATTGTTCTTGCCGAAGGCGGTGCCGGAACTGGTGGCGGGATCGTGACTGATCTCGGTGCCACCCAGAATGCGGCCGGGATTGAAAGTCAGGTTTTCTTCCTGTTGCAGGTTCTCGAGGAACAACAGCAGGATGCGCGAGGTTTCATAAATAGCGCCGGGGCCGATGTCTTCACGGAATACCTGCGAGGAATGGGCCGGCTTGCCAGTGACCTGCAAGGTCCAGCCGGAGGAACCGCGACGGGAGATATTGGCGGTGGCCGGATTGCCATCTCCGTTCTCAAAGCCGATGGCAATGTCCGCATACTCGGCGGCGTCGGTGAGGGCTTTCTTGCTCAGGGAGAGGGGATCACCGCTGAGTTCTTCATCGCCGGTAATCACGACAGTGATATCCATCTGCGCCAGTGCGCCTACTTCACGCAGCGCCCGCAGTGCTTGCAGCATGATGACATTGCCGCCTTTCATGTCGGCGATGCCCGGACCAGTGGCGGTTTCGGCATCGATACGCGTGAACGTCTGGAAGGGGCTGTCCGGTTCAAATACGGTATCCAGGTGGCCGATGAGGAGCAGTTTGGGGCCACTGACTTCGCTATCGTCCTCCGGGTGGTGCTCGGCAATGAGATGACCGGCACGGCCGAAGGGCGCGCCATCATCCCAGCGGGTGGTGAAGCCGATGGCATCAAACTCGGCGCGAAACAGTTCACCCACTTCGCGCACGCCGGCAAAGTTCATGGTGCCGCTGTTGATGTTAATGCTTTCAATCAGCAATTCTTCCGCTGCCGGGTTGGTGGCATCGATGAATTCAATCATCTGCTGCTCGTTGCTGTCGAGCTGCGCCAGAGCCAATGTTGACCAGCCAGCCATGACGGATGTGATGACTTTAACTGCGGTGCTACTAAGCATCTTGGGACCTCTTTTGACTTCTATGACACTGCGTACATTCGTGGTTCTCATTACTTTCAACTACTCAGTATGTTTCTCATTCCTCACCGAATAATGAACTGCTTGGCTCATAACTGCCAATAAATCATGCAATCAGAGGGCCAGTTGGTCGCTTCGGCGAGTTGGCCGGGATAAGTAGATTAAAAAACCGGCTGGAACTAAAAAGTATCCGGCATTGGCCAATCGAAAAATCGCCAGAAGTAGCGCTCATGCACTAAAGACAGTGACTCGCGCATTGTCTGTCTGCGAACATCCCGGTAAAGTGCAAGTAGTCAATGCAGAATAAGAAGCGCCTGTAGAAAGCCAAGTCCTGGCGCCAATAACAAGAATTCTAAAATAAGGAACCGCCACCATGCCTACTGTAACTGCCAGCAAGCCGCGTCGCATTCACTCACTTCTTCTTCGCAAGCTCGCGCTGTTGGCGGGTCTGACACTAACCTCGACGCTAACGACTGCTCAGGACTTTGCCAATGTGCAAATCAGCACCACACCCGTGCGTGACAATATTTACATGCTGCAAGGTAGCGGTGGCAACATCGGTGTGGCCATCGGTGATGAAGGCACGCTGATCATTGATGACCAGTTTGGTCCGCTAACAACGCGCATCACGGCGGCCATCGCCGAGTTGACCGAGATGCCAGTCAATTTTGTGGTCAATTCCCATTTCCACTATGACCATACCGACGGCAATACCAATTTCGGTCGTGCGGGTGCCTACATCGTCGCCCAGGACAACAGCCGACAGCGCATGGAGTCCACGCAAGTGCTGGCCAGTGGCCGTGTGCAGGAAGCCTACGAAGAAGTAGGCCTGCCGAAGATTACGTTTTTTGATTCCATGCGCTTTTACTTTAATGGTCAGACGATCGATCTGGTGAATACCGGTGCCGGTCATACAGACGGTGACGCCCAAGTGTTTTTCCGTGAAGCCAATGTCATCCATACCGGTGACATGTTTGTGCGTTATGGCTTGCCGTTTATTGATGTGAACAATGGCGGCACTCTGGATGGCATGATTGATGCCATTGCCAATCTCGCCAGTTTGATCAACAACGACACCATTATCATTCCGGGGCATGGTCAGCTGTCTTCCCGCACCGACCTGATTGATTACCGCAACATGCTGGTAGAGATTCGGGGCAATCTGGTGCGCGCCAAAGTGCAAGGCCTGTCACCCGATGAGATGCTGTCGACGACACCCGCCGACGGTTTCGCTGCAGACAATGACGGCACCCGGGAGTGGCTGTTGCGACATTACGCCGAGTATGTCGACTGAACTGGCTCGCGTATTTTTCGAAGTGATTGCATAGAATTCGACGATAATCAGGATCGACACGGTAGCAGGCAATTTTGGTTCTCCTGCACAGCGTGATGCGTTAGAGTCTGCCATAGCTCATGACGTTACTAACCAATAATAAGAAGAAGACAACACGAATCACCCGGCTAGCAGCAAGAGCCGCTGCCGCGACGTTGTTGGCGACGGCTGCCCTGACCGTCAGTGCTGTTGCGCTGGCTCAGTTGTCACCGCGCTACACTGATGCCAACGGCGATCTCGTTGCTGACTTGCCTGCCAATCCCGAGGATTGGCGGGACCCGAACATCCTCATCTTTGCCTATACCCCGGTTGA
>CAZQFA010000101.1:0-3074 GCA_964592245.1 uncultured Pseudohongiella sp. | reverse complement strand
TGACGTTTATTGATACACCTGGCGCCTATCCTGGAATGGATTCGGAAGAGCGGGGCATCAACGAGGCAATTGCAGAGAACATGGCGATGATGTCACGCATTCGTACACCGCTGATCGCCACTGTCACAGGCGAGGCCAATTCCGGTGGTGCAATCGCTATCGGCGTGGCCGATCAGTTGAACATGCTGCAGTACTCCACCTATACCGTTATCACTCCGGAAGGTTGCGCCACTATCTTGTGGAAGTCTGCCGACTACGCCTCAGCGGCTGCCGAGGCCATGGGTGTGACTTCCGAGCGCTTGCAGGAGCTGGGGATCGTTGATCACACCATCCCCGAGCCGCTGGGCGGTGCCCACCGCAATGTCGCGTCAGCGGCGGCCAACATCAAATCGGCGCTGCTGCAGCAGCTGGATGAGTTGCAGGCCATGGACGTCGACAAACTGGTGGCGCGACGTTACAAGCGTCTGATGAGTTACGGCGTGGTGAACTAGACTGCGTAAGCCGTTCGCTCCCTGTTAACATGCCGGGTATGGCTGATCATCCCCTGACAACGCGGTTTGCGTCTGCCATGCAGGCGCTACCACCCACTAGCACCCTCCATGTCGCCCTCAGCGGTGGCATGGACTCGGTGACACTCTTAACCCTTCTCAAGGCATTCCAGCAGGCCACACAGGCCAGCTGGCGGCTTGCGGCACTGCATGTGAATCACGGCCTGCAAGCGGAGGCCCATGAGTGGCAGGCCTTCTGCGAGCATCTTTGCGCCTCTGAACAAATACCGCTGACACTGTGCAAGGTCGAGGTCGGGCAGGACGGTTCGCTTGAGGCCGCGGCCCGCGAAGCTCGCTATCAGGCTTTTAGTGACAGCATTGCTCCCGGTGATGTGGTGGTGCTGGCACAACATCTGGATGATCAACTGGAAACGCTGCTGTTGCGCCTGATGCGCGGCGCCGGACCAGCCGGTTTGGCAGGTATGCCACGCACCAGACCACTGGGTCAGGGTGCCTTGTTTCGCCCGCTGCTGGAATTTAAACGTGCCGAGTTGCTGGACTATGCCCGGCACAAGCAACTGCAGTGGAAAGAAGATCCCTCCAACAGCAACATCGACTTCGACCGCAACTACTGCCGGCAGCGCGTTCTGCCGGCGTTGGCCGAGCGCTGGCCCGGCTACCGGGAGAGCTGGCTGAAGAGCCAGTCGCTGCTTGCTGAATCCAATGAACTTTTGCAGGAACTTGCCGCCATCGACTGGCAACAGGCAGCGGATAAAGCAGGGGCGAGCCTCAAGCTCGAACAGCTGCAAGCACTGAGTCAGCCTCGCCAGCGCAACTTGCTGCGCTACTGGTTTGTGCAATTGGGACTGCGCGAACCCGGCTGGCATGTGTTGCAGCAATTGAGTAACGAACTGATTCCGGCGGGGAATGGCAGTAATGCCGTTGTCGAGATTGGTGATCTCAGCGTCAGAGTCGCCGCTGGCTGTTTGCAGATCCTGCGCTTGCCACCGCTACCGGCGGAAGAAGGGCAACACTGGAATGCCGTGCAGCAGGGCCGTCTGGCATTGCCTGCCAATGGCAGCTTGTTGGCAGCACCGGTATTGGGACAGGGGCTGGGTCGAGTGCATGCGGACGCTTTGGAGATTCGTTATCGTCGTGGCGGTGAATCCATTCGCTTGCCGGGCCGACCCACCAAGTCCCTGAAGAAGTTATTGCAGGAAGAGCATTATGCGCCGTGGTTGCGAGAGCGTCTGCCGCTGCTGTATGAGGGCGAGCGTCTGGTGTGTATTCCCGGTTTTGGCCCGCTGACCGAATGCGCCGCCAAGCCGGATGAGGAAGGCATTGTGATCGACTGGCAGATTCCGCAGCTGGCGCTGCAGCCGGGCGCGCAGGAAACGTCCGGCCAGCGCTGACAGCGACGTGAAAACAGGCGTGAAAATAATTGTCCAATACCGCGCATTCGGCACACAGTTCACATTGAGCTGCACGAGGCCTTCTGGTAAGCTGTACTTCCATCTGTAAGAGTTAGCGCCCTGCTGACTCGTCTGCAATGGGTGGGCCCAATGACTCGTTATATTTTCATCACCGGTGGCGTTGTATCCTCGCTGGGTAAAGGCATTACATCCGCCTCACTCGCCGCCATACTTGAGGCTCGCGGCCTTCAAGTTACTCTTCTCAAACTCGATCCCTACATCAATGTTGATCCAGGCACCATGAGCCCTTTTCAACATGGTGAAGTCTTCGTCACTGAAGACGGCGCGGAGACCGATCTCGACCTGGGTCACTACGAACGTTTTTCGCGTACAACAATGACGCAGAAAAACAATTTCACTACCGGCCGCGTTTACGAGGAAGTACTCAAGCGTGAGCGCCGTGGCGACTATCTCGGTGCCACCATCCAGGTCATTCCGCACATCACTGACGAGATCAAGCGCCGCGTTTTGGAAGGCGCCGGTGATGCGGATGTCGCGCTGGTGGAGATCGGCGGTACGGTGGGTGACATCGAGTCACAGCCGTTTCTGGAGGCCGTCCGTCAGCTGCGTGTCGAATTGGGCGCCGACCGTGCCATGTTCCTGCATCTGACACTGGTGCCCTATATCTCCACTGCCGGTGAGATCAAGACCAAGCCTACCCAGCACTCGGTGAAAGAATTGCGTTCCATCGGTATTCAGCCAGACATTCTGGTGTGTCGCTCCGAGCAGGAAATCGATGAGTCTTCGCGTGGCAAGATTGCCCTGTTCACCAACGTTGAATTACCGGCTGTTATTTCGCTGCCCGATACTGATTCCATTTACCGCATTCCATCGATACTCGGCGCCGCCGGTATCGACGAGATTATTGTACGAAAATTCCAATTAAGCTGTCCGCGTGCGGATTTCTCGGAATGGGATCGCGTCGTGGAATCGCAATTACATCCGAAGCAGGAAGTGAATCTGGCCATGGTAGGCAAGTACATGGATCTGCTGGATGCCTACAAGTCGCTCAACGAGGCCATTACCCACGCCGGTATTCACACGCGCACGAAGGTGAATTTCCACTACATTGATTCCAGCGATATCCGTGAACAGGGAACAGCAGCACTGGAAA
>CAZQFA010000100.1:0-3110 GCA_964592245.1 uncultured Pseudohongiella sp. | reverse complement strand
GTTGCCTGTCATTGCTGGCAATGACCAGCGCTGGTCAGGAACGTAGCTTCATTGGCCCTAGCAGTGCGGAGAGCAACGACGGACCGCCCTTTAGCACCGCCGTGATGGCCGGCAATACGCTGTATATCTCCGGTAGTCTCGGTCTGGAGAATGGGCAATTGCCGGAAGACCCGGCCGTGGAAGCGCACAATATGCTCTCCGGCTTCGTGGAAACGCTGGCCGAGGCAGACATGACCATGGATGATCTGGTGTACGTGACGATATACTGCTCCGACCTCTCTCTTTATGATGTGTTTAACGAGGTCTACCGTACCTATTTCACCCGCGAGTTTCCTGCCCGGGCATTTATTGGTGCCGGCAGTTTGTTGCGTGGCGCCCGCTTTGAGATGCAGGCCATCGCCGTAAAAGATTGATTCCGGAAGGAACGTTTACAACAACACAATAATCAATAACAGGAAGAAAGTATGAAACGCACACTACAATTGCTCTGCGCGGCCACTGCGGCTTTTTTATCGACACTGAGTCTGGCGCAGGAATATGTCAGTATCGAAATGGAAATCGACGTCAACGCGTCGGCCGAAGACACCTGGGCGGCAGTCGGTGACTACTGCGCCATCAGTGAGTGGCTCAATCTGAGTTGCGAAATCACTTCTGGCGACGGCGGTATTGGCACAGTGCGTTCATTGCTGGACGGTCGCATTCTGGAGATCATGGTTGCTGAAACCGAGTTGTCCTATGGTTACACCCAGCCAAACGTGCCAGGTGAATTTTATAATCTCTATCACGGCTTTCTCGAAGCGCGCCCGGTTACGGCAAATACTTCCAAGTTGCTGTATACCCTGATGCTGGATGTTTCCAACATGGCCGACCAGGCAGCAAAGGACGCTGATGTGGCGCGTCGTCGCGCTACGTTTGAGCGTGCACTGGCGACCATGAAAGGAATGGCTGAAAGTTAGAAGTTAAAAGTTAAAAGATAGACTTAAAAGATAGAAGGATAGTGGCTCGGCTTGCCAGAGTTGGCAATCCGGACGCGCCGTGAATCCTTCCCTGGAGGCTCGAGTGCGGCATCCCTGCCGCACACGGTCCGGCTTGCCAACCCTGCCAAGCCTCTTGCAATTCCAGTGCGTGTATCGTTAAGGCTTCGATTGGACTTTTTCGTTTGCGAACTGCGATAAATGAAGAAATCGGTGGTCCGGCTTTGTCAGAACCAGCAGTCTGGACACGCCGTTAACCCATCCTTGGGGCTCGAGCCCGGCATCCCTGCCGCGCACGGTCCTGACCGCCAGCCCTGACAATCCCCTGTGAATTGCATGGCTGAATTTAAACGGTAGTTTGACAAACTACTGCTTGGATTGCTGTTTGGCGGCTGCTTGTTTTAACAGGTCGCCAAAGGTGCCAGTGGCCGGCGCTTTGGCTTTTTGCTGTCGTGGTTGATTGCGCGCTGCCCGTTGACCCTTGTTGCCAGCTCCGGCTGCAGGCTTCGCACTTTTGTTGGCCGCGGTTGCTGGATCATCACTCAAGCGCATGGACAGACCAATACGCTTGCGTTGGATGTCCACCTCCATGACTTTCACTTTCACCACGTCACCGGTTTTTACCACGCTGTGTGGATCTTTAACGAAGTGATCCGCCAGGGCTGAAATATGCACCAGACCATCCTGATGCACGCCGATATCGACGAAGGCGCCAAAGTTGGTGACATTGGTGATCACACCTTCCAGCGTCATGCCGGGTTTTAAATCACTCAGTGATTCCACCCCTTCCTTGAAGGCCGCCGTCTTGAATTCCGGACGCGGATCGCGGCCCGGCTTGTCCAGTTCAGCGAGGATGTCGGTCACCGTCGGCAGACCAAAATGCTCATCGGTAAACTCTGCCGGGTCCAGTTTGGTCAGGAATTGGTGATCACCGATGATGGCTTCCACTTTCTTGCCGTGTTTCTTGAGAATCTTCTCGACGACGCTATAGGATTCCGGGTGCACGGCTGAGGCATCCAGTGGATTGCTGCCACCGGCGATGCGCAGGAAGCCAGCCGCTTGCTCGAAACTTTTTTCGCCAAAGCGTGGTACGGCTTTCAGTTCCTCGCGACTCTTGAAGGCGCCGTGGGTGTTGCGATAGCTGACAATGTTCAGGGCGATAGACGGCGTCAGGCCGGACACACGCTTCAGCAACGGTGCCGAGGCGGTATTCACATCGACACCGACGGCGTTCACACAGTCTTCCACCACGGCATCCAGCGACTGACTCAGTTTTACCTGACTGACGTCGTGTTGATACTGGCCCACACCGATGGATTTCGGATCAATCTTCACCAACTCGGCCAGCGGGTCTTGCAGGCGGCGGGCAATTGAGATGGCGCCGCGCACAGTCACGTCCAGATCAGGAAATTCCTCCCGAGCCAGGTCGGACGCCGAATAAACGGACGCGCCAGCCTCATTGACCATGGCCTTGTCCAGCTTCAACTCCGGATGACGCTTGAGCAGGTCGCCCGCCAGCTTGTCGGTCTCCCGTGAGGCAGTACCATTGCCGATGGCGATCAGTTCGACGCCATGTTTGGCACACAGCTTGGCCAGCACGTTGATAGACTCGTCCCATTGGTTGCGCGGCGCATGCGGATAGATGGCCGTGTCCTCAAGAAACTTGCCGGTACGATCGACGACACAGACTTTCACCCCGGTACGCAGGCCCGGGTCGAGACCCAGGGTGACTTTGTTGCCGGCGGGGGAGGCGAGCAGGATAGCTTTCATGTTCTCACTGAAGACGCGGATTGCTTCATCGTCGGACTGCTCGCGTAACTGCCCCAACAGATCAGTCTCCATGCGCGTCAGCATCTTTACTTTCCATGTCCAGCGCACGACCTCGGCCAGCCACTTGTCCGCTGCGCGGCCTTTATCTTCGATGCCAAAATGCTTGCCGATCATGATCTCGCAAGGGTCAGTCTGGCCGGACTCGATACCGGCGCTGCCGATCTCAACGGTAAGAAAACCTTCCTTGCGGCCGCGAAACACAGCCAGTGCCCGGTGCGAAGGAATTTTGTTCAGGCGCTCGCTGTAATCAAAGTAATCAGTGAACTTGGCGGCTTCGTTCTTCTTGTCCTCGATGACCTTGGAGCG
>CAZQFA010000099.1:0-3403 GCA_964592245.1 uncultured Pseudohongiella sp. | reverse complement strand
GGTATTGCCGCGCAGCCCGTATTGCCCTCTGAGCTTGCTAATGATTAAATCCCCTATCCAATAATGTCACGTCCCGCAATTTGACGGGTCTGCAACGCAGGGTAGGGAATTATGCTCAACAACATTCTGGTTATCGCCGATCAAGACATCGACCAATTGGCCGCCATGGGAAAAGCCCGCTCGGTGGCGCTGGAAGAGACCAGAATCAGTGTGGTGGGCTTTGTTCCGGCTGGCGTTGATCCAGCGGAGAAGAAAGCCGCCCTGCAAAAAGCCGTTGCCGCCAACCTTGCTGACTGCGCCACCGCCGATTGCGATGTGATTGCTACCAACGACATCGCCGGCTACTGCCGCAAATACTGCAGCGAAAATAACGTCGATCTGGTTATTAAAACAGGTAATCGCTCGGAATCGCTGTTTTACACACCTCTCGACTGGCAACTGGTCCGTGAGTTGACCTGCCCGGTCCTTATCAGCACGTTGACAAAATGGCGTGCGCGCCACAACGTGATGGCCACCATAGATGTGGAAAGCACCGAGCCGGTTCAAATCGCCATGAATAAGAAAGTCATCTGCTGGGCTCGCGACTGGGCCAGCAAGCACGATTGCAACCTGCACGTGGCTTATTGCATCAACATCAAGAAAGCACTGAGTGAGCTGGATATCGTTTCCAATGAAGAAGTTGAGGTCAAGCGCGCCGCAGAAGTCGAAAAGAAATTGCAGGCCTTCCTGCAGGAAAACGACATCGACTACAGCAGTATTCAGATAAAGGCCGGTGAAGCGCCACGTGTGCTACCGAGTCTTGCCAATAAACTGAAAGCGGATTTGGTCGTCATTGGCAGCATTGGCCGCAAGGGAATAAAAGGTGCCTTGCTCGGTAACACCGCTGAGAAGACCATGCACAAGCTGCGTACCGACATCGCAGTCATACACCCCGACTAGCGCAAGCGATGAATTTTCGCAGACCAGGTGACGAATCAAACTGGCACACGAAAAGAATTTTACAATGGCTTTTGGGCTACCCAAGTTGAGTAAGAATTAAAGCAACAGGACATCACAATGAAGCAAACACTCACCAACGGATTTATCACTAACTTCCTCGGGTCGGCACCGGGATGGTACAAGAAGACCATCATCGCCTTCCTGCTTATCAACCCGCTCCTGTTGCTCATCAGCCCGACCCTGGTTGGCTGGTGCCTGATCATTGAGTTTATCTTCACGCTGGCGATGGCCCTGAAGTGCTACCCACTGCAACCGGGTGGACTACTCGCCATTGAAGCGATCATCCTTGGCTTGACTGATACCCACCATGTGCTGGAAGAGATTGAGCATACACTGGACGTCATCCTGCTGCTGATGTTCATGGTAGCTGGTATCTACTTCATGAAGAGCATGTTGCTGTTTGTCTTCACCAAAGTGCTGATGAAAGTACGCTCGAAGATAATGCTGTCTTTCCTGTTCAGCTTCCTGGCAGCCTTCCTGTCTGCGTTCCTCGACGCCCTCACAGTGACTGCGGTGTTGATTGCCGTATCGGTCGGCTTCTTCTCGGTGTATCACAGGGTCGCCTCTGGCAAGGGTTTTGATGACGACCATGACCACGGCGAAGACAGCCAGATCAAGGAGCTTAATCGCGCCGATCTGGAGCAGTTCCGGTCTTTCCTGCGCAGCCTGATGATGCATGGTGCAGTAGGCACAGCGCTGGGTGGTGTCTGTACTACTGTAGGTGAGCCTCAAAACATCCTGATCTCTACCCGCATGGGCTGGGGTTTCATTGAATTCTTTATGAATATGGCACCGGTCACCATGCCTGTTCTTGCCTGTGGCTTGACAACCTGTGTCCTGCTGGAAAAAACCAAGAAGTTTGGTTACGGCGCGGAATTGCCGGAAAACGTGCGCAACATTCTGGCCAAGTTCGAGAAGAATGAATCAGACAAGCGTACGCAAAAAGAAAATGCAGCGCTGATCGTACAGGCGATTGTTGCCGTGTTGTTGGTTATTGGTCTGGCCATGCACTGGGCAACACCGGGCATTATCGGCTTGATGGTGATTATTCTGTGTACCGCATTTAATGGCGTGATCGAAGAGCATCAGCTGGGCAAGGCTTTTGAAGAGGCGCTGCCCTTCACCGCACTACTGGTCGTGTTCTTCGCCATTGTCGCCGTCATCAAGGATCAGGGCTTGTTCGAGCCGGTGATCACCGCCGTGCTGTCACTGGATGAAGCGATACAGCCCGGTGTGTTCTTCCTGGCCAACGGTCTGCTGTCAGCCATCAGCGACAATGTATTCGTAGCGACTGTCTACATCGACTCTGTACTGGCTCAGTTCGAGGCTGGCGCTTTTAGCCGCGAGCACTTCGATTTATTGGCCGTTGCCATTAATACCGGTACCAACTTGCCCAGCGTGGCCACACCGAATGGTCAGGCTGCTTTCCTGTTCCTGTTGACATCAGCGTTGGCACCGCTCATTCGCTTGTCCTACGGGAAAATGGTGCTCATGGCGCTGCCCTATACCATGGTGCTCACTGTGGTCGGCTTTATTGGCGTTTATTTCCACCACTAGCCAATGCAACACTTCCGTTGCCGTGCCTTCATCCGGGGCATGGCAACGGTTTCTCCCCCCGAACTCCTTTTATAGCCATCCTCCGACGGTCATGCCAGCTTTTTCTTGCTGTGTGCTCAGGAATCCATTCGCTCAAAATGGCCGTATATACAGACAGCAGCCCACTGCCTGACGAAAAAAATTCTGCCAAAGTCAGGACGCCATAATAATAATTGATAGATGATCGGACGAAAGTCGGTGCCGCCCCCGGGTTGAATACCGACCAAGACCACCATGAACTTGCATTCATATCGCGCTGTGCTGGACGAACGTCAGCTCAGCCAACTCCCACTCATCTCCGTCTCATTGGCGGTCGCTATGGTGCTGTCGAGCCTGCGAGATCTCATCATCTGGGAATCCGGCGAGCCTGGCTGGATGTTAGGCCTGAGCGGCCTGACTATGGTCGTTTCGGTTGTCATCGCCGTTTTGGCTCAGGCGGGTAAAGTGCCAGCGAACAGAGCTGACATCGTGGTGGCTGTACTCCTGCTTTGTTTTGCCAGCAAGCCCATTGCGACCATCCTTATCGACCTGGCGCCCGCCCCGCTCTATATTGCTTCGGTGATATGCGCCGCTGCCTTGTGCTTGCATTCGGTTGCCAAAATGTTATGCAGTTGCCATCACAATTGTCAGCTGGATTGCAGTGGCAACCTTGCATCTGACTATTTTGCAAATAATCTTTACTGCCACAGTGCTGTTTGCCACCGCACTCATTGCCTTCTTCGTCATTAACCGGCGCATTGATGAAGTACTGCGAAAACATCATTTAAAACTACGCGTGCAAAAACTCGAGTCGATCCTGCCCATTTGC
>CAZQFA010000098.1:0-3446 GCA_964592245.1 uncultured Pseudohongiella sp. | reverse complement strand
GCACTGGCCGTGCAGAATCTGGATATCTGAAGCAGTGGGGCTTGCCCCACTGCCCTCAGGCATCAGCCCATCGTCGCCACGCGCTCCCGCACCCACTGTTCCACAGTGTCAGTGACCTCATTGGCGTCGCGGTCATCTGTAGGCAATGGCTCGCCAATCTCGATCTGAATAGTGCCCGGGAACTTCAGGAACCGGCGTGGTGGCCAACAGTGACCGGTGCGCAAAGCAATCGGAATAATCGGTACACCGGCTGCCAACGCCAGTTTGGCACCACCGCGCGAGAAGTGCTTGACCTCATCGACATGGGCGCGTGTCCCTTCCGGGAAAATAATCACCGAATAGCCCTCGCGCAAACGTTGCACTCCCTGTTTAAGCAGTGACTTGCCGGCATCTCTGGGCTTGCTGCGATCGATAGCTATTGGCCGCAAAAGACGCAGCGCCCAACCCCAAAACGGGATACCCAGCAATTCCTTCTTCAATATCGGTGCAATAGGAAAGAACAAGCGATAGAAACACAGTGTTTCCCAACTGCTCTGGTGATTGGCCAGTACGACAGCCGAACCACCGCCGAGATTTTCCCGACCGGTGATTTGCCAACGAACGCCGCAAGAAACGCGTAGCCAATACAGCACAAACGCACACCACAATGCCGCAAAGTTATAACGCCCTTTCTCGGGTAACAGTGGAAACAGCGTAATAAACAGCGCCGACATGATAATCGTTACCGGGACATAACCAAGATAGAAAAGTAAGGAGCCAAGAAAAGACCGAACTAGCAACATGAGGAATCCGAATAGCTCAACGCAAAATCAGCCGGTTAACGGCATCCAGCAGATCGGTATAGACCGGCGTCCGCCTGAGCCCAGCGCTCAGCTGCGCGGCTTCATTTCTGTCTAATCGGGATCTTGTTTGCTCACCGTTACCACTTAACACCAGTACTGGTTGCATTCCGAAGGCCTCGGCACACTGCAAGTCACGCAGACTATCGCCGACGAAGTAGCAACCTTTGAGAGAGACCTGCAGCTGCGACTCCGCCTGCTGCAATAATCCGGTGCCCGGTTTCCGGCAACCACAGCCATCATCCGGTCCATGTGGGCAGTAGAACAAACCGCTTAAGAGCCCACCAGCCTCTTCGACATGGTCATTGAGTTTTTGGTGAATCTGCGCCAGCTGAAACTCATCGAAATAACCGCGTGCCAATCCGGACTGATTGGTGGCGACGAGGACGGTAAAGCCTGCTTGATGGAGTGCCGCGATGGCTTCGAGACTGCCAGGATAAGGAACCCACTCGTCGGCCGATTTGATGTAATCAGCTGAATCGTGATTGATAACACCATCACGATCCAGGACTACTATTTTTGCAGCGGCCCCGCTGTTAGGCCCATTGCCTATTTTGTCTGCCGCTTGCCTGTCGAGAGTACTCACTGGAAGGGATCAGGCACTGTGCAGATAGGAGATATCCGCGGTGGCCAGAAAGAGGTTACGCAGACGGGTCAGCAGAGCCAGACGGTTGGCCTTGAGTGCTTCATCTTCCGCCATCACGAGCACTTCATCAAAGAAGGAATCGACAGTCTCTTTGAGAGTGGCCAAAGCCAAAAGACCTTCTTCATAGTTGCCCTTCTCAAAAAGAGGCACCACGTCTAACTCTTTTTTGCTGACCTCTGAGAACAGCGCTTTTTCTGCGGCTTCCTGCAATAAACCTTCCTTGAGATCAGTCGTGCCGGTTGCTTCCTGCTTGGACAGAAGATTGGAAACGCGCTTGTTGGCTGCCGCCAGCGCCGCGGATTGTTCCAGCGCGGCAAACTTGCTGACGGCCTCAACACGGCGATGGAAATCCAGTGGTCTGGAAGGTTTTAGCGCAAAGACAGACTGGAACACACCACTGTCGATACCGGCATCGGCATACCATGCCTTGAAACGATCAAGCAGGAAGTCGAATACCTTGTCCATGGTGCCCGGTTCCAAATCCAGCTCGCTAAAGCCGGCAGCCGCGATTGCTATCGCTTCCTGTAAATCAAGATCCAGCTCTTTCTCTATAAGGATGCGCAAAATACCGATGGCGGAACGGCGCAGGGCAAACGGATCCTTGGATCCGGTTGGCGGCTGATCAATGCCGAACATGCCAACCATGGTATCGAGTTTGTCAGCCAGCGCGACCACGGCGCCGGTCAGTGTTGCCGGCACTGGAGCCCCGGCGTATCGCGGCTGATACTGTTCATCAATGGCAACGGCCACAGCCTCGGGTTCACCGTCGTGCAGCGCGTAGTAGTAGCCCATCAGGCCCTGCAGCTCGGCAAACTCACCGACCATGTTGGTCAGCAAATCACATTTGCCTAACTGCGCGGCACGGCTGGCTGCCGCCGCCTCTGAACCCAATTGTGTGGCGATCCAGCTGGCGAGTTTGGCCACGCGCGCGCTCTTGGCGCCGACGCTACCGAGTTTGTCCTGAAACTTCAGCTTCTCCAGCTCCGGCAAGCGTGATTCAAGAGTGCTGTTCTTGTCTGTTTCGAAAAAGAAGCTGGCGTCAGCAAGACGCGGACGAATCACGCGCTCATTACCTTCGACAACTTGCTGTGGATCCTTGCTGACCAGATTGCTGACGGCGACAAACTTCGGTAATAACTTGCCCTCTTCGTCTGTCAGGCAGAAGCATTTTTGGTGTGACTTCATGGTCAGGATGAGCGCTTCGGGCGGTACTTCAAGAAAACGTGGATCGAAATCGCCGGTCAATGCCACAGGAAACTCGACCAGTGCAGTGACCTCATCAAGAAGGTCATCATCGATCATTGGTGTGGCGGACAGTTTGCTGCCTTCGGCTTCTACCTGGGCCCTGACCATTTCCCGGCGTTTGCCGAAATCGGCGATAACCTTGCCGGTTTTCTCCAATGCCTCTTCGTAAGCTGAAGGTTGCGTAATAGTGATGGCGTCATCAGCCATGAATCGGTGGCCACGGGTAGTGGTGCCAGCGGCAATGTCGAACAGAGACAACTGGACGGGCTGGTCACCAAACAGCGCCAATACCCAATGCACCGGCCGGACAAATTCCGCGCGCGAACTGCCCCAACGCATCCGTTTGGGAATAGGTAGTTGCGCCAGGGCTTCTGTCAGCATGGCTTGCAATAAGGCGGTCGTCGCCTGTCCTTTTTGCACGTTCTGGAAACACAGTTTTTCTACGCCGTCTTTCTCGGCCCGCGATAAGTCGCTGACCTCAACGCCGCAGGATTTGGCGAAGCCCATGGCCGCAGGTGTGGGGCTGCCATCAGCAGCGAATGCAGCCTGTACCGCAGGACCAAAACGAGTATTCTCCTGGTCCTGTTGCTGGGCATCGAGAGCGCTAACCAACACGGCCAGACGTCTGGGGGTGGCGAAGGCGCGGGTGCCCGAGAATTTTAATTGCGCGGCCGTTAACTTTTCTGCCAATAAATTTTCAAAGGCAGTCGACAGAG
>CAZQFA010000097.1:0-3476 GCA_964592245.1 uncultured Pseudohongiella sp. | reverse complement strand
CACATGTGGGCATCGCCACCGGTACGCCAGTGGAAATCGCCAGGATTGTTCAGCACGGGAATACGGTCGCTCACATCCTGCGGGAAGCCGATGGCATGGCGACGCTGCGACTCTTCGATCAATACATCGAATGTCACGCCCTGCACCCGGCTTGCAGTACCGACGAAGCAACGCTTGACGATGTCGTCGGCCAGACCGACGGCTTCGAAGATTTGTGCGCCACGATAAGAGGCCAGAGTAGAAATACCCATCTTGGCCATGACTTTGAGCATGCCTTTGGCCGCACCTTTCTTGTAGGCGTAGACCAGTGAATCTTCAGTCGGGTAACCATCACCTAACAACCCTTCCTTGTTCGCCTGCCACAGGGCTTCAAAAGCCAGATAGGGGTTGATGGCATCGGCACCATAGCCACTGAGCAAACAGTGGTGGTGTACTTCGCGGGCTTCGCCAGTCTCGACGACAATTCCGATTTGTGTGCGTTGATGCTTCTTCACCAGATAGTGGTGCACAGCGCCACAGGCAACCAGTGCGCTCAACGGGATTTGATCCTGCGAGGTGGCACGGTCGGAAAGGACAATAAAGGAATAGCCATCGCTGATGGCGGCAGTGGCTTCTTCACAGATTCGATCCAGAGCGGCCATGTAGCCGTTGGCTTCGCTGCGCGGGTAGGTGATGTCGATTACCTTGGAACGCATGCCGCGATGGTCCATGTCACGAATTTCCGACAATTCCTGATTGGACAGAATCGGATGATCCAGGCTTAAACGTCGGCATTGTCCTGGAGAAGTCTCCAACAGGTTGCCTTCGGGGCCGAGGAATACGCGCAGGGACATAACCACTTCTTCACGGATCGAATCGATCGGTGGATTGGTGATCTGTGCAAACAGTTGCTTGAAGTAGTCGTAGATCATGCGTGGCTTGTCCGACAGACAGGCCAGCGCCGAATCATTGCCCATTGAACCCAGCGGGTCGCGAGCTTCGGTGACCAGAGGCATCAGCATGAACTGCATGGTTTCTGTGGTGTAGCCGAAGGCCTGCATACGATGCAGGGTGTCTTCACTATCCAGAGAATGCGCCGCGCTGCCAGTGGAAATCTGGTCAAGTGTCACTTTTTGCTCGGCGAGCCATTCGCCATAGGGGCGCTTGCTGCAGATTTTTTCTTTTAACTCTTCGTCGGGAATCAGGCGACCTTCCTCAAAGTCGATAAGGAACATTTTGCCTGGTTGCAGGCGGCCTTTGTGCTTGACGTTGGACGGGTCAACTTTCAGTACGCCGACTTCAGAAGCCATGATGACCTTGTCATCGTGAGTGACATAATAGCGGCTTGGACGCAGGCCGTTGCGATCGAGACAAGCGCCGATGTAATGACCGTCGGAGAACACTACAGACGCCGGACCATCCCAGGGTTCCATCAGTGCGGAATGGTATTCGTAGAAATCTTTCTTGGTCTGATCCATGTTGGTATCAGACTGCCAGGCTTCCGGAATCATCATCATCACTGCTTCTTGCAATGAGCGCCCTGACATCAGCATGAATTCCAGTACGGCATCAAAGGTGCCGGAGTCGGAACAGTCGTCGTCGATGACCGGGAAGATATCTTTCAGCTTGCTACCGAAAACATCAGTCTGCACCTTGCCTTCGCGGGCGACCATCCAGTTGACGTTGCCACGCAAGGTATTGATCTCGCCATTGTGGGCCATGAAACGGACAGGCTGGGCACGGTCCCATGACGGGAATGTGTTGGTGCTGAATCGTGAGTGCACCATGGCCAGATGGGTTTCGAAACTCTGGTTGGTCAGGTCCTGATAAAAAGGAAACAACTGACCCGGTGTCAGCATACCTTTATAGACAATCACTTTGGTTGAGAGACTGCAGGCATAAACCTGCTTGGCTTCTTTTAATGTCTTGTCATTGCGCAGCTTGTGCGAGAAGCGCTTACGGATGATGTATAGCTTGCGCTCGAATTGTTCGCGGCTGAGGCCGTCAGCGGCGGTAATAAACAGCTGTTCGATGGACGGCTGTGCCATACGTGCGGCCGGGCCAACATCGGCACCGTCAGCATCAACAGGGACGACACGCCAGCCAACCAGTTGCTGCCCTTCTTCGGCAATAATAGTCGCAATAGCCTGTTTGCAATGCGCCAGCTCCGCGGCGTCCTGTGGCAGGAAAATATTGCCGACGGCGTATTTGCCAGCTGCGGGCAGGTCAGCGCCCAACTCTTCGCTGGCGATCTTGTGAAAGAAACTGTGTGGCAGTGCCATCAGAATACCGGCACCGTCGCCTGTGTTGGCTTCAAAGCCGCAACCACCGCGGTGATCCATGCGCGAATTCAAATGATAGGCGTCCAGCATAATCTGGTGGCTGGGTTGTCCTTTAATATTGGCAACAAAGCCAACACCACAGGAGTCCTTTTCATTGGCGGGATCGTATAGGCCTGTTTTCTCCGGAAAACCGAATTTCAGGGGCTGCTGACTCACATCACTCATATCAGAATCTTTCTCTTGGTTGACTACGCAGTTTTTTTCTTTCTCCGCCACGTTCCACCCGGGGATGGCTGCGCCTCTCGGGTGGATGAGCTTATTTGCTGCTGAGTATGTCCGGATTGGGCACGGCGAATTGTCTTTCCCCAGTCGAGGTAGCGCCGTCCGGGCCCGTCGGAAAGGGCCGGTCAAAATAACATCACGGCAAGATATGTCAAGGTTCTCAGTGACTTCCGAGTACTTCTGCAGCCCTTGGTTGACGGTATTTCGCGGCTTGCACAGGGGTGTCGATTGCAAAAACAGTCAACACATTGTCATGGTGGCTGAGCAGATGCCTCGATGTGGTCAAAGTGCACGGTGTTCATGGCTATTCTCATTGGCGCTTCGCTAGCTTGCGGTTGAGGCTGATAGTTTCGCACCGGTCGCGGGGGAGGGCTTGTCCAGGCTGCTTGCACCCCTCCCGGGTTCCCTCCCTCGGTCGGAAGCCCTGGAGGACGGTCTTCCTCGGTCAGTCGGTGCGGCGCTCTTACGCCTGGCCAAACCCTCCCCCGCTACCGGTGCTCGTAGTTCCCACATGCCACAGTGCCGGCCGTAACGATCCTGATCGGATTGATGTTGTACTCAAGGTCGTTGAGGTACATTCAGGAGTCTAGGAGTCGAGCTATCCGGCGATCGTTTTCTCGGCAGTTAAAATGCAGGAAGAATTCAGTCCAATCGAGGCCTACAAACTTTTTCACCGCTGCGATGTCGTGTCGAGCTACGGGGTATCTGCCCCCGACACATAAGAGGCGCAACGCCGAAGGAGCAAAAAAGACCGTCGTTTGGGCTTTTTTGTGATTGAGGGCAGCCCGGAGGGCCGTCGCCAGTGGCGGGGGTAGATACCCCGTAGCGCGACTCGAGGCCACCTCACCAGACACCGGACTAATAATGTTGACCAAGCAACCAAGCAACCAAGCAACCAAGCAACCAAGCAACCAAGCAACCAAGCAACCAAGC
>CAZQFA010000096.1:0-3716 GCA_964592245.1 uncultured Pseudohongiella sp. | reverse complement strand
TATGAACAGGTACTCAAGGCGTCGCACTTTTTTAATCTGCTGGATGCTCGCAACGCGATCTCTGTTACTGAAAGGCAACGCTTTATCTTGCGCGTTCGCACGTTGGCACGCGCGGTTGCGCAAGCCTATTACAACAGCCGCAAAGAGCTTGGCTTCCCACTGGCAACGGATGCGTTGCGCAAAGAATATCTGGAAAAAGCGTGAGCACGAATCAACACGACTTATTAATCGAATTGGGTACGGAAGAGTTACCACCCAAAGCGTTGCTGTCTCTGTCGACTGCCTTTGAAAATTTACTAGCAGAAAAGTTAACGTCCGCGCAATTAACATTCTCGGGCACCCGCGCCTTCGCCACCCCCAGACGTCTGGCCGTATTGGTGAGCGCTCTCGATGCCCAGCAACAGGACCAGGAGAATACGCGTTTTGGTCCTGCGGTACAGGCCGCATTCGCTGCTGATGGCAGCCCCACGCCGGCGGCCATGGGCTTCGCCAAATCCTGCGGCGTTGAGGTTAGCGACTTATCACGGGCCGAGAAAGACGGCGTAGAAAAACTGTGTTTCCAGAACGTGCAAAAAGGACAGGCGACGACCGCCTTGTTGGAAGCCATGCTGACCGATGCCCTGGCGCAACTACCTGTTCCCAAACGGATGCGTTGGGGCAGCTCGCGCGCCGAGTTTGTCCGGCCAGTGCATTGGGTATTGGCGCTGTTTGGTGATCAGCCTGTCCAGCTGTCCCTGTTCGACATCGCCGCTGGCACCAGCACCCGTGGCCACCGCTTCATGGCTGATGACGCCATCACTATTGCTCAACCTTCAGCTTACGAAGAGGCATTGGAGAAATCCGGCAAGGTCATCGCCGACTTCGGCAAACGTCGGGAAATGGTCAGAGCGCAGGTAGAAGCCGAAGGCAAGAAACTGTCCGCCACACCAATGATCGATGACGATCTTCTTGATGAGGTCACTGCACTGGTCGAGTTTCCGGTGGCATTGACCGGCGATTTCGATCCTCGTTTTCTTGAAGTGCCGCCCGAAGCGCTCATCCTGACCATGAAGTCACACCAAAAATGCTTCTGCCTGACAGACGAAGAGGGCAAGTTATTACCGAAGTTTGTCGCCGTCAGCAATCTGGTCAGCAAGGATCCACAGCAAGTTGTCGAAGGTAATGAGCGCGTGATTCGTCCGCGTCTTGCTGATGCCAGTTTCTTTTTCGAAACAGACAAGAACAACACTCTTGAATCACGCTTGCCGGAGCTGGAAAAGCTGAAGTTTCAGGACAAACTCGGAAGCGTCGGCGCCAAGAGTGCGCGCGTGGCCAAACTCGCCAGCTGGATCGCCACACAACTCGGATCAGAGGCGGCTGCAGCCAGCCGCGCCGCGCAGTTAGGCAAATGTGATTTGCTGACCAACATGGTCGGCGAGTTTGCCGAGCTGCAGGGCCTGATGGGCTACTACTACGCACTACACGACAGAGAATCCGAGGCTGTAGCCGTTGCCATTGATGAGCAGTATCAGCCGCGATATGCCGGCGCTCCAGTGCCGGCAACACTGACCGGCGCCGTGGTCGCGCTGGCTGACAAACTCGATACCATGGTTGGCATGTTCGGCATTGATCAGCCGCCAACCGGATCCAAGGATCCGTTTGCGCTGCGCCGTTCCGCCATCGGCATTCTGCGTATCCTGATTGAGAAAGAGCTGGATCTTGATTTACAGGAAGCGATAGCAACCGCGGCTGCCGGCTTTAGCGAGCTGGATCTGGAATCGGGCACCATGGACAAGGTATTCGACTTCCTGCTTGATCGTTTCAAGGCGTGGTATGCCGATGCCGGTATCGACAGTGGTGTATTCCAGTCTGTCTTTGCACTAAAACCTGCCAGACCACTGGATTTCCATCGCCGTGTTGAAGCCGTCAGCAAGTTTGCCGCACTGGAACAATCCGCGGCGCTGGCCGCAGCGAATAAGCGCGTCTCCAATCTTCTGTCCAAGCAGGAAGCAGCCGGCACGGCTGATCTTAAAGAAGACTTGTTACAGGAAGCAGCCGAGAAAGCATTGTTCTCAGAGGTTAGCAAGAAAGAGTTAGACGTGGTGCCTCTGTTTGAGAAGGGCGATTATGAGCAAGGCCTTTTGGCTTTGGCCACGCTCAAAGAGACCGTCGATTCCTTCTTTGATGAAGTGCTCGTAATGGCGGAGGATGAAGCGCTCAAGGCCAACCGTCTGGCGCTGCTGACCCGTTTGCGTAACCTCTTTCTGGCTACAGCGGATATCTCCTATCTGCACAGTACCTGATCCTGTCCAGTGAGCACTCTTGAAAAGCAAGCGGCAGATAACATTGGCAGTGGGCCTGACAGCGGGACCACGGCAAAAATAGTTGTCCTGGATCGTGATGGAGTTATCAATCACGATTCAGCCGATTACATCAAATCGGCTGACGAGTGGGTTCCGTATCCAAACAGTCTTAAAGCCATCGCCGCACTCCATCAAGCCGGCTTTACCGTTCTCATTGCCACCAATCAGTCCGGGTTGGCACGCGGTTATTTCGATGAGTTTCAGTTGGCGCAGATTCACCAGAAACTCAATGACCATGTCGAAGCGGCGGGTGGGCTGATAAGCGGTTTGTTCTACTGTCCCCATGGGCCCGATGATGGCTGTGCTTGCCGTAAACCGGGTATCGGTCTACTGCAGCAGGCGGAGTCGCAGCTGCAGGTCTCTCTTCAAGGTTGCTACTTTGTCGGTGATAGTCTGCGCGACTTGCAGTGTGCCGCGGCCTTCGGCATGCAACCGGTACTGGTATTAAGCGGTAACGGCGAGCAAACAAAATCCAGATTAAGCACAGATGAAGCCGGGCAGCTAAGTGCTGTACTCAGGCAGACGCCGGTCTATTCTGATCTACTGGATGCCGTAAACCGGCTGATATTGAGTTGAGCTATTCGGATTCCCCATGCTGCTAGTTCGGTCTTTTCTTGGCTCCTTACTTTTCTATCTCGGTTATGTGCCGATGACGATTGTCATGTCGGCGCTGTTTATCACCCTGTTTCCACTCTTACCTGAGAAAGGGCGTTATAACTTTGCGGCGTTGTGGTGTGCTTTTGTGCTGTATTGGCTACGCGTTTCCTGTGGCGTTCGCTGGCAAATCAGCGGTCGGGAAAATCTCGGCGGTGGCTCGGCTGTTGTTCTGGCCAATCACCAGAGCAGCTGGGAAACGCTGTGCTTCTATCGCTTGTTCTTTCCTATTGCACCGATATTAAAAAAGGAGTTGTTGGGCATCCCGTTTTGGGGCTGGGCACTGCGGCTTTTGCGGCCAATAGCCATCGATCGCAGCAAGCCCAGAGATGCCGGCAAGTCATTGCTCAAACAGGGCGTACAACGATTGCGCGAGGGCTATTCGGTGATTATTTTCCCGGAAGGCACACGTGCCCATGTCGATGAGGTCAAGCACTTCTCACGTGGCGGTGCCAAACTGGCGTTGGCGGCGAATGTACCGATTATTCCAATTGCCTTGCGCACCGGTCACTGTTGGCCACCACGCCGGTTCCTGAAGTTTCCGGGCACTATTCAGATCGAGATTGGCGAGCCGCTGCCTACAGATGACCGCGACGCCAATGAGGTGACCGACACTGTGGAACAGTGGGTGCGGGAGCGCGTGGCGACGATGGGCTGATGCCCTGGGGCAGTGGGGCAAGCCCCACTGCTTCAGATATCCAGATTCTGCACGGCCAGTGC
>CAZQFA010000095.1:0-3951 GCA_964592245.1 uncultured Pseudohongiella sp. | reverse complement strand
AGAGCAAGATGGCGAACATTCTGTTCACCATGGAATTGAAAGATCGTCTGGCCGCTGCCGGCAAGCACATCAAAGCCATCGTCGTGCACCCGGGCGCTTCCAATACACAACTGTCGCGGAACATGCCCTTCTACCTGCGTTTGCTGGCGCCCATTCTCACCCGCTTCATGAACATCTCCCGACCGCAGGAAGGCGCCGAGTCACTGATCTACGCCGCCTTCCACAATGACGTCAACGCCGGCGATTTTATCGGGCCGACAGGCGTCGGCGAACGCACCGGCCCGCCGGGGCAAGTGCCGCTACCCGAGAAAGCCAAAGACAAGGCGCTGTGCGAGAAGCTGTGGCAAGTGTCGGAAGAAAAACTGGGCATTACATTTACCATAAGCTGATGCCAGCGTTATGCAGAACCGTGCGATCAAACTGATGAAAGGATCAATGCTAAATTTACAGGTATCTCCACCTGTGCAGAGTCCGCGGCGTCTTTCGCGAGCAATTGTAGACCGCATGCAGCAATCAGCGATGATTGCTTGCGCTAAACCCTGTCGCTGGCTACTCACCAGCATTCTATTGCTCGCCTCTGCAGTCTCAGTCGCTGCCGAACAGGATCGACTGCGCGCTCTGGCCGGCGATGGCGCCGTCATGCTGGCCACGCCAGCGGGCGAAGAACTCATCAGCATCAATCCCAACGCGTCTCTCACCCCTGCTTCGGTATTGAAAGTGCCCTTGGCGCAAGTGGCGCTGACCACATTGGGCCAGGATTTTCGCTTTGAGACCCTGTTCTATCGCAACGACAGCGGCGACTTGCTGATTCGCGGACTGGGTGATCCCTATCTGGTCTCCGAAGAGATCGAGCTCATTGCCACCGCGCTGGCCGAACAGGGCTTGAGTGAAGTACGCCGACTGGTCATGGATGATTCCGCGTTTGAGCCGGCGCCAGATCTGCCAGTAGAATCCGGGGCACTTGACCCCTATGCGGCGCGTAACAGCGCGCTGGCGGTGAACTTCAATACCGTGAATCTGGCCTGGACGCCCAGTGGTGAGTTGCGCTCCGGTGAGCCGCAGACGCCACTCACTCGCGTGGCGCGCGAGTTGGCGACGCGAGTGCAATCCGGTTTACCTCAGCGTATCAACGTCGGCCAGGATCCGGAGACCGGCTTGCGGCAGGCGCAACAGCTATTCAATATTTTTCTCGAACGCGCCAGCGTCGCCGTGGTGGATGCCGGCTTCTATCATCAGGCGCTGGATGAGCAGTGGCAGCTGTTCTATCGCCACGCCAGTTCCAAGTCCTTGCGCGATAATCTGGAAGGCCTGCTGCGCTACTCCAATAATTACATCGCCAATCAACTGTTCATGACCATCGGCGCACAGCAACATGGCTACCCGGCTACCGCCGCTGCCGCGCGCGAGGTGCTGCAACAGGAACTGGCAAGACTTTATGGCGAGGGTGTGGGCAGTGACCCGGACAGCTTGTTGATGATCGAAGGCTCCGGACTCGGCCGCTCACAACGCCTCAGCGCTGCTACCATGATGCAGATTCTGGAGACCTTCCGGCCCTATGCGGACTTGCTGCCGGAAGAAGATGGCGCGCTGAGAAAGAGCGGTACGCTTACTGGCGTCTATAACTATGTCGGTTATATTCCGCGCACTGACGGTCTGTATCCGTTTGTTATACTGACCAATCAGGCAGCCAATAACCGGGCGGAGATTTTGCAGCGCCTGCAGCGGTTTGTTGCTGCGCAGCCCTAGTCGTTCTCAATTCTTTCAAGCTCACTCAAAATCTCTCAAGCTCTCTCAAGCCGCCATACCCGTTACTTATTCATCTATCTTCATCTATCGCCATTCAGGATTTTTCCAGGAAGCTGGCAGCGGCTTTTACCGACGCAAGGTCAGACGGGAACGACATGGCCTGCTCGGCTCGTGCCACTGCTTCCTTCGCGTGCTTGCGCGCATGTTCTTCCAGCGCGTCATCGTCGCAATGACAAAGCGATTCATAGGCTTTCAGTAGTCGCACCATCACTTCCACGGTGTCCGCCCCATCGCGGGCAATGCAGCTGAATGCATCGACGAAGATGTCATCCATATCCAGCGGTGGCAGTGCCAGGCGATCGTACTGCAACGCCAGTTCCTCACCTTCCGCAAGCGGTTGTGACCAGTTCACCAGCAATCGCAACAGTGTGCCAGTGACATCGATGGCTGTGCCCGGGTCATTCACTCCTGGCGACAGGGCCCGGCTGGCAATCTCCGACAGGGTAATCAGTCCGAACCGCGGATCATCATCAAAGGTGCGGTCATTGCCAATAACAAAGGCCGAAAAAATGCGTTGCTTGATGTCGTCATCGATGGTGTCGCCTTCGCACTCGACGGCTGCCAGCACACGACCCGGGGAGATGTAGGTGCCCTGCGTGGCGATGATCTTGATGCGGGTATCTTGTTGCGCGGCTGTTTCCTGCAGGATGGGCAAATCAATACGCTGCAAATAGCCTACCGAGTCGCTTTGCAAGTCAAGCAACTTGCCAGGATTTTCCAACTCGGCGTGTGCACACAGTGTCGGCGCCCGACGTCGACGCGCCAGAGCGTCAGCCGTGGCGGCTTCCACTTTCTCGACGGTATTGCCCATGCGACCGAGACGGGCGATCTTGTCCACCCAACGCACGAATGTGATCACCACAATCGCAAACGCCAGCACTGTAAACACAAACAGCGTGAAACGGCCGGTTTTATCGTAATAGCCGTTCTCCATGGCCACCAGGGCAATGATGGAAAAGATAAAGGCGCCGATGAAGGCGGAAAGTGCATTCTGTGAGACATCGTCAGCGATGATGAGCGGGAACGATCGTGGTGTCGCGATCTGACTGGCCGAGGCATAAGCCGAGACCATGGAACCCACAGCGAAGGTAGCAATCACCAGCATGCTACTGGACATTACTTGCAACAAGGTGGTGATGGAGTCGGCGGTCAGGTCCGGCACCAGATGGGCGACGCCCCAGCCGTCGGTGGCCCGGGCGACAAACGCCGCCGCCACCGACAGCAGGCAGAAGAACAGAGGCCTGACCCAGAGCCGCTCACGCAGGCGATTGAAATAAAAGTTGAGGCGGTCAAGCATGGACGAGCGCTCCTTTTAGTAAAACCAGCGGCAATAGAACCAGCGGCAATAAAACCCGCAACATTAAAACCGGTGGCAGTCAAATCGGCTGCAGTCTGTGTGCCACCCGTGATACCGGCCAGTAATGGCTGTGCAGGCAAGTCATTACGCGGAAATTACTATTGAGTAACGGTTAATGCGGCACATCACTGTTCCGCGCACGAGCGGATTACACCCGCGTGCAGTTCTGTTATAACCAAGGCTCACAGTAATTACCATCGATGTGAGCGACTTTGCCAACAAACGTGAACGACTCCGCGGACTTGCCGATACAGTAGTAAATAACAATTCTGTCAGAACATTTGTGTTAGCTCTGGCAGAGTCGCACACTGACAACAGCCCAACTCAAAGAGCAGCGAATTCCATGCTACGGTTTTTCAAAGTCGAAAAAAATGTCATCCGCAACCTTGATGCGGAACCGGAGGACTATCCTGCTGTGATCAAGTCGGCAGACTGGATCGATGCGCACAGTCCGGATGAACAAGAGCGGCAACTGCTGGACAGCGTGGTGGCGGCGGAACTGCCGGAAGCCGATGAGATGGACGAGATCGAAGCCACCGCCCGCTTCTTCGTCGTTGGCCATGAAATTCACATTCACTCGCTGTTTCTCACGCAAGCCGAAGGCCGGCACAGAACTTCGACCGTCGCCTGCATCATGCAGCCGGGTCGGCTGCTGACTATACGTGATGAAGAGCTGGCGGATTTTCGTTTGTTGCGTCTGCGCGCACGACGCGGGCTGGTGGAATGTCGCGACCCGTCGGAGTTATTGCTGACCTTGCTGGATCAGAAGGTGGAGAACCTGGCGGACA
>CAZQFA010000094.1:1834-4027 GCA_964592245.1 uncultured Pseudohongiella sp. | reverse complement strand
GGTGGAACGCGGAGAGCAAGTCCGGGACTTGCCTTATCGTCTGGTGTCGCTGGAAGACTTCAGTTTCAGCTCGGCTGGCGAGCAGTATGACCTCTATGACTATCTCACGCTGAATCGGGTCACCGGCTTACTGGCACTAAAGAATGGTGCGATTGCCGTGGAGATTTATCTCGAAGGCAATAGCGAACAAACCCGCTGGATGTCGATGTCCATCGCCAAATCCATTACCGCCTCACTGGTTGGCGCCGCGATTGCCGACGGCTACATCGAAAGCCTCGACGCATTGATTACCGACTACGTTCCGGCACTACAAGGCAGTGGCTACGAGGGCGTGCGTGTCCGGGACGTCCTGCAGATGGCTTCCGGCGTGTCCTGGAACGAGACCTATACTGATTCCAGCTCAGACCGGCGAGAGTTACTGGAAGCGCAGATAGCGCAACAACCTGACGGTATGCTGGACGTCATGGCGAACTTGCCCAAGGTCGCCGAGCCCGGGTCCGTTTTCAATTACAGTACCGGCGAAACCCAGATTGCAGCCCATCTGCTGGATTCCGTACTGGATCAAACCATTGCCAGCTACCTCACGGAGAAAATCTGGGCGGGCTATGGCATGGAAGCTGATGCCAACTGGTGGCTGGATTCACCTGACGGTGTCGAGGTAGGAGGTAGTGGTTTTTCCGCCACGCTGCGTGAC
This sequence comes from uncultured Pseudohongiella sp., assembly GCA_964592245.1. Taxonomy (GTDB): domain Bacteria; phylum Pseudomonadota; class Gammaproteobacteria; order Pseudomonadales; family Pseudohongiellaceae; genus UBA9145. Next base: position 3,333 of record CAZQFA010000094.1, on the reverse strand, counting down.
TATGGCCGCTTCGGGCAATACCTGCTGGAGGGCGGCATCATCAATGGCGAACCGACGTTGCCCGCCGGCTGGATAGAAGGTGCCAGCTCCCCGCACATTGTCGGTGGTGAGTCCGTCGATTACGGCTATATGCTCTGGCCTAACCCGGATCGTGAAGGCACCATTCACGAAACGGCGTATCAGGCCATTGGCATTTTTGGTCAGTATGTCTATATCAATCCAGGCGAAGACACGGTCATCGTCGTCTGGAGCGCCCGCGTCAAACCCACTGGCAGAGATATTATCGATGACAACGATTTTTTCGGCGCCTTGACTGAGACATTACGCTGACCGGTATTTGCAAATACCTCAGCGTTAACGGCTGCTGATTATTCAACGTTGTGATAAACGTCCTGCACATCGTCCAGATCGGTGAGCATGTCGACCAGTTTTTCGAAGATTGCGACGTCGTCACCTTCCAGTGAAATGGTGGCTTGCGGCAAGAACTGGATGACGTCTGCCTCGAAGTCCACTTCACCGTTTTCGTCGCCAAAATTTTCACAGATGGCCTGACGCGCTTTGCCGTATTCAGTATCCGGTGCGAACACGGTGATATGGCCTTCCTCGTTCTCGATATCGATGACGTCGACATCCGCGTTGAGCAGGGCCTCCAGCACAGCCTCCTCATCGTCCGCCTGAAATTTCAGAATGGCGCAATGATCAAACAGATGGCTGACGTTGCCCGGCGTGCCGATCTTGGTCTTGGTTTTGACGAAGCACTGGCGTACATCACCAAAGGTGCGATTGGGGTTGTCGGTCAGGCAGTCGACGATCAGCATGCTGCCACTTGGGCCAAAACCTTCATAGCGGGCCAGGGAGAAATCTTCGCCGCCGGCGCCGGAAGCCTTTTCCAGTGCCCGGTCAATGACATGGGTAGGAACCTGGTCTTTCTTGGCGCGCTCGATCAGTCCGCGCAGGGCAAGATTGCCGGCAGGGTCTGTGCCACCTGACTTGGCCGTGACGTAGATCTCGCGGGCATATTTACTGTAAACCTTGGTCTTGGCTTCCGCGGTTTTGGCCATGGACTCTTTGCGGTTTTGGTAGGCTCTTCCCATGAAATGATCGTTTCCTGCGTATTCAGAAGTGGGGCGTTTGCTAAGGGCAGGGAATTATAAGCCTTAAGTGGGGCAGGTTGCCACGTGGTGTTGAGGGAGTCACCCAAGGCTGAGAAATGCGGGAGACCCCAAGCCGGAGCAAAAAAAAAGCCCCCGATCTCTCGGAGGCTTTTTATTACCTGAACACGGTAACCTGTTACAGCATATAGTTGTCGGTATCACTCGGCGTGAGAGTGACACCAACCAGAGTCACGGTCTCGATATAGTCTGCAGTGGATACGCCGGGGATGTATCCATCCGGGTCGACGTAGACCTTTGTGTCGCTGCCAACTTGCTCAAACTTCAGATACCCGGCGCTGAAGGCGGTGGTTTCTGGTGCGCCGATTGAGTCCATTAGCTGGCTCA
>CAZQFA010000094.1:0-1734 GCA_964592245.1 uncultured Pseudohongiella sp. | reverse complement strand
AGCATCCTGTACCGAGACCAGCGATTTGGTATCGCCGGTGTCGACGTCAGTGTCATTGCCCAGCAGGCTGTTGAAGCTGATACTGAGAGTCTGATCCTCCGGAGTAGTCAACGAATCATCGACGGCAACAGGCGTATCGTTGATGCCGGTAACCGTGATGCTCAGCGTCGCCGTGGCTGTGTATCCGCGAATGTCTTCAACGGTGTACGTGACGGTGTCGGTATGTGTCTGTCCTGCTGCCAGTGCGGTGAATGCGTTGTTGTCGTCGTAGAGGTAGTCACCATCGCTGTCGACTTTGAGAATGGCGCCGGATGTCAGATTCAGCGTGACAGAGTTGCCTGTCATCGCCGCACCATCTACATCGCTGACGGTGACTGGTGGCGTATTGCCTGCATCGTCATTGGTCAGCACATTGCCGGAGACGGTGGCCGAAGAAGCAACGCCATACGTACCAATAGTGAAGCCATTCCAGTTTTCATCCGCCTGACTTTCCCAGGTCAATGATTCCAATGCATTGTTGATCGCCAGTACGCCGTGGAATTCTGTTGCGCCGCTAACACCTGTTACTGCTGGGGCCGTACTAATACCGTAACGCCCTGGTTCAGGGTTGGTTACGGTGTAAGCATCAGTGTGGCCAAAATAACCGGAATTGCTGCTGCTGTTTGCGTACGAGACAACTTCGAAGTTCTGGTCGAAGATGTAACCGTTGTTATTCATACTGACGATGGCAAAGAACAGATTCTCAACTGGCTCCGAGAAAGTCAGCGTTCTGGGAGAATCTGCATGGTGCAGACGAATGATGTCATTGTTGCTTGGTCCGTTGCCAACTTCGGGGCTGGTAAACACGCCAACGCCTTCTGTGCTGGTAATGGAGCCGCCGTTCTTGGTGACGTAATAGTCTGCACTGCCTGCATTAAGATACTGGACTCCGGGTACTGCTCCCCAGGGCTCCGCTGCTTGCCCTTGATAGGTGACGTCGATGGTTCTGTCTGCCAGGGTAATAGTGCCCTGTACGCTATACGTGGGGTTCCTTGTGCCATTCGTTGCTACAACACTTGCGCTAGTCCAGTCGACCCAGTAAACAGTGTTATCAGCATTATTGCTGACACTGCTCGCCGCCAGTGAGTTGCTGTCATTTTCGGCAGTCGGGCCGTCGGCTGTACCAGTGATGTTGACGGTTACAGTCGACTCGGTGCCATCGATGCTGGAGACGGTAAAGAACTCGGATACCACTTCGCCTGCTTCAAGGTAGTCCAGAGCGCCGTCAGTGGTGAAACTCCAATCACCGTTGGCGTCAATAGAGAAACTGCCGTAAGTGCCGGCCACATCGGTCAGGGGATTGAAGAATGCCTCGCCGTCGTCCACATCAGATATGCTCAATGTACCGCTAACTGTTTGTGCGGCATTGGTTTCTTCGATATCGACGACGGCGTTACCCAGCTCGGCAATGTCATTGACACCATTGATGGTGATATCCACCTGCTGCTGCACAACACCGCCCTTGCCATCGCTGACACTGACCGTGAAACTCTCGATGGCAGTATCACCTTCGCCGAGTGACTGGTACGCATCGTTTGCCACTTGATAGTTCCAATCCACGAGCCCGCCGGTTCCACTACCTGTAGTATCGGTGTCCAAAACTGCTGTCAGATTGCCGAGATTGTCACCCACGTCAATTACACTGACTGTGTGCGTGTCGCTGAGATCAACATCAGCGAATGTAATGGAGCCGCT
>CAZQFA010000093.1:0-4095 GCA_964592245.1 uncultured Pseudohongiella sp. | reverse complement strand
AGAGGGACCACTCGGCGAGAACATCCTCATGAACGTTTCACAAGGAAAGTACTTGAGAGCATCTGGTCGAGAATGGCTATGCATGCCTTGCTGGGCAATCCCGTTTTGTTTGTAACACGTTCAGGTTCCTTTCTCGGGAAACAGGGCGGCAAAGCGTTCTGCCATGGCTGTGATGGTGAGACTGGGGTTGACGCCGACGTTGGCGGGAATGGCGCTGGCGTCGACCACATACAAACCGGGGTGGCCAAACACTTCATGGCGTGTGTCGATCACGCCATCGCTGGCTGAGCCTGCGATCACGGCACCGCCCAACACGTGAGCGGTGACCGACATATTGGCAACACTCTCCACCACCATATTTTGTGGGATACCGTTGCTGGCGTTTGCCACAGCGCTTGCCGCCGCGTTGGCCTGTGGCAGATACGATGGCGTGCGGCCGCCTTTGGCCAGTCGAGACTTGAGGCCAAACCGGAAGCCGCGCAACAAGGTGCGACCATAGCCAAACGCCAACTCGTTATCAGCGTCCTGCATCACGGTGAGGTAGGTCGTGCGCTTGTACCAGTTGCGCGCAAACCATGTAAACAGGCCATGGGACGGCTTCATCAGAAACGCCAGCAGCGTTCTCAGCGCGCGCACTAACGGTCGTGCGCCATCAATCATCGGCATCATGTAGACCTTCATGGTGCCGTAGCTGGGCGGCAGTCTGTTCTGCGTAACATGGGTTTTGTCGTCGGGATAAAAGTGTGACGAGATACTGGTGCCACGCGTGACATCCATACTAGGGTCACGTGCGAGAACGCCAACCAGGGCTTCACTGTTGGTGCGGACATGCTCACCGAGTGATACAGGAAGATCGGGCAGCGTTTTGTAGCGATCACGGCAGGCAAACAGCAATTCCATGGTGCCCAGTGCGCCTGCTGCGACGATTACTTTTCGTGCCACCAGTGGCGCAGCCGGGGTGCCACGGAGACTGTGTTCGTTATGCACCAGATAGCCGCCCCCGGATTTGGAGATATGTGTGACGCGGCGCTCCGGCAGCACCGTCACACCGAGCTTTTCGGCAAAATACAGGTAGTTCTTGTCGAGGCTGTTCTTGGCTCCTTCGGTGCAACCAGTGAAGCAGCGGCCGCATTGGGTGCAACCGGTGCGGTCTGGCCCCTTACCGTCAAAGTAAGGGTCATGGGGTTCGTCGTTGGGGTCACCAAAATAGATGCTCTGTGGCACTGGCCCAAAGCTGTCGTGAACCCCCATGTCTTTTGATGCCTGTTCAAGCCAGTCGTCCTGAATGTCGCGATACGGGTTGTCATGGATGCCGAGCATCTTGCGCGCTAGACGAAAGTGCGGCGCAAGTTCTGCGCGCCAGTCATCGCATAACTCTCGCCACGCCGGATCCTTATAGAACGCATCCTTGGGTTCCAGCGACACGGCGCCGTAAACGATGCTGCCGCCGCCCACGGCAATGCCGCGCAAAATGGCAACGTGCTGATAGACTTCCTGTGCGAAGAACCCTGTCATGCCAAGTTTAGGCATCCAGGCCAGCGCTGCCGGGCTGGTGGCAGCCTTGTGGAAGTCATCGCTGGTGAGGCGTCGGCCTTGCTCCAGTACGGCAACGCGATAACCTTTTTCCGCCAGTCGCAGCGCGCTGACGCTGCCACCAAAGCCCGAACCGATGATGATGAAGTCAAAGTCCTGATGTTGTTTTCCTGTCTGCTGATTCATGTCTCTCACGCGTCACGCTCCAGCAAGAAGGGCATCGGAAAGTGTCTGAGAACAGGCAGGTCAACAAAGGTGATACCCAGGAGCGTGTTGCCATCAATGGCACGCAATTCATCACGCACCCAACGCCAGGGAATTGGTGCTTCGGCGCCGTAGCGCAGGGCTACGCCTGCGCTGCCATCCACATAAGAAGTAATGTTTGCCACGCTCATATTCAGTGCGTCGATGCGCTCGCCTTTACGCAACAGTACATTGGTGGCGGTGTCGCCGGTGATAAAACGTTTTCCCTGCCAGCCTGGCAGGCCGGTAAGTTCCAGTGTCGGCCGGCCCGACATGCGCAGCCAGAAAGGACCAATAAAGCTCGCACGGAAAAAGCCGTGGCGCATGCCGGCGTCTGGAACAGGCAGACTGCTGTAGAGTTTTTTGAGTGCACTGACGCTGGCAACACGAACGTTCATTGGCTGCTCCATGGTTTCATGAGTGCTGGAGGCATCGGCAGCAATAACACGGCGCGATGGTCCCCAAAGACCTAAGGCGCGAAACACAGTTATGGCCAGACGGGGGGCTTTACGAAATGCGGCAATAGCCAGCCACAACAATGCGGGAAACACGACTTCGCGCTGATCTTTTTCAATGGCACGCCGGACTTTTCTGGCAACACGTTCGGGCTCTGATACCGGGAACAGCGATGAGATTTTCGGGTACCAGCCCAAATCGGCGTCGTTGCGCTCAAAGTAGCCGGTGTTGACCTGCGCCGGACACACCAGTGAGACACCGACCCCGGTACCACGCAGTTCTTCATGCAGGCTTTGTGACAACCCCACCATGGCGTGACGGGTGCTGGTGTAGGGCACCATGTAGGGCAATGGGAAAATCCCGGCGGGGCTGGTGATGTTGACGATATGACCACAGCCACGTTGGCGCATGCAGGGAATAACGGCATGTATTGCTGTGATTGCAGGCAATAACGGCAGACGTACCGCTATATTGCACTCTTCATTACTCATCCGGTGCAACGGCTTGAAGGTGCCGGCGCCGACATTGTTGATCAGGATATCCACAGGACCCAGTTGCCGGGCGACTTCGGCCAGGGATTGCCGCACCTGCTGCGGCTCCCCGAGGTCGCAGCTGATCGGAAGCGCCCGGGCGCCCAGTGCAGCCAGTTGGTCTGCGACCTGTTGGAGCGATTCCTGGTTGCGTGCCAGCAAGGCTACATGGCAACCCGCCCGGGCCAGTTCCAGAGAAATAGCGCGGCCGATACCTGCTGAGGCGCCGGTGACCACAGCTACCCGGTTGTTCAGATCTCTCATCGTCAGGAGTCTCCACCCATTTGAGCAGGGCATGTCGCCATATTAAGCGTAACTATAGCGTTACGTTTAATGCCCGGTCAAGACTGATACTAAAGATGTCCGTTCGTAACAATCAGGCTAGAATTGCGTGCCTGACCTGACTTATGGGAGTACAGAGGTGCCCTCAGGCAAACAAGACAAGACAAAAAAGGTGGCTCAGCGCGGGCGACCTCCAGTCACAGGTTCGGCCCTGGCTGCTCGTCAGGGCAGCGTGCTGAAGGCAGCCGGTGACCTGCTCGCTGGCCTGTCTTCCAGTGACATCACCGTCGAGCAGCTGACACAGGCGGCGGGTACATCGCGCCCGACCTTTTATCGCTGGTTTCCGGGCGGCATTGAGCAGGTCGTTGAAATGCTGATCATGCAGGCTAACCAGGACTTGATGACCCGTATCATCGCCGTGACCAGTAGTGGTGCGGCGGCCCCCCAGCTCATCGAGGAGGGTATTCGCGCCTACTTTGACTGGGGTAGTGAGATTGGGCCGGTGGTCTATGGCATTTATCGTGAAGGGTTTGACGAAAAGTCGCCGGCCTGGCGATATCGCCAACAAACCATTGGTGCGGTCACCAGGATCATTCGTCAGCAGTCGAGTGTACTGGGTTTTGACCATGTCAGTGACCTCTACATTGAGACGCTGGTGGGCTGGATCGAGAGTGCTGGGGCAACCTTGTTTCGTCATTATCCGGTGGCGCCCGGCGCGCTGGAGGAACAGCGTGAGCTAACCACGAGAATGCTTCTGGCCATGTTAGAAGTGGTGCGATAGCAGAATTGAAACAACTTGCAGGTCATCGTTGAACGAAACGCCTGTGCATGGATGTCCATCCACTAGCCTAGGTAGATCCAGTTAGAGCTGGCTACCCAGTTATTAACCGTCAAAGATCCGGCTCTTCTGCTGAGATGTTGCCTAAATGAAGTAGGGTATATCCCTACATTTGCAGCTTAAATCGATAGCTGGTAGGACGGTGGTGTTTAGGTGGAATGGCTTGCATATTCCTGAGCCTGAGAGAGAGGTGTCTTCGTATATAGGCAATTT
>CAZQFA010000092.1:0-4159 GCA_964592245.1 uncultured Pseudohongiella sp. | reverse complement strand
AGGTATGGTCGGAAGACACTTACGCCCGGTGGAAGGCGGCTACCAGCAGCTAGCAATCTGCAGCTGTTTATTCGAGTTATCAGGGAAGGTCATGACTCAGCTGCAACCCATGCGCGCCGAAGACTTTGATGCCTTTCTGCAGAGCTCTGCGCCGGCCTACGCCGAGGACAACATCAAGTCCGGCCGCTGGCTTGCCGAAGGCGCACACGAGCGTGCCATCGCCGACCTGAAACATTATCTGCCACAGGGTGTCGATACGCCCGATCATTATCTCTTTACCATTACCGACTCAGAGGCAGGCACATCGGTCGGCCATATCTGGTACGCCATCCAGAATCAGTTCGGGCAACGCAGTGCCTTTGTCTATGACATCGAGGTTAAACCGGAACACCGGCGCCGGGGTCATGCCAGCGCCGCGCTGGAAGCCGTGCAGGCACACGCGGCAGGGCTGGGCATCAAGACCATGGGCCTGCATGTCTTCGCCTTTAACGAAGGCGCCATCGCCCTGTACAAGAAGATGGGCTATCAGGTCACTGGGGTGAATATGCAAAAGCCTCTCGACTCGCAGAGCAGCTGATTTAGCTGGCAACTTCTTGGCTTCTGGCGCGCCACGCCCTTTGCTGATGTTAGGCAGCTCTGGTGACGCTGTGAGCTGGTTGCTACCGACCAGGTGCTAGCCGCAGTTGCAGTCAGGCCGGCAATTCAGTACAACTGAGCCACAGCCTGTGGTCTGCAAACCAATAACAAGAAACCATGCAGGGATAACAATAATGACAAACCTTCTCATGAAACCACTCACAGCCTTGCTGGCGCCGACAGTATTCTCGCGTCTGTTGAGCAGCGCTGCACTCATCCTGACGGCGGCGATCACCAGCGGCTCTTTCGCCCAGGAATACCCCCACGCCTATCCGCGCGAGGGCGTCAGCAAGCTCATCGATAATGACCGCGTGATCGTCTGGGACGTCAACTGGATTCGCGGTGTCGAGCAGCCCTATCACCGTCACCTCTACGACATGGCTGGCGTCTATCTGCGCTGGGGGCCGATCAAGGTGACGCAACTCGACGGCAGCTTCAATCCGCCCAGCGACCCTTTCGCCATTCCGCGCCCCTATTTTCAGCGCGCCGGCGTAACGCACAAGGAAGAGATGATCGGCTTCGCCCCGGATGCGCCCGAGCGCTGGTCCATCATGATCGATCTGAAAGACGTGCCCTCAAAACAGATCAAAGCTTTACCGAATGTTCCCGTGGCCTTCCCACGCGCCGGTGCCGAGTTGGCCATCGATAACGACCGCGTCAGCGAGTGGAAGCATGGCTGGGAAGCGGGCAAGGCATTGCCGCAGGTGCAATATGTCAAAGACGCGGTACAGGTGTTCTATGAAGGCGGCCGTTTGCAGTTCACTGACGCCGAGGGCAATGTGAGTACTGAATCGTTCGTTATTGGTGATGCGCGCTTTATTCCGGCCGGCACCGTGGTCACCGAGATGGCAGTCAACAGTTCGCCCAAGGCGGTGACTGTCGAGATCAAATAGCCAGTGACCCGGCGCGGCGAGTCGAGTCTCACTACGGGCGCAGGCGTGCGGCAATGACTGCGCTCTACGATAAAATCGGCAGCGGCTATGCGGTCATGCGCCGCACCGACGCGACCATTGCCCGTGCCGTACACGCCGCCTTGCGCGGCGCCACGCGTATCATCAACATCGGTGCCGGTGCGGGCTCCTATGAGCCGGGTGACATTGACCTTGTCGCCGTCGAGCCCTCCGCCGAGATGATCACGCAGCGCCCGGCCGAGGCACACCCGGCGCAGCAAGCCGCAGCCGAGAGCCTGCCTTTTGCCGACAACAGTTTCTCCCACGCCATGACCATCAACTCCATGCATCACTGGTCTGACAGGGCGCAAGCCTTTGCGGAGATCAGTCGTGTAGCTACCGACAAATTCGTCGCCGTGACCTGGGATCGCTCGGCCGAGCCCTTCTGGCTCACCCGCGATTACTTTCCCGAGATCTATGCAAGAGACCGTGCGCAATTTCCTGATCTTGATCAGCTGGGCAACTATTTTGATGACGTGCAGATCAGCGTGCTGCCAATTCCGGCGCAGTGTGAAGACGGACTGTTTGCCGCCTTCTGGCGGCGACCGCAAGCCTACCTGCAAAGTCAGGTGCGGCAGTCCATGTCGGCTTTTGCCACAATGGAAGACGCTGACCCGGGATTACAGCGATTGACGGGTGATCTGCAAAGCGGGCAATGGCATGAGAAGAACAAGGCGCTGCTGGATTTGCCAGAGATGGATTGTGGCTACCGCCTGATCACCTGCCGGATTCGCAATGCCTGACTGGCAAGTGCAGCGAAGAGCGCGTAATGTTGAGCCGTTGCTGGTGATAGCGCCAGCGCAAGAATGCAGCGAAGCAGCTGCAGCACAGAGCGAATTTAAGAGCGAAATTAAGAGAGTCCGAAATGAAGCACAGCGGGAAAGTGGTAAGCAGCGGGCAATGGTTTGCATTGTTGTTGGTCATGGTCGCCGCCAGTGTGCAAGCGGCGGTCTACACGACGTTTCCGCACACTATCGACGTCGAGTCCCGCTATGTCTTTTACTCCCATGGCCTGATCGTTGAAGGCACAGATCCGCGTCCTGTACACCCTGAATTCGGCACTTACGACTTTCCGGCCATTGTGCAAGCGATTGCCGATGCGGGTGAGTTCCATCTGATTGCCCAACAACGACCGGCTGGCACGGAGGCGAATGCCTACGCACAACAACTGGCAGGGTTGGTCAATACCTTACTGGCGGCTGGCGTGCCCGCCGACAATATCACCCTGATCGGTTTTTCCCGTGGTGCACAGATCACCCTGATGGCGGCCAGTTCGCTGCGCGTTGCTGGCATCAATACCGCGGTGATGGGTGTTTGCTTCGATGGCGACTATGCCCATGAGCCGGAAATTATCCTGTCGGGCCATGTGTTGTCGCTGTATGAAACCACCGATGTTGTGCAATCCTGTGTCGATCTGCTGGTGCGCAGCGACATCGAAGGCAATGCCAAAAGCATCGAAGAAGTCGCCATCACCACCGGCCTGAAACATGGCGCCTTCTACACCCCGCGCCGTGAATGGATGGAACCGTTGCAACAATGGCTACACACTCTTGCCGAGTAGTTGGTAGCGCAAATTTCCGAACAACCTCAAACTCGATATCGGAATCAAGTCCTGTTCAGCCGTCAAAGTAAGATTTTAATCCCGTGACTTTGTCTTTTGTGCGATTGTATATTCAGGTTTCACTCCCTGGAGCGTACTGAAATGCACACTGATATTCTGCAGTTCAATAGCAAGCTGGAGTCACCTTACAGCGACATCGCCGCTGCACTGGCCACACAGATCGACCAGCAATTGCCGGCTGCCGAAAGCAAAATCTGGCACCGGCATCCGGTATGGTTTCTCGATGGCAATCCCACCGTCGGCTACAGCCTGCAAAAGCCCGGCTTGCGTCTGATGTTCTGGAGCGGGGCTGATTTTGAAGAACCGGGGCTGGACGTGCTGGGCAAGAAATTCAAGGACGCCTCTACGTTCTATAACACTGTTGCCGAGATCAACAGCAAAGACCTGAAGCGCTGGCTGAAGAAATCACAAACCATTCAGTGGGACTACAAGAACATCGTCAAGCGCAAGGGTAAACTGGAGCGTTTGTAAGGCACTGACACATTTTCGTTGCGAGCAAGCAGTAATAATTTCATGACCTTAAAAATCTTCACCACCGGCGGCACCATCGACAAAACCTACTTTGACCAGAAGAGCGAGTATCAGGTGGGCGAACCACAAGCACCCGGCGTGCTGGAACGTGCCAACGTGGTGATCGACTATCAGCTGGTACCGATTATGCAAAAGGACAGTCTCGATCTGACCGATGCTGATCGGGAAAAAATCCGACAGGTGATCGAGTCCGATCCGGAATCACGTATGGTGGTGACACATGGCACTGACACCATGATCAAGACGGCGCAGCATCTGCGCTCTATTGTCGGCAAGACCATTGTGCTCACCGGTTCCATGTACCCGGCGCAGTATCGCGACAGTGATGCAGTGTTCAATCTGGGGTCGGCAGTGATGGCGGCGCAGATTCTCGAACCGGGTGTGTATATCGCCATGAACGGCCGCTTGTTCGATCCACTCA
>CAZQFA010000091.1:0-4173 GCA_964592245.1 uncultured Pseudohongiella sp. | reverse complement strand
AGGTATGGTCGGAAGACACTTACGCCCGGTGGAAGGCGGCTACCAGCAGCTAGCAGTCTGCAGCTGTCTTTTCGTTTTATCAGGGAATGCCATGACCCAGCTGCAACCTATGCGCGCCGAAGACTTTGCCGCCTTTCTGCAAAGCGCTGCCTCGGCCTATGCCGAAGACAACATCAAGTCCGGACGCTGGCTCGCCGAAGGCGCACACGAGCGCGCATTGGCTGACCTGCATCACTACCTGCCGCAGGGTGTCGATACCCCGGATCATTACCTGTTCACCATCACTGCAACAGACGCAGACATACCAGTCGGCCACATCTGGTACGCCATTCAGAATCAGTTCGGTCAGCGCAGCGCCTTTGTCTATGACATCGAGATCAAGCCGCAATACCGGCGTCAGGGCCATGCCAGCGCGGCGCTGGAAGCCGTGCAGGCGCACGCGGCAGAGCTGGGCATCAAGACTATGGGCCTGCATGTCTTCGCCTTCAATGAAGGCGCCATCGCCCTGTACAAGAAGATGGGGTATCAGGTGACTGGGGTGAATATGCAAAAGCCTCTCGATTCGCAAAGCAGCTGATTTAGCTGGCAACTTCTTGGCTTCTGGCGCGCCACGCCTTTTGCTGCTGATAGGCAGCTCTGGTGACGCTGCGAGCTGGTTGCTACCGACCAGCCGCTAGCCGCAGTTGCAGACAGCGCGGCAATTCAGTACAACTAAGCCACAGCCTGTGGTCTGCACACCAATAACAAGAAACCATGCAGGGATAACAATAATGACAAACCTTCTCATGAAACCACTCACAGCCTTGCTGGCGCCGACAGTATTCTCGCGTCTGTTGAGCAGCGCTGCACTCATCCTGTCGGCGGCGATCAGCAGCGGCTCTCTTGCCCAGGAATACCCCCACGCCTATCCGCGCGAGGGCGTTAGCAAGCTCATCGATAATGACCGTGTGTTTGTCTGGGACGTCAACTGGATCCGTGGTGTTGAGCAGCCCTATCACCGTCACCTCTACGACATGGCCGGCGTCTATCTGCGCTGGGGGCCGATCAAGGTGACGCAACTGGACGGCAGCTTCAATCCGCCCAGCGATCCTTTCGCCATTCCGCGCCCGTATTTTCAGCGTGCTGGCGTGACGCACAAGGAAGAGATGATCGGCTTCGCCCCGGATGCACCCGAGCGCTGGTCTATCATGATCGATCTGAAAGACGTGCCGTCAAAACAGATCAAAGCCTTGCCGAACGTCCCCGTGGCCTTCCCGCGCGCCGGTGCCGAGCTGGCTATCGATAACGACCGCGTCAGCGAGTGGAAGCACGGCTGGGAAGCGGGTAAGGCACTGCCGCAGGTGCAATATGTGAAAGACGCTGTACAAGTGTTTTATGAAGGCGGCCGATTGCAGTTCACCGATGCCGAGGGCAATGTGAGTACTGAGTCGTTTGTCGTTGGTGATGCGCGCTTCATTCCGGCCGGCACCGTGGTCACCGAGATGGCAGTCAACAGTTCGCCCAAGGCGGTGACTGTCGAGATCAAATAGACGGTGATGCAATACTCGGGTCGAATCCACAGTCGGGTTGAATCAAGAGTCACACAAGCGAGCAACCATGACCGCCATCTACGATAGGATCGGCAGCGGTTATGCAGTCATGCGCCGCACCGATCCGACGATTGCCCGTGACGTGCATGCCGCTTTGCGCGGCGCCACGCGCATCATCAACATCGGTGCCGGTGCGGGCTCCTATGAGCCGGCCGACATTGACCTTGTCGCCGTCGAGCCCTCTGCCGAGATGATCGCGCAACGCCCGGCCGAGGCACACCCGGCGCAGCAAGCCGCAGCCGAGAGCCTGCCGTTTGCCGACAACAGTTTCTCTCACGCCATGACCATTAACTCCATGCACCACTGGTCTGACAGGCCGCGCGCGTTCGCGGAGATTAGTCGCGTAGCCACCGACAAATTCGTCGCCGTGACCTGGGATCGCTCGGCCGAGCCCTTCTGGCTGACGCGCGATTACTTTCCCGAAATCTATACAAGAGACCGTGCGCAATTTCCTGATCTTGATGAGTTGGGCAACTATTTTGATGACGTGCAGATCAGCGTGCTGCCAATTCCGGCGCAGTGTGAAGACGGACTGTTTGCCGCCTTCTGGCGGCGACCGCAAGCCTACCTGCAAAGTCAGGTGCGGCAGTCCATGTCGGCTTTTGCCACAATGGAAGACGCTGACCCGGGATTACAGCGATTGACGGGTGATCTGCAAAGCGGGCAATGGCATGAGAAGAACAAGGCGCTGCTGGATTTGCCAGAGATGGATTGTGGCTACCGCCTGATCACCTGCCGGATTCGCAATGCCTGACTGGCAAGTGCAGCGAAGAGCGCGTAATGTTGAGCCGTTGCTGGTGATAGCGCCAGCGCAAGAATGCAGCGAAGCCGCTCCAGCACAGAGCGAATTTAAGAGCGAAATTAAGAGAGTCCAAGATGAAGCGCTGTGGGAAAGTGGCAAGAAGCGGGCAATGGCTTGCATTGTTGTTGGTCCTGGTCGCCGCCAGTGTGCAAGCGGCGGTCTACACGACATTTCCGGACACTATCGACGCCGAGTCCCGTTATGTCTTTTACTCCCATGGCCTGATCGTTGAGGGCACCGATCCGCGTCCGGTGCATCCGGAATTCGGCACCTATGACTACCCGGCCATCGTGCAAGCCATTGCCGAGTCGGGTGAGTTCCATCTGATTGCCCAACATCGACCGGCTGGCACTGAGGCGAATGCCTACGCACAGCAGCTGGCAGGCTTGGTCAATACGTTACTGGCGGCTGGCGTGCCAGCCGACAATATCACCTTGATCGGCTTTTCCCGCGGTGCACAGATCACTCTGATGGCGGCCAGTGCGCTGCGCGTTGCCGGCATCAATACCGCAGTGATGGGTGTTTGCTTCGACGGTGACTATGCCCATGAGCCGGAAATTATCCTGTCGGGCCATGTCTTGTCGCTGTATGAAACCACCGATGTCGTGCAGTCCTGTGTTGACCTGCTGGTGCGCAGCGACATCGAAGGCAATGCCAAAAGCATCAAAGAAGTTGCCATCACCACCGGCCTGAAACATGGCGCCTTCTATACCCCGCGCAGTGAATGGATGGAACCGTTGCAACAATGGCTACACACTCTTGCCGAGTAGTAGGTATTGCGAATTCTCGAACAATCTCAAACTCGATATCGGGGTCAAGGCCTGTTCAGCTGTCACAGCAAGATTTTAATCCCGTGACTTTGTCTTTTGTGCGATTGTATATTCAGGTTGCATTCCCTGGAGCGTACTGCAATGCACAATGATATTCTGCAGTTCAATAGCGAGCTCGAGTCACCCTATAGCGACATCGCTGCTGCGCTGGCCACACAAATCGACCAGCAATTGCCGGCTGCCGAAAGCAAAATCTGGCACCGGCATCCTGTATGGTTTCTCGATGGCAATCCCACCGTCGGCTACAGCCTGCAAAAGCCTGGCTTGCGCCTGATGTTCTGGAGCGGGGCAGATTTCGAAGAACCGGGGCTGGACGTGCTGGGCAAGAAATTCAAGGACGCCTCAACGTTCTATAACACTGTTGCCGAGATCAACAGCAAAGACCTGAAGCGCTGGCTGAAGAAATCACAAACCATTCAGTGGGACTACAAGAACATCGTCAAGCGCAAGGGTAAACTGGAGCGTTTGTAAGGCACTGACACATTTTCGTTGCGAGCAAGCAGTAATAATTTCATGACCTTAAAAATCTTCACCACCGGCGGCACCATCGACAAAACCTACTTCGACCAGAAGAGCGAGTATCAGGTGGGCGAACCACAAGCACCCGGCGTACTGGAGCGAGCCAATGTGGTGGTCGACTATCAGCTGGTGCCGATCATGCAGAAGGACAGCCTGGATCTGACCGATGCTGATCGGGAAAAAATCCGTCAGGTGATCGAGTCGGATCCGGAATCACGCATGGTGGTGACACATGGTACTGACACCATGATCAAGACGGCGCAGCATCTGCAATCGATTACCGGCAAAACTATCGTACTCACTGGCTCCATGTATCCTGCCCAGTATCGCGACAGTGACGCAGTATTTAATCTGGGGTCGGCGGTGATGGCGGCGCAAATTCTCGAACCGGGTGTGTATATCGCCATGAACGGCCGCTTGTTCGATCCACTCA
>CAZQFA010000090.1:0-4298 GCA_964592245.1 uncultured Pseudohongiella sp. | reverse complement strand
CTGGAAGAAGATACGCAGGCGGCCAGTCGCTGATTCAAGGCCAGTCTGGCCAAAATGCAAACTAAAACAATCAGGACCTGACGATCAGGGCAGGGCAACCACTTGTTCGCCCCTCACAAGGGCATTTTCCAGCGCCAGCTCAATACGCATCCCCGAGCCGCTCACCTGTTCAATTCTGGCCAGCAGGAAGTCCCAGTCTTTGGCGAGCCAGATCGTTGTGCTGCGGCCACTGTCATCTTCCCTTACTCGCTGCAACTTGACGCAATCGAGATTGCCCATGGGGGTGCTCAATGTTTCGTCCCCCAGCACACGAAACAGCTGCGTTTCCAGCTCACTGCCATCGACGAGTTGAAAACTCAACTCGGTGCCAACTGTGTAGTCTTGCTGCTGCAGTGCATTGGCCATGGCGACCTGATAGCTGAGTTGATCCAGCGCTTGCTCGCCCAATTCGATAGTCCAGCTCTGCTCGTTTTCTGTGCTGAGTGCGAGGTGGGCATCCCAGTTAAAACTGATGGCACGGGTTTCCTGAGTAACGCCGGTGACCTGATAGCTGTAGTTCTGTGGTTTGATTTGCGCATCCACCATGGTGAATTCGCTGGCTTGCTCGAGATCACCAATGGCAATGCCGGCCATTTTGGCTTCCAGTGAAATGTTGAGGCGATAGACCTCGTCATCCAGTTTGATCAAGTGCCGCTCGGCGCTGCCGCTGATGCCATTGGTTCTGGCCTCATAGTAAGCGGAAAACTCGGCGAGCTCGCCGGCGATGCCGCTGGCCGGATTTAACAGAGAGACAGCCGTTAGCGCCAGGGCTGCAAGTGTTGTGTGTCGATTGTTCATGCCTGAACTCCTGACGGCGGCAGTGCCTGTTCGTCGAACCAGGCGGCGCCGTTGCTCATCTTCAATCGCCCCTGTGCAAACCAGTCAACTACACGGGGATAAAGAATATGTTCTTTTTCCAGTACGCGTTGCTTGAGCAACACCGCGGTGTCGTCGCTCAGAATGGCTACCTTTTCCTGGGCGATCACCGGGCCGCCATCAAGGTCTTCAGTGACGAAATGTACCGAGGCGCCGTGCTCTTTCTCGCCTGCTTCCAATGCCCGTTCATGGGTGTGAGTGCCTTGAAACTTGGGTAGCAGGGAAGGGTGTATGTTGATGATGCGGCCGGCAAAGTGATTGACAAAATCAGCGCCTAATATGCGCATGAAACCGGCCAGCACCAACAGGTCAGGGCTAATAGTATCGATCGCTTCCTGTAGTGCCAGATCGAACTCTTTACGACTGGCAAATTCCCGATGGTCTATAACCATGGTTGGTATGCCGGCCTGATTGGCGCGCTGTAATCCGAATGCATCGGCGTTGTTGGAGATCACCGAGGCGATGGTGTAGTGACTGCTTGCGGCATCAATCAATGCTTGCAGGTTGGAGCCACTGCCGGAGATCAGAACAACTACTTTGCACACAGCCATGTCATCGCTCCTAGCGAAACACCACCGCTGGCGTATCGGCTTCACGGTCGACGATGTCGCCCAGATAGAAGGCTGTTTCGGTATCACGATTCAGTGTTTTCAGGGCTACATCACAATCTTTCTTCGGGATGCACAAGACCATGCCGACGCCGCAGTTGAATGTCCGTACCATCTCGGCTTCGCTGACGTTGCCCTGTTCCTGCAACCAGCGGAAGATGGCGGGACGCTCCCAGCTATCGGCGATGATGGCAGCACAAGCCTGGGGTGGCAGCACGCGCGGTAAATTCTCCACCAGACCGCCGCCGGTAATGTGGGCAATGCCATGGATGTCTACCGTGGCAGCCAGTTCACGGACCAGATTGACGTAGATGATCGTCGGCTCAAGCAAGACCTCGCCCAGAGGCCGCCCTTCGAAGTCATCGTCGAGCCTGGCTTCGGAAACTTCAAGAATCTTGCGAATCAGGGAGTAACCATTGGAATGCGGACCGGATGAGCGCAGGCCAATCAGGCAGTCGCCTATTTCCACGTCATTGACGTCAATGATTTTCTGCTTTTCCACCACGCCGACAGCGAAGCCGGCCAGGTCGTAGTCATCATTACTGTACATCCCGGGCATCTCGGCTGTTTCACCGCCGATCAAGGCGCAGCCAGCCTGTTCGCAACCGGTACCGATGCCGGTGACTACGGCCGCGGCATTATCGACATTGAGGCCGCCAGTGGCGTAGTAATCGAGAAAGAACAGGGGTTCGGCGCCGCAGACAATCAGATCATTGACGCACATGGCCACCAGATCGATGCCGATGGTGTCGTGTTTGTTCATGGCCATCGCCAGCTTGAGCTTGGTGCCGACGCCGTCGGTGGCGGACACCAGTACGGGCTGCTGGTACTTGGCCGGGATCTCGCAGAGGGCGCCAAAGCCTCCGAGATTGGAGAGGACTTCCGGGCGGTGAGTGCGGGCGCTGACAGATTTGATGCGCTCAACGAGGCTGTTGCCGGCATCAATGTCGACGCCGGCGTCGCGGTAACTGAGGCTTTTTGATTTATTGTCGGGCTTTTGCTCGCTTGTCATGCAATCTCTTCCTGAATTAGTCATCGCCGGTCCGGCACCGGGGCGCAGTTTATCAAGAAGCGGCGGATACGTCAGTGTTCCCGCAATCGGGTACTGGTTGAATTGCCGGGATGCCTGCTGTCCCGTAGTGGCTGCCGTGACTGTATTCATAATGCAAGCTATTGAAACGTAGCGAGACTGAATCACAGCTGAAGGGCGTCGCTGGTCTCGTGCGCCGTCGGCAGGTTAGGTGCTGACGGCCAATTTACAGTATTATCGCGCCCATGAAGTTCACAACCCGTCCAGTAGTCCTCGCCGTAGTATTTTTCTGCATCTCGGCGCTGTGGCAGTCTCTGGCGCTGGCGCTGCCGGTGACCGGTCTGTATTCCCAGCGTATCGCGGTGGCCAATGAAAGCGAGAGTGAGCGTAATCGGGCTTATCAGGAAGCGCTGGCTGCAGTCGTGCTGAAAGTCACCGGTTCCCGCAACTGGGCCGAGCATTCGGCGGTCACCGAGGCTGTGCGCAACGCCCAGCGCTACGTAGAAGCCATCAGTTATTCCAGTGAGACTGTCGCTATTCCGCCCGAGGAGCGCATCCCGGAACCCACTGCAGAGCCGACTGCCGATGATCTGTTGCCTGGCGCTGACCCTGGCGATAGCAGCGCCGACAACAACGTCGATCAGCAACCGCTCGTCCCGGTTGCACCGTTACCCACGACCCGGGAACAGCGCTTCATCTCCGTGGAATTTGCGCCGTCGCTGATTAACAGCATGCTGACCAACGCCGGTATTCCGGTCTGGGACAATAACCGTCCCAGCGTACTGATCTGGATGGTGCTGCAGAACTCGGCGGGTGAGCGGGAAATGCTTACCGCCGAGAGCAATCCGGAAATCATTGCTGCCATGCGCGAGTTCGCCAGAGCGCGCGGCTTGCCCATTATCTTCCCGGTGCTGGATTTTGAAGACCGCCGCAGTTTGTCCACCGATCAGGTGTGGAATCTGGACGAGGAGAGCATTCGTGCTGCATCTGAGCGCTATGGTGCCGACAGTATTCTCTCGGCGCGTTTGCATTTTACAGCCGGCGGTGAGCTGGTTGGTTTGTGGCAATTCATCTTTCAGGATGAAACGCTGGTGTTTGATGGCTTTAACACGGATTTGCAGGAGTATCTCTACGGCCCACTGGATCGGGTGACTAACCAGCTGGCCAGTTACTTTGCTATCTCGCCCCAAGCCATGACGCAGCAGCAGGCAAACTTGCGCGTTGATGGCGTGGGTGATTTACGCGCCTATTCGGCGTTGCTTAATTACGTGCAGAATCTTGGCCTGGTGGAAGGGGTGACGACGCTGGCTCTGGATGGCACACGTATTGAATTGCGACTCGACCTGCTCGGCAATCCCCAGCAGTTGAGCGAACTGATCGCCCTCGATCGGGATCTCATGCCGATTTACAGCAGCACTGAAGAACTGGGTAATTTCCTGCATTATCGCTGGACTCGCTGATTCATGACACACTCCGGTTCGCCCCCCGGTCCGACCTCCCGTCCGACGCAACTGACACTTGGCATGAAGCTGAGTGATGAAACCCGATTTGCCAATTTTGCTGTCTGCGAAGGCAATCGCCAGCTGCTGCAGTTGCTCGCTGCGCATGATTTTAGCGAACCGCAATTGTACATTCGTGCGGCCAGAGACGCTGGCCTGACGCATGTATTGCAGGCGGTCTGTCATGCCCGTGCCGAAGCCGGTCGCACGGCGTTCTATTTGCCACTGGCCGAGCGTGAGCAATTG
>CAZQFA010000089.1:1976-4447 GCA_964592245.1 uncultured Pseudohongiella sp. | reverse complement strand
GACTGAAACATCAACAGGAACAAGTTGAAAGCGGCAACATTCAGGAACAGTTCCAGTCCGGAAGGAAATCCCAGTCGCCAGAATCGGCGCAGAATCCCCGGTTCAAAACCGAAGGAAGTCATGACCGAAAATTTTTCTCGATGCGCCGGTCGCAGATAGAAATACAGAAACAACAGCAAGGCAAACAGCGTTGCAATGATAGTGCTGATTCCGGCGCCGGTAATGCCCAGCGCGGGAAAGCCAAAGGCCCCAAACACCATGCCATAGCAAAGCGGTATATTGAGCAACAAACCACAGACGTCGCAGAACATCACAATACGCGTTTCACCGATACCGGCGAAATAGGATGAGATGCAGATCTTTGCCAGAGTCAGTACTGAACCCATCATCAGCAACTGATAATAATGGCGCTCCAGCTCCTCTTGTTGCGGGTTATGATCCATGACTGAGAACACGCCACTCACCAGCCAGGTAATCAAGACCAGCATCGGCGCGAACATGGCAATCATGAACCAGCCCTGGGTGACAACCTTGGGACACTTGGCCAGTTGTCCCGCGCCCAGATACTGAGCCGCCATGGCATTGGAATAACTCAACAAACCGGAGAAAAAACTGAATGAGAAAAAGGCTGCGACACCACCACCAAGCGCTGCAGCCATATTGACCGGGTCAATTTGCGATAAAAAATACCGGTCAGTAAAAATCATCAATGCGAATGTACCCTGGGAAACCACCATGGGTAGCGCAATGATGATCAGCTCGCGCAATGTGGCACGATTGAAATGAATGTGTCGCAAAAACATGACTTAACTCTGCGCTCTTGACGGACGCACCGCCATGCATGATTCGGTTCTGAAACTCAGGGATTAAGCGCGGGACAGACGCCAGGGGGCTAGTTAGAGTGTACGCCAGAGTAGCGGCGTTGAGCCCAACTGCTGCAGCCAATTATCGCCAACTACAGCCGGCGAGCATGGTAAGGGATGGGGCTGATCAAGACAAGCGCATCGGCTGTCGTCTCTTGTAAGTGAGGCTCCGCCACAGCCATTCCACTGGCCCAAAGCGATATCGCTGTAGCCAGAACACGCTAACGCTGAACTGCAGCGTCCACACAGCCAATACCACCAGGTACAATTGATAACGCTGCAATTCTCCGGCGAGCCCAAAACCAAACCCCAGAAACAACACGTTGCAGATGAGTGATTGCGACAAATAATTGCTGAGCGCCATCTGGCCCACGCGGGCCAATCCGAATTTCAGCATGGTGAAAACCGTGCTCTTGCAAAGCATCATCACCAGACCAATATAACCCAGTGCCAGACTCAAGCGACCTATATCGTAGGTAGGACGTTGAAACGGATTCCAGTGCAACTGGTAGTCACTTTGAATAAAGGTGATTGTTTCCCAGGCGTTCAGTGGCAGACCAACAGCAAATCCTGCCATTGCCAGTAGCGCGTAGTGGCGCAGGGGGCGAGAAGCGTCCAGCCAATGCGTTTTGAACAGCACCATTCCCAGCAGCATCATGGCAAGTGCGTCCCAAAAAGAATTCACTACCAATCCGAGAGTCTGGATAAAAACATTGGTCGCGGCAGTCGCCACAAAAACTTCACCATAGCCTGCCTGCTTGGTTGCACTTTCCTCGGCGATCAATTCCGGCGTCATGAATTGCTGTTGCAGATAGATTTGCCAGTCTGCCAGCGTTTCCTGTTGCTCTGCACTCAGCACAGTGCCTGCCGGCAATGCTTCAATCTCTGCCACAGCGTTACCCAGTATGCGCGATTGCATGTGCATGCCGGAATGAACCACACCAAGAAACAGCAAAATAGCGGCGCTACATTGCAGCAGGCGCCGCACAGGAAAGTCGCGAAACAGATAAAGAACCAGGCCTGCCATGCCGTAGGCGTAGAGAATGTCACCCGCCCAAACCAGCACATAGGCATTGAACAGGCCAAAACAGATCAGCAATCCGGTGCGCCGGTAGTACAACCTGCGCACCTTGCCCGCATCAGCGCCCGGCTTGCTCAAAAACACCAACATGCCGGCACCGAACAGCATGGAAAAAATAGTGCGCATGCTACCTTCAAACAGAATGTCGACCGTGGCGAATGTCAGCAGATTCAAACCGGAAGTTGCAGCGTCCACACGCGGGTCGAGGTAGGCAGCAAAAGGATTGGCGAAGGCGATGATGTTCATCAACAGGATGCCGAATAACGCCACCCCGCGCAGCGTGTCCAGTGACGCAATGCGAGCCTTGCCGATAATCGGCGCGGCTACCGTGTCTGCAGCATGATTATCGGTATTGCCAGTGGGTACTGCTGTGACAGTCACAGTGGATGCAGGGCCTGAATCAATCATGTGGATGTCTCCGGATTGGCACCAGAATGCCCATTTTTCGCAGCAGGGTCAGGCGCCCGGCGAGACTCGTTGAGATGAATCAACTTCGAGCGGGTTCAAGGTGCAGCGTCTTCGGACAA
>CAZQFA010000089.1:0-1876 GCA_964592245.1 uncultured Pseudohongiella sp. | reverse complement strand
GAACGGCTATCACTCGAATATTTTTCACCCGAGTGATCTCAATGGCGTCAAGGCCGAGCTGGGCCTGAAACCCGAGTGGCAGTCCTGTCACACCGCCGTCACTGAAGAAGGCTACCTGTTTGAGGGCCATATTCCTGAGAAGTACATCGCCCAGTTTCTGGCAAATCCGCCAACAGGCGCTCTTGGTCTGGCCGTCCCCGGCATGCCCATAGGCGGCCCGGGCATGGAAATGGGTAACCGCTTTACGCCCTATGACATTCTGCTGATCAACAAGGACGGCTCCAGCAGCGTTTTCGCCAGCATTAGCAGCCCCGACCAGCAATAGCGACAGTACTCGCCAGCACACTTCCCGCATTAGCCGGCCCGGGCAAGACACCCGGGCTGGGCTGACAGCCGTTACTCACACCAAACCGGTAATTTTGACCACCCTGGCAGCTTGGGCTCCGCTACCAAAACTGAAAAAGCACGTAATCAGTGCCCTTCACCGCAAGTAAGTGCTTACAGACTTTTCCCACAGTTGTTCTCCGGCGTTTCTGCCTGTCATACCGACACGCAACACGAGAAGATGAGCATTCGCCAATTGTTTACCCTCATGTGCAGCAACCGCCATGCGCCTCCCTGCTGACGCTCGATCCCTGCCTCACAGAGTGCTGTTCTGCGATAGACAGAGCAGCCATCTGCCCACTTCCGACTGTTAAGCCCTGCCGCGAGCGCAAAAACCTATGCAGGCCTTTTCTGTCTGCCTCCTGACTAAGCCTCCTGTATCTGATTCAAGGTACGCGACACGCAGCGCAACCTACCATAGAACCTCTCTCATTCGGCATGAACGCACCCTTTGAATGCGCAATCACTTTATTTGCGCATTTATTGCAGACGGAGCCACAAATTACGCCTTGTTCGAACTGAAATTCCGCTACCCGGTCGCTCAGAACACAGAAGATTGACAGGCGATGTTATATCTAAGTGCACAAATCATCCGCAAGCGCACTAATAACGGGCGATGTGGCTGGACTTTTGCAAAAACGGCTCTTATTCTTTCAAAACGAACAGGCGCTCGGTATCGCTAGTAGTGCATTCGCCCACTTATCGTGCAACCTGTTTGCGGAAGCTCACCTTTGAGCTCCACCAACCTATCAATAAAAAAGGGGAAGTAAATGAAACAACGACCTAATCTGGCCAGACGTGTGCTACCGACGGCCATCGCTCTTGGTCTGTTGGCTCCAGCAGCCTATGTTCCGATGGCGCTGGCGCAGCAGGCAGACGGCCTGGTTGAAGAAATCATTACCATCGGTTCACGTCGCGCTGAACGAAGTGCAACTGACTCCTCGGTGCCTGTAGATGTCATTAGCGGCGACGAGTTTACCAACATGGGCTTTGCTGATCTCGACGAAATGCTGCGAACATCAGTGCCCTCCTACAACGTCGATCGATTCTCCATCTCTGACGCTGCCACACTGGTACGCCCCGCTAACCTGCGCGGCCTGCCACCAGATAACATCCTCGTTCTGGTTAACGGCAAGCGTCGCCACCGC
The DNA here is from genome assembly GCA_964592245.1 of uncultured Pseudohongiella sp. Lineage (GTDB taxonomy): Bacteria > Pseudomonadota > Gammaproteobacteria > Pseudomonadales > Pseudohongiellaceae > UBA9145. The sequence continues at coordinate 344 of CAZQFA010000089.1, read as the reverse complement.
TCTGGCGTCATTGCCGAACTGGGCGGCTCACTCTCCGCCGGCTCACAAGGCGCAGACATCTCGGCGATTCCTGCAATGGCCTTCCGCCAGACTGAAATCCTTCGCGATGGTGCTGCAGCACAGTATGGCTCTGACGCCATTGCCGGCGTTATCAACTTCGTCCTTAAAGATGACCCGGACGGCTTCTCACTGGAAGCCCGTACTGGTGAGTTTGCCGAAGGTGATGGCAACCTGACTCAGTTCATGGGTAACGTAGGCCTGCCACTGGGTGATGATGGCTTTGCCAACATTACTGCCTCCTGGATGGAACAGGATCCTACCAGCCGTTCTACGCAGCGAACCGA
>CAZQFA010000088.1:3163-4897 GCA_964592245.1 uncultured Pseudohongiella sp. | reverse complement strand
CAGATCAGCAGCGCCGCCCAGCAGAAACCGATCATCGCCGGCATCATCAGGGCATCATTGGCGCCTTCACTACTCTGCATCAGGCTGTAGGCAAACAGGCCAATGCATAACGCGCAGAGCAGCAGCAACAAGCCCTCAAATCGGGCCAGGATACTGGCAATTCGCTGCAGGCGCTCTATCATAGGCGGCTCAAAAATTGATCAACGGCTGAGTTGTCAGCTTAACGGCGACAACCCGGCACCTCAAGCGAGACCCTGTTTTGAGCGAGACCACAGAACTGCCCTTCTTTGCCGGCGTCAATGACGAGGAGCAGCCCGTCTTCGAAGCCATTAAAGTCGAGATCGTCGATCCGGCAGCCGACACAGTGCGACTACTCCATTCACCTTTGTTTGCCCGTAATCTGGCCTCCGGTGACAAGGTCAAGGTCATCAATCCAGCCACGGCCGAGTATGAGCTGGAGCAGCGCAGCGGTAATCTGTGTATTCGCGTGCTGCGTAGAAACAATATCGATGAAGTGGCCCATACATTGGTGCCAGCGCTGGAAAAGCTGGGCGGCAAACTCGACGGCAAGACTGAGCGTGCCCTGATCTTCAGTGCACATTTTTCCATCGGTTTTACGCAAATCGAGAGCTTGCTGAACGACGCCTGTCAGCAATACGTGGGCACAGAATGGTATTATGGCAACGTTTACGACCCGCAAGATGGCACGACGCCACTGAACTGGTGGCAGGAATTCGAATCGCTCGAGTAAGCACACACTGCCAGTCACCAGCCGCATTCCGGTTGGCCACGAACCACCGCAATAATCTGGAAACCGCCCTGTTATGTTAATAGTAGTCTCTCCGGCCAAGTCGCTGGATTACGAGTCCCCCGTCCGTACCCGCAAGCACACGGAACCACGCTTTCTCACCGAAGCCGATCAGCTTGCCAAACAGCTGCGCAAGTTCTCACCGGATGATCTGTCCGAGTTGATGCACATCAGCGCCAAACTTAGCGAGCTGAACTTCGAGCGCTGGGCAAACTGGCAGACACCACTGGCGACACCGCAAGCACGACAAGCGCTGTTTGCTTTCAAGGGCGATGTCTACCTCGGCCTCAAAGCCGAAGAATTTTCCGCCGCCGACGTCACCTATGCGCAAAAGCACCTGCGCATTCTGTCCGGACTCTATGGCATCTTGCGGCCACTCGACCTGATGCTGCCTTACCGGCTGGAGATGGGCACCCAGCTCAAGAACAGCAAGGGCAAGAACCTGTACGAGTTCTGGGGCTCCAAACTGACCGCATCACTGAATGAAGAGTTCGCCAGCCAGCGTTCCAGAGTGCTGGTGAATCTGGCGTCCAATGAGTACTTCAATTCGCTGCAACCGAAGTCACTGGAGGCGGACATCATCCAACCGGTCTTCAAGGATTATTCCAGTGGCAAGTACCGGGTTCTCAGCTTCTTCGCCAAGAAGGCGCGCGGCGAGATGGCGGCCTATCTTATCCGCAACCGCATCGATTCCCCGGCCAGAATCAAGGAGTTCGATGTCGACGGCTATCGTTACAGTGCTGAGGAATCCACCGACGCCAAGCCGGTCTTTCTGCGCAAGCAAGGGAGCTGATCATCAGCCACGACGCCCTGCCCTTCAGTCAGGCCTGCGAGAACAACAAGCAGCCCATTCTTGACGAGCTGAGCCGCTACCTTGAGCAGCCAGCGCGGGTGCTGGAGATAGCCGGCGGCACCGGTCAGCACGC
>CAZQFA010000088.1:0-3063 GCA_964592245.1 uncultured Pseudohongiella sp. | reverse complement strand
GCCCAAGATGGCCTGTTAATAGTTTACGGACCGTTCAAATACGGCGGCAAGTTCACGACGCTCAGCAACAGCAACTTCGACGGCTGGCTGAAGTCGCGCGACCCGAAGAGCGGCGTGCGTGATTTTGAATGGGTTAACAAGCTGGCGGTGCAACAGGGATTGGTGTTGCAGGAAGACAAGGACATGCCCGCCAACAATCAGCTACTGGTGTGGCGGCGAGTAAGCCAGTCGGACTGATCAGGGTCAGCTAACGGCCGGCCAACCTAGTCGAGAAATTCCCAGCTGTCGGCACCATCGAAGTGGCGCAGGCGCAAGCCGGCGACAGCATCGGGCGCGCTCATGCGAGTATTCAGCGAGACGCGGCTGGATGCCGTTTTTTCCGTGCTTTCGTAATGGGTCAGACAGCCACAGTGCTGGCAAAAATAGAATTCGATGCCGCGATCTCCCCAGGAGTAATAGCGCAGGGCATCGTTCGCCGCCTCTACCGTGACAGTCTCCCGCGTACCGTGCGCCCAGCGCGCGCCGTAGCGCCAGCACACAGAACAGTTACACTCCACCAGCCATGACGGCTCTGTCGTCAGCGTAATTTTCACCGCACCACAATGGCAGCTACCAGCGAGTGGCTTTGCCTGCTTGTTTGTTGTCTCGACTTCCATTTCTGTTTTGTGATTAACCATAGTTACCACTTCTGTGCCGCTTGCCAGTGCTATTGGTTCAGCGCTTTCAGTTCAGTGCTTTCTATTCATTGCTTTATATTCATTACTTCTCAGAGTCACTGGCGGAGATGATCAACTCGCGGTAGCCCGTGTCGGCATCCAGCTCGCGGCTGAAGCGCAGCGCTGACAATTCCACCAGCACAATCTCTGCCGTGGTCTGCACGATACTGCCATAGAGCAGGTGGCCGCCACTGACTTTACCCAGCTCATCAGCCACCGAGCAATGCACGTGGCAACCGTGCACGGACAGGGTGCCGGTCGCAGAGACGATTTCCAACGGCCCGTTCAACAACGTCTGCTGCGCCGCGCCAGCCAGACGCAGATTGGCCTGGCGCAAACTGCCGACACAGGTGACCAGCGCGGCGGCGCTAATTGCCCGGGTCTGGAGGTAGTCCTCCAGTGCCTGCCGTAGATCGGCAGCGGGCGGTAGTCGCAAGGCGTGATAAGGATTGCTCATGGTTTACTGGCTGGCTACTGCCGCCGATAGTTAGAACCCGACAGAAGAATCGCACAGACGCCACGGCCCGCCAAGGTGAAATTATTTGCAGTGCGATAGAAAAAACTCTTTTGTTTTTCGCAAAAAAGAATAATATACGCGCGCTAACCGATTGAACGTTGACCCCTCTTGCCTCTGGGGTTACCTGTTTTCCAACGGGCCAGCTACTGGCCGGGTGACGACAAGGGGTAGAGATGTACCTTAACGCTGCTTTAGAAGCGGCCGGTCAAAATGACCTGTCGCAGATCCACTATAGCGCCCAGCAAGGTGTTCCGGTCAACGCCTCTGTTAGCCTGCCGAGTGTGGTTTTTGCCTTCGCGAAAACCGGCTCCCAGATCTGTGTGACTTCGCTGTTGTCAGCATTAGCCTGCCTCTGCGATCGCTCGCGCTCAATCAGCGCTGGCGGCGTATTGCTTCTGGCCGTGTTCAAGCCGGCATTGTTTTACCCATTGATTTCGCTGCACGCATTACCTCTCAGCAGGCGCTGAGACCTGAGTGTGGTGAACAGAAAGCAAACGGATTGACTGCGCGCCTTTAACCTTGAGTGCCGGTTCCATCCGATCGTCCGTCACGGGACTACCGTGGTTAACTTTTACTCCGGCTACCCATGCCTGTTTGATTGAGGAACAAGATCGATGTCTATTACTACCAACGCCAAGAAATTGAATGGCCACGCGGTTATCAATGAGCTGACACTGAACTCATTGCAGTCGCGTCCGTCTCAGGAGAACCGTTTCTACCCTGAGCAATTACCGGCGTTTGCCAACGAGCCTACTCGTGACCGTTTCGTGATCAGCCACATCAACAACGGTGTTGGCGAAGGCGTTGTCAGCCTGACGCACATCGAACCGGGTGAAGTCGTGTTTACCTGTACCGGTTTCTTCAGCCAGGAAGTCACCCTGTTCAGCCTGCAGATCACACCGAACCTGCACCTGCACGATCCGTACTTCTACGGCAAGCTGCTGCACAGCTGTGATCCGAACAGCTACGTGGATCTGGATACCCGTACCTTTATCGCCCTGAAGCCGATCAAGCCGGGTGCCTTTATCACCATTGACTATGCGCGCACAGAAGACTATCTGTTCCGCACTTTCCCCTGCTCTTGCGGCGCGGAAAACTGTCGTGGTGTTGTGGCCGGTCGTCTGCAGCTGCCTGCACTGACGCGCCAGGTCCAGTCAGAGCGCTAAACGCTCGCGACTGCAGTGACGTTAACCGGCTGACGGGCTATGTGCCCATCAGCCGGAAAGCGCGCCGCACCTCTTCACGCCGGCGCCTTTGGCTCTATCACACTCAACAAATCCTCTATGAAGAAGGCGGCCAATTCGTGTCTGCCGCCCTGCCCGGACTTGGCGTAGATACTGGTAGCCTGGGTGCGCACGGTCTTTTCTTTGACCTGACGCGCCTCGGCAATCTCTTTCATCGACAGCCCCTTGATCAGTAACAGGGCCACTTCTCTCTCCGAATCCGACAAGGACCAGCGGGTGAACTGTTCGTGCATGACACTCAGCATCTCGCCAGCCAGGCGTGCGTTGCGGGTTTGCTCGGTGCGAATAACCCGATGCAGTTGTCGCACCTGCCGCAACTCCGCCGCCAACACTATGGAGATAGCCAGAAAAACAATGAACTCGATGAGGATGTGCAGGATGGCATCGACACCGGTCATCAGGTCGACAACGATATCGTAGGCGAAGAATGTCATCGCCCCTGCCAGCACTAACGCTGGCAGGTAGCGAACGGGTTTGCTCATCATGCTGCTTCGGTTATCGCTCCCTGGGGTGGAATGCCCTGGCGATCAGTGGCGCAAGCTGAACATGCGCTGCCAAACGGGCTTGCCCACCAGAGTATGCAAAA
>CAZQFA010000087.1:0-5296 GCA_964592245.1 uncultured Pseudohongiella sp. | reverse complement strand
CTGGTGGCATCATCAATCTGATTACCCGCCGCCCGGCCGACCAGTGGCAGCAGAGCTTGCGTGTGGAATCCTTCGGTCAGGAAGAAGACTGGGGTGAGAGCCTGGGATACGGCGGTAACTACAGTATTTCCGGCCGCAGCGGCGCAGTCGATGTCCTGGCCAGTGTCAGCTATCGCAACAGTGGTATTAACTATGACGCCAATGGCCAGATCATCGGCTTCGATAACGCCCAGGGCGATACCATGGACGCGGACACATTGAACCTGTTCTTCAAGAGCGGTTACGAGTGGTCTGACCAGCGCATCGAATTGACCATCAACGACTTCAATCTCGAAGGCAATAGCGACTGGGTGGGTGTAAATGGCGATATCGATCAGGGTATCCCGACGACCGCCGAGCCTGGCACGATTCCGGGTGAGCCGGTCAGCAATGATGTCACCATGTTTGGCGTCAATTACACCAACGAAGAATTCTTCGGCCAGCAGCTGCGTATTCAGGCGTTTGATCAGGATTTCGCCGGCACCTACGGAGGTGGCAGCTTCGGAACTTTCCAGGATCCGCAATACGGCGCGTCGGTATTTGATCAGTCCCAGAACAACTCATTGAAACAGGGCCTGAAGTTCACGCTCGCCAACGACGAAATTGGTGGCCTGCCACTGGGTCTGGTTTACGGTGCCGATTACCTGCAGGATGAAACCTACCAGCAACTGATTCTCACTGGTCGCAATTGGGTCCCGGCGACGAACTATGCCAATACCGCTTTCTTTGCCCAGGCAGAATATACCGGCATCGAGCGCCTGACCCTGACTACCGGTGTCCGCCATGAGCGTGCAGCGCTGGAAGTTGCAGATTTCACTACGCTGTACTCCTACAACGGCGGCCAATTTGTCGCCGGTGGCGAACCGGATTTCAACGAAACGCTGGGCAACATCGGAGCCACCTATCAATTGACTGATGGCTGGCGCATCTTCGCCAACTACTCCGAAGGCTTCTCCATGCCGGACGTCGGTCGGGTACTGCGTGGCATCAACGTCCCCAATCAGGACGTTGAGACCTTCCTGAACCTTGAGCCGATTATCACTGATAACACCGAGCTGGGTGTGGAATACAACCTGCGCAATATCTCGGCACAGTTGAGCTATTACCAGTCCGACTCGGATCTGGGCCAGCGCTTGCAAGCCAACGCTGACGGCATTTTCAGTGTACAACGGGAAAAAACGGAAATTGATGGTATCGAGTTCCGCACACAATGGATGCTCAGCCAGAACACGACGCTGGGTCTGCGCTTCGCCCACACGGACGGCCAGTACGATGCCGACGACAACGGCTCTGTGGATACAGACTTGAGCGGCGCCAATATGTCACCCAGCCGTCTCAACCTGAGCTGGGAACAGAACTGGACCAACGCTTTCATGACGCGCCTGCAGGTGAACAACTTGCAAGACCGCGACTTCAAGAATGCAGCTGGGGTTACGACGACTCGCTTTGAAGGCTACACCACTGTCGACCTGTTCGCCGAACTGGCCAATAGCGGTGGCACATTCAGCTTCGGCTTGCAGAACCTGACCAATGAAGACTACTTCACTTACTACTCGCAAACACTGGGTAATGATGGTCGTAACTTCAAAGGCATCGGCCGTAGTTTCAGCCTGTCCTACCGGATGAACTTCTAAGCCAACCGCGATGCACAGCTTACTGGTCTACCTGCACAAATATGTCGGCTTGATACTGGGTCTGTTGCTCAGTATCACCGGCTTGTCCGGCAGTCTGGTTGTGTTTGATCGTGAGCTGGATGAAGCCCTGACTCCACAGACAGCCGACTTCGCGCCGGCCACCACGCTAGCCTCATTTGATCTGGCTCTGGATAACGCCCGCGCCGCCGTGAACAACGGTACCGAGCCGACGCGCCTGATGCTGGGAAGACACAATGGCGCGCCGCACATCGTTCGTTTTCCGACGCCCGAAGGTGCGCGCGGTCCGATAGAAGTCAGTCTCAATCCAGGTACCGGCGAAGTACTGGCAGTGCGCAACTGGGGTGAATATCCGGTGACCTGGATCTACAACCTGCACTTGAATTTCTTCGGCGGCCATCGCGGCGAAATGCTGGTTGGCATCATGGGCTTCTGCATGTTGTTCTTTTGCCTAAGCGGACTTTTTATCTGGTGGCCAAAGCGCGGACAATGGTTGCGTGCCCTGACCATTCGCCGTGATGCCGGTACGTTTCGCTTCAACTACGATTTGCACAAGACTGTTGGCATTTACTTCCTGCCAGTATTCCTCATGCTGGCGATTACCGGTATCGAGATCGTCTGGCATGACCCGTTTGAGAAAGTGGTAGCAGCCGTGCTACCAGTGCAGGACGAACCGGCACCGAGTTCCAGTGTGCAGGGCGAACCTCTGGGTATGGATGCCGCAGCCGCCGCCGCACAGGCAGTATTCCCCGACTCACAAATGGCAAGACTCTACGTACCATCAACTGCCGACGATGTCTGGGAAGTCACTTTCATGCACCCGGAAGAAACCTGGTCCGAATACGGCGCCAGTTCCGTGTATCTCGATCAGTATAGTGGCGAGGTACTCGATGTCTGGGATGCCCGCGAACTGAGTGCCGGCAGCACGTTTCTTGAGTGGATGTTTCCCCTGCACAACGGCGACGCCCTCGGCCTGATCGGTCGCCTCGTTGTCTTTATCGCCGGTTTGTTGCCGGCGCTGCTATTCGGCACCGGCGTCTATATGTGGCTAAAAAAGCGTCGTAAAAGCCGCAGCGAAAACAAACTGCTGTCATTGTTGGCAGACTGAATTCCCGCGTATCTACTCGGCGCCAAGGTAGTCCATGGCCAGTGTTGTCATGGCGCGCACGCCGGGCAACAGCGCATCTTCATCGACGTAGAAGCGTGGTGAGTGGTTGGGAATGGCTTCAGAGGCTGGCACGTTCACCGGACGGCCGCCGATAAAAAAGAAGAAACCCGGCACTTCCTCCTGATAGAAAGAAAAGTCCTCGGCACCTGTAATTAACGGCGCTTCGATGACATTGGCATCACCGTAAAGTCGCTCCAGCGTCGGCCGCATGCGCGCGGTTAATTCTGCATCATTAAAGGTTACCGGCACACCGGGATAGATAATCAACTCGGCACTGGCACCGGCGCTATTGGCAATATTAGTCACTGTGCGCCGCATGCGCTCATGAATATTGTCGCGCATGTCGGGGTCGAAAGTGCGGATTGTACCGGTCAGCGTCGTATCATCCGGAATGATGTTATTGCGGACGCCACCGTGAAACGTGCCGACAGTGATCACCGCGGGCGCCTGGGTAATATCCGTCTGTCGCGAGATAATTGTTTGCAAGCCCATGACAATCTGCGAGCTGACAACAATCGGGTCGACCCCCTGCCAGGGGCGAGCGGCGTGGGTCTGACTGCCCTTGACGATAACGTCAAAGCGCTCGGCGCTGGCCATCATACCCAGCGGCCGGAAGCCCACTTCACCCACCGCCCAGCCTTGCGAGACATGGAGTCCGAAGATAGCTTCGACATCGGGATCAGTCAGGACGCCCTCGTCAATCATCATGTCCGCACCTCCACCCTCTTCCGGTGGCGCGCCTTCCTCAGCAGGCTGAAAGATAAATTTGATAGTGCCCGGTATCTGCTCACGCATGGAGGCGAGCACTTCGGCCGCCCCCATCAGTATTGCCACATGGGTATCGTGACCGCAGGCATGCATGACCCCCACATCAAGTCCGTTATAGGTGGTACGCACTTCGGATCGAAACGGGTAATCGGTTTGCTCGACAACAGGCAATGCATCCATGTCTGCGCGCAGCGCGACGACCGGACCTGGCTGTCCACCGACAAGTGTGCCAACAACACCGGTATAGGCGACTTCCGTTTCCACAGCAATGCCGAGACTTTGCAGGTGTGCAGCGACCAGTTCGGCAGTGCGGAACTCGCGATTACTTAACTCCGGGTGCTCATGGATATCCCGGCGCCAGGCAATGACTTTGTCTTCAATGGCGGCGGCGCGACTGGCAATCAGATCATCCAGTTGCGCACTGGCCTGCTGACTGCAAAACAGCCCGCCCAATAGCAGTGGCGCAATGATAAGAGATGAGGGCGAAAAAACCTGCTTCAGAGTCGATAGGGTCATGCTGCACTCCTGCGGAACGCGCTGATTGAGAAGGTTGAGTCAGCATTATGACCGAACGCTGCCAGCAGTCCAAATCAGCGCCGTAACGCAGGGATAGCGAGGCTGTCCGCCACTTGATTCGCGTTTGAGAGAAGCAGGGCCAGGAGAGAAAATTCAAAGCGGCGGCGATCTCAGATCCGCCGCTTTGCAGAGGAGCGCCAGCCTTGGCGGCTCCCGGGAAGCGGCCCCGCACAGGCGGGGCTAACGCGAAGCTAGAATGTGCCACTCATGCGGAAAGTGAGCACTCGACCGGATCCCCAACAGCGCTTTTCCAGCTCTTCGAAGATGTCGTTGCGGACATGTCCGACAAAGCGTTCACGTTCACGGCACTGGACGCCATCTGTCAGATTGCGTACATCGAAACGGAAGGTAGTGTTGTTGAATGCAATCCATTCCACAAAGGCCGTCGCCATCGGGTCACCGGAGAAGAACTCGATGTCTTCGATGTCATAACGCATGATGTCGCCTTCGAAACGGTTATTCCAGTTATAACCGTAGTTCAGACGCAAACTCGGAATGTCGTGGCGGAAGCCGATTTCAAAACGACCCCGCTCGAAATTATCGAAACTGCGATCAATCCCGAGGAAAGGATCACGGACTTCCGACTCACGCACAGAGAGACCCGTAGTCACCAGCAAATTCGGCATGTCAATCGCATGCATGCGAATACTGCCACTCAGATCAAGTACGTACATATCGCCGCGACCGATATTGCCCACAGCTGATGCCAGGTTGGTAGGCGAAGACGACACGTCGATGCGCTGGCGGAAATCATAGTGCCGGTGTTTATACAAATTGGCACTGACGACTCCGACGTCATTGGGCAGTCGGTATTCCGCGAGGAAATTGTAGTTCCAGAAATAATCCGGACGCAGATTACGGTTACCCGCCAGCGTATTGGAATCTTCATCGTCGTTGTCAGTTACGGCAACGAAATCGACGAAGTTGATCTGACGCACATTCTTTTCGATCAACATGCGCAATTGCAATTGCGGCGTCAGATTGAAACGGTAGTCGAACTTGGGTTTCACGAATGAGAATTCGCGGTTCTGATTAAAGTCCCCGGACTGCTCAATCTCCGAGTTCTCGTAAACCAGCGATGATTCCAGCGACA
>CAZQFA010000086.1:0-5298 GCA_964592245.1 uncultured Pseudohongiella sp. | reverse complement strand
TGGCATCTGTTCAGCATGCAACGGGCAACAGATGGCCAGCGATAGCGAATGTAGCGATAGTAGCTGTAGTAGCTGTGGAGAGTGCAGATCCATGTGGCGGGAGAAAAGCCCGAACTTTTAGTTTAGCCGATGAGTTCAGCCCCTTTGATCAACCCCCAAGGCTAGCCCCTTGAGTTAACCCCTTGGCCTGGCCTCTTTGTTCAGGCCCTTGGCTTGGCCTTTTTAACTGCACCCGGTCTGCACCAATTTCTGACTTTTTAAGCCCGGCATTTCAGTGGTCATGCCCTGAAATTTAGCGCTGTTGCCCAGTCGTAGTCAGCTATTCATCCGCGCGCAACGCCTGCCGCTTGCTTGGGGGGCATGTGCCCGGTTTCTCTGGCCTGCGCAGACTTTTTACCCATGGAATTCGTGACAAAATTTGTCTCTATTCTGATGGATAAATGAATAAAAGTGTAAGTAATTTAACTGAGGTTTCCGGGCCTTAATCACTAATTTCGTGCATTTTCGGGCACTTCAGAACACTGCCTTCATATAGAGCACCAAAGAATTATTTTACATTTTGATTGAATTATGACTTGAGTAACAAATTGTCACAGTCTATCCTTCGCAGTGATTTCGCGTGCAGTCCCCAAATACTGCCCAAATAACAGTAATAAAGGGCGCGATTTCCTGCAGGAAACAAACAATAAAATAGTAACAGGAGAGATCGTAATGCAGTTTCAATTCCCACATAAGCGCAGTTTGCTTTGTACGGCAATTTCATTGTCGCTCCTTCCCCTGTCAGGGGTATCCATGGCTCAAGACAGCCAGGTAGAAGAAGTCGTTGTAACAGGCTCCTTTATTCGCCGTAGTGAAGGTTTCACGCAAGCCTCCGCGGTCACACAATTAACAGCCGAAGATCTGGAAACACAAGGCACCCTGAACATGGGTGAGGTTGTACAAAACCTGTCCTTCGTAAACGGTGCTGCCTCTGCCATCACCAACACTATTCAGGGTACGGACTCCCGTACTACCAGTATTGACCTGCGCGGCCTTGGCGCCAGCTCCACACTGACACTGTTCGATGGCAAGCGTCTGGTTAACGAAAACGTCAATGGCCTGATTCCGTCTATCGCCATTCAGCGTCTCGACATCGTTGCCGACGGTGCCGCTGCTCTGTACGGTAGCGAGGCGGTAGCCGGTGTTGTTAACTTTGTTCCTTACCGATCCTACGATGGCCTGAAAGTGGAAACGTTCGCCGAAGGCGACAGCCGTGGCGACTGGGATCACCACTCCGCACAGCTATTGTGGGGCGGTGAGATCGGTGATCTGGATGTGGTGGTAGCGGGCCAGTTCCGCCAACAAAGCCGATTGGGTTGGGATGAGCGTCCTTTCCTGGCCAACTCCGGTCTGACCATTTCCTCTAACGCACCGGGCAACTATTACACCCCTAACCGTGATGCCAACGGCCAATACACCGGCACGCGCTCTACCGCAGTCGACCCGAACTGTGTGCCTGCCTCTCAGCGCACTGGCTACACCAAAGATGTGGCCAATAACCCCTTCGGTAACCGTCTGGGTTCGAACTGCTACTTTGATTTCGGTGACACGCGCAGCTATTTCGAGCCGGAAGAAGACACCAAGTTCTTCGCCAATGCCACCTGGGACTTCAGCGACGACCTGACCCTGTCCTTGCAGGGTTTCCGCTCCAAGTTGAGCGAACTGCGTTACGAGTCCACCTCCAACCCGGGTAACTCCCGCATTGGTGAACTGCCTGCCATTCGTGGTGAGATTCCTGGCAACCCGTTCCGCGCTCGTGATGCCAATGGCAACCAGCTGTACGGCGTTGACGCCAATGGCGACGGTATCCCCGATCGTGGCACCGCTGACCTGAATGGTGACGGTACTCCGGACTACATCGTTTCTGGCACGACTGCCAATGGCATCCCGCTGAACGAAGACGTGCAGGTCCGTACGCTGCGCCCCATTAACAAGACCCACACGGTCTCTGCCGGTCACTCTCCGGATAATGACAACATTCAGGACGGTCGCTATATCATCAGCCGCTACACGTTCCAGGCTGACTTTACCGTTCCGTTCATCGAAGGTTGGGAAGGCATGGCCGCCTACACCTACAACTCAAGTGACCTGCTGTTCACTTCCGGCCAGAACTTCGACATTGAAGCCATGAAGCAAGGCCTGAACTGTGACGTCGCCAATGACCGCGACGCCTGTTACAGCCCGTTCTTTATCACCAATCCGGCGGATAACAACTCCATTCATGTCATGAATGACATTGCCGCACGTGACAAAGAAGGTGAACTGGACACACTCGGCGTTGTCGATATCGTCCTCAACGGCGAAGTCCCTCTGGGTGGCTTTGAACTGCCCGGTGGTCCGATTGGTGCGGCCGTAGGCTATCAATGGCGTGACGATTCCTACACCAATACACCTTCGCACGTAGAACTGGCGGGTGATACCTGGATTGGTGGTACCGAGCAGGAAACCATCACTACCGGTAACCGGGAAGTGGATTCTTTCTTCCTGGAACTGGCGATCCCGGTGTTACCGACTGTGGAAGTGGAACTGGCCGTGCGTAACGAGTCTTTCAGCACCGGACAGGAGTCTACTGACCCGAAATACGGTATTACTTGGGCGGCGACCAACTGGTTGACGTTGCGCGCGACTCAGGGTGATGCCTTCATCGCGCCGAGCCTGCAACAGTTGCTGGACCCGGTCACTTGTGGTCTGTCTACGGTAACTGACCGTTTCGGTCCGTTCTCGGCGTTCACCACTGCCTGTGGCGGCGGTAACCCGAACCTGACCAACGAAACATCACAGTCTACTTCGTTGGGCTTTGATCTGGCTTTCGATAATCTTGATTTCTCGGTCACCTGGAATGAAACCGAATTCTCGAACCGGATTATCGACATTAACGGCCAGGACATCATGCAGCTTGATTTCGCCAACTTCCAGCGCATCACCGGTTTCGCCGGCAGCGGTGTTGGTGCAGCGAATCAGCCAAGCGAAGCGCAACTGCGTGCCTGGTTAGCTAACCCTGCATCGAACAAAGACATTATTCGTGACCCGAATGATATCTACACGATTCTGCAGGTGAACAACACCAGCACCACCAATGCCGAGACTGTAAAAGTCACTGCATTCGACATCCAGGGTAGTTACACCTTGTCGTTCGACAATATCGGTGACTTCCGCTTTGGTCTGCAGGCAACTTACATCGATGAGTTCCTGTACCAGACGGATCCTACCGAGCCAGTTCGTGACGGCGCCGGCAAGTACAACGATGTCACCAGTGCTGCTCCGGAACTGCCTCAGATCAAGACTAACCTGCAAATCGGTTGGAGTCTGGGTAACCACTCTGTGAACTCCATCATCCGCTATGTTGATGACATGCCGTATGACGGACCGTTGTATACCCACATGGATTTCTTTGGCGGCTTCAACCGTCCGGGTAACATCAGAGAAACTGGCGTTCTGGCATGGACCGACATGGACATGTCTTACTCCTACCGCGGACTTAACGTGTTGGATGGCGAAATGTCCTTCACGCTGGGTTCACGTAACGTGTTCGACCGTGAAGCACAAAACTCGCCTGAATTCGCCGGTGTACTCGGTGGACTCCAGGATCCACGTGGCCGCATCATCTACGGTCGTATGGTTTACGAGTTCTAAGCTTCCGCTTGATCAGAAGTTGTTAGACATACAGCCAGCAGTGGCTGTTCAGAAAGGGCTCCTTCGGGAGCCCTTTTTTGTGGTCAACCGTCACGGTTCGGCCGCAACTGTTAATCTGGCTACCAAGCAGCCGGGGTACGATTTAGTTTCCGTTTATCGCAAACTTCTAAATAAATATTGACTGAAATATCAGTACTGGAAGTAATATCCGCATCCCGGACAATTGTCGGCTCCGGCTTTTGGGTCACTATTTATGGAAGCTATTACTGATGCGGTACTCGTGGCTATTCGTAAGATTATTCGCGCCTCCGATTTGCACTCCAATCACATGCGTCGAAACAGTGGGCTTACGTCTCCGCAACTGCTATTACTGCGGGCAATGAACGACAACCCTGATGCGTCAGTCGGACAACTCTCTGAGCAAATCTGCCTGAGCCAGGCTACGGTTACGACTGTCCTTGACCGGCTCGAAATTGAAGGGCTGGCGGTTCGCGAGCGTTCCGCGACAGATCGCCGCAAGGTACACGCACGCTTAACCGAAAAAGGACGAGATGCTTTATTGCAAGCACCGTCACCGTTGCAACTGCACTTCGTCGAGCAATTCGAAAACCTCAAGCCTTATGAGCGCAGCGCGATCCTGTCGTCACTGCAGCATGTTGCCGACATGATGCAGCCACCGACAGAAGCCAGCTTGCTGACTCTGGTTGGCAACAACGCGCACGAACTCCCCCTGCCCGACCGGGCACAAAACCTGTCACTGGCAGCGGAATAACAAGCCACAGCAAGACACTGTTATTTTTCAACGCCGCCAACCTGACTCCTGACTCGCAATCAGGAATCAGGTTAGCCGCGTGCTGTGATCCGCAGCAATTCAAACCCGACTCGTACTTAACGATCGCGCCAAGCGATTTCTTGGCGCGCCACAGATTGCCACGAATCGATACAAGTTTATCCATTTAGATTCATAAGCTTTTTGGGTGGATGAGAGGCGTAAATTTATTTAGAGCAGATAGATATTACGTGCCGTGGTTGAGTTAGCTAATTCAGACGGCAAGCCCGCTGCCCAGATAGATCGAATGATTGCAAAGACACTGCTTTCTCCAGCAGACGAAAATAGTGTTTCCATGTCTAATCAATACCATCCATTCTCGATGCTTAAAACTATAAATATTCATATATTTCAATAGCTTATATTGCAATTTATCTTTACACAGCCGCGTTTTTGCATACTATCTGTCACCAATCCTCGTGAGTACCGGCGCTCAAGACTTGCTGTCAATGTCCTCCGGTGCCGCATTTCACAGAGGTGAAATGACTCCAGCTCCACCTGCAACTATCAACAGGCGGCTGGCAGCCTAAATAAAAAAATCTACATTTTGTAAGACTGGAGAGAATGCATGCAGTTTAAACTCCCACATAAACGCAGTTTGCTTTGCACAGCAGTATCGCTGGCACTGTTGCCAGTTGCGGGCGTCTCTGTCGCCCAGGACAACCAGGTTGAAGAAGTTGTCGTCACCGGCTCCTTTATTCGCCGCAGTGAAGGTTTCACGCAAGCTTCAGCCGTTACTCAGTTAACAGCCGAAGATCTGGAAACACAAGGCACCCTGAACATGGGTGAGGTTGTAC
>CAZQFA010000085.1:0-5384 GCA_964592245.1 uncultured Pseudohongiella sp. | reverse complement strand
GTCACAGTGGTTAGTTCGCTTGAGACCAACATAGGGGTTTGTTAGGTTAAAAGAGACAAGGCAGCCGCGGCTGTCAGCGCGACATTAATTCACCCTTCATCGGGTTGACCTGGAGTCGCTGTAGCGTATCTCGCAAATGACTTGCTTGAGCGTTGCGGATTGGCTGTTGCAGGCAAGTTGACAACACTGTTGTGAATACTTTGCGACTGCGACCACCCACAAGCATCCACCCAATAAGAATGTGAAGGACTGTACTTCTGGTGAGATAATTGGAGGCTCTCATGAAAAAATTTGGCAAACGCAAATCAGAACGACACAGCAGTAAAATACAGTTGCCAACCTGGATGGCGCTGCTGCTACTGGCCGTCCCGGCCATCACACTGGCGCAGAACGAATCAGCGAATAATGTAGCAGCCGATAACGTGCCCATGTTGACGGAGCTGGAGCAGGAAGCCATGGAATTGCGGCAGTCCATTCTCACGGCCACGGAAGACGAGCGTGCGGCAATTGCTGAAAAAGCTGGCGAGGTCATGGCAAAATTTGATCGTCGTATCGAAGCGCTGGGTGACAACATTAGCGAGCAACGGGCTGACATGAGTGCAGCTGCGAAAGAGTACTCTGATGAACTGATGATCTCGTTACAGGATCAACGCGAGGATGTCAGTGAGTGGATGGGTGAGCTTCGTGCCGGCACCAGCGATACCTGGGATCATGTGGTGTATCAATTCTCCAGCGCCTACGATGCCTTTTACGAGTCGTGGGAGGACGTTGAATCCAACTTCGGCATGTAAGCGGGTTTGCGATCACGCGATCTCGCCAGGTGTGTGAGGGATGTGAGGTGGTTGGTCAACTCACTCAACCGCCGCGATTCCGAAAAATCCTTCATGCTTAGCGTGGCAAATTGAGTTGCGCGCCCCGTGAAAATTTTTGCAGCGCTGAAGAAGGCCGGCAGGCAACAAAGTGAGTCGAGAGACAGCTGCTTGCCGGCTTTCGCTTGCTGTACCGCTTGGTGCGAGCATCACACTAAATCGTCCTGACAGCCATCATCACCAGCCAGTGCCGCCCGGCACCAGGACTAAGATAATTTCTGCAGGGCTTTATTGACCTGAGACAGGACGTTGCTGTCACTGCTCCCCATGTTCTCTTCAGTGGCAGTCATGAGTTCTTCTTCCTCAACTTTCCATGACTCGAGAATCTTGCGTTTCTCATCATCGCTAAGCTGCGCGTGTGACAGTACCTCGTCCGGTGTGGCGAAATGATCCGCCGCGTCGGCGATAAATGCTTTCAATTGTTGTGCTGAAACTCCCATGGCTGGTTCCTCCCGATGCCTTCCTTAATGCAGTATTTCTGGGTGAATTGCATCGCCTTCCGCATTTTCCTTGCAAGAACTGCAATGGCTTTAGTGTTGACGATTAACCCGCCAGCAGTTAATTCCAGTTCGCGGGTGCTGGCAGTATTGATTCTTGCCGTGCAGAGATGCAAAAACGTTGCACTGAGTCATAAAAGATAACAGAACAGGCCGAGCTTTGCAGAAGGAGTGGGCTTATCCGGCTAGATGGCAGGTGAGTTGCGACGTAAGTAGTGATGCATGCAGAAGCTGTCTGCTGTGTATTTCAAACCAATAACCAGTTGTTGAGATAGAGCACAAAAATATAACGTGCGGTTTTGCCCGCGCCAACCAGAATCAGGAAGATGCTGAGCCTGACTTTGAGGATGCCGGCGATGAAAGTTAATGCATCTCCGCCAATTGGCAGCCATGCCAGTAACAGTGACCAGTAGCCATAGCGGGAGAACCAGTCCTGGGCGCGCTGTAGTTGTTCCGGTTTGAAGTAGAACCATTTTCTGTCTTGATAGTGCAACAAGTAGCGTCCGAGAAACCAGTTCACGACAGCGCCAAGCGTGTTACCAAGCGATGCCACAAAGACCAGAAGCCAGGGATCTTCGCCAGCTCGTAGCAAAGCGAACAGCACAACCTCTGAATAAAAGGGCAAAATAGTCGCCGCAAGAAAAGCAGAGGTAAAAAGTATCAGGTAGGAACCGAGCATTCAGGGTTCTCTGGCCAGCCAGCGGAAGAGGGCTAATTGACTGGGCAAATAAAACAGATACTCCGGATGCCATTGCACGCCCAGGATACGCTGTTCGCCGTTCGATTCGATGGCTTGTACTATGCCGTCAAGATCTTTACCCACTACACGAATTCCCTTGCCGCTCCGGTCGATTGCCTGATTATGCAAACTGTTAACGCGGAGCCGATCCTTGCCGCAGACTGTGGCGATCTCACTACCCTTGAGTAGTGCCACTTGTTTGGTAGGTAACAATCCCGGACGGTTGTAGGTATGGATCCGAATTGGCCGCACGTCCTGAAACAATGTGCCTCCCAGTACAACATTGATCAATTGCGCGCCTCGACAAATACCAAGTACCGGGATGTTGGCGTCCAGTGCCTTGCGCACCCAGCGCATCTCCAGCTCATCCCGCTTCGGGTTGGGTTTCACTTTTGCGGTAATGTCATGACCATAATGTTCTGGTGATACATCGTCACCGCCACCAATGATCAGGCCATCGAAGGCCATATCACCAGGATCATGGCGCAAGCTTATGCGGAACGCGCGGGCACCCACCAGTGCCAGTGCAATTTTCGTACAGATCCAGCTTGGCGAAAATCGTCTGGCATTACCGGTTACGCCAATTTTCGGGATCGCAGCCATTGCTCCATCTTCTCAGTCCACATTTTTTGATCAACTCCCAGCATGGGACGCCAGCTTTCGAGAAAGGCGTTGCCTAACTCGCGCAGGGCTTGTGAGTCATTAGCCAAATATTCAACCACTAACCAGATTTTCCAGGAATCTTGCAGAGACCAGTCTGGACTGCCGATCAGGCAGTTGGGTAACCGATAATGGAATGTTGGTCTGGATTTAATACGGTCGTCCTGCACTGCGTCTTTAATGCGGCGTTCGTCCAAAAAGGCAAACAAAGGCAACATGTCGAGTGCCCGATTGCGTGTGGCATTGAATTCAAGATAATCGCTGATCAGCTGATCGATATCGGGTTGCTCTCGTTGCAAGACAACTTGCAGATACTTGACCGGATAGAGATCAACATAGGGGGTCACCCGGCGTGATAAATTGACATCGTGTGCCTTGCTTAGCCACCACTGTAACAGCGCAAAGGCCTTCAAGTAGCGATCAATCGTGTCCGCGCCCGTATCGGGCAGCGCAGTATTAATGTGTACACCGAAGGCAGCCAGAATAGAATCATCCGTACCCTTGGCGCCAGCTTCATGTAGTGCCTGCACCATAGGATCAAGACAGTCGATCTTGTCCATGGCGATTGGTGGGCAAACTACCTCGATTGGAACTACCAGGCTCGCCGCGTCGCGTAATAAGGTGACGTGATTGCCCTCTGGTATCGCCTCGGCTTCCTTTTTTAAAAATTCCCAGTCGAGTTCAATGGCGAACTCGCCCAGATCGGCAACAGTAACCTTCTGTTGCGCTTCTGTGCCATCGCCGCGCTCACCAGACAGGGTCTGACAAACCAGTCGTGTGGTTTGCTCCAGACTCAGTCCGGAAAATTCCAGTTCGAAGCCAACTGTTCTGACATCGCCGTGCTGGTCGGTTAGCGGAAAATTACTCATACTTCGGTAGTGATGACCTCTGTGGTTTATTTGGGAACCGCGCCTGTCGGCAGATGTAAAGCAGGCAATAGAGAATGCCGATTCGCTCGACCGTGGCTCAGCGTTGATGCGATAGAGTTGATAGATAACAGGCGTCAGGTTAACACATATTGATGCTGACACTGCGGTGGCTGCGGGAAAGCCCTGTCAGTGCACGACAGGGGGATAGTGCCAGATTCAGGTAAGAAGCGAAAAAGTAAAAGTCGAACAAGTAGAGGCCGAATAAGACTACTGACAATGTCCTTGAAGGCAGTTGGATTGTGCGGGGTTGTACTTTATGCGGCCGTGTGCGCTGTCAGGCTGCAAACAATGTGAGTCGTGTCTAGAGTTCCGGAAGTTTGAGCTCTATATCTGTTTCTTCAAGTTTCAGGAATTCGGAGATTTCACTGGAAGCATCTTTCGGTTTCATCGTATCCAGTTTCAACCAGTCTGCTTCGTCCCAGAGATTGTTCTTGCTCATAAAGCGATTGCTTTCATAGGCCAGTCGCGATTTGGCATTCAACGAAACGCCGGTAGTCTCTTCAAGGTCGACAATACCGCTCATCAACTGCCGCTGCCAGGACAATCCAACGCCGAGTTCTTCAAGGAGATTCTGATACTCCAGACTCTGCAGCAGTTCGTCAGAAAACAGGATTTCCGACGCATGCAGGCGGGTGATTAATTTGCGATGATCCAGCGCCGTCAGGTTCTGCCAATGTTGTCGGGCGCCTTCAATGTCGCCAAGTACCAAGCGCATGACGCCATTATTAAACTGTAAATCCTGATCGGTGAGAGAGGCCGCCGAGAACAATTCCGGATAGCTGCTCTTGTAGTCCAGATCCAATTGCAGGGTGCCAGATGACACTTGGTCTTGCAGAAACAGTTCACCGGTGAGTGCAGCGATGCGCACCTTGCTCAGGTGTGTGCGGACGCCAGCACGATCTGCTTTCTTCTGCTTCGCCAGATAGTATTCGGCTTCATCTATATTGCCGACCATGGCGAGATTGAGTACCAGAGTGCCGAGCATGCCGATGTGTTTGGGTTGATCGACGAGTTGCTGCTTTTTAACATCGACCCCCTCCCAGGGTGTAACGGTGCCCGTCAGGAAATTGGCCTGTTGATTGGGTTCTGTGCGATAGGGATCTTCAGAGGCTGCCAATAACAGATACTGTTCTGCTTCCTCGTATAGTCGCGCACCCATCAACAACAGCCCGTATTGGGCGAAAACATATTTTTCAGCTGTGCCGGATTTAATTTGTTGCTGGTAGCGTTCGGCAAGAACGGTCTGCCGTGTGCCTTCTGTATTCAACAGCATGGCCTTAAGCGTGCCTACCGCGGCCGGGTCACCACCCTGCATCTCCAGACGACGACTGTAATCGGCCAGCATCTGTGTCAACTCATCGGTCTCGGACTGGCGGCTGTAGACAGCCAGGTAATTCACTGCGGTAGCGAGGCCGGTATAGGCGTTTGTAAATAGTGGGTCCTCGGCGATGGCCTTCTTGTACAAGTCGATAGCCAGGTTCCAATCATTATGGTTCCACTGCTGTTTGAAAAATTCTGCCTTGATGAAGTAGTCGTATGCGGTGGCATTGCGAGTGCCCCAGTCATGCATGGCGGTGCGCTGTTCATCGTCCAGCATGATGCGCAATGAGCTGGTGACACGATCCACGACCCAGTCCTGTATGCCAAGAATATCGTTGTCAAAGGCTTCGAAACGATCGGAGTATAGTGT
>CAZQFA010000084.1:0-5612 GCA_964592245.1 uncultured Pseudohongiella sp. | reverse complement strand
AATCACGGAACGTATTCGAATAGGGGCGATGAACGACCATGGTCATGGATTCCTGGATATAGCGCCAATAGTCTTCGTCCTCGACCACGACATCAGGTACCGGATTCTCGATGACCGGCTCGAAAGGCACGCCGTCAGCCGACTTCAACAGACGCGGTTGGACGACCTTGCCCTTGTTGGCCATGATCGCGGCAGCCGTCGCCAGTTGTGTAGGGGTCGCCCACATATAGCCCTGACCGATCGATGAATTGATTGTGTCACCCGGATACCAGGGCTCACCACGTGTCTGGCGCTTCCACTCGCGCGACGGCAATACCCCGGTTCGGGCGTAGTCGATGTCGACGGCGAAGTTGTCACCAAAGCCGAACTGGGACAGGAAGGCATGCATGGTATCGATGCCCATGCGATTCCCCAGATCATAGAAGAACGTATCGCAGGACTGGAAAATGGCTTTTTGCAGATCGGTGTGCCCATGCCCACCACCGATGGCAGTACGCAGCGTATAGTCACCCCAACGATAGGAGACACCGGGTAAGCGGAAATAGCCCGGATCTTCAATGGCAAAGTCGTAGTCGACAAAGCCGTGTTGCAGGCCGGCCAGACCAATGAAAGGTTTCACCGTTGAACCCGGTGGATAGGGATTGGTGGTGCGGTCGAACAAGGGAGTGTTGATGCGATCATTGATCAACACGTTGTAATCCTTGCTGCTGATACCGGTAACGAACAGGTTGGGGTCAAAACCCGGCTTGCTCACCATCGCCAGAATGCCACCGGTTTTCGGATCTATTGCCACCACGGCGCCGCGGAATTTGCCGAGGGCTTTTTCGGCAGCAATCTGCAAGCGGCTGTTCAGATACAACGTCAGATTCTTGCCAGCAACCGGGTCAGTGCGATCCAGCCGGCGCATTACCTGGCCACGATTGTTCTTCTCGACAATCTCATAGCCTACTTTGCCGTGCAGCAAGTCCTCGTAGGTGCGTTCGATACCCGTCTTGCCAATGTGGTTGGTGCCACCGTAGTTTTCGCGTTCTTCATCACTGAGGCTGTCGAGCTCGCGGCGGTTGATTTCCGATACATAACCTACCGAATGCGCAGTCAGGCTGCCGAACGGGTAATGACGAACAAACTGCGGCTCGATGGCAACGCCCGGCAACAGATGACTGTTGACGGCAATACGAGACTTCTCTTCCTCGCTGAGCACGTAGCGCAGCGGTACTGACGTGAACGGCACACGGTTACGCTGCAATCGGGTACGAAACTGTTCTATATCGTCAGTGTTGAGGTCAATCAATCCGCCAATAAAGGCCAGCGTCTCATCCAGATCCCCGACCTGCTCACGAACGACAGTCAGGTTGAAGATGGGCTGGTTATCTGCCAGCAAGCGACCACTGCTATCGAAGATCAGCCCACGGGCAGGAGGCACGTATTGCGAGTGCAGGCGATTGCCATCGGAGCGGGCAGAAAAGTATTCATGCTGAACAACCTGCAAGTTGAACAGATTCACCAACAAGGCGATGAACAATCCACAGACAATGATCCCGGCCACCATCAATCGGCGATTGAAGATGCGTCGTTCTGCCTCGTGATCTTTAAGCTGCCATTTGCCAGCCATTATCCAGTGCCTTGTCTGTAACGAAAGAACCTTGTTGAGTTGAACCTGTCTGCAGTCCTGATTCAGCCTGCGCAGGGTTGTTGCGTCCTGTACTCCCGAAGCGCTTGCATCATCCTACCTGTAAATAGTCGGCCTGAGGCCATGCAGCTAAAGCCCGGGGGCAGCCGGCATGCAGTCGCTTTTCCTGTTCGCCGTCAGCAAGCTGGGAGCAGATTTGTGTACTAACTATTTGTGTACTACCTGACTGACCGACAACGCTGCGTTTTACTTACTGCTTTGACAGAGAAAGTGCCGTTAAGTTCTTATTTTAACGCTATTTGCGCCGGCATTTTAAGGGCTTGAGCCCGGGCGGGTCACCATCGGTCGAGGATGCTGTTACTCGCGGTGATACGGGTGCCCTTTAACGACACTCCAGGCGCGGTACAGTTGCTCTGTCACCAGCACGCGCACCAGCGGATGGGGTAGCGTCAGATTGGACAGGGACCAGCTCTCCACCGCCTGTTGGCGACAGGCCGGAGCGAGTCCGTCAGGACCACCAATTAACAGAGTAAGATTCTTGCCGTCATCGTTCAGACTTTGCAGGCGACTGGCCAATTCCATGGTGCCTAGCTTCTTGCCATGCACTTCCAACGCCACCAGATGATCGCCACGCGGGACCTTGTCCAACAGCGCCATGCCTTCCTTTTGCATAAGCTGTTCAATACTGGCTGACTTGCCGCGTTTTGCCATAGGGACTTCGACGATGGCAAAACCCAACTCATGCTCGATGCGTTTGGCGTATTCCTCAACCCCTTGCTGCACCCACTGCGGCATTTTATTGCCGACTGCAAGCAGTGTAATTTTCATACTAGCAACGCCTCGCCCGCTGCATCGTACTATTCAACTTCGGGATCATCATCGGGCTTCTCTGCTTTTGCTGTGGCACTGGCCGCAGCCGCATTGATATTCCACAGGTCTTCCAGATTATAAAGTGCGCGAACTGGCGCCAACATGATATGCACGACCACATCGCCGGCATCCACCAGCACCCATTCCGACTGCAATTTACCTTCAACACCGGAGACATTGACACCAGCCTCTTTGGCTTTGGTGACAACTGAATCGGCAAGCGCCCTGATATGCGTATTGGATCGACCGGTTGCTATCACCATATAATCAGTGATCTCAGTCAGTTCCTGCACGTCAATGCAGCTGAGCGACTGCCCCTTCATGTCATCGAGAGCCTCGATGAGCAAATCTGCAAGTTTTTTACTTTCCAATCCGATACCTTCAATTATCCAGTTAGCTATTCAAACAATCAGGCACTATCTGTATAGCCTGTTGTCATCGATATACAGTTGTACCTTTGTCGGCAGCAAGCTGCTCACATCCTCTTCCATGCGCAAAGCGCGACGCACACCAGACGATGACGCGTCGTATTGAAACTCTTCCAGCAATAGCACCTTGCCTGCAGAACTGGCGAACAGTTCATCTGCCGAACTGACAAGACGTTGCTCGAGACCAACAGGCGCCAGAGCTTCCTCGTCAAGCAAAGTGCCCGGTCGCCCCAGTACACACAGGTGACTCAATGCAAACATCTTTTGCCATTCATGCCATTGGGTGATGGCATTAAAGGCATCCAGTCCAAGCACGAAAACCAGCTGCTTGCTGATTCCCCGATCGGTCAATTCCTGCAGCGTGTCCACTGAGTACGACACACCGGTACGGGTGAGCTCAATGTCATCAGCTTCGATTTTCTCTTCATCGGCAAGCGCAAGACGCAACATCTGCAATCGGTGCTGCGCTTGAACGCGGGCCGCGTCACGATGATTCGGGGTCGCACAGGGAATCATCTTGAGACTGTCGAGAGCCAGTTTGCCCAGAACAAACCGCGCCGCATCGAGGTGACCGTTATGCACCGGGTCGAACATACCGCCGAACACTCCCAGGCGGTCTGTCACTGGCGGATGTGACCGTCTCCTAAAACGATATATTTCTGCGATGTCAGTCCTTCCAGCCCGACCGGACCTCGGGCGTGTAACTTGTCAGTGGAAATACCGATTTCAGCACCAAGCCCGTACTCAAAGCCATCTGCGAAGCGCGTTGAGGCATTGACCATGACCGAACTGGAATCGACTTCGCGCAAGAAGCGCTGCGCAATCGTGTAGTTCTCGGTCATGATAGAGTCGGTGTGCTGAGAACTGTAACGATTGATATGGGCAATGGCTTCATCGACATCAGCCACCACTTTGATGGACAGGATGGGAGCAAGGTATTCAGTCTCCCAGTCCTCCTCAGTGGCGGGAATCACGCCGGAAATAATCTCCATAGTCCGCGGACAGCCACGTAACTCAACATTGTGTTCGCGATAACTCTCCGCCAGTGCAGGTAAAATTGCCGCCGCCATGCCCTCGGCGACCAGCAGCGTCTCCATGGTACAACAAGTGCCGTAGCGTTGAGTCTTGGCGTTCACCGCCACTCGCAAGGATTTTTCGATATCGGCACCGTGATCGATATAGACATGGCAAATGCCGTCCAGATGCTTGATCACCGGTACACGGGCGTCCCGACTGATGCGCTCGATCAGACCCTTGCCGCCACGGGGGACGATAACGTCCACGTATTCCGGCATGGTGATCAATTTGCCCACAGCCTCGCGATCAGTTCGATCAAGAACCTGCACCACATCGCGACTTAACCCGGCTTGTTCCAGACCGGTGGCAATGCATTTGGCGATGGCCTGATTGGAATGCAAAGCTTCTGACCCGCCTCTCAGGATAGTGGCGTTGCCACTTTTCAGGCAGAGACTGGCCGCTTCACAGGTGACGTTGGGACGGGACTCGTAAATGATACCGATGACGCCCAATGGCACACGCATGCGACCAACCTGAATGCCGCTGGGGCGAAATTTCATGTCACTGATTTCACCCACTGGATCGGGTAGCGACGCCACTTGCTTGAGCCCTTCAATCATGGTGTCGATACGCGCCTTGTTCAGTTCCAGCCGATCCATCAAGGCCGGCTCGAGACCCTTATCCTGTCCCGCATCCAGATCCTTGCGATTGGCAGCCAGTAATTCTGTTCTGGATTCATCGAGCGCAGCCGCAATTGCCA
The DNA here is from genome assembly GCA_964592245.1 of uncultured Pseudohongiella sp. Lineage (GTDB taxonomy): Bacteria > Pseudomonadota > Gammaproteobacteria > Pseudomonadales > Pseudohongiellaceae > UBA9145. The sequence continues at coordinate 907 of CAZQFA010000084.1, read as the reverse complement.
GCAAAGCGGCGTTCTTCTGCGCCGTACTGGCCTTGTTGATTTCGCGTGAAGCGGCACGGGCCTGGGTGCCCAGCTTCAACATATAGGCTTCGATATCGGTCATGTAACTTTCTGCGCTATTCATGGGCTTGTCTTGGGCTTGCAGGGGCTGCCTGGCAGCGTTACCGGACGGGTCTGCGAACATACAATGTCGCGGCCGCGGCCGGTCTCCTGCTCAACCTGTTATTCCAATGCATTAAAAACTGTCGCTAACGCCACTTGCCAGAGCAACTGCCAAGCAGCGTACCACCCGGAGTCCGGCGGGCGAAAGGCGCGGATTATAGCGCAATTCACCGCTTGACGATGCGTTAAATAGACAGCGGGCAGCGAATACCTATATTCTACCGGCTTATTGAAGAACAAGCAGTCATGACAAGCACTTCTGACGCCAGTCCTGAACACAGTTCCAGCGCACCGCAACCGTCGGTGCTGCAGGCGATCACCCCGGTATTCGTCCTCGTTTTCCTGCTCTCTTTCTCGGTGTACCTGTTTGGCGAAGACGCCAGCTATGGTCCGAACCAGATCGCCCTGTGCATCGGCGCCGCTGTGGCCGCCATTATTGGCTGGCGCAATGGGCAGGTATGGCAGGATATTGAAGACAGCATCATCACTGGGGTCACTGTCGCCCTGAAACCAATTCTCATTCTGTTCAGTGTCGGCATGCTGATTGGCAGCTGGATCATGTCCGGCACTGTGCCTACCATGATCTACTACAGCCTGCTGATTCTCGACCCGTCGATCTTCTATCTGGCCACTTGCGTCATTTGCGCCCTCATTGCCCTGAGTATCGGTAGCAGCTGGACTGTCGCTGGTACGGTCGGCATCGCTCTCATTGGCGCTGCTGCCGGCCTCGGCCTGTCGGTCGAGG
>CAZQFA010000083.1:0-5629 GCA_964592245.1 uncultured Pseudohongiella sp. | reverse complement strand
AATCACGGAACGTATTCGAATAGGGGCGATGAACGACCATGGTCATGGATTCCTGAATGTAACGCCAATAGTCTTCGTCTTCGACCACGACATCGGGAACCGGATTCTCTATCACCGGCTCGAAGGGTACGCCGTCAGCCGATTTCAACAGCCGCGGTTGTACGACCTTGCCCTTGTTGGCCATGATCGCAGCAGCCGTCGCCAGTTGCGTCGGCGTCGCCCACATATAGCCCTGACCTATCGATGAATTGATCGTGTCGCCCGGATACCAGGGTTCGCCGCGCGTCTGGCGCTTCCATTCACGCGACGGCAGCACGCCCGTGCGGGCGTAATCAATGTCGACGGCAAAGTTATCACCAAAGCCGAATTGGGACAGGAACGCATGCATCGTATCGATGCCCATGCGATTACCCAGATCATAGAAGAAGGTGTCGCAGGACTGGAAAATGGCCTTCTGCAGATCGGTGTGACCATGCCCACCACCGATGGCGGTGCGCAGAGTATAGTCACCCCAGCGATAAGAGACGCCTGGCAAGCGGAAATAGCCCGGGTCTTCTATGGCGAAGTCGTAATCGACAAAGCCGTGTTGCAGACCGGCCAGCCCGAGGAATGGCTTAACAGTTGACCCCGGTGGATAGGGGTTGGTGGTGCGGTCGAACAGCGGCGTATTGATACGATCGTTAATCAATACATTGTAGTCTTTGCTGCTAATACCGGTGACAAACAGGTTGGGATCAAAGCCCGGCTTGCTGACCATTGCCAGAATGCCCCCCGTTTTGGGGTCTATGGCCACCACCGCGCCGCGATACTTGCCCAACGCCTTCTCGGCAGCAATCTGCAAGCGACTGTTCAGGTACAGGGTCAGATTCTTGCCAGCAACCGGATCGGTGCGATCCAGACGGCGCATCACCTGGCCACGATTATTCTTTTCAACAATCTCATAGCCCACTTTGCCGTGCAGCAAGTCTTCGTAGGTACGCTCGATACCTGTCTTGCCAATGTGGTTGGTACCGCCGTAATTTTCACGCTCTTCATCACTGAGGCTGTCCAGCTCACGGCGGTTGATCTCCGAGACATACCCTACCGAGTGGGCAGTCAGACTGCCCAACGGGTAGTGACGAACAAACTGGGGCTCGATGGCGACGCCCGGCAACAAATGGCTGTTGACGGCAATACGTGACTTCTCTTCTTCGCTCAGTACATAGCGCAACGGAACCGAAGTGAATGGCACACGGTTGCGCTGCAAGCGGGTGCGAAACTGCTCAATGTCGTCGGTACTGAGATCAATCAAGCCGCCAATAAAAGCCAGCGTCTCATCCAGATCACCGACCTGCTCACGAACAACCGTCAGGTTGAAGATGGGCTGGTTGTCTGCCAACAGGCGACCACTGCTATCAAAGATCAGCCCGCGAGCTGGTGGCACATATTGCGAGTGCAGGCGATTGCCATCGGAACGGGCGGAGAAGTATTCGTGTTGGACAACTTGCAGGTTAAACAGGTTTATCAGCAAGGCGGCAAATAATCCGCAGACAATGACACCGGCCACCATCAATCGGCGATTGAAGATGCGTCGTTCTGCCTCGTGATCTTTAAGCTGCCATTTGCCAGCCATTAACTAGTGCCTTGTCCGTTATGAAAGTGCCTTGTTGAGTTGCGTCTATTCTGCAGCCTGCGGTGACATTTGGCGTCCTGATTCCCGGACTGCCTCCATCATTGCGCTTGTAACCTATCTGTAAATAGTCGGCCTGACGCCATGCAGCTAAAGCCCAGGCGCGGCCTGATTGCCGACACTGTCTCTGATCGCCGCCATGCCGCTGGAAGCAGGTTTGTGTACTATTTTTGCACCCGCTTCTTACAGCCCCGCTTTATGCAGACCCGCTTCCGCTGACCTGCTTCCGACCACCTGAAGTCTACTTGCCAGTTACTGACCAAAAGGCCGTGACGAGTCAGCCGCGCACAATGACCGGCAACGCTGCATCTTTCTTCCTGCTTTGACAGAGATAGTGTCGTTAAGTTCTTATTTTAACGCTATTTGCGCCGGCATTTTAAGGGCTTGAGCCCGGGCGGGTCACCATCGGTCGAGGATGCTGTTACTCGCGGTGATACGGGTGCCCTTTAACGACACTCCAGGCGCGGTACAGTTGCTCTGTCACCAGCACGCGCACCAGCGGATGGGGTAGCGTCAGATTGGACAGGGACCAGCTCTCCACCGCCTGTTGGCGACAGGCCGGAGCGAGTCCGTCAGGACCACCAATCAGCAGGGTGAGATTCTTGCTGTCATCATTCAGGCTTTGCAGGCGATTGGCCAACTCGATAGTGCTGAGCTTCTTGCCATGCACTTCCAACGCCACCAGATGATCGCCTCGCGGCACTTTGTCCAAAAGCGCCATGCCTTCCTTTTGCATGAGTTGTTCAATGTTGGCCGACTTGCCACGTTTCGCCATAGGAACCTCGACAATGGCAAAACCCAACTCATGCTCGATGCGTTTGGCGTAGTCCTCAACCCCTTGCTGCACCCACTGCGGCATTTTGTTGCCGACTGCAAGCAGTGTAATTTTCATACTAGCAATGCCCTGCCGGCCACATCGTGCTATTCAACTTCGGGTTCATCCCCGGATGCGTCTGTCTTCGCTGCGGCACTTGCTGCAGCAGCATTGATATTCCACAAGTCTTCCAGATTATAAAGTGCGCGAACTGGCGCCAGCATGATATGCACCACCACATCACCTGCATCGACAAGCACCCATTCCGACTGCAATTTACCCTCGACACCGGACACATTAACGCCGACTTCTTTCGCCTTGGTGACAACTGTGTCAGCGAGTGCCCTGATATGCGTATTGGATCGACCGGTTGCTATCACCATATAATCAGTGATCTCCGTCAGCTCCTGCACATCAATACAGCTAAGCGACTGCCCTTTCATGTCATCGAGTGCCTCAATGAGCAAATCTGCAAGTTCTTTACTTTCCAATCCGATACCTTCAATAATTCAGTTAGTAGTTCAAACAATCAGGCCTTATCTATAGAGCCTGTTGTCATCGATATACAGCTGCACCTTTGCTGGCAGCACGCTGCTCACATCTTCTTCCATTCGCAATGCGCGTCGCACACCGGAAGATGACGCATCGTATTGAAACTCTTCCAGCAATAACACCTTGCCCGCGGCACTGGCGAACAACTCATCCACTGAGCTGACCAGACGCTGTTCCAGACCCACTGGCGCCAGACTTTCCGTATCCAGCACAGTACCCGGCCGACCCAGTACACACAGGTGGCTCAACGCAAACATTTTCTGCCATTCATGCCATTGGGTGATGGCATTGAACGCATCCAGTCCGAGCACAAAAACCAGCTGCTTGCTCACTCCCCTGTCTGTCAATTCCTGCAGGGTGTCAACAGAGTAAGACACACCCGCACGGGTGAGCTCAAGATCATCAGCTTCGATTTTCTCTTCATCGGCGAGTGCAAGACGCAGCATCTGTAGGCGGTGCTGCGCTTGAACGCGGGCCGCACCTCGATGATTAGGCGTCGCACAGGGAATCATCTTGAGACTGTCGAGAGCCAGTTTGTTAAGGACAAACCGTGCCGCATCGAGGTGACCGTTGTGCACCGGATCGAACATGCCGCCGAACACTCCCAGGCGCTCTGTCACTGGCGGATGTGACCGTCTCCTAAAACGATATATTTCTGCGATGTCAGTCCTTCCAGCCCGACCGGACCTCGGGCGTGTAACTTGTCAGTGGAAATACCGATTTCAGCACCAAGCCCGTACTCAAAGCCATCTGCGAAGCGCGTTGAGGCATTGACCATGACCGAACTGGAATCGACTTCGCGCAAGAAGCGCTGCGCAATCGTGTAGTTCTCGGTCATGATGGAGTCGGTGTGCTGAGAACTGTAACGATTGATATGGGCAATTGCCTCATCGACATCAGCCACCACCTTGATGGAAAGGATGGGAGCAAGGTATTCGGTCTCCCAGTCCTCTTCAGTGGCGGGGATCACGCCAGCAATTATCTCCATAGTCCGCGGACAGCCACGCAGCTCAACATTATGCTCACGATAACTCTCCGCCAGTGGTGGCAATATTGCAGCCGCCATGCCCTCGGCGACCAGCAGCGTCTCCATGGTACAACAGGTGCCGTAACGCTGGGTCTTGGCATTCACCGCCACACGCAATGATTTTTCAATGTCGGCGCCATGATCGATGTAAACATGACAAATACCGTCCAGATGCTTGATCACCGGCACGCGCGCATCGCGGCTGATGCGTTCGATCAGGCCCTTGCCGCCGCGGGGTACGATAACGTCCACGTATTCTGGCATGGTGATCAATTTGCCCACGGCGTCGCGATCTGTGCGATCAAGAACCTGCACCACATCCCGACTTAACCCGGCCTGTTCCAGACCAGTGGCGATGCATTGGGCAATTGCCTGATTGGAATGCAGTGCTTCCGACCCGCCCCTCAGGATCGTGGCGTTGCCACTTTTCAGGCAGAGACTGGCTGCTTCACAAGTGACGTTGGGGCGGGACTCGTAAATGATGCCAATGACACCCAGGGGCACGCGCATGCGACCAACCTGAATGCCGCTGGGGCGGAACTTCATGTCACTGATTTCACCCACCGGGTCGGGCAGCGACGCCACCTGTTTGAGCCCTTCAATCATGGTGTCGATACGCGCCTTGTTCAGCTCCAATCGATCCATCAGGGCTGGCTCCAGACCTTTTTCCTGCCCCGCATCGAGATCCTTGCGATTGGCGGCCAGTAAATCTGTTCTGGATTCATCGAGCGCAGCGGCGATTGCCAGCAGTGCGGCATTCTTCTGCGCCGTGCTGGCCTTGTTGATTTCGCGTGAAGCGGCACGGGCCTGAGTACCCAGCTTCAACATATAGGCTTCGATATCGGTCATGTAACTTTCTGCGCTATTCATGGACTTGTCTTGGGCTTTTCTTGGGCTTGAAGGGTCTGCCTGGCGAGCTTGCCAGACCCACTGTCAGGCAGCCTACCACCCGGAGTCTGCCGGGCGAAAGGCGCGGATTATAGCGCAATTCCCCGGTTGACGATGCGTTAAATAGACAGCGGGCAGCGAATACCTATATTCTACCGGCTTATTGAAGAACAAGCAGTCATGACAAGCACTTCTGACGCCAGTCCTGAACACAGTTCCAGCGCACCGCAACCGTCGGTGTTGCAGGCGATCACCCCGGTATTCGTCCTCGTTTTCCTGCTCTCTTTCTCAGTGTACCTGTTTGGTGAAGATGCCAGCTATGGTCCGAACCAGATCGCCCTGTGCATCGGCGCCGCGGTGGCCGCCATTATTGGCTGGCGCAATGGGCAGGTGTGGCAGGATATCGAAGACAGCATCATCACTGGCGTCACTGTCGCCCTGAAACCGATCCTCATTCTCTTCAGTGTTGGCATGTTGATTGGCAGCTGGATCATGTCCGGCACCGTGCCCACCATGATCTATTACAGCCTGTTGATTCTCGATCCGTCGATCTTCTATCTGGCCACCTGCGTCATTTGCGCCCTCATCGCCCTGAGTATCGGCAGTAGCTGGACTGTTGCCGGCACGGTCGGCATCGCTCTCATTGGCGCTGCTGCCGGCCTCGGCCTGTCGGTCGAGG
>CAZQFA010000082.1:3401-5638 GCA_964592245.1 uncultured Pseudohongiella sp. | reverse complement strand
TTGGCGTGATTATTGGCGCGGGCGACGAGATCGAAGCCCATGTCTTTTATGAACCGGGCAGCTTCTGGTTCGGCGCCAAAGCCACCGCCACGACTGCCGCGAAAACTGCGGCCATCAATGATATTGGTTTCCAGATTACCGGTAGCCACATCAGCACCGCGCACCAGTTCCACCACTTCCTGAAATCCACGATCAGCCAGCATGTGGTCCATGGCGTGTGCAATGATAAGATCGCCAACAACAGCAATGGTGAAACCGTCAGTTACAGTCGTGGCCAGTTCCTCATCAGTAGGCGACTGGGCGAGGCTGACAGCAGGCAGTGACAGCGAAGAAATTGCGATGGCCTGCAGATAGAGAACGAGTTTTTGCCGAATGATCATGAAATTCATCTCTTGTTATTGGTTTGTTGCAGTTTCGAGGTCTAATTGCATGCAATTAGACCTGATTTTCTCGATTATTGGAAATTAACGGGGCAAAGCAAGATAGAGTAGTTTGCTTGAGCGGCCTGCCACACTTAAGCGGTCCGAGTAGTGGTCTCACTAACGGTTTCTCTATAGGTCTCACTAAAGGACTCACTAACCGTTTCACTAACGGTCTGACAGATCTATGATGACACTTAAAACCAGAAAAATTCCACACCTTGCGCTTATGTTTACAGTTACCCTGGTGCTCGATTAGCGCCCCTACCAAGTCTCACCATGTTCGAAGCCAAAACCAAACACGCCGAACTCCGACTTCGTCGCCACATGCTCGCCGCGCAAGGTCTGCTACATGATCGCCCTTTTGGCAGTGGCCTGAATGGAGCGCGTCGGGCGATCCAGCATCTGGGGTATGTGCAAATCGACTCCATCTCTGTGGTGGCCAGAGCCCATCATCATGTCTTACAAGCCCGGGTCCCAAAATTCACCCCGGCGATGACCAATCAACTACTAAAAAGCAAAGCCATTTTCGAGTATTGGGCGCATGCTGCGGCTTTTCTGCCCATGGAAGATTTTCGTTTCTCATTGCCTTACAAGCAGGCGATCAAAGCAGGACAAGTGCACTGGTATAAAAAGCCTGACGAAAAACTGATGCGGGAGCTGCTGGCGCGAATTCGCTCGGATGGGCCGTTAAAGTCTCGCGATCTGGAGCAAAGACGCAGCAAGGGTTCTGGCTGGTGGGATTGGAAACCGGCAAAAAAGGCCATTGAACAGCTGTATATGCGCGGCGACCTCATGATCAGTGACCGCGAGGGCTTCCAGAAAACCTACGACCTGACTGAGCGCGTGCTGCCGAGCGACGTCGATACCACAGTGCCCGGCACTGAGGAACTTGCTGCCTATCTACTTGAGCAACAATTGCGCAGCTCCGCCTTCGTCTCGCTGAAAGGGATTACCTACCTGCGCCGGGGTACAGAACTGCGTAACGCCACCAAGGCACTGGTGAACGCCAAACTTGATGCGGGTGAGCTGGAGCAAGTTCGTCTGGACAACGGCGCCGTGTATCTTTGTGAGGCTGGCACGCTGGATAAACCACTGCCGCGCGCTAAGGATCGGCTACTGATTCTGTCACCTTTTGATAACAGTGTTATTCAACGCGAACGCCTCGAAGCGCTGTTTAATTTCAACTATCAGTTGGAGTGCTATTTGCCTGAAGCCAAGCGTCAGTTTGGCTATTTCAGTTTGCCCCTGCTCTATCGCGACCGGTTTATTGGCCGCATGGACTGCAAAGCCCACCGCAAGACTGCGGTGCTGGAAATCAAGAATTTACACGTTGAGGCTCACCCTTTCGATGATGATGAGCTTGCGACTGCATTGTCGGCTGCGCTGCACAAGTTCGCGGAATTCCAGGCCTGTGAATCCATTACTCTGAAGGCAGTCAGCCCAGCGCGCTTGAGTGGCGCACTAAAAGGATTCTAAAAACAGGCAAGGACAATGCAATAGAGTCAGAGAAAAATACAGCACTGTATCTTTGCTCTGACTCTAATTGTTAGGCGTGTATCAGAATGACACATCCCACTGGAAGCGCACGCGATCGCCATCTTCATCCAGACCCACCAGTCCATCGTCCAGAGTCAGTCGGGAATAATCCAGAGTCAGCTTGCTGTTGTGGCCGGCAATGAACCAGTTGGCGCCCAGCGTAAATTCTTCGCGCTCATTTTCCAGAATCAGATTGGTTCTGTTGGGCTCGTCCACGTAGGCATAGCGTGCTGCCAGTTCCAGCGGCGCCGGTACCGCAGGGAACAGGTGGTGGAAGAA
>CAZQFA010000082.1:2222-3301 GCA_964592245.1 uncultured Pseudohongiella sp. | reverse complement strand
CCATGTACATCATGTTGTCATCGGCATTGTTGACACCACGGCCTTCGCCATTGAAGACACCGGCCCAATAACGCATGTCCGCGGGTGTGTCTTCAAACAGATGTCCTTTGAGCTGGACGCCGACTTGGCGATCGATGGTAAAGACGCGATTGGCGATGGAACGCTCGACAAACTGCTGGCGGCCGGAGGAGTCGACGCGTTCGCGGTTCAGGTCCACTTTCCACTGGCCGAGACGCACTCCAGCCCAGTCCCATTTGGCCAGATCGATGCGCCAATCAATGACGCGGGCACTGGCGGCCGCGCTGCTGTCATCCACATCACGAGACGGCATCAGGTCGACTTCAAAGTAGTACTGAATCCACGGTTCAAAGCCGTGACCGCCAATCTTCATGCGCAGGCGACGTGCTTCAAAGTTGGACTGGTCTGCCGCGTTGAAAGCAGAAATTGATCTGGGGTCTGATCGATAGGGATCGGTGTAGCGCATTTGCGCTCGCCACTGCAGATCCGTGCGCCAGTTACCGTCTCGGGTCTCGAAACGAAAACCGCTGCTGGTGTGTTCGGCGGTCACCGGGAACTGCTGCGCAATCTGCGCGTCGACTACGCTGGCAATGGCTGCTCTTTCGGCCCTGTCTAAATTTTCTACTCTGACCGTGCTGTCTGAGCTGGCCGTCTCGGCCGCCTGAGCGGTAAAGTCCTCGCTGGAGAGGCTCTCTTTCTCAATCAGGCTGTCGTACTGCTCCTGGGTGATAGCCCCGTTCTGTAACAGGATATCCAGTAGCGCCTGGTCTGCTGCGTAGGCTCCGGAAGCTGTTCCTGCAAGTGCTGCAGCTATTGCAATTCGCAAGCTGCCAGTGAATCCCAAAGTGAGTGCCAAAGTGCGGTTCATGCCCCTCTCCAATCTCTATCTGTGCTTTCTATGTGTTTCGTAGCGAACTGCGGCTACCACTTATAGGGACTGCACTCTATGACATGAATATTACAATATGATGACAAAATGACAGTTAGGTCACCACTTTGTCATATTTGTGGGGTTGGGGCGGCACTAAACCCGGGGTGGTTGGTGGGAACTCTAGTGGAGT
>CAZQFA010000082.1:0-2122 GCA_964592245.1 uncultured Pseudohongiella sp. | reverse complement strand
AAGCGGAGTAGCTAAATCGGGGCATCCACAAGGGCAGCGGGGAAATACAGGCACTCACCTGGATTGCCAGCGTCTTCTTCGTGGCCTGAAAGGCTTGGCAGTCAATGCGTTACCTATTGAATTGCATTTCTCACGAGTCAATGCCGGCCCTTGCTCATTGCATAGCGGATAGCTCGAGGTCGCTGTCCTTGACCGCCCTCGAGTTACTGCATTTCTGCTCTGCCCCCGACTGTTTCTACATTGCTCCCGCTTAAAGACAGAACATTTAGAAATTTCCTCTGACGATGAACACATACTCAGGTCCGGTAGTGGAGCAGATATTCTCAACTTCAGACAGAGGGGCAATTCTGCGGTCACCCGCGAATCGGAAGCGGTTAAAGCAGCGACCGGCGTTCTTTATATTGTTCGCTTCCAGTCGATAGGTAAGCCCGCCGAGGAAATTGCGCAGCTCGAAAAAGGCGCCCAGGCTCTGCGGTGATGCGAGCTCAAATTCGTTATCAATATCATGACGCACGCGATTGCCATCAATTCTTTCCCTGAAGTTTACCCCCCAGCTAAAATTCGGGGACGCCAGGTCCTGGCGAAAGCCAAAGTTGTATCCGCCCCGGTCATACGGGAAAAAATGCGCATCTCTGTTGGTAAAAGGATCAACTTCGATATCCGATTCCTGAATCGTCAGAGAGCCGGTCAGCAGTGCGTTATCCACGCCGAGGAATCCGAGTCTTAGACTGAAATTCGTACGCACGCCGTAAGCACCAGCCCGACCGATATTGCCGTTAGTGGAGTCGATCATGGTTGGGGTCGAGATATCAATCTGGCCTATCTTGTTATCGAAGCGGTAATGAAAATAGCGTGTATTGAGCGTTCCACCGTCATTGGGAAGCCGATAGTCCAACCCGACTTCCAAGCGGATGCTTTCTTCCGGTTCCAGAGTCGGATTTCCGGTGTTGGTATTTTGGTCATCATCTTCCGTATTACTGGTTTGCGAAAAATCCGCAAAACTTAGTTGCCCGACAAATTTCTCTAGTGACGTACGGAATTGCAGGGATTGATTGATATTAAAGCGAAAATCCAGTTTCGGTTTGATGAAGTTGAAGTCACGCTGATTGACGACGTCTCCGAATTGTTCAATTTCGGAATACTCGCCCACCAAGGACGATTCAAGAGACAGTCGGGAATTGATCTGCCAGTTGTGAATGGCAAACGGTTCAATGCGGATTTCTTCTACGGTAGACAGCGCATTGTTGAATGAAACTGGCGTTAGCCCGCCGAATTCTGGCGAGCCCGGCGCAGCCGTGCGCACACCCAGTTTGAGATTTGAGTCTTGTGTGGTTTGCGCAACCTCAACACCCAGTTCCAGACCCTGCCCCGAACGGGGATTCAATGTAAAGGAAGAGCGCACGATACGTTCACTGTAAATGCTATTCGTATCCAGAAACAGATTTTTCGTTTCTGCACCACCCGGCGTGGATGATGTATAGCGCTCCCTTGTGGTGGATTCATTCTTCTCATTGACGATGATCAGTGCCTTGAAGCGGTTACCATTAGCGAATCCCTTTTGATAGTCGGCACCGATTTCCCAGTCACTTGCCGTGGCGGGTAAAGTTTCGCGCTCATAGCTTATGGCGGGAGCCCCCGTATCCAGGTTTATGATCGTGCGCTGCAAATCAGCGGGCGGATCATTTTGATTGTAGAGGGCGTTAAGTGCGAGCCTGTCTCTACCACCAAGGTCCCATGTGAGATTGGTATTCAGGGAATAATCTGTCTGCTCGACATACCGGTCAAAGGTGATGACTTCATGAGGCGAGAAATCGCCGTTCACACTCTGCTCCAGACTCACAGTATGCTGGTAGGCTGACTGGGCAGACCCGCTCAGCAGATAGGTAAAACTGCCGGACTGGCCACTCCAGGCCAAAGAGACGCCGGGGTCCAGCGTTCCATCATCAAAATGCTTGGCGCTCAACTCTGTGGCGAGGTTCGATTGTGACTCTGCTTCAAGCAGCACCACGTTGACCAACTGGCCAGTATTCTGCACGTCCAACTGTGAGGATGTGCCCCGAACGATCTCGATATACTGAACCTGATCAGCACTGATTCTGTCTAGCTGAGTCCGTGCCTCATT
>CAZQFA010000081.1:0-5755 GCA_964592245.1 uncultured Pseudohongiella sp. | reverse complement strand
AAAAGTTCACCAACATTGAAGTGAACGGCAAAACCGGCTCCCTGACCGCGCTGCCGATCATCGAAACCCAGGCGGGTGACGTTTCCGCATTCGTACCGACCAACGTAATCTCCATTACCGACGGTCAGATCTTCCTGGAAACCGACCTGTTCAACTCCGGTATTCGTCCGGCGATGAACCCGGGTATCTCGGTATCCCGTGTAGGTGGTGCCGCACAGACCAAGATTATCAAGAAGCTGGGTGGTGGTATTCGTATCGCTCTGGCCCAGTACCGTGAACTGGCAGCGTTTGCGCAGTTTGCCTCTGACCTCGATGAAGCGACCCGTTCCCAGCTGGAGCACGGTCAGCGCGTCACCGAGCTGATGAAGCAGAAGCAATACTCACCGCTGTCCATTGCTGAAATGGGTGTGTCCATTTATGCCGCGAACGAAGGCTATCTGAAAGATGTTGAGCTGAACAAAGTACTCGACTTCGAAGCCGCACTGCTGAGCTACATGAACAGCGAGCACGCTGATCTGTTGGCCAAAGTGAACGAAAGTGGTGACTGGAATGAGGAAATCGAAGGCCAGTTCAAGTCGGCCATCGATACTTTCAAGTCTACCCAGAGCTGGTAAGCACTTAATAAAGCATTTGGTTTACTAATACACAAATAAAGGCAAGTACTCACAATGGCAGGCGGTAAGGAAATACGATCCAAGATCTCGAGTATCAAGAATACTCAGAAGATCACCAGCGCCATGGAAATGGTCGCGGCGTCCAAAATGCGCAAAGCACAGGATCGCATGGAGATAGGTAAGCCCTATGCCAAACGCATCCGTTCTGTGATTGGCCATATTGCGAACGCCTCTTCCGAGTATCGACATCACTTTTTCGATACCCGTGAAGTCAAACGCATCGGGTACATCATCGTATCCACTGACCGCGGCTTGTGCGGCGGTCTGAACATCAACCTGTTTAAAGCCACCGTCGCTTCCATGAAGCAGTGGGCTGACAAGGGCGTGGCAATCGATCTGTGCGTTATTGGCGCCAAGGCGGCCGCCTTTTTCAACTCTTACGGCGGCAACGTCGTTGCCGCACAACGCAACATTGGCGAAGCGCCAGAGCTGGAAGATGTGATTGGTGCGGTACAGGTCATGCTGCAGAAGTTTGAAAACAAGGAGATCGATCAGGTCAATCTTGTTTGCAACACCTTCGTCAACACCATGACGCAACAGCCTACTGTTGAACAGTTGTTGCCACTGCCACCGAGCGAAGAAGACGATAACGCTTTGCCCTGGGACTATATTTACGAGCCTAACGCTGAAGAGCTGCTGGAAGGCCTGCTGTCGCGTTACATCGAATCCCAGGTTTACCAGGCTGTTGTTGAAAATAACGCCTGCGAGCAAGCAGCACGTATGTTGGCGATGAAGAACGCTACCGACAATGCTGGCGACATCATCGAAGAGCTGGAGCTGGTTTATAACAAGGCCCGCCAGGCTTCTATTACGCAAGAGTTGTCAGAGATTGTCAGCGGTGCCGCAGCGGTATAACGCGCACGAGCGAACGAATTTTTAATTTACAAACTACTAGATTGCCTAGAAAGATTAGCGAGAATTTAAGAGGAACCGGACATGAGTAGCGGTCGAATCGTACAAATCATTGGTGCTGTAATCGACGTGGAGTTTCCACGGGAAGCTGTACCCAGGGTTTATGACGCCCTGACAGTTGATAACACGGAAGTCACACTGGAAGTCCAACAGCAACTCGGTGACGGCGTGGTTCGAACCATTGCCCTGGGTTCTACAGAAGGTCTCAAGCGTGGCCTCAATGTCGCCGACAGTGGTGCTCCGGTTTCTGTTCCGGTTGGTACAGAAACACTGGGCCGTATTGTTGACGTACTGGGTCGTCCTATCGACGAGTGTGGCCCGATCGGCGAGAAAGAGCGTATGCCGATTCACCGCGCCGCGCCGACTTACGAAGAATTGTCAGCCACCAACGAACTGCTGGAAACCGGTATCAAGGTGATTGACCTTGTGTGTCCGTTCGCCAAGGGCGGTAAGGTTGGTCTGTTCGGTGGTGCCGGTGTAGGCAAGACCGTAAACATGATGGAGCTGATCAACAACATCGCCAAGGCACACTCCGGTCTGTCTGTATTCGCCGGTGTGGGTGAGCGTACTCGTGAAGGTAACGACTTCTATCACGAGATGCAGGAATCCAACGTTGTTGACGTTGAAAACTTCGCCAACTCCAAAGTATCCATGGTGTACGGCCAGATGAACGAGCCACCCGGTAACCGACTGCGTGTTGCCCTGACTGGTTTGACCATGGCAGAGAAGTTCCGTGATGAAGGCCGTGACGTACTGTTGTTCGTTGACAACATTTACCGTTACACACTGGCCGGTACGGAAGTATCAGCACTGCTGGGTCGTATGCCTTCTGCGGTAGGTTACCAGCCAACACTGGCGGAAGAGATGGGCGCCCTGCAAGAGCGAATCACTTCTACCAAGACAGGCTCTATTACCTCTATTCAGGCGGTTTACGTACCGGCGGATGACTTGACTGACCCGTCACCGGCCACCACGTTTGCTCACCTTGATGCAACGGTTGTACTGTCGCGTGACATTGCTGCCCTGGGTATTTACCCGGCGGTTGACCCACTGGATTCCACTTCCCGTCAGCTGGATCCACTGGTTATCGGTACCGAGCATTACGAAACAGCCCGTGGCGTACAGACCGTACTGCAGCGTTATAAAGAATTGAAAGACATTATTGCCATTCTGGGTATGGACGAGCTGTCTGAAGAAGACAAGCAAACTGTTGCTCGCGCTCGTAAGATCTCCCAGTTCCTGTCACAGCCCTTCACCGTTGCGGAAGTCTTCACTAACGCGCCGGGTAAGTACGTGACGCTGAAAGACACCATTGCCGGCTTTAAAGGCATTCTGGCTGGTGATTATGACCATCTGCCAGAGCAGGCTTTCAGCATGGTAGGTACGATCGAAGAAGCTGTAGAAAAAGCCGAGAAGCTGAAGAAGAAGTAAGCAGCGAGACTCGATCGGTCACAACCCTGACTCTACGCTGTGCCGGCAACGGCACAGCAAACAGAATTGAATACGCGTTAGCGTAGAAGGAACCTAGAACATGGCCTCAACAATGCATTGCGACATCGTGAGTGCGGAACAAAACATCTTTTCCGGTGAGGTAGAGATGGTTGTTGCCGCGGGTACTCTCGGTGATTTGGGTATTGCCCCGGGTCACGCACCGCTGATTACCGGTTTGATTCCGGGCCCGGTACGTCTGATTCTGGAAGGCGGCGAAGAAGAAGTTTTCTATGTCTCCGGCGGTTACCTTGAAGTACAGCGCGGTGTTGCCACTCTGTTGGCGGACACAGCGCTGCGCGCAGATGACATGGACGAAGCAGCGGCACTGGAAGCCAAAGCAGATGCCGAACGCGCCATCGCCAATCAGGGGGCCGAATTTGAATATTCCTCTGCGGCGGCTCAGTTAGCAGAAGCCTCTGCCCAGTTGCGTGCCCTGCGTCAATTGAAAAAACTGTAAGAAAATCGCAATAGGTGAGCCAAAAGTTCACCCAATGGCGTAAGAAAAAGGTAGCACTCGCTACCTTTTTTTTTGGTACTCTTTTGTGCAGTTAGCTTAATGTCGTTAACCAGCGTCTAACCTCTTCACGAACGGGTCGGCCACTCGGTCCTGTTCAGGGCAATCAGAATAATGGAAGTTGTCATTCTCGCCGCGGGCAAGGGTACCCGCATGTACTCCAGTAAACCCAAGGTCCTGCACTCCATCGGCGGTCAGGCCATGCTGGAACGTGTACTTAATACCGCCAGCGCCTTACAGCCTGACAAGATGCATGTGGTTGTCGGTTTTGCCGCCGAGGCCATTCAGACCCATTTCCAGGACAACGCCAACCTCAAAGACAAGCTGCACTGGGTAACCCAGTCAGAACAATTGGGCACCGGGCATGCGGTGCAACAAGCCATCGACGGGATCGATACCAGCAGTGACGACAATCAGGTACTGGTGCTGTTTGGTGATGTACCGCTGATAACAGAGGCCACGCTGCAAGATCTGCTGGCCCAGGCCGGACCGGATTCGCTGTCCCTGCTGACTGTTGTCACCGGAGCACCGCAGGGGCTTGGCCGTATTATTCGTAATGACTCGGCGGAAGTTAAAGCCATTGTCGAGCATCGTGATGCCACGGCTCAGCAACTGCTCATCAATGAAGTGAATACCGGCATCATGGCCATACCGGCCGGGAAACTCAAACGCTGGCTGGGCAGTCTCAAGAACAGCAACGACCAGAAAGAATATTACCTGACTGACATCGTTGCCATGGCAGCCGAAGAGGGCTGTAAAGTCACCGCCACGCAGGCCGGCGATGACAAAGAGGTCATGGGCGTCAATGACAAGGTGCAACTGGCCTTGTTGGAGCGCCATTTTCAGGGCTTGCAGGTTGAAAAGTTACTGCGCGCTGGCGTCACCTTGCTGGATCCATCCCGAGTCGATGTGCGTGGCAGCCTCAGTTGTGGCCGCGATGTGGTTATCGATACCAACGTCATTTTCGAAGGCAATGTGGAACTGGCTGATAATGTGAGAATTGGCGCTAATTGCATCATCAAAGACACGAAGATTGGTGCGGGTACAGAGATATTACCGGGCACGAATACAGAAGGGGCGAGCATCGGCGCCCAGGCGGCCATTGGCCCACAAGCACGACTGCGACCGGGCACAGTGCTGGCGGACAAAGTGAAGATCGGGAACTTTGTCGAGATCAAAAACTCTACCCTGGGTGAGGGCAGTAAAGCGAATCATCTGGCGTATATTGGCGATGCCACGCTTGGCAGCGGTTGCAACATTGGCGCCGGCACCATCTTTTGCAATTACGACGGCGCCAACAAACACAAGACAACCATCGGCAACAACGTCTTCGTCGGTTCCAATAGCGTACTCATTGCCCCGGTGACACTGGCGGACAACGCGTTCGTCGCTGCCGGCTCGGCGATTAACACCGATGTACCATCGGACAACCTTGCAGTGGCGCGTGGCAAACAACGCAATATCACCGGCTGGAAACGGCCAACTAAAAGTGGCAACAACCACTAGGCAGGCATAAGACTATGTGTGGAATCGTAGGCGCGATCGCCGAGAGAGAAGTAACGCAAATTTTGTTGGAAGGGCTCAAGCGCCTGGAGTACCGCGGCTATGATTCCGCTGGCGTGGCCCTGATTGATGAAGGCAGTCACAAACTGAAAACGGCCAAGGCGGTGGGCAAAGTGTCAGCGCTGGTCGACAAGGCTGGCAAACAAAAGCTTTCAGGCAAGATCGGTATTGCCCACACCCGCTGGGCCACCCATGGTAAACCCACCGTGGCCAATGCCCACCCGCATTTGTCCAATGATCACATTGCTGTCGTTCACAACGGCATCATCGAAAATTACGCCAGCATCCGTGAGAAGCTGGAAGCCTCAGGCTACAAGTTCGTTTCGCAAACAGACAGCGAAACCATTGCCCACCTGATTCATCTTGAGCGCAAGGGTGGCAAAGTGCCGTTGCTCACTGCCGTGAAGCGTACGGTTAAACAACTGCACGGTGCCTATGGCATCTGTGTGGTTGACAGCAGCGAGCCGGAAAACCTGATCGTTGCCCGCTCTGGCAGCCCGCTGGTTATCGGCGTTGGTATCGGCGAGAACTTTGTCGCTTCCGATCCGCTGGCATTAGGTCAGGTCACCGACCGCTATATCTACCTTGAAGAAGGCGACAT
>CAZQFA010000080.1:1424-5896 GCA_964592245.1 uncultured Pseudohongiella sp. | reverse complement strand
CGTATTTGGGTTAACAATCCGGGTGTTGGCTACCTTGGGGTAGGGATTGTTACCGGCACAGTGATGAAAGCTATTGAGTATCAAGTTGATGGTAAGTCACTGAATGAACTGGATACAGTTGTTGACTATGCGAAGCCGTATTTTACTGATATCGAAGATGATCTTGCTGAGTATCTCGTTCCTGTGCGCTGGTTAAAGACCGTTCCAATGAGAGAAGCTGTGTCTGAAACTGGATTTTTTGGGAATCAGAATACAGTTGCCAAGCCGAGGACGAAAAAATGGCAGCATACCGTTGATCGACTCAAGTCCCTCTGGAATATCAAGTGAACGCCGAGCGACGAAACTGGCAGAGAAATGAATCGCTACTTGTTCTTCGTCTGTATTGTCATACCCAATTCGGCAAGCTGCATTCGCGAAATCCGGAAATCATCGAACTTGCCGAGAAGATAGGTCGAACTCCTTCTGCCGTGGCGATGAAAGCTGTCAATTTCGCTCACCTAGACCCGAATCTAGAACGTAAAGGACTCTCTAGCGTAAGCAAATCAGATCGAATGTTGTGGGAAGAGTTTCTGGCTGATAGCAACGCAATTGCAACTGAAGCTGAAGAGCTATACGAAATTAAGAATATTGCTACAGCTGTGGAAGGTGAAGTACAAGAGCCGCAATTGCCTTCTGGTCCAACTGAGTCTACTCAAGAAGTAGCTGTAAGAAGGGTGCAAGGCTTCTTCAGGCGTAGTGTACTGACGAGTTACAGTCAATCCTGCGCGATATCAGGATTGAGGCTCCCCTCTCTTCTAATCGCCAGTCATATAATCCCGTGGTCAGTATCGGTGGAAAAGCGAGCTGACCCGCGCAATGGTATCGCTCTCAATAGTTTATATGACAAATTATTCGATAAGGGTTACATCACCTTTGACGGTGAGTATCGAGTTTGTCTCTCTGATGATTTGAAAGCGCATGTAACGGATAGCGACCTTACCCAGCGGCTATTGGATATTGAAGGTAGGAAGCTGCATTTGCCTTCTAGGTTCTTACCGGATGAAGAAGCGTTAGACTTTCACAGGAACCAAATATTTAGGCAATGAACTAACAGTTAATTTCTGACTATTGTCTGCGGCCTATATCTCGACGAGCACAGTAATTTCAATGAACGAGCTATTTAGATCTTTAGCATTACCCCACGGCCCTACCATGAAAAACCGCTTCATGCTGGCCCCGCTCACCAACCTGCAAAGCCACCCCGACGGCACTCTCTCCGATGAAGAATACAACTGGCTCACCATGCGCGCTGCAGGCGGCTTTGGGCTGACCATGACCTGTGCGGCCCATGTACAGGCTGTGGGTCAGGGCTTTCCGGGGCAGCTTGGGGTGTTTGATGACAAGCATCTGCAAGGGCTGACCCGGTTGGCGGCGGGAATCAAGGCGCATGACAGCATCGCTATCTGCCAGCTTCACCATGCCGGTATGCGTTCGCCGGAGGAACTGATTGGCTGTCAGCCGCTGTGCCCTTCGGACAACGAGGAAACCGATGCCCGAGCCATGATGCATGATGAGGTCAAACAGGTTATTGCCGATTTTATCGCGGCGGCAGTGCGCGCAGAGAAGGCCGGGTTTGATGGAGTGGAGTTACACGGCGCGCACGGTTATCTGCTGTGTCAGTTTTTCAGTAGCGAGATCAATCGGCGTACGGATGAGTACGGCGGTAGTGCGGAAAATCGCTCGCGTATTCTGTTTGAGATTATTGATGGTGTGCGCGAGCAGTGTGGCGATAACTTTATGCTGGGTGTGCGCCTGTCACCGGAGCGTTTTGGATTGAAGCTGGATGAAATTGTGCAGCTGGCGCAGCGCTTGTGTGCCGAGGGCAAGATAGATTTTCTCGACTTGTCTTTGTGGGATGTGTTCAAAGAACCGGTGGAGGAAGACAAGCAGGGCAAGTCCCTGTTGTCCTATTTTACTGATCTGGATCGCGGTGAGGTGCGCCTGGGTGTGGCGGGTAAGATTCACACGCCGGCCGATGCGCAGCGCGCCATGGACAGTGGCGTGGATTGGGTCATGCTCGGCCGCGCGGCGATTCTGCATCATGACTTTCCCTTGCAGATGCAGAGCAACCCTGACTTCACACCGGTGAAGCCGCCGGTCACTCCAGAGTATCTGGCCAGCGAAGGTTTGTCGGAGAAGTTCGTGGATTACATGCGTACGTGGAAAGGGTTTGTTACGCAGGAGTGAGTGCTCTTCCCGTATGGGTGACTGACTAATTCAGTGGCCGAGGCCGCTCAGCAGTGAACGGCCTTCTCAGCGATACCATATTTACTTCTTATGATGTGCCAATGGCAGGGCGGCTTGTGTTTACGAGCCTTCTTTTACCGCCTGCACAATATACCCGCCCGACTTGTCATCGTACTGCAACTTCAGCAATCCGGCTTCCGCCGCCTCTTCCAGCAATTCGCTGAACGATTTGAAACCATAATAGGATTCATTGAATCCTGGCTTGCGACGCTTCAATGCCTGCTTGATCATCGAGCCCCAGATGCCATTGCCGCTGCTGCGTTCGGATTGTAGGGCTTCGAAGGTTTCCAGCACCAGGTCGAAGGCTTCCTGACGTTTGTCTTCCACCGTTTCCTTGGCGGTGGTTTTTTTCTGGCCACCGCCACGCTTGCGTCGCGTCTTTGGTTTTGATTCGCTGCGCACCAGATCATCGTAGAAAATGAATTCGTCGCAGTTGGCCATGAGCAGGTCAGAAGTGGAAGACTTGACCCCTACGCCGATGACGATCTTGTTGTTCTCACGCAGCTTGCTCACCAGCGGTGAGAAGTCGGAGTCGCCGGAGAGAATCACAAACGTATCCACGTGCGGTTTGGTGTAGCACAGGTCTAGCGCATCGACGACCATGCGAATATCGGCGGAGTTCTTGCCTGACTGGCGTACGTGGGGAATCTCGATCAGTTCAAAGGCTGCCTCGTGCATGGCTGGCTTGAAGCCCTTGTAGCGATCCCAGTCACAGTAAGCTTTCTTGATGACGATGCTGCCCTTGAGTAGCAGCTTCTTGAACACCAGTCCGATGTCGAACTTGGCGTATTTGGCGTCTTCCACGCCGAGGGCGATGTTTTCGAAGTCGCAGAAGACAGCGATATTGGTGCTTTCGTGTTCAGCCATGTTAGGTCCTTTGGGCGCTTCTTTTGCCGGCAAGTAAGTCCTCCCGGTATTGTGAAGAAAGCTTCCGCATGCCTGTATGGTAACAAAGCACTGCGCCCGGCGCAGAGATCAATTTTGCGTTGTCGTGCGTATTTATGCGTAGTAGAGAGCAGTGGTTATCGTCGCCTGATCTCACTTTGGGCCAAGGTAGGTGGTCACACCCTTGGCAGCCCAATTTGCCCTTGATTAGTATTAGATGGTAGAAACATCAGGCTCTGGAACCCAAAAAGCTGCTTTTCGTTATCCCTGTGAAAATACAACTCCGCCCGTTAATGCTGCTGCTCTGTCTGTGGCTCGCCGCCTGCAGCACCTCCAATCTCCCCGACTGGCCTCAGGAGCTACCGCCACAAGAGTTATTCATTGCGGCCTATCAGGCTGACGAGCGTAATCAAGAGTTGCAGCGGCAAAGTGAGTATCTGGAATGGGTTGTGGGGTTTTATCAGGGCACGTTCCTGTACGCCACGGGTTGGCAAGATGTGGAAGAACGGCTGCTTAACCGCACACCAGTTCCAGAACGGGCGGCCTTGCAGTCGCGTCTTGCCGAGCTGGGTATCGTCATCGGTTCTGAGTGGGCCAAGAACAATGACGTCAGGCTCATCAACAATCGCTTGCTGGCACTGTGGGGCTCCACTCTGCAGCTGATGGAAGGCTCAGAGCGGTATTTACAGGCGATCGACGAGATAGAGCGGGATATTGATCTGTTATTGCTGGGCGAACTGCGAAGAGAGGATGTGCGCGAATCGCGTTATGCCGAGAGCCTGGGTTTCGAGGTGTTTGGCGACTTCTGAGCAAGTTGTGCTCAGCAGCCGCCAGCCTGACTGGACTATCTTGGCTGGACTGTAAAGAGCACTACATTAGTCATAATTACTCGCTTAACCATCTTTACCATCTTTTCTAGGCAAACCGTGATACACTCCGCGCCCGCTTTGCACCCCGGGCGGCCCGATCACCTTGTTTTCCACACAATTTAGCTACCAGAGCCCACTATGACACCCGAAGCGGCCACGACGTTTGACCAGCTAGAGCTGGCCACGCCCCTGATTAACGCCTTGAAAAACATCGGCTATGAAACGCCGTCTCCCATTCAGGCGCAAACCATCCCGCTGTTGCTGGCCGGTCGCGACGTGTTGGGTCAGGCCCAGACGGGCACGGGCAAGACGGCGGCGTTTGCCTTGCCGGTGCTCTCCAATCTGGATCTGTCGCAAAAAGACCCGCAAGTGCTGGTGCTGGCGCCAACACGGGAGTTGGCGATTCAGGTAGCGGAAGCGTTCCAGACCTAC
>CAZQFA010000080.1:0-1414 GCA_964592245.1 uncultured Pseudohongiella sp. | reverse complement strand
TACGCCGCACAGATGCATGGCTTTCACGTGCTGCCGGTCTACGGCGGTCAGGACTACAGCGGTCAGATTCGCGCCCTCAAGCGTGGCGTGCACGTGGTAGTGGGCACTCCCGGCCGGGTGATGGATCACATGCGCCGCGGCACCCTGAAGCTGCAGAATCTGAAAACGCTGGTGCTGGACGAAGCCGACGAGATGCTGCGCATGGGCTTTATCGATGATGTCGAGTGGATTCTCGAGCAGAGCCCGCCGACGCGGCAGATTGCCCTGTTCTCCGCCACCATGCCTACCGAGGTGCGGCGCATTGCCAACAGTCACTTGAACAACCCGGAGCAGGTGACTATCACTGCCAAGAAGGCGACTACCGATCTGATTCGTCAGCGCTTCTGGCCGGTGAGCGGTACCCACAAGCTGGATGCCCTGACGCGTATTCTCGAGGCGGAAACCTTCGATGGCATGATCGTCTTTGTGCGCACACGACTGGTGACGACTGATCTGGCGGAAAAACTCTCTGCCCGCGGCTTTGCCGCTACTGCACTGAATGGCGACATCGCCCAGGCGCAGCGCGAGCGCACCATCGACAAACTGAAGAAAGGCAAGCTGGACATCCTCGTGGCCACCGACGTCGCTGCTCGCGGTCTCGATGTGGATCGCATCAGTCACGTCATCAACTACGACATTCCCCACGACACTGAAGCCTATATTCACCGCATCGGCCGTACTGGTCGCGCCGGTCGCAAGGGCGACGCGATCCTGTTTGTGGCGCCGCGAGAAAAACGGATGTTGCACGCCATCGAGCGGGCAACCGGTTCGAAGATCGAGATGATGGAACTGCCATCCACCGAGGTGATTAACAACAAGCGCATCGCCGACTTCAAACAGACCATCACCGACACACTGGCCGCTGGCGAGCTGACCCTGTACAGCCAACTGGTGGAACAGTATCAGTCAGAGCACAATGTGCCGGCCATCGAGATTGCCGCGGCGCTGGCGAAGATTGCCCAGGGCGATTCATCGTTGCTGCTCAAGCATGAGCCGACACCGAAGGCGAACAAGTCGTGGGCCGATGACGATCGCGCGCCACGCAACAAGCGCAGCCGCCGCGATGAAGGTGATGGCTTCGGCGAGCGCAAGCCGCGCAGCAAAGCCGAAGGTCATGGCGCGCGCCTGAAATCCATGCCGCCAGAGAAAGGCATGACCCGCTACCGCATTGATGTGGGACACAACGATCAGGTGATGCCGGGCAACATCGTCGGTGCCATCGCCAACGAAGCCGGACTGGACAGCAAGGACATTGGCCGCATCAATATCTTCGACAGCTTCAGCACCGTCGATCTGCCTGAGGGTATGCCCCCGGAAGTATTCAAGGATCTGAAGAACACCTGGGTGGGCAAGAAGAAAATGAACATCGCCGTCT
>CAZQFA010000079.1:0-5998 GCA_964592245.1 uncultured Pseudohongiella sp. | reverse complement strand
AGGACAATGTCTATGAGCAAGATCTGCGTCTGTACGGTCTGCGTGAAGGTTATGAGAACGGCAACCTGATCGTGCCTCCGCACGGTTACGCCATGACTCAGGGCTTCCACAGCTTCGACCACCCGGTTCGTATCGACAGCTTCCAGCCACATGGTCACCTGCGTATGAACGCTGCGTCACTGGAAATCTTCGATCCGAAGACTGGTCGTACAACACCGGTCAGCCAGATCTCCAACTGGAGCGCCACCTGGCACCACAGCCACATCTATGATGCAGATGTAGCACCATTGCTGGCTCCGGGCGAAGTACTGGTTATCAAGCAGTGGTACGACAACACAGCGGCCAACCCGAACAACCCTGATCCCGATCAGTGGGTGTACGGCGGTAGCCGCACAGGTGACGAAATGTCCCACGCCTGGATTGCTGTGACTCACCTTGACCAGGAAGGCTACGAGAAGCTTCTGGCCGAGCGTGCTGAAGCCGAGCAGCGTTCAGTAGCAGGCAACGACTAATCCTCGCCTGAGACAAACGTAGCCGGACAGTGCCCGCGGGCATTGTCTTGCACAATCAACAAAGCCGGTTAGCCAAACGCTAACCGGCTTTTTTATGGTCGCAGTTTTTATGGCTACGCTGGCGGGCGCATCGTGCCGGTTCAGTGCCACCCCATTGTCTTCACGGTTTTGCACCTTGCTTGCGGGCACTTATAGATAGAAGCGTCGTGCAATTTGCTGGTCGTATTCAGTTTGCGACTCTTTCCGCCACCCACCACTACTCACCGCTACCACTACTACCCGCCCTTACCTCGCAAACAGCCACGTTAATGACCAGTAAAGGGGCTAAATAGCGAGCGTTCACTCACCTTTAATGGCGCGGATTACGGATAATCCGGTCAATAAACCGTGCAAAACTCGCCAAATCAGTGGAATTGCACTTCAGATGGGCGTCCTATGGGGGTACACTCAGACGCTGCTAGATCTAATAAAAATTCCGTTTGTCGATCCAAATACATCACTATAAAGGAGAGCAAAATGAGATTAGCGAAACTCGGCCTGGCCGGTATTGCGTTAGTCGGTGCCCAACAAGGGCTTGCACAAGACGCCGAAGAACTGGCTTATCACGGGGAAATTGGCCGGATCATCAATGAAAATTGCGTGGTTTGCCACCAGGAAGGCGGCATTGGACCCATGGCATTTCAATCCTACGAACAGGTACGTCCCTGGGCTCCACTAATCCAAATGAAGGTAGCTAACCGGGAGATGCCTCCCTACGCCTACGACCAGCACATCGGTGTACAAAATCTGATCGGTGACTGGCGTCTGGAACAGGAAGAGATCGACAAGATCGTCGCCTGGGTTAACAACGGCTCGCCAATGGGTGACCCGGAAAACGCGGTGCCGACTCCTGACCTGCGTGATCCCAGTGAATGGAACTTCGCAGCGCAACTGGGCCAGCCGGACCTGATTGTGCCCTCTTCGTCCTATGACATTCCCGCCAGCGGTAATGACCTGTGGAGCAACGAATTCGTTGATCCGCAAATGACTGCATCGCGCTGCATCAAGGCGGTACAAGTGAAACCCCGTGGCGATGCCGCGGCTGTTGTGCATCATGCCAACTCCAGCGTCTGGATGGAAAATGAAGCCACTGGCGAGCTCGAGCGCTATGGCATGCTGACTGAATACGCCATGGGCAAATGGGGCGAAATGGTACCAGACGGCGTTTGTCGTACCCTGCCGGAAGGCGCCCAGATTCAGTGGAGCATTCACATGTTCCCGGGTGGCGTTGGGGCCACTGCGCCGGGCACCATGATCGAAGACAATGTTGTCGAAATCGGTTTGTGGTTCCACGACGAAGGCTATGGCAGCACCGATGAAGTCTACAAGCAGGATCTGTCGCTGTATCAGATCAGCCCGCAAGGCGATCTGGTGATTCCACCGCACGGTTATCAGATGACCCAGGGCTTCCATACCTTTGATCATCCGGTGCGGATCGACAGCTTCCAGCCACACGGCCACCTGCGCATGAATGCCGCGTCTCTGGAGATCTTCTATCCGGAAACCGGCCGCACCGAACCGGTGAGTCAGATCTCCAACTGGAGCGCCACCTGGCATCACAGCCACATCTATACGCCTGAGGAAGCGCCACTGGTACCTGCCGGCGCGGTGCTGGTACTCAAGCAGTGGTATGACAACACCTCTGCCAACCCTAACAATCCTGATCCGGATATGTGGGTTGTCGGTGGTAGCCGTACCGGTGATGAGATGACTCATGCCTGGTTGGCAGTGACCCACCTTGATGAAGAAGGCTATGAGCAATTGCTGGCAGAACGTGAGGAAGCTGCCCAGCGCAGTCTCGCCGGTAGCGACTAGGCAAAGCCATCTGGCTAAAAGCCTGAACGGATAAACAAGCTTTTAGTTAAATAGCAGTCACAAAAAAGCCCGACGGGAAACCGCCGGGCTTTTTTGCTCATGGACAATCAAAGTGCAATCAGACGGCATACACGCGCCACATCCTGTCGGCACCGCGTCGCAAGAGGTAATCATTGACAACTCTCCGGGCGACTTCCCTGTCTTCGCCGCAACGTTGTTGCACCGTCCCTATGAGCTTTTCGTAATTGTCTTCCACCGCATCGAGCTCACGGTAAACACCGGCAACCGAACCAGGTCCTCTCAGACCTTTCTCTTTGTTCGACTGGTCAGCAAGAGTGGTGTTTTCCATTAGTGTCTCCATGGTCTCAGCTCTCACCTCTACCACCTCTCACACTTCTCATGCTCAATACTCCATGCTCTGTCGTGCTCATTGTCACCTGTGTGCTCGATTGGCCACATGTGATCCGGTTTGCACCAAGATCACAGTGTTGACTGATTACTTGACCTGCGGTTTTACAAGGCACCCACAGTGTTGGCGTCTTCCATATCCGCCATCGCATCAACGATTTGCTGATACTGCTCTTCACCGATGGGTGCGGCATTCTGCAAGTCTTCTTCCGTGAATTCGACTTCCGGGAGAGCCTGTTTGACATCAGCCGTTGTCACTGCAGAGTCTGTACTCTGTAACTTCAGACTGGGCAGTGCAGTAGTCAGCTCCTGAGAATTCAGCGAGCCGTTGCTGTCTGCGTCAGCTTCCGAGAAAGAAGGATGGTCGCCAGCGAAAGAAAAGCTTGAGGCCGCTAACAGAACTGTTGAAGCAATCAATACTGATTTGTTCATTACTATCTCCTCACGTAAGTCCAATTATTGAGTGAAACGCACTTTCCTTAATGCGTAACCGATGTATTGCAAGGCCGGGGCCAACTCCAATTAATTCATTGTTTTCAATAAGTTGGCGTATTCTGCGCGCACCGAGGCAAGGTAAAAACTGTCGGTGAATGCAAACAGCTCAGTGCCATAAGCCGCAAGTAATTGAATTCATTGGGATTGACTGTCTGGTTTACCCGACAGTGCAGATGCGGTCAGTTGTGAAGAAACTGCCTGAATTTAACCGCAGATTTAGGCGGTAAACGGCCGGTGGCTAAACAAACTACACGGGACTCACCAGTAAGGAATGAAGGAAGGAAAAAGGAATGAAGGGGGAAAGGAAGGACGGGGGGATAGAAAGACCAGGTGAGTGATTGGATGAGGGGCTGGATGCGTAGCAGAGCAAGCGAGTGGATAAATGCAAACGACAGCTGGCGAGTTGGCCAGCTGTCGTCAACTTTTCGGACTAGCGGGAACTACTGTCGCACACCAACCGCGGTGACGGTAAAGGCATCAATGCAATCGTCCTCGATGAACTGGCCTGTCACAGCCACGACAAAGCTGCTGCCGTCATCGGCCATTTGTCCCTCAAAGACCACATCGGGGCCGGCATCCAGACTCAAGCTGCCATCGGCGGCGATATCAATATCAAACGCAGAATCGAACGGCGTATCCGTTTCGAACGTACCGCTCAGGCGCAATTCCTGACGAATACGGCTATGGCCTGCCACACTCAGCGTGTTGCCATCGGAGATTGCCTCAACAAGCGTGCTGCTTTGTGAGGTGGATGAGATGCCCTGGGTCTGGAGATAGCCAGATAGACCGCCGGGTAAAGGACTGTTGCCCGAGCCACAGCCAAAAATGCCTTTTTCAAACAAATTGACCGAGTAGGTGCCGGCATAGGATGGTTCACCAACCTGTCCCTGCAAGGCTTCCAGCAGTGCGCGCAATTCAGCGACTTCGGCTGCCAGTGCCGGCAGACCACCCGCCTGACTGTTAGGATTGCCGTTCTGTGCCAGAACGGTAGTGCTGGCCACGAGCGCGCAGGCAGCAATTGATAGGGTTAGTTTTTTCATTATCGATTCCTCTGGATACCGGAAATGGAACTTTCAACACAAATTGCCTACTCCAATACAGTTCAACAATTTCTGGTCGGGAATCTAACAGTGCTTACTGGATTAAGGATCACCCAAACAGGTGATCTTGTGGGGTTTTATCCTATCTGTCTGCCAGACCTGCTCTGTGGCTGTGGTAATCAGCACTGACTTTGGCCTTACATGACTGGGAGAATGGGGTAGCATATCCCCCAAACAGGGGATTCACCGGATTCGGCGCCTGCTAGGATACGCTGAGGTGCTCACCACGCAATCCAGCGAGCAAACAAATAACAACTCATGACTTGCTCTCCCAAACTACTGATCAATCTGGCCCTGTTACTTGCCGCACTGCTGGCCTTTCTTGTGTTCAGCGCCATCCTGTATCCGCCCTATACCGGTTTCGACCTGCAAGAGATTGATGACAGTGGACAGATGCGCGTTGTGCGTGTCGATGAACAGGTGCGGCGCAGTGGTTTACAGCTGGACGATGTCGTCACAACCATTACTGGCGCCTCGGGCAACTCACTGACAGTCACACCGGCCTATTTTCAGAAGACATCAACCCGCATTCGCGAATATTTTCCTACCCGCAGTGATCGCATTGTCGGCATCGACGCCATGTACCGTGTCCTGGCGGACAATCCCATCACTGTGACCACGGCCGCTGGCGACAGCATCACACTCGAATTGAGCAGGACTCGTCCGCTCGCCAATTTATCGGCAGAAGACCTTTTGCTGGTGCTATTAAACCTGGTTGTGCCGCTGGCCGCGGCGCTGGTCTGGGCCTGGCAGCCGGCCCGCCCGGAAGCGATTTTTTTGCTACTCAGTGGCATCGGCTATTTCCTGTTCACGTTTACCGGCGCTATCTCGATCTTCACTATCGAGATGTATTACCCACCGGCGTGGTTGCATTGGCTTTCACGCGCCAGTCTGGACTTTGGCATTGCCATGTTCGCCGGCATGGGCACCATCGTGCTGCTGTACTATCCCACGCGACTTTCTTATGCCAAACCCGCAGCCATTATCGTCACACTGTTTACCTTCCTGTTCATCCTGGTTATTTACAGTTACCAGTTCCTGACCATGGATCGCGCCAGTGGCGAATTTCCCGGGCTGACTAATCCGCAATCCTACGCGCACGAAATTCTCTTGTTCTCCGGCATTATTTTTCTCTGCCAGCAACAATACCAGCACTCCAGAAACCACCCGGTACAGAAAGCGCAGACACTCTGGATAATTCTTGCCTGGACATTGGGCCCCAGTATCTATTTCAGTTTTCGCGTCATCCCCAACTTGCTTGGTGTCGAACCACTCTTACAAAGCACTTCGCATATGACAGCGATCATGTCTCTTACTTATATAATGGTGCTGGTGGGCGTTGCCCGTTTTAATCTGTTTCATCTCGAGCAATATATCTCCCAGGCCTACCACTGGGTCTTTGTCTCGCTGGCCTTCTTTGCGCTGGATTTCCTGCTCATTTCGCTGGCCAACATTTCGCCTTCGGTGTCCTCGGGCATTATCGTGGCGGCAGTACTGTGGGGCTATCTGCCGCTACGACAGTGGTTCCATCAGCGCTTCCTCGCCAGTCAGTTGTTTCATAACCAGAAGCTGCTCAATGAATCCGTCTTGCAAATGGTGAGGAATTCATTGAATAGCAAAGCCTCGCCA
>CAZQFA010000078.1:0-6077 GCA_964592245.1 uncultured Pseudohongiella sp. | reverse complement strand
GGAGAAAAAGCGCCGCCCCGAGCGGGCGAACATGCCGATATGTGACATCCCCTTGCCCGCACTGTGGCCGCCGCCATGCTTTATCTGCATGGTTGGCACATAAGCCAGAGTGCCCTGCGACCGGATCCGCAGACTGAGATCGAAGTCTTCGAAATAGAGAAAATAGCGTTCATCAAAACCGCCTTCCGCCCGCAATGCGTTCACTCGCCCCAGCATGAAACAACCGCTGATAATCGGTATGTCTACACTGGGATTGTCCTCAGGGAGATCGCGCATCTCAAAATGGTGTAAAGCTTGCTGAAAAGGTTTCTGCAGCAAGCCGGGCATGAAACCACGGAGGAAGAACAAGCGCACGGACGGGTAGCGTTTGCACAGATACTGTTTATCGCCAGAAGGATAAGTTGCCGCCGGCGAGATCATCGCCACTTGTGAATGCGCGGCAAGGTATTCCAATCCAGCGGCGAGACAACCGGGCGAGAGTTCCACATCCGGATTGAGAATCAGATGATAGTCGGCTAAGGATTTCAGAATCACCAGATTGTGGCCAGCACCATAACCGACATTGCCCTGGCCAGCGATCAATTCGACTGGACAATCCAAGGATTCTAATTCTGCGAGCTGTGGATCGATTTCTTGTCTGTTAATCGGTGAGTGATCACTGTTATCAACCAATGCAATCGATGCAGTGCCAACCAGCGATTGTGCACGCAGCTCGCGAAGATTTGCTGACAGAGATTTTAATAGCGTCTGAATCTCGGCAGCCGGTGTGTTGTAGCACACCACGGAGATAGACAGAGTTGGTACTGTAGATTGAGTCACTCGATACGGCGTCTGGTCACTCCTGAACCAGACGGTCACCAAACGGCGTGGAGATTACTCTCATGCCAGGAGGCACATCTTCCGGCGGAATGCGTCTGGGCCTGAAGCGCTGGGAGTTGGGATCTGTTTGGTTGGTAACATTGGCATTCGCTTCCCGAATTCGGGCAAACGGATTATCCGGAGTCGCTTCATCCGAACCGGACTCATTTGCGGTTTCGCCCTCATCACCTGATCTGACCTGAGCGCTTCTCAGTTCCAGGGTCAGATCAACGGTATTGTTTCTTGGGTCACACTCGACGCCTTTCTCCGGGAAAGAGACACATTGCTGACCGCCTGTTAGCATGAGAGTTACTTTGCCTGCCTGCAGATCTCTAAGCTCGTATCCCGGGTAATCAGGAATTGGTGAATTTCCGTTCTCTGCAAGGGGGACCCTGATTACGGAACCGTCGCGATTTGCCAACAAAGCACTTCTGCTGCTACCAATATTGGAAGTCCCGACAAGCGTAAAATCTGGCTGCCCAGACGGCGTTGAATTGCCCGGCATCACTCTGATCTCCTCTGCAGCTGCAGTATTACCAGGGCTCTCCTGCGCAAATGGTTCAAACAGTGTCAGTTCCTGAGCGTAACCTGTTACCGGCATCAGCGCAGCAGCAATGACAATAGAAACACAGCGCCACTGCAGGTTCTTGATACATTGAGCCAAACTCATCAATTCAATTTTCTTCAAATTTTGCATAAGCTGTCGCCGTTGCTATTGCCTTAACCTGACTAATCAGAACCCTGCCAAGATTCCAATACTGGCTATTGTTAAAATCTGTGTCTGACCACGCAATTTGCGATAGTCTTGTAAATTAGTCGGCTTGAATGCGCTTTTAGTTTCCTGGCCAATGCTTTTTCAACACAGGAACAAGCATACGCCTGGTTGCAGATTAACTGCTAATCAGGCCCGCTAACCAGCCGGGATTACAGCTTACTCTATTTGATCTATAGGGTGTAATTCGCATTCTTACTGAAGGACCATGAATCTGCAGCCGATGCTCGCAACCGCCCGACCTTGCTGTCGTTGCAACTCTTGGAAATACCATTGCAGGATTTACATTAAATGCCAAACATAGTTCCCATAACTTATAACAATTTCAGCGATAAAAAGTGGCTACGCCCAAACAATATGCTCTTTGCCAAAGATCAATCTGTCTGTGCACTGACAGCCGCTGAGCTCCCGAAAGCGTGTATGAGTCTGGTAATCGCTTTCGCCAGATCAAACGAGTCGGTGTTTCCGGTGGCGCTATTGGGTTTATCTCAGAATAGCAATCTCTATGTGACTGAAAATGGCCGCTGGCAGGGTCACTATATTCCAGCAAGGTATCGTGCCTATCCCTTTTCTATAATGAACGATGCCGAGAATAAACAGATTCTGTGTTTCGATCGCGACAGTGGTTTACTCGTTGATCAAGACTCCTCTGGACAGCACGAAGGAAAGAATGACAATGCTAGCGAAGATTTTTTTGCTGACAAAGACAAACCCAGCGACGCACTGACGAATGTCATGAAGCTTGTGTCCTCAATCTATTCCAACCAGATTCTAACCGCGGATATCGGGAAATTACTGCAAAAATACGACTTGATTACTCCCTGGAAGATAGAAGTTGAGAACTCTGAGGGCAACAAGACAGCCATCTCTGATTTATTGAAAATCGATGAGAAAAAGCTCGGCGCGTTGGCGGCTGAAGAACTCTATGAACTGAATCAGTTAGGTGCGCTTTCATCTATTTATTGCCAACTACTCTCGATGCAACATCTCAATGATTTATCCAACTACTTTAAAAACAAGTCGGCAAAGCCGCAGACAATGGCTTCCGAGTTGAATTTGGACGGCACTGATTCTGATGGCAATATCAGTTTTGATAATCTGTAAAAATAGCCGCTTGCCGGTACTATACAACCGCAAATTTTTTCAGAATCGGTAGCGTTTTTTCCGCAAACGCCTGCGCTTGCGTTAACATTTCTGCGTAGTTTTCCTCATCGGTCTCAAGCGTTTTGTTTTCCTTGATAATGCGCTGACCCTGACTTGAGATAGTCTGCCAGGCAAACTTGGCCCAATCCTCCGGTGACGATTGCCCCGATTTAAATGCCAGAATGAACAGCTGTTGAAATCTGTTGACCGGGAAGCCGCCGCCAATCATTGGGCTGGCCAGGTGGCTAACATCGTTAGAACCTTTAGCCAATGAGATAAGATGATCATTCAATTTGTCAGACTGGACCTTGGTTGTGGTGACCTCATCGTCAGTTTGTGCAATGTGCAGGTGTCCGGCTCCTATCAAAAGCATGGCTGCCTGCATAACCTCTGAAAAATTGATTTCGTGCTTGCTGACGGCGGCTTCAATTTCACCCAGAGATATCGGCTTGTTGCTAGCCAGTGCATCAAGGATAGGCCCATACACACGCTCGGCCATGTCTGCCTCACCCAGTGCGCCTGTCACTTTTAATTGCATCTCTGGTCTATAACTACTCAATACGACCCGCTGTTGCCGCAGCACTTCCAGTTGTTCCACCCGATTCAATCGGCGCACACCTTTTACCCAGTAGTCGCGACGGAATTGCTGGTTGACCATGAAGTCACGGACGCTTTCCTTGAACATTGCATCGGGTATTTCCGCAAGAAATTGCTGCTGCTCTTTGGTGAGATTTATTTGGTCCAGATGGTCCAGATAGTTGGAAGAACACGCATAGTTCACTTTCGCTTTATCCAGCCAGCGACTCATAGTGGCAAAGTGCATGGGGTGCCAGTCACGATTAAAATATTCGTGCGCCAGATAATGCGCATTCTGCTCTTTCAGCTTTTTAACACGGTCGCCGACTAACGGGTTGGCGCGGGAAAACATCGGGTTGGTGGCCAGCATCTGGTCGGCAAATTCGATGGCATCGCCAATTCGGGATACGATCCCCCGACCCTCGGAACCGATAATTTCAGCATGTTCTGTCATCAGGTGTCGTAGCGGAGCAAACGCCGCCCACCCGGGAAGCGTGTTATAGCTGACATAGACTACGCCGCCTACTTTCAGCTTGCGACGGATAAAATCGGCGATTACGCTGCGGTTCTCATCGGAGATCCAGCTCCAGATGCCATGTAGACCAATGTAATCGAAGTCAGGCAGGTCTGACCGGTTGGCATAATCCAGAAAGGCGTCATCCACCAGTTCCGCATTGGCTCCGGACACCCGCGACAGTTCCTGCGCAAAGGCTACCTGGGACGGATTAAAGTCGGTGCCATACCAGTTTGCTGATGTGGCCGCTGCATGAATATTGGCGCTCAACCCCTGTCCGAAGCCCAGCTCGCAGGCGGTGCCAAATTGCGGCAAAGCGATGCCGTGGTTAAGTAGCGCCAGTTTCATACGCAGCGGATTCAACTCGGAATAGTAGCCGAAGGTGTAACCGATATCTGACACGTAGCCTGAAGTCCAATCTTTCATAATTATTTCCAAAACCTGGTTGCGAGAGGGTTTCCAACGTATTCGAGCAAAAATTCTATGCAAAAAAAAGGGCCCTGTCTCTATCGAAGAGACAGGGCCCTGTTTGTTACCTGACTAGATCAAGACCTGTCAGATACAACCCCTGTTAACCGAATACGAAGTCGGAAATAACCGGAGTCGTGGCAGTACCAGCAATCATGATGGCCTGGTCAGTACCCAACGTGAAGTCGCCATCGGCATTGGTGTCGATGAAGATCATTACGAAGTCTTCTGAAGCAGTAGCGTCATCATAAGTCACAGCAGCCAATGCACGATCAGTAGTACCGTCGTTGAAGAAGTCGGCACCTGTACCAATCAAGGTCTGCAGAGTCGCTGCAATCTCGGCATTGGTATCCGCACCGCCATCGGCAGCCAGTACACCTTTACCGGTGATGGCAGAACGCGCATCGCCAGTACCCAGACCCAGTGCAGAAGACAATTCGATCTTGTCTTCACCAGTTGTGAATGTAGTGATGGTGTCATAACCACTGGCTACATCGAATACAACCGGAGTCACCGCAGGAGTAGTAGTGTCTGTCAGCGTCAGCACAGAGTCTGTGTCTGAAGCGTAACGCACAGTTTCCTTGGTACCAGCAGCGGCCAGAGTGATCTTATCGCCACCGCCGTTACCGACGATGATGTTGTTGGCCGCAGTGTTACCTGTCAGCACAACAGTGTCGTCACCGGCACCACCCAGAATCGCTACGGCAGTGGTGTTGGCACCGGCGTCCAGAGTAACGTTCAGCTTGCCAGTGGCAGCGCTGGCGTCAATCTTGGTCAGGCCATTAGCATTCACGTCAGACAGGGTCAGAGAAGCAGCACCAGTGTAGTTGATGGTCTTCAGGTCTGAACCAGTCAAAGCAGAGATTGTGTTTACGTAATCGCTAGCTTTGTTCTTGTCGTCCGGGTTAGCCAGAGTAGTGGCGAAAGTAATAGTCTCGTTGTCGTTTGCAGTCAGGCCAGTGACCGTGATCGCATTAACAGAGTCATCACCTTTGCCGGCAGCGGCTTTAGTTGCCGAGTCGACTACATCCAGGTTTACAGTCAGCGCATCCGCAGATGTATCGGTCTTCAGATCGTAAGTGATCAACTGACCAGTCGCCAAACCGGAGTCACCTGCGCTCAGGTAAATATTGGTACCTGCAGCAACGTTAGTGATGTTGGCAGCACCAGTCAGCGCAGAAGAAGCGGCAATCTTGGTGGCAGAAGCCAGATTGTCCATGTTCAGCGTGCTTGCTGCGATACCGGAGATGTCAGCTACTTCGAAGCTGTTGTAAGTCACAGTGCCGTTGATGAAGCCACCGTTAACAACAACCAGTGAATCTTCACCGTCGCCGCCATCGATAGAGGCGCCGGCTGTAGACGCTGCAGCAATCTTCAGGCTGTCGTTACCACCACCCAGAGACACTTTGGCTGTTGCGCCAATCGCTGCTTCATAAGTGATTGTTTCTTTGCCTGCACCACCAGTGACGGTAGTCGCAGTGTCATCAACTGTTACTGAAGAGCTACCAGTAGAAGTAGAGACAAAAGACTTCAGTGCGCCCAGACCGGCAGCAGTGTTGGAAGTCAGACCAGCCTCACCACTTACAGTGATGGAAGTCAGGGCTGTCATACCGCCAGCTGTTGTCAAAGTGACGCCTTTAGTGCCTGCTACAGTCAGAGTCTTGACGGCAGTACCGTTGAAACCGGCAATAGTAGAGTTGGCAGAACCGTCTGTGACAATGTTCACAGTCTCATACTTGTTGTCAG
>CAZQFA010000077.1:0-6520 GCA_964592245.1 uncultured Pseudohongiella sp. | reverse complement strand
CTGGTGGCATCATCAATCTGATTACCCGCCGCCCGGCCGACCAGTGGCAGCAGAGTTTACGTGTGGAATCCTTCGGTCAGGAAGAAGACTGGGGTGAAAGCCTGGGATACGGCGGTAACTACAGCATTTCCGGCCGCAGCGGCGCAATCGATGTCCTGGCCAGTGTCAGTTATCGCAATAGTGGTATTAACTATGACGCCAATGGCCAGATTATCGGCTTCGATAATGCCCAGGGCGACACCATGGATGCGGACACATTGAACCTGTTCCTCAAGGGCGGTTACGAGTGGTCTGACCAGCGCATCGAATTGACCATCAACGATTTCAATCTCGAAGGCAACAGCAACTGGGTCGGCGTGAACGGCGATATCGATCAGGGCATCCCGACGACAGCCGAGCCCGGCACGATTCCTGGTGAGCCGGTCAGCAACGATGTCACCATGTTTGGTGTGAATTACACCAACGAAGAATTCTTCGGCCAGCAGCTGCGCATTCAGGCATTTGACCAGGATTTCGCCGGCACCTACGGTGGTGGCAGCTTCGGTACTTTCCAGGATCCGCAATACGGCGCGTCGGTATTTGATCAGTCACAGAACAACTCACTGAAACAGGGCCTGAAGTTCACGCTTGCCAACGACGAGATTGGCGGTCTGCCACTGGGTCTGGTTTACGGTGCCGACTACCTGCAGGATGAAACCTACCAGCAACTGATTCTTACGGGCCGCAATTGGGTCCCGGCTACTAACTATGCCAATGCCGCTTTCTTCGCCCAGGCAGAATATACCGGCATCGAACGCCTGACCCTGACTACCGGTGTCCGCCATGAACGTGCAACATTGGAAGTAGCAGACTTTACTACGCTGTACTCCTATAACGGCGGCCAATTTGTCGCCGGTGGCGAACCGGATTTTAGTGAGACGTTGGGCAACATCGGTGCCACCTATCAATTGACTGATGGCTGGCGCATCTTCGCCAACTACTCCGAAGGCTTCTCCATGCCGGACGTCGGTCGGGTACTGCGTGGCATCAACGTCCCCAATCAGGACGTTGAGACCTTCCTGAACCTTGAGCCGATTATCACTGATAACACCGAGCTGGGTGTGGAATACAACCTGCGCAATATCTCGGCACAGTTGAGCTATTACCAGTCCGACTCGGATCTGGGCCAGCGCTTGCAAGCCAACGCTGACGGCATTTTCAGTGTACAACGGGAAAAAACGGAAATTGATGGTATCGAGTTCCGCACACAATGGATGCTCAGCCAGAACACGACGCTGGGTCTGCGCTTCGCCCACACGGACGGCCAGTACGATGCCGACGACAACGGCTCTGTGGATACAGACTTGAGCGGCGCCAATATGTCACCCAGCCGTCTCAACCTGAGCTGGGAACAGAACTGGACCAACGCTTTCATGACGCGCCTGCAGGTGAACAACTTGCAAGACCGCGACTTCAAGAATGCAGCTGGGGTTACGACGACTCGCTTTGAAGGCTACACCACTGTCGACCTGTTCGCCGAACTGGCCAATAGCGGTGGCACATTCAGCTTCGGCTTGCAGAACCTGACCAATGAAGACTACTTCACTTACTACTCGCAAACACTGGGTAATGATGGTCGTAACTTCAAAGGCATCGGCCGTAGTTTCAGCCTGTCCTACCGGATGAACTTCTAAGCCAACCGCGATGCACAGCTTACTGGTCTACCTGCACAAATATGTCGGCTTGATACTGGGTCTGTTGCTCAGTATCACCGGCTTGTCCGGCAGTCTGGTTGTGTTTGATCGTGAGCTGGATGAAGCCCTGACTCCACAGACAGCCGACTTCGCGCCGGCCACCACGCTAGCCTCATTTGATCTGGCTCTGGATAACGCCCGCGCCGCCGTGAACAACGGTACCGAGCCGACGCGCCTGATGCTGGGAAGACACAATGGCGCGCCGCACATCGTTCGTTTTCCGACGCCCGAAGGTGCGCGCGGTCCGATAGAAGTCAGTCTCAATCCAGGTACCGGCGAAGTACTGGCAGTGCGCAACTGGGGTGAATATCCGGTGACCTGGATCTACAACCTGCACTTGAATTTCTTCGGCGGCCATCGCGGCGAAATGCTGGTTGGCATCATGGGCTTCTGCATGTTGTTCTTTTGCCTAAGCGGACTTTTTATCTGGTGGCCAAAGCGCGGACAATGGTTGCGTGCCCTGACCATTCGCCGTGATGCCGGTACGTTTCGCTTCAACTACGATTTGCACAAGACTGTTGGCATTTACTTCCTGCCAGTATTCCTCATGCTGGCGATTACCGGTATCGAGATCGTCTGGCATGACCCGTTTGAGAAAGTGGTAGCAGCCGTGCTACCAGTGCAGGACGAACCGGCACCGAGTTCCAGTGTGCAGGGCGAACCTCTGGGTATGGATGCCGCAGCCGCCGCCGCACAGGCAGTATTCCCCGACTCACAAATGGCAAGACTCTACGTACCATCAACTGCCGACGATGTCTGGGAAGTCACTTTCATGCACCCGGAAGAAACCTGGTCCGAATACGGCGCCAGTTCCGTGTATCTCGATCAGTATAGTGGCGAGGTACTCGATGTCTGGGATGCCCGCGAACTGAGTGCCGGCAGCACGTTTCTTGAGTGGATGTTTCCCCTGCACAACGGCGACGCCCTCGGCCTGATCGGTCGCCTCGTTGTCTTTATCGCCGGTTTGTTGCCGGCGCTGCTATTCGGCACCGGCGTCTATATGTGGCTAAAAAAGCGTCGTAAAAGCCGCAGCGAAAACAAACTGCTGTCATTGTTGGCAGACTGAATTCCCGCGTATCTACTCGGCGCCAAGGTAGTCCATGGCCAGTGTTGTCATGGCGCGCACGCCGGGCAACAGCGCATCTTCATCGACGTAGAAGCGTGGTGAGTGGTTGGGAATGGCTTCAGAGGCTGGCACGTTCACCGGACGGCCGCCGATAAAAAAGAAGAAACCCGGCACTTCCTCCTGATAGAAAGAAAAGTCCTCGGCACCTGTAATTAACGGCGCTTCGATGACATTGGCATCACCGTAAAGTCGCTCCAGCGTCGGCCGCATGCGCGCGGTTAATTCTGCATCATTAAAGGTTACCGGCACACCGGGATAGATAATCAACTCGGCACTGGCACCGGCGCTATTGGCAATATTGGTCACCGTGCGCCGCATACGCTCATGAATAATGTCGCGCATGTCGGGGTCGAAAGTGCGGATTGTTCCAGTTAGCGTCGTGTCATCCGGGATGATGTTATTGCGGACGCCACCGTGAAATGTGCCGACAGTGATCACTGCGGGCGCCTGGGTAATATCCGTCTGTCGCGAGATAATCGTTTGTAATCCCATGACGATCTGTGAGCTGACAACAATCGGGTCGACCCCCTGCCAGGGGCGAGCAGCGTGGGTCTGACTGCCCTTGACGATAACATCAAAGCGCTCGGCGCTGGCCATCATGCCCAGTGGCCGGAAGCCCACTTCACCCACCGCCCAGCCTTGCGAGACATGGAGTCCGAAGATAGCTTCGACATCGGGATCAGTCAGGACGCCCTCGTCAATCATCATGTCCGCACCTCCACCCTCTTCCGGTGGCGCGCCTTCCTCAGCAGGCTGAAAGATAAATTTGATAGTGCCCGGTATCTGCTCACGCATGGAGGCGAGCACTTCGGCCGCCCCCATCAGTATTGCCACATGGGTATCGTGACCGCAGGCATGCATGACCCCCACATCAAGTCCGTTATACGTGGTACGCACTTCGGATCGAAACGGGTAATCGGTTTGTTCGACGACAGGCAATGCATCCATGTCTGCCCGCAGCGCGACGACCGGACCGGGCTGTCCACCAACAAGCGTGCCGACAACACCGGTATAGGCAACTTCAGTCTCTACAGCAATACCAAGACTCTGCAGGTGTGCAGCCACCAGTTCGGCGGTGCGAAACTCGCGATTGCTCAACTCCGGGTGCTCATGAATATCCCGGCGCCAGGCAATGACTTTGTCTTCAATGGCAGCAGCGCGACTGGCGATCAGATCATCCAGTTGTGCACTGGCCAGTTGACTGCAGAGCAGCCCGCCCAACAACAGAGGCGCAGTGATCAGTGACAAGGGCGAAAAAGTCGGCTTCAGAATCGGTAGGGTCATGCTGCACTCCTGCAGAACGCGCTGATTGGAAAGGTGGAGCCAACATTATGACCGAACGCTGCCAGCAGTCCAAATCAGTGTTGAGCCACCAGATTCAGGGAGGCCAGCCAACACGGCCTAAGTATTGGTGACAATCAGAACAAGGAGAGAGAGTTCAAAGCGACGGCGATTTTGGAACCGCCGCTTTGCGGGGAGCGCCAGACTTGGCGCCCCCCGGGAAGCGGCCCCGCGTAAACGGGACTAAAGCGAGGCTAGAATGTGCCACTCATGCGGAAGGTGAGCACACGACCGGAACCCCAGCAGCGCTTTTCCAGCTCTTCGAAGATGTCATTGCGGACGTGTCCAACGAAGCGCTCACGCTCGCGGCACTGTACGCCATCGGTGAGGTTGCGCACATCGAAGCGGAATGTCGTGTTATTGAACGCAATCCACTCAACAAACGCCGTTGCCATCGGGTCACCAGAGAAGAACTCGATGTCTTCGATGTCGTAGCGCATGATGTCGCCTTCGAAACGGTTGTTCCAGTTATAACCGTAGTTCAGGCGCAAACTTGGAATGTCGTGACGGAAGCCAATTTCAAAGCGGCCACGATCGAAATTGTCGAAGCTGCGATCAATTCCGAGGAAAGGGTCACGGACTTCCGATTCGCGTACCGAGACACGAGACGTCACCAGCAAGTTCGGCATATTGATCGCGTGCATGCGAATACTGCCGCTCAGATCCAGTACATACATGTCGCCGCGGCCGATATTGCCCACAGCCGATGCGAGGTTGGTAGGTGAAGACGACACGTCGATGCGCTGGCGGAAGTCATAGTGCCGGTGTTTATACAAATTGGCACTGACGACTCCGACGTCATTGGGCAGGCGGTATTCAGCCAGGAAATTGTAGTTCCAGAAATAATCCGGACGCAGATTCCGGTTACCCGCCAGCGTATTGGAATCTTCATCGTCATTGTCGGTTACGGCAACGAAATCCACGAAGTTGATCTGACGCACATTCTTTTCGATCAACATGCGCAATTGTAATTGCGGCGTAAGATTGAATCGGTAGTCGAACTTGGGTTTCACGAATGAGAATTCGCGACTCTGATTAAATTCCCCGGACTGCTCAATCTCCGAGTTCTCGTAAACCAGCGATGATTCCAGCGACATGCGCGAGCTGATCTGCCAGTTATGAATAGCGAAAGGTTCGTAGCGGAACTCTTCCACTGTCGTATTGGCATTGGCTACATTCTGTGGCACCAGACCGCCATGACTGGCCGAAGGTGTGCCAGTTGAGCTTGGCAAGCCCAGCAACAGAGAAGCATCCAGTGTGGTCTTTGCCATTTCAGCGCCGACTTCCAGATCATGCCCGGCCATCAGGTCAGTGATGTAGGAGCCACGGGCAATACGCTCGGTGATAACGTTCGCCGAATCCAGATACAGCGTTTTGTTTTCACTACCATCGGCAGCTACTGTGTAGCGCTCACGAATACTGGACTCATCATTCTCGTTGGCAATAGCCAGAAACTTGACCCGGCTGCCATTGTCAAAGCGGTGCTCAAAGTCAGTACCAATCTCCCAGCTGGAATTCTCGCCGGGTATGTCTTCGCGCTCACGGAACAGTGAACCGCCATTACGCAGATTGGTAGTCAAGCGCGACACAGTGGTCGGATTGTCCTGCTGTGAATATTGGGCATTCAGCCGCGCGCTGGTGTTGGCGCTGAATTGATAATCCAGATTGGTGGAAAACTGGTAGGTTGTCTGTTCACGGATGCGGTCTTCGTTGACGATGTCGTTAGCCTGAAAATCACTCAGAATACTTTCTTCGAAGGCGATCTGATGGTCATAGCGCGGCTCGGCTGATGCATTGAACAAATAGTTCAAGTCGCCCGACTGACCACCGTAAGTGATAGAACCACCGGGCTGGTATTCGCTGTCATGATAATAGTCAGCGTTGACCTCGTAGGCGATAGTGGTATTGGACTGTTGCTCAAACAACACGATATTAGCGATCTGTGTGCCACCACGGACATCAAGTTCACCGCCTGTACCGCGAATCAACTCGATATATTCCACCTGGTCAGCCGTAATACGATCCAGTACACCTGCGGTGTTGTTGTTCTTGCCAGCCGTGCGCTTGCCGTCAATCAAAATCTGTGTGCCGCTGCCACCACTGCCCAGACCACGACCACCGCTGCTGGCGTTACCACCGCGACCGTTGTTGCTGGAGATATCCATACCCGGGATACGATTCACCATGTCCAGCGCAGTCACCGGTGCCCACTGTTCGAAGTAGGACGCCGGATACATGACGGTTGAATCGTCACCCACATTGTCCTGCGCTGACAGACTCAGCGGCAGTGACAGGGCAGTAGCCAATACAATACCGCGCC
>CAZQFA010000076.1:0-6614 GCA_964592245.1 uncultured Pseudohongiella sp. | reverse complement strand
GGCCTGAAGTCGGCGCTGACTGCCAACCTGTCGAGAATCCCCAATTTGACCGTGAGAAATCTCGCTTATCTCGACACAGAAGAAATTGACGGCCAGACTCTCTAT
Organism: uncultured Pseudohongiella sp.; assembly: GCA_964592245.1. Taxonomy (GTDB): domain Bacteria; phylum Pseudomonadota; class Gammaproteobacteria; order Pseudomonadales; family Pseudohongiellaceae; genus UBA9145. Next base: position 6,509 of record CAZQFA010000076.1, on the reverse strand, counting down.
TCAAACAAAGAGCTGGACCACGTGCTCAATACCACGCTATCGGAAATCGATGGCAAGTTAATTGTTGATATCGAACTCATAGAAATTGATTCAGCAGCAACGCTCTACTCCGACCGTTTCGAAGCCTATGACAACGATATTCTGGGCATTCAGGACTGGGTCGTGGATCGTGTCACCAGCTCGTTGCGCATTATGCTCGACGATGAACAGCGCACCGCCATGCATGACTGGGGCACTCGCAATGCCACAGCATACGACTACTTCATCAAGGCGGAATTTTTCAAGCAGCAGTGGAACCATACTGACTGGAACCTGGCTATCGACTTGTACAAGAAAGCGATCGCTGAGGACCCACTGTTTGCAAACGCCTATACCGGCCTCGCCACGGCAGTGAACTATCTGGCTGTCTACAGCCGCCAGTCCGAGACCGATGAGTTGACGCGGATGTTGGCTGATTACAGTCGTCGTCTGGAATTGCAGGGTGGCGATCCGGCTGCAGTGGGCACTCTCAAAGCCATGTTGTTGAATACGGAAGGCACTCGGCAGACGATTCTCGCCGAGCGCTATCAGCAGCAAATTAAATCCGGCACTGCCGAAAAGTATGTCTTCGCCCAATACGGGTTGTTACTCATGGGTGCGCGCTTGTATGCGGAGGCGGAGCAGTTCCTGTTATTGGCAGCCTCGGAAGACCCCTATCGCACAGAGCCCAATCAGCAGGCCAATTGGCTGACAAGCACCGTTACACCCTGGGAAGGCATCGACATCAAAAAGCAGCAACTGATCGATCAACCCAAACACATCGGCATGCTCGGCACCCTGGTACTCAATCTCGCCATGGTGGGCAATATTGACGAAGCAGAACATTATCTGGCGAAACAGAAGAAAGCAGATCGTGCTGGTGTCCGCACACACTTGAGCAAAATACGCATCGCCGCACTGACTGGAGAGCTGTTTCTGCAGGAGCAAGTATCGTCAGGCACACTGCAATTGGATCTGGACTATAATAGCTCTTACCCTGAACTGTTCTCGGCAACTGCTCTCACCGATCAGGATTTACAATTCAATAACGGCGTCATGCGATTGGTGCTTGGTGATATCGAAGGTGCCCGCCAACATTGGCAAAACCTGACGGCACTCGATCATCGCAAATTGGTTACCCGCCTGCATGCTTCGGAAATTCTGTTTGCTGATGAACTGCTGCAGAGCCTGGAATATCAGAATCTGCTGGAAGAACTCGGAGTTGGATTATCCTGGCAGCGCCAATTGATGAGCGGCATTCTCGATCTTGAGGAGATAACCGGCGTTTCCCTGAATGCCAAGTCACGACTGGCGTATGAAAGCAATCGCTTCATGAGCAAGAATAATCTCTGGGATGAAGAAGACTGGTTAAAACTGGATACGATGAAACCGAAAGACGCTTCCAGTGAAATCTCCGAATTTCTTAACCTGGAAGAAACAGACATAGAGCTCACACTGCCGGAACTCTAGGCATTGCTCTCATTGTTAGCAGTCTGACTGTACGCCCGACTGACTAAAGTGCAACTCAGCACACTCCACGTTTCCGCACAGACATTGCCAGCAATCTTGTCTGCTATCTGTGTGTACACACTATCCCGTCTATCGTACGCTGACAGTCCTCTCCCGCAGCTATCTGAGTGTCAGCGTCGATATGTGTTAACCTGACGCCTGTCATTTATCAATTCAATCGAATCAACACTGAGCCATGGTTGAGCGAATCGGCATTCATCTGTATTGCCTGATTTGCACCTGCCCACTGGCGTATTTGGCGAATAACCCACAGAGGTCACCACTACCGCAGTATGAGCAAGTTTCCGTTAACCGATCAACATGGTGATGTCAGAACAGTTGGCTTCGAGCTGGAGTTCTCCGGACTGAGTCTGGAGAAAACCACGCAACTGGTTTGCCAGGCCTTGCAAGGCGAACGCGGCGACGGAACAGAAGCGCAGCAGAAAGTCAGCGTTGCCAATCTGGGCGAGTTTGCCATTGAACTTGACTGGGAGTTTCTGAAAAAAGAAGCCGAGGCAATCCCGCAAGGTAATCACGTCACCTTGCTTCGCGATGCTGCCAGCCTTGTTGTTCCGATCGAGGTGGTCTGCCCACCCATCGCCATGGACAAGATTGATCGCCTTGATCCTATGGTGCAGGCACTGCACGAGGCAGGCGCCAAGGGTACGGATGATTCCATACTGGCCGCCTTCGGTGTGCACATTAATCCGGCGCTGCCCGATACGGATGCCGATACCATTGATCGCTACCTGAAAGCCTTTGCGTTATTGCAGTGGTGGCTGAGCAAGGAGCACGAAGTCAACTTGTCGCGTCGGGTGACACCCTATGTCGACCTGTATCCAATGAAGTACTTGCAAGTTGTCTTGCAGCGACAGCAACCCGATATCGAGCAGCTGATCAGCGATTATCTTGAATTCAATGCCACACGTAATCGGGCGCTAGACATGTTGCCTTTGTTCGCGTTCCTGGACGAACGCCGCATAAAAGAAGCAGTGCAGGACGACCGCATTAAATCCAGACCGACATTTCACTATCGGCTGCCCAACTGCCTGATCGGCAGTCCGGACTGGTCTCTGCAAGATCCCTGGAAAATCTGGCTGGTGGTTGAAAATCTGGCCAATGATACGCAAGCACTGCGGGAGTTGGGCAATGCCTTTCTCGAGAGTTGGCGCCCCATGTTGGGGGTTGATCAGAAAATGTGGACGGAGAAGATGGAACAATGGCTGCAATCCCGAAAATTGGCGTAACCGGTAATAGCAGACGGTTTTCGCCAAGCTGGATCTGCACGAAGATTGCGCTGGCACTGGTGGGTGCCCGGGCGTTCCGCATCAGCTTGCGCCATGATCCTGGTGATATCGCTTTTGATGGCCTGATTATTGGCGGCGGTGACGATGTGTCACCAGAGCATTATGGCCATGACATTACCGCAAAAGTGAAACCCAACCCGAAGCGGGATGAGCTGGAAATGCGCTGGGTGCGCAAGGCACTGGCCGAAGACATCCCTTTGCTCGGCATTTGCCGAGGTGCACAACTGATCAATGTTGTGCTGGGTGGCACATTGTTTCAGGACGTGCGCCCAATTCGTATCCATACTTACAACCGTCCTGGGTTGTTACCTACCAAGCAGGTGGCACTACTCAAGGGCAGCGAGATCGCCACTGTCTGCGGCAAGGATCGGCTCCGCGTTAACAGTTTGCACAATCAGGCAATCGACCGGAGCGGCAAGGGAATTCGTGTGGTGGGCAAAGATCTTGACGGCATTGTTCAAGCCATCGAATCGAACGGCGAACAGCGCATCCTGGGCGTGCAATGGCATCCCGAGTATTTGTTCTATTTACCCAGTCAGTTAGCCCTCTTCCGCTGGTTGGCCAGAGAAGCCTGAATGCTCAGTTCCTACCTGATACTTTTTACTTTTGCTTTCCTTGCGGCGACTATTCTGCCCTTCTATTCAGAGGTTGTGCTGTTCGCTTTGCTGCGAGCCGGCGAGGATCCCTGGCTTCTGGTCTTCGTGGCATCGCTTGGCAATACGCTTGGCGCCGTGGTGAACTGGATTCTCGGACGCTACTTGTTGCACTATCAAGATAGAAAATGGTTCTACTTCAAACCGGAACAACTACAGCGCGCCCAGGACTGGTTCTCCCGCTATGGCTACTGGTCACTGTTACTGGCGTGGCTGCCTATTGGCGGCGATGCATTAACTTTCATCGCCGGCATCCTCAAAGTCAGACTCAGCGTCTTCCTGATTCTGGTCGGCGCGGGCAAAACTGCACGTTATGTTTTTGTACTTTACTTAAACAACTGGTTATTGGTTTAGAGCACTCAGCAGACGCTTTCTGCACGCATCGCTACTTACATCGCAACCCACCTACCATCTGGCTGGATAAGCCTGCCACATCTGCAAAGCTCGACCTGTTCTGTTATCTTTTATGTCTCAGTGCAATTTTTTTGCATCTCTGCTCGGTGAGTATTAACAAGGCCTGCGCCAGTTAATTGCAATAATCTGAAATAAACCGTTGACCGTTTAATCGTCAGCACTGAAGCCAGTGCAGTTAATACAAGGCACAGTTCAGGAAAGCAAAATGCAGAACGCGATGCAATTCACAGAGAAATACTGAATTAAGGAAGACATCGGGAGGAACTACCCATGGGAGTTTCAGCACAAAAGTTGAAAGCATTTATCGCCGACGCGGCAGATCATTTCGCCACACCGGGCGAGGTCCTGTCACACGCGCAGCTAAGCGATGATGAGAAACGCAAGATTCTCGAGTCATGGAAAGTTGAAGAAGAAGAACTCATGACTGCCACTGAAGAGAACATGGGGAGCAGTGACAGCAACGTCCTGTCACAGGTCAATGAAGCCCTGCAGAAATTATCATAATGCAAAGCGATTCTGGCAGGTGAGAGTCACTGTCAGGGCGATGCAGTGTGATGCTCACATAAAGCGAGATATAAACTGAAAGCCGGCAAGCAGCTGTCATTCGACTCACTTTTTGCCTGCCGGCATTCTTCGACGCCACCCAGATTCTCGCGGGTCACGCAATCGCAGTAACCATACTGACTACTCAGGATAGTACCGAATCACGTAGAGTGTGAGTGTATTCACGCTCTTGAACGCGTTCACGCTATCACAACCCCGGTTACATGCCGAAGTTGGATTCAACATCCTCCCACGACTCGTAAAAGGCATCGTAGGCGCTGGAGAATTGATACACCACATGATCCCAGGTATCACTGGTGCCGGCACGAAGCTCACCCATCCATTCACTGACATCCTCGCGTTGATCCTGTAACGAGGTCATCAACTCGTCAGAGTACTCTTTCGCAGCTGCACTCATGTCAGCCCGTTGTTCGCTGATGTTGTCACCCAGCGCATCGATACGGCGGTCAAATTTTGACATGACCTCGCTGGCTTGTTCAGCAATAGCCGCACGCTCATCTTCCGTGGCTGTGAGAATGGACTGTCGCAATTCCATAGCTTCCTGCTCCAGCTCGGTCAACATAGGCACGTTGTCGGCTGCTACATTGTTCGCTGATTCGTTCTGCGCCAGCGTGATGGCCGGGGCGGCCATTAGTAGCAGCGCTAACCAGGCTGGTAGCAGGATATTATTACTGTGTCGTTCTGATTTACGTTTTTCAAATTTTTTCATGAGAGCCTCCAATTATCTCACCAGAAGTAAAATCCTTCACATTCTTATTGGGTGGATGCTTGTGGGTGGTCGCAGTAGCAAAGTGTTCGCAACAGTGTTGCCATCTTGCCTGCAACAGCCAATCCGCAACGCTCAAGCAAGTCATTTGCGAGATACGTTACAGCGACTCTAAGTCAACCCGATGAAGGGTGTGTTAGTTTCGCGCTGACAACCGCGGCTGCCTGCACTCTTTTAACCTAACAAACCCCTATGTTGGTCTCAAGCGAACTAACCACTGTGACATACCAACGAGCTATTACTACCGTGGAACATGCGATGAAACACAAACTGATCATTGGCTTGATCTTTGGTCTGTTCATTCATCTTTTCATACATCTGTTAATAACATACATCTGTTAATAAAAAGTATCGTGAAAATCCCGGTCGCGATTTGTCATAATGATGGCGTAGCCCTTCACGAAGAATCAGGCTGATGATTCAAGGAGTGCAACATGTCAAACAAACCGGTAGTCGTCGCTCTGGGCGGCAACGCTCTGGATGGCGTCATGCAGGACCCGACGTCTGATGTTCTGCGCGATGCCTGCAGAGCACTGGCCCGGGTATCGCCCTCAGGACTGGTTGTCACCCATGGCAATGGCCCGCAGATTGGCCTGCTCGCCGAGCCGCGCAGAGACAATGAGTCACCGACTCTGGATATTGTTGGCGCGCAGACTGAAGGCTGGCTCGGCTATGAGATAGAGCAACAACTCAGCAGCAGCCTGGGTTCTGATAAACCTGTCGCCACATTGCTAACGCGTGTCGAAGTGGACCTGACAGCTGACGGCAGCCTGGAACCCTGCAAACCAATTGGTCGCTGGATCAGTGCCAGCAAAGCCAAAGCACTGCGACGCGATCTCGACTGGAAGTTTGTGGAACGCAATGGCAAATACCGGCGTCTTGTACCCTCACCACGCCCAATTCGGTGTTTACAAACGCAGGCGATAGCAACACTGCTGCAAGGAAACCACATAGTCATTTGTGCAGGCGGTGGTGGCATACCGGTTTGCCGAGCGGAGGACAATAGCTACCACGGTGTTGAAGCAGTCATCGACAAGGATCTTGCCAGCGCCCTTATCGCCAGACAACTGGACGCACAACTGCTGGTACTGGCAACCAACGTCGCGGGTATATTCGAGAATTGGCCACTTGCTGACAACGATGATGAGGCACAGCCAATCAGTCAGATTAAAGCAGACGAATTGCTGACCATGCGCTTTGAATCGGGATCCATGGCGCCGAAGGCACAGGCAGCGGCCGAATTCACTGCGCGCACAGGAAACCCGTCTGTCATCGGCT
>CAZQFA010000075.1:0-6845 GCA_964592245.1 uncultured Pseudohongiella sp. | reverse complement strand
GAGCCGCTCACGCAGGCGATTGAAATAAAAGTTGAGGCGGTCAAGCATGGACGAGTGCTCCTGTTAATCAGGCCGGTGGCAGTCTGTATGACACTTTTGACCATACTTTTGTGACTCTTTTCGTGGCACTTTTCATCATATTTCGCATGACACTTTTCATCAGACTCTGCATCAGACTTTGCATCATAGTTTGCATCACACCTTGCGTGACATCGTGCGGCACAGACCAATGATGGGCGTGCAGGCTGGTTGTTATGCGAATATGACCATCGAGCAATAATTAATGCGATACGTCACTATTGCGCACACGACCGGATTGCACCCGCGTACAGTTCTGTTATAACGAAGGCAAAGCGTAATTACCATCACTGTCATTGGCTTTGCGAGCAAACGTGAACGAGTCCGCGAACTTGCCGATACAGTAATAAATAACAAATGTGCCAGGCCAGTTGCATTAGCTCTGGCAGCGCCGCAAACTGACAACAGCCCAACTCAAAGAGCAGCGAATCCCATGCTACGGTTTTTCAAGGTCGAACAAAACGTCATCCGCAACCTTGAGGCGGAGCCAGAGGACTATCGCACTGTGATCAAGTCGGCGGACTGGATCGACGCCCACAGTCCAGACGACCAGGAACGGCAAATACTGGACAGCGTGGTGGCGGCGGAACTGCCGGAAGCTGACGAAATGGACGAAATCGAGGCCACCGCCCGCTTCTTTGTCGTAGGTCATGAAATTCACATTCACTCGTTGTTTCTCACGCAAGCCGAAGGCCGGCACCGAACCTCGACTGTGGCCTGCATCATGCAGCCGGGTCGACTGCTGACCATACGCGATGAAGAACTGGCGGATTTTCGTTTGTTGCGCCTGCGGGCACGACGCGGGCTGGTGGAATGTCGCGATCCGTCGGAGTTATTGCTGACCTTGCTGGATCAGAAGGTGGAGAACCTGGCGGACACCATTGAGGACTTGCACCACACCGCCGAGAGCACCAGCCACACGGTATTGGAAGAACCCAACTCCGAGTTGAATCAGGCCATTGATACACTGGCAGCGCTGGAAGACAGTAGCGGCAAGATTCGCCTGTGCCTGATGGACACGCAGCGGGCGATTACTTTTTTACAGCGGCATTTGCGCGGGCAGGAAGCAGCGCAGGAGTTTTGTCGGGAGATTCTGCGCGACATCGACACACTGATGTCACACACCACCTTCCTGTTTGAGAAGATCAACTTTCTGATGGATTCCACCCAGGGCTTCATCAACATCCGCCAGAACCAGACCATCAAGACGTTTTCGATTGCGGCGGTGGTGTTCCTGCCGCCGACACTGATTGCCAGCATCTACGGCATGAACTTCAGTTTCATGCCGGAACTCAGTCAGCCTTACGGCTACCCCATCGCGCTGGCGGCCATGCTGGGTTCAGCGGTGGCGCCGTATCTATTCTTCAAGTACAAGGGCTGGTTGTAAGCGCAAGCAGGCGCGCTCAGACAACCTGCCCTTGCTAACGGTACTTTCTATTTATCCTGCTTACGCTGCGCTGTATTTCTGATTTCTCACCCAGTTTTTCTTACCAGCGCTTCGCACCCGGCACTTCCCATCTTCGCGATTCGGGCGCCGGGTTTGGCGAGTTATTTTCGTCCGGCTTTTTTGCTCGCCGGCTTCTTGCCGGCTTTGCTTTTACCAGCTTTAGTCTTGCCGGCCTTGTTCTTGCCCGCACTACTTTTAGCGAACTTTTTATCCTTGCCACCGGCATGCAGCCTGGGCTTTTTACGCAGCGGGCGATCACCCGCATCACCGCGGCGTGAACCTGCCGATTCCTGACTCAAGTCACCAGTAAAGACGGCGATGTTCATTTTCTTCTTGCCCACCCAGGTGTTCTTCAGATCCTTGAAGACCTCTGGCGGCATACCCTCGGGCAAATCGACAGTACTGAAGCTGTCAAAGATATTGATACGACCAATGTCCTTGGCATCCAGCCCAGCCTCGTTGGCTATAGCACCGACGATGTTGCCCGGCATCACCTGATCGTTGTGGCCCACTTCGATGCGATAGCGTTCCATACCCTGCTCCGGCGGCAGACTCTTAAGTCGCGCGCCTTTGCCTTCCCCTTTACTTCGAGACCGACGCTCACCGAAACCGTCCGCGTCATCGCGGCGACTGCGCTTGTTGCGCGCCCCTTTGTCGTCCTCAGACCACGACTTGGGCGCCTTGGGGGTTGGCTCATGCTGGAGCAACAAGGCCGAATCGCCCTGAGCGATCCGGGCCAGTGCCGCAGCAATCTCAATCGCCGGCACGTTGTGCTCAAGCTGATACTGTTCAACCAGTTGGCTGTACAAACTCAGGTCGCCGGCAGCCAGTGTGTCGGTAATAGTCTGCTTGAAGGCAGCAATGCGCTTGTTGTTGATGGTCTCGGTTGACGGCAGTTCCATCAGTTCGATCTTCGAACCGGTGGCTCGCTCAATGGCGTGCAACATGCGCTTTTCCCGCGGCGCCACAAACAGGATGGCGTCACCACTGCGGCCGGCACGACCGGTACGGCCAATGCGATGAATATAAGCCTCAGTGTCGTGGGGAATGTCGTAGTTCACCACGTGCGAGATGCGATCCACATCGAGACCACGTGCGGCCACGTCGGTGGCCACGAGAATATCCAGCTTGCCCTTCTTCAGTTTGTCGATAGTGCGCTCGCGTTGCGCCTGGGGAATATCGCCATTGAGCGCCGTCGCGGCAAAACCGCGGGCCGACAGTTTCTCTGCCAAATCGATTGTCACCAGCCGCGTGCGCACGAAGATGATCATGGCATCGAAGGTCTCGGCTTCGAGAATACGGGTCAGGGCATCCAGCTTGTGGGTACCGCTCACTGGCCAGACACGCTGACGAATCAGGTCGGCCGTGGCCTTCTTGGACGCGATCGTCACCTGCTCCGGGTCGCGCAAATGGCTGTTGGCAATGCGCCGCACTTCGCTAGGCATAGTGGCGGAGAACAGGGCAATCTGCCGCGTCGGCGGACTCTGCTCGAGAATCCACTCCACGTCATCAATAAAGCCCATGCGCAGCATCTCGTCGGCTTCGTCCAGCACCAACGTTTTCAGGTTCTGCAGTTTCAGCGTGCCGCGGCGCATGTGGTCCATGACTCGCCCAGGCGTGCCCACTACCACGTGCACACCACGCTTGAGGGCGCGGATCTGGCCGCTGTAATCCTGACCGCCGTACACCGGCAATACATGAAAGCCGCGCAGGTGCGCCGCGTAAGTCTGGAACGCTTCCGCTACCTGAATCGCCAACTCACGCGTCGGCGCTAATACCAACACCTGCGGATCCTTTTCTGACAAGTCCAGAGTCGACAGCGCAGGTAAGGCAAACGCCGCCGTCTTGCCGGTGCCAGTCTGTGCCTGACCCAAAACATCACGGCCAGCCAGCAGCAGCGGAATGGTTTGCGCCTGAATCGGTGATGGCGTTTCGTAGCCGATGTCTTGCAGGGCCTGGATCAGGGGCGCTGACAGCTGTAGCTGGTCAAAGGCGGTGGCCGCTTCGGTGGTCATAGTGAGCTCGTGTGGTGAAAAAGTGGTGTGGTCTAAGCGGTCTGGTTGCTGTGACTGTTGGCACTAACTACGAGTACAAAATAAGTACAAGTAAATACAAGTAAGTACAAAGAGTACAAACAGCCGATTATGAACAGGTCGAAACCGCAATGTGCCGGTCAGGGGTGCTGAGCGGGCGCGGAGTGTAGCACGGTTTGCGCGGAAAAGATGGTTATGCGGGCAATTAAGGACAATGCCGGGCCAGTGGCGCGGCAGATGCGAACAGGACGGTCGCACCCGCACTACCCTTAATCACTAGCCATTTCGGCAATTTCTAACGATCACCGATTACCGGCAACCTGTTCAGAAGTCGCCAAACACCTCGAAGCCCAGACTCTCGGCATAACGCGATTCCCGCACATCCTCTCTTCGCAGTTCGCCCAGCAATAACAGATCAATATCACGCTCAATCTCGTCGATCGCCTGTAAATACCGCTCAGAGCCCTCCATCAGCTGCAGGGTGGAGCCCCACAGCGCCAACAAGCGATTATTGATGAGCCTGACGTCGTTGTCCTTGGCCCACTCGGAACCGATCACGACACCCAGCTCAGTAAGACGCGACTGCAAGGCCGCCCGTTCTCGAACCGGTGTGCGGTTAAGCAGCCGTTCTTCCACATCCTGCCATCCCGTGGCGTACAGGAATGTGCCCTCATAAAATCCGATAATCCATTCCAGATACTCGCTTTGCGACTGTAGCTGCTGATTGCGCCCGTCAGCCTGGTAAGCCGCAATGAACAGCTCTTGTGGCGGGAGCTCCTGCGGCCAGTCGGGTAGATTGGAGGTACTGCAGGCGGCGAGCGCCAGACAGAACGCGAAAAATGAGAGGGCTGGTTCTAACTTCATGGGAATAACGCAATGCAAATCTGTTTCTTACTCTGAGCTTATTACTTCTACCATCTGACGCTAATGAGGGGCAAATCGGATTTTCATGGTTGCGGCTTATTCCATATCCTCTGCGATCACCGGCACGCACGGGGAGCCGCAGTTTCCGCGACGTCAGTAATCCATTGCAATCGGCGCACTACCAGTGCGGCCTTGCCTGAGCGGTTTTCCTTGCCAAGCGTTTGCCCTAGTATGAGCACTCACCTGTTAACCTGGTCATCTAGGTCATCCAGATCATCTATTTACCTAGTCGCCATGACATTGGATTCACAATGGACGAGATAAATCAGAAAATTGCGCTATTCATCGATGCGGACAACGCCCCGGCCAAGAAATTCGAGGACGTACTGAGCGAAGTAGCCAAGTACGGCGTTATCACCATCCGCAAGGCGTATGGCAACTGGAAGTCGCCGACATTGAAAGGCTGGGAAGACCTGCTGCATGAATACGCCATCCAGCCCATTCAGCAATACGATTTGACCAAAGGCAAAAATGCCTCGGACATCGCCCTGGTAATTGATGCCATGGACGTGCTGTACACTAAAGATATCGATGTCATGTGTTTTGTCACGTCAGACTGCGACTTCACACCGCTAGTCACGCGCGCCTTGGCCGAGGGCAAAGTGGTGCTGGGATTCGGTGAGCGCAAAACACCACCGGCGTTCGCCAATGCCTGTTCAAAATTCCTGTTCCTCGATCAGGAAAAAGACACCGGCAAGTCCAGCGCCAAACCCAGAAACCTGAAATCCGATACCAAACTGGTCAACCTGTTACGCAAGGCAATTGAAGCCACAGAAGACGATGACGGCTGGGCGGCACTCGGGCCGGTGGGTGCGCATATATCGAACACCACATCATTCGATACGCGAAACTACGGCTTCAAGAATCTCAGCAGCTTGTTGAAGGAAATCGATTTGTTCGAGTTGAAGCGCAGTTCAGGAAATGTGTATTTAGTCCGCGATGTACGCCGCAAGTAGCGACAACCTAAGCCTCGTCTTCAAGGACAAAGCCCTTCCAGGTGCGCATGTAGTCAATGAACTTCTCTGACAGCCCTTCTTTAGCCAGATACTCCGCCGACACGGGAGGCTTCACCGGCTGAAAATCCGGGTTGTTCTGCATCTGCAAAGGGAAGTCGTGATGCAGGATCCCCGCACGGCCCAGCATGATCCAGTCCACGTCACTGTTGATCGCACGCTGCGCATCTTCAGGCGTATGAATCTTGCCTGCGATGCCCAACCGAACTTCGCCGCGATCCAGCTCGGTAAAATAAGACAACAGTGTTCGCCCCTGTTTGTCTTCTTCCGCCGGCTCCTTGAACACATCCCATAATGACAGATCGAGGAAATCGATCTTGCCATCGCTACACAGACGCTGCGCCAACTGCACAATGTCGTCCAGCTTCAAGCCAAAGCGTTCCGGCGACAGGCGCACCCCCAGCATGAAGTCTTCGCCACAAGCCGCACGCACCCCATCAATAATCTCAAACAGGATGCGCACGCGATTCTCAGCACTACCGCCATAGGCATCTATGCGCTGATTGATCTCGGCACTGAAAAACTGACACAACAAATAGCCATGCGCACCGTGCAGCTCTACGCCGTCGAAGCCGGCTTTTTCCGCGCGTACCGCCGCCGCAATAAAGTCAGCAATGACGCCCTGCACCTCCTCCGCCGTCATGGCCCGGGCACCAGTCTCTTCATTGTCCGAAGGACATAAAGGCTGACAGCCAATGAGTTCCTCAGGCGAGCGCATGCCCGCATGATGCAATTGGCAGATCGCCACGCTGTCGTGCGCCTTGATACTAGCAGCGAGCCGGCTGAGCCCGTCGAGGTGTTTGTCATCGAACACACCAAGTTGACCAGGAAAACCCTGCCCCACAGCCTGCACATGGGCGGCGCAGGTCATAGTCAGGCCGAAGCCGCCTGCGGCGCGCATGGTGAGCCAGTTGTATTCTTCGTCGGAGAGAGTACCGTCTGGGTGGCTTTGTAGGTTGGTGAGTGGGGCCAGCATGAAGCGGTTTTTCATGGTGGGGCCGTGTGCGAATGCTAGTGATTCAAACAAAATCTTCATGCGTCTAATAAACCAAGCAACCTGGATTCAATGTCAGCCCATTGGGATCCAAGATCCAGGGTCTCAACAGATATCATATTGTCACCAATCTGATACGAGCTTGAAATGGCTTGGTCAACAACTGGATAAAGTAAAATACCGTGTGCAAAAGTATCGCTACCACCATTACCTTTTATATTTTGCAAGTAAGCCATTATCTGATACAGATTACCTGAATGGATTCGGTCCTTATCGAATCTAGATACCAATGTCTTGCGGTAAAACTTCGCGTCAATCATGATTGCGCTTGTAGAGCTTCTCAATGAGATGTCAGT
>CAZQFA010000074.1:0-7105 GCA_964592245.1 uncultured Pseudohongiella sp. | reverse complement strand
TGTTGACGATGTTGGTCACGCCCATCACTTGCAGTTCATGGTCCGGGTCGAGATCGCGCCGGGACAGCAACTCAATACCGGAGACATCCAGCAGCAGCATCATGGCGCACAACAACGCGACAACGACGATGCCGCTGAGCTGTTGCGAGATGGCCATCCAGTTCACCGCCTGCAGGTAATCCAGATGGAACACCGGGAACAGATTGCCGGTGGATTCGATATCCGGCAGCAGGCCACTGGCAGTGGCTTCTTCGCGGGAGACGCCGCTGAGCCAGAGCACGGCGTAGAAAATGACGATGGCGAATAACAGGATGCCCGGCACTGATAAATGATTGTCGCCGAACAGCTTGCCGATGATGAGGCAGAAGGCCAACAGGATGGCCGGGGCCACCAGCTGAATGAAGCTGTAGTCGAACAGGGAAAAGACGGTGGGCTCGATACCGGCCGCCACGGTCAGGCCGCCCTGGACGAAGATGTAACCGATGCCGGCAAAGAAGCCGCCGGTGACCGGGTACGGGATGTAACGCACCAGATTACCCAGACGCATGCGGCCGAGCAGTAGCAGGAACAAGCCGGTGATCACCGTCGTCACCATGATGGCCATGATGATGGTGGCCTCGGCGCCGATTGAGTACTGCGAGCCAAAGCTGGAATAGATGCTGCCGACCATGACCGCGAACACCGGCACCAGGCCGTTACGCGGCGAGCAGATAATCGCCTTGAAGCCGCTGAACAGCGCCCCGCCCAGCCCGGTCACCAGGGTGCCCATGAGCAGGATGGCAATGCCGGGCACCATGAGACGCGGGTCGGCCTGGGCGAACAGCAGCGCTGCTACCGAGACCGCTACGGATATATTCACCAGCGCGATCAGACTGCCGGACAGGACGTTGGCGAAATAATTTGACGACATGAAATTGAGGTACGAAAACGACGGCGAAGCGCCGAGAATACTACCTGCCTGACCCCGATACTAGTGTGTTAGGTTTTTCCCGCACGCACCAAATTCATCCACGGTTCAGGCCAGTCCCGCCATACTGCTGCTGCAATCAGGCAATCGTCGCTAGCCGGCGCCGCAAAATCGGTACAAAACGCGCTGGTGCGATCGTGCTATAGCCCGCAGCCACTGCACCGACGTACCCTATCTCGACGTTGCCGGCTGTTTTATACTGCGCTTGCAATTGCACTTTTATTTGCACTTACACTTTCACTTGCACTTTCACTTGCATTTACACTGACCGCAGCGGGAAGCGCGAGCCAATACTCATTCAGCCCTAACCGGCCCTATCGGACATTATGAATTCTCGATCTGCTACAGCTCACATCACCATCAGCAGACGCACAACACAGCGTCAGCGCTTCGCCCTGTGGCTGGCAGCAGCGCTGGCGCTGGTCAGCACCTTGCTGGCGGGCCCGGCGCTGGCGACGACGATACTGAGCATGGATATCGATGAGGTGGCGGCGGAGGCCGAGCTGGTGTTTGAGGGCGAGGTAATCGAGCACAATGTGCAGCGGGAAGTCACCAGTGGCCTGATCCACACCTTTGTGACCTTCGCCGTCAGCGATGTCATCAAGGGCACCGACCCGGGGCCGACGCTGGAGTTGCGCTTTACCGGCGGCGAACTGGACGGGCAGCGGGTGGAGATCTCCGGCCTTACCATTCCGGCGCTGGGTGAACAGGGTATCTACTTTGTCGAATCGACGCGCGAAGCCCTGCTTAATCCCTTGCTGGGCTGGTCACAGGGGCACTTTCTGATTGTTGAAGAAAACGGCACCCGCAGCATGAGCACCAACAGCCGCGAGCCGGTGATGGCGATTCAGCCAGCGGCCAATGTGCCACTTTTGATCCGCAAGCCGCAGTCCTTGAAGGAAGGTGGCAGCGACGCGGCCGGCGGCGTAGTGACGGATCAGAGCGCCTTGACGCAACAGCAGCCCCTGCGCGTGGACGAGTTCAAGGCGCGTATTCGTGAGTTGCTGGCGCAGTAAATCGTCTTGGCTTTTCTGCTTTTTACTTTTCTGCTTTTTACATTTCTTCTTCTTACTACTTTCTAGTCTCTTTTTCTCTAGACACTTTTTCTTCTCTAGACACTTTTTCTCAACCTGCTCCAGACACAGTCAGGAAGCACCCGCTTCCTGCTCGCCGGCCTGTGCCTTGCTATCAGTATTGGCACCGCGGTGCTCGCGCAGGTGACTGTGCAAGTCCACACCTGCTTTCAAGGCCACAAGTAACAGCAAGGCCGGCAGGGGAGAATCCAGCGCCGTCACCAGAAAGCCGCCGAGGATGATGGTGACATGCATGACGATGATGCGTTTGTAGGGCTCCGCCATCTGCTTGCTGACATCGGTGTGGCGGTATTCCTGACGGCCGAGGAAGTTGGTGAAGAAAGACACGCCGTGACTGATGACATAACCCAGCAGCGCCGGCGCCAGGAAGCGGAAGTCTGCCCACACCTGTGCCATCTGGATGTTCTCGTTGCGGGCTGCCTCGTCACCGAACAGGGTGTAGATGAACAGCAAGTGCCCGGCCATGAAGCCGCCGTAGTGGCCGATGAAGAACAGCCCCATGAAGATGGCCATCAGGCCGGCGATGCGCAGCATCTTGGCCACATTGTACAAACCGATCACGGCGCTCTCGGCCCAGAACAACAACATCACCTGCATGATCTGCCAGTCCATGAACAACACCCCGGCTACCGGTATCAGGTTGGCGGCGATAAGCGCCATGGAAGAAAGCGAGGTGGGCTTGATGTCGCTGGCAACGGTATTGCCACGCACTGTCTCGGATGTTGCCGTGGCTGCCTTGACGGTAGTGGTTGTCGTAACCGGTTCGGGGGTCTCCGTTGTTCCGGCCTGCACGCCGGCGGGCAAAGGTGCATCGTGTTGCGGGAACTGATTGCGCAGCGCGCCCAGTAACTCGGCGGCTTCTGCATCGGTAATGGCCGAGCCAAAACGCACGGCGTGGCCAGCATAATCGAAGGCCAGATGATCGCCGCGCCACTTGTGGCCGCTGTTGCTGTTCGCCTGCGACTGGCTGTCATCGTCTTCAGCGCTGCCACTGTCTGTCACGGCGGCTTCCTGGCGAAAGCCGCGGATCAAGTCGCCAGCATATCGCGCACCGACAGACAGAAACGGCAAGCCAATATAAAGATAGAGATTACCGTTGTGCACACGAATGGTCTCGCGGCCGATGGTGATCATCAGGATCACCAGCACGACGATGAGGATGCCCACCGACCAGCCCAACATCCAGAAGATACTGAACAGACTGAAGGTAAAGGAAGACAGGCCATCACCGCCACGGGCCATGCCCGACTGGATGACGGTGGCCAGGGGGATGGCGATGATCACCAACACCAGCGCGGTAATCAGCGCAGCAGCGAGTGAACGAACAAAGGGGAGCTTGCGGTAGTAGCTGTCGCCCGCGCGATGTGGCGAGCCGACAGCGACAGTGAGTTTAGGTGCCAGGTCGCCCAGACTTTGAAACAGGCTGCGCTTGCTGGCCCGCTGGCCCGCCTTGCGGGCCCGACGGCGTTCTTGCAGTGACGATCCAGGCATGGTGGTGCTGTGCCTCGGGCGTTAACAACGGTGCAGATGCCAGCGCGGCTGCCTCAGTTTTGCTGCGGGCTGGCCTCGGCGTAGTTTTCTGCTTCGGTAATGCTCTTGCCCAGAAAACGGTTGGTGATCAGGCCGGAGGTAATGGCACCGTTGACGTTCAGGGCGGTACGCGCCATGTCGATCAGCGGCTCAATGGAGATCAGCAAGGCGGCGACCGTGACCGGGAAGCCCATGGCGGGCAATACCACCAGCGCGGCGTTAGTGGCACCGCCACCGACACCGGCAATACCAAAGGAACCAATGGCGATGATCAACACCAGTGAGGTGATGAAACCGAGGTCGATATCCACACCCATAGTTGGCGCCACCATCACGGCGAGCATCGCCGGGTAGATACCGGCGCAGCCATTCTGGCCGATCGTCGCGCCAAAAGAGGCGGAGATGTTGGCTATGGGTGCCGGCACTTTCAATTCTTCGATCTGCGCGCGAATGGTCAGCGGAATGGTGGCGGCCGAGCTGCGCGTGACAAAGGCAAAGGTCAGTACTGACCAGACCTTTTCGAAATAGGTTTTGACGTTCATGCCCAGCATGGCAATGAGCAGACCGTGCACACAGAACATCAGGGCGATGGCGATATAGGACGCCACAACAAAGCCGATCAGCGTCACGATCGCATCGCCGTCAGAAGTGGCGATGACGCGGGTCATCAGGGCGAGGACACCATAAGGCGTCAGGCTCATGACCATCTTCACCAGCCGCATGATGACGGCTTGCGTGGTGTCGACAAAGCTGCGAATGCGCTCGCCATAGATGGGCTTGTCTTCGGCCACCAGCAAGGCAGCGATGCCCACCAGCAGACCAAAGACAACAACGGCGATAATGGACGTGTCGCGGGCCTCGGTCAGGTCATAAAAGATGTTGCGGGGAATAAAGCTGACCAGCATCTCAGCCAGACTCAAATCAGCCACGGAACCTTGACGCGATTGCAATACTTCGGCGCGCGCCAACTCGCGGGCACCACTGGCCAGGTCACCGGCGCTAAGACCGAAGATTACCGCCATGAAAATACCGATGAGGGCGGCGATCATGGTGGTGCCCACCAGAATCGACACCACCGAGCCGCCGATCTTGCCCAGCGACTTGATCTCTTCGACACGCAGTACCGAGGCGATCATGGTGATCAGAATCAGCGGCATGATGATCATGCGCAGCAGGTTGACGTAGGTGTCGGCGATCACCGCCGTCCACTCCAGCGTCTGGCTCGTTACTTCATTGCTGTAGCCGAACACAAACTGCAGGTAGAAACCAAAGACCGTACCACCGAGCAGACCCACGAAGACTCGCCGCGACAGACTGGTCTCGGTCTTGGCCATCTGAAACAGGAAGCCGAGCATTGCCGCAAACAGCACGAGATTGAGTATGGCGAAAGTATTCATGGGTGTTGCTCCTTGTGTCTGTGGCTGTCGTCAAGCCCTGCCGGGTTGTGGCAAGTCTTGCGCAGTCACTGCAGGGTAATGGTGTTGCCTGTTGCTGTTTCTGTTCTTCTTTCTATTTTTCTTTCTATTATGCTTACTATTCTGCTTACTATTCTTTTTACTACTTTTACCGCTGCCGCTTATTCCACGGGTTTGCTGTGGTAAGTGCGGTGCAAGCGATGATGTTGTTCTTGTTGGCCGCGATGTGTCTGTAGGCGCTGCATGATTGCGCCTGCTAACCGGCAGTGTGGCGTGATACCTCTGTAGTGCTGATTCAGCGCTGACTGGCAAAGCTAACCCGGGTTTGGTCACTGCGGGTTACAACTGCTTGCCGGCAAAGCCTTTTTTGGCATTCTTTGCCTGCGAGTATATAGCCGGCTGCTAGCTAAGACCAACTCCGGTCTGCTTTCATTGCAGCCAACGGCAGTTATTTTCTACACTGGCAATCGGGCAATTGCCTTCAACATGCCGCACTGCCCGCCCTGACGGGCCCGCAGTGACTGACAATAGTGCCAGCCATCACCCAGGATTACCCTATGACCGATGCCACCGATTACCCTGATTTGATTCGCCAGTTGCCGGCCTTCGACGGCCCGTTCGATGCCTTCAAGCTGGCAGCGGAGAACTGCGATGTGCTGTTTGCCAGTTATCCCGCCGGCACCACCATCCCCGAGCACAGTCATGCCACGGAGAATGTCGGCGTCATTACACGCGGTGCGCTGCTGCTGACCATGAACGGCGAGACTTCAACCATAGAACCGGGTCAGTGGTATCACATACCGGCCAATTGTCCGCACAGCGCCGAGTTCGAAGAAGAAACCGCGGAAATCGAATTCTGGTTTACGGACAAAAACAAGGAATAGATCCAGACAAGCGCTTGACCCCGCCAGCTAACAACCGTTAGTCGAAGACTTCGTCGAAACTCACTTCAAAATAGTCATCGCCGTGCTGCGCCGAGTGTCGTCGCTGCAGGTAAGCACCGCGCATGAATAAATAGTCATCGCCGATCACCAGATTATCCAGCGGTAACACTGCCGCACGGAAGTCGACCACTTCGATGGCGCGCAGACTGTTGCGGCTGCGAATGTCATCCATGTACATGATCGGGTCGGCGACGGTATCGACGCTGAGACCGAAGGCATCGCGCATGCTGCTCGGCCCTAATACTGGCAGCACCAGGAACGGACCCGGTGCCACACCATAGTGGGCCAGCGTCAAGCCGAAGTCCTGCTGGTCACGGCGCAGACCCAGCGTCGGCTCGGCCACTTCAAACAGCCCGCCCACGCCCAGGGTACTGTTGACGGTAAAACGCCCGAGGTCACTGGCGGCGGCCGCAAATTGCAACTGCAGCAGATTATTGAAGGTGGATTGCACTTCGTTTAGGTTGGCGAAGAAGTTACTGACACTGCGTTTCACCGGCCGCGGTGTCAGTGAATCATAGGTGGTTGCCAGCGGTTTGATCAGCCACTGATCCAACACGCTGTTGAAGGCAAAGGTCTTACGATTGATTTGCTCGAAAGGGTCGGCGCTCGCCGCCGCACTGACCGCAGTGGGCAGTGTGGAGACGGCGAGCACCAACAGAATAAAAAATGCCAATGCGTTACCGTGGGGAAGCGGCGTCTTACGCATTGGCAAACGAAGGAGCTTACGTAATCGTTCACTCTTTCCTGGAACTGACTTTCCTAAAACAACCTTTCGAAAAACTGCCTTGGCAAAATCGATCTTTGCGAAACGGCTTTCTACATAGCCCGGGCGATTGCCTGACAACGCAAGTCCGCGAGACTCGCTGCGCAACTGTGAATGAGTTCCTGACATCTCAATACTCCTTCGTCCATTGTTCGGATGGACATCCCAGCGTCCTGCTGGCTGTTTCGTCGGAGTTGCGGTCACGGCAATCTGCTCATGACAACTCTTATTACGACGGCTTCAACTAAAATCCTGACTGCTTTTTTTACGACTCGCTGGTAACACTGTGCTGTGGCGAAAAACGCTGGATTTACCGGCTTTCGCCTGCGCACCTCTGTTTTTAATAGACCAGTCTACTTTTATTCCGGCAAATTTTTTTAGGCGCGGAAGAA
>CAZQFA010000073.1:0-7150 GCA_964592245.1 uncultured Pseudohongiella sp. | reverse complement strand
TGTTGACGATGTTGGTCACGCCCATCACTTGCAGTTCATGGTCCGGGTCGAGATCACGTCGGGACAGTAACTCAATACCGGAGACATCCAGTAGCAACATCATGGCACACAGCAGCGCCACGACGACGATACCGCTGAGCTGCTGCGAGATGGCCATCCAGTTCACTGCCTGCAGGTAATCCAGGTGGAATACCGGGAACAGGTTGCCGGTGGATTCGATATTCGGCAGCAGACCGCTGGCGATGGCGTCTTCACGGGAGACGCCACTGAGCCAGAGCACGGCGTAGAAAATGACGATGGCAAACAGCAGGATGCCCGGCACCGACAAATGATTGTCGCCGAACAGCTTGCCGACGATAAGGCAGAAGGCCAACAGAATGGCCGGGGCTACCAGTTGAATGAAGCTGTAGTCGAACAGGGAGAAGACGGTGGGTTCGACGCCGGCAGCCACGGTCAGACCGCCCTGGACGAAGATATAACCGATGCCGGCGAAGAAGCCGCCAGTAACGGGATAGGGGATATAACGCACCATGTTGCCCAGACGCATGCGACCGAGCAGCAACAGGAACAGACCGGTGATCACCGTCGTCACCATGATGGCCATGATGATGGTGGCCTCGGCGCCGATTGAGTACTGCGAGCCAAAGCTGGAATAGATGCTGCCGACCATGACCGCGAACACCGGCACCAGGCCGTTACGCGGCGAGCAGATAATCGCCTTGAAGCCGCTGAACAGCGCCCCGCCCAGCCCGGTCACCAGGGTGCCCATGAGCAGGATGGCAATGCCGGGCACCATGAGACGCGGGTCGGCCTGGGCGAACAGCAGCGCTGCTACCGAGACCGCTACGGATATATTCACCAGCGCGATCAGACTGCCGGACAGGACGTTGGCGAAATAATTTGACGACATGAAATTGAGGTACGAAAACGACGGCGAAGCGCCGAGAATACTACCTGCCTGACCCCGATACTAGTGTGTTAGGTTTTTCCCGCACGCACCAAATTCATCCACGGTTCAGGCCAGTCCCGCCATACTGCGGTTGCAATCAGGCTATCGTTGCTAGCGGGCGCCGCGAAATTGGCACAGAACGCTCTGCCGCGATCATGTAATAGCCCGCGGGTGCTGCACCGACGCACCCTATCTCGACGTTGCCGGCTGTTTTATACTGCGCTTTCACTTGCACTTTTATTTGCACTTACACTTGCACTTACACTGACCGCAGCGGGAAGCGCGAGCCAGCATTCGGTCAGGCCTGGCCGGCCCTTTTGGACACTATGAACTCTCGATCTGTTACAGCTCATATCACCAGCAGCGCGCTCACAACGCAGCGTCAGGGCCTTGCCCTGTGGCTGGCAGCAGCGTTGGCGCTGGTCAGCAGCTTGCTGGCGGGCCCGGCGCTGGCGACGACGATACTGAGCATGGACATCGATGAGGTGGCGGCCGAGGCCGAGCTGGTGTTTGAGGGCGAGGTGATCGAGCACAATGTGCAGCGAGAAGTCACCAGTGGCCTGATCCACACCTTCGTGACCTTCGCCGTCAGCGATGTCATCAAGGGTACTGACCCGGGGCCGACGCTGGAGCTGCGCTTTACCGGCGGCGAACTGGACGGGCAGCGTGTGGAAATCTCCGGCCTGACCATTCCGGCGCTGGGTGAACAGGGTATCTACTTCGTCGAATCGACGCGCGAAGCCCTGCTTAATCCCCTGCTGGGCTGGTCACAGGGTCACTTCCTGATCGTTGAAGACAACGGTGCCCGCAGCATGAGCACCAACAGCCGCGAGCCGGTGATGGCGATTCAGCCAGCGGCCAATGTGCCACTTTTGATTCGCAAGCCGCAGTCCTTGAAGGAAGGTGGCAGCGATGCTGCCGGGGGCGTGGTGACAGACCAGAGCGCCTTGACGCAACAACAGCCCCTGCGCGTGGACGAGTTCAAGGCACGAATTCGTGAGTTGCTGGCGCAGTAAGTCGTCTTGGCTTTTCTGCTTTTAACTTTTCTTCTTCTTACTACTTTCTAGACTCTTTTTCTTTAGACACTTTTTCTTCTCTAGACACTCTTTCTCAACCTACTCCAGACACAGTCAGGAAGCACCCGCTTCCTGCTCGCCGGCTTGTGTCTTGCTATCAGTCTTGGCACCGCGGTGCTCGCGCAGGTGACTGTGCAAGTCTACGCCTGCTTTCAAGGCCACCAGTAGCAGCAAGGCCGGCAACGGTGAGTCCAGCGCCGTCACCAGAAAGCCGCCGAGGATGATGGTGACGTGCATGACGATAATGCGCTTGTAGGGCTCCGCCATCTGCTTGTTCACATCGGTGTGGCGGTATTCCTGACGGCCAAGGAAGTTGGTGAAGTAGGAGACGCCGTGACTGATGACATAACCCAATAGCGCCGGCGCCAGGAAGCGGAAGTCAGCCCACACCTGTGCCATCTGGATGTTCTCGTTGCGGGCTGCCTCGTCACCGAACAGGGTGTAGATGAACAGCAAGTGCCCGGCCATGAAGCCGCCGTAGTGGCCGATGAAGAACAGCCCCATGAAGATGGCCATCAGACCGGCAATGCGCAGCATCTTGGCCACGTTATACAAACCGATCACGGCGCTCTCGGCCCAGAATAACAACATCACCTGCATGATCTGCCAGTCCATGAACAACACCCCGGCTACGGGAATCAGGTTGGCAGCGATTAGCGCCATGGAAGATAGCGAGGTGCGTTTGATGTCGCTGGCAATGGTATTGCTACTTACTGTTTCCGGTGTTGCCGTGGCGGCCTTGATAGTTGCCGTTGTCGCGACAGGCTCAGTAGTGACTGTTGTTCCGGCCTGAATACCGGCGGGCAATGGTGCAGCGTGTTGCGGGAACTGATTGCGCAGCGCGCCCAGTAGCTCGGCGGCTTCTGCATCGGTAATGGCCGAGCCAAAGCGCACGGCGTGGCCAGCATAATCGAAGGCCAGATGATCACCGCGCCACTTGTGGCCGCTGTTGTTTGCCTGTGACTGGTTGTCATCGTCGTCTGCGCTGCCACTGTCAGTCACGGCGGCTTCCTGACGAAAGCCGCGGATCAACTCACCGGCGTATTGCGCACCGACCGACAGAAACGGCAAGCCAACATAAAGATAAAGGTTACCGTTGTGCACACGAATGCTCTCGCGACCGATGGTGATCATCAGGATCACCAGCACGACGATGAGAATGCCCACCGACCAGCCCAGCATCCAGAAGATACTGAACAGACTGAAGGTAAAGGAAGACAGGTCATCACCGCCACGGGCCATGCCCGACTGGATGACAGTGGCCAGAGGGATGGCGATGATCACCAACACCAGCGCGGTGATCAGCGCAGCAGCGAGAGAACGCACAAAGGGGAGCTTGCGGTAGTAGCTGTCGCCCGCGCGATGTGGCGAGCCGACAGCGACAGTGAGTTTAGGTGCCAGGTCGCCCAGACTTTGAAACAGGCTGCGCTTGCTGGCCCGCTGGCCCGCCTTGCGGGCCCGACGGCGTTCTTGCAGTGACGATCCAGGCATGGTGGTGCTGTGCCTCGGGCGTTAACAACGGTGCAGATGCCAGCGCGGCTGCCTCAGTTTTGCTGCGGGCTGGCCTCGGCGTAGTTTTCTGCTTCGGTAATGCTCTTGCCCAGAAAACGGTTGGTGATCAGGCCGGAGGTAATGGCACCGTTGACGTTCAGGGCGGTACGCGCCATGTCGATCAGCGGCTCAATGGAGATCAGCAAGGCGGCGACCGTGACCGGGAAGCCCATGGCGGGCAATACCACCAGCGCGGCGTTAGTGGCACCGCCACCGACACCGGCAATACCAAAGGAACCAATGGCGATGATCAACACCAGTGAGGTGATGAAACCGAGATCGATATCCACACCCATTGTTGGCGCTACCATCACGGCCAGCATCGCCGGGTAGATACCGGCACAACCGTTCTGGCCGATCGTCGCACCAAAAGAGGCGGAGATGTTGGCAATGGGTGCCGGCACTTTCAATTCTTCGATCTGCGCACGAATGGTCAGCGGAATGGTAGCGGCCGAGCTGCGCGTGACAAAGGCAAAGGTCAGTACTGACCAGACCTTCTCGAAATAGGTTTTGACGTTCATGCCCAGCATGGCAATGAGCAGGCCGTGCACACAGAACATCAGGGCGATAGCGATATAGGAAGCCACGACGAAACCGATCAGGGTAACGATAGCATCGCCGTCCGAAGTGGCGATGACGCGGGTCATCAGCGCCAGCACGCCGTAAGGCGTCAGGCTCATGACCATCTTCACCAGCCGCATGATGACGGCTTGCGTAGTGTCGACAAAGCTGCGGATGCGCTCACCATAGATGGGCTTGTCTTCGGCCACCAGCAAAGCAGCGATACCCACCAGCAGACCAAAGACAACAACGGCGATGATGGAGGTGTCACGGGCCTCGGTCAGGTCATAAAAGATATTGCGGGGAATAAAGCTGACCAACATCTCGGCCAGACTCAAATCTGCCACGGAACCCTGTCGCGATTGCAGCACTTCGGCACGCGCCAACTCGCGGGCACCACTGGCCAGGTCACCGGCGCTGAGACCGAAAATCACCGCCATAAATATACCGATGAGGGCGGCGATCATGGTGGTGCCCACCAGAATCGACACCACCGAGCCGCCGATCTTGCCCAGCGACTTGATCTCTTCGACACGCAGTACCGAGGCGATCATGGTGATCAGAATCAGCGGCATGATGATCATGCGCAGCAGGTTGACGTAGGTGTCGGCGATCACCGCCGTCCACTCCAGCGTCTGGCTCGTTACTTCATTGCTGTAGCCGAACACAAACTGCAGGTAGAAACCAAAGACCGTACCACCGAGCAGACCCACGAAGACTCGCCGCGACAGACTGGTCTCGGTCTTGGCCATCTGAAACAGGAAGCCGAGCATTGCCGCAAACAGCACGAGATTGAGTATGGCGAAAGTATTCATGGGTGTTGCTCCTTGTGTCTGTGGCTGTCGTCAAGCCCTGCCGGATTACGGCTAGCCTTGTGCAGTCACTGCAGGGTAATGGTGTTGCCTGTTGCTGTTGCTGTTCTTCTTGCTATTTTTCTTTCTATTCTGCTTTCTATTCTTTTTACTACTTTTGCCGCTGCCGCCTGTTCCTCGGGTTTGCTGTGGTATTAACGGTGCAAGCGATGACGCTGTTCTTGTTGGCCGCGTTGTGTCTGTGAGCGCTGCATGATTGCGCCTGTTAACCGGCAGTGCGGCGTGATACTTCTGTAGTGCCTATTCTGTAGTGCTTATGTAGTGCCTGAATACTGCTCATGTAATGCTGAGTCAGTGCTGACCGGCAAAGGTAACCCGTGTTTGGTTATTGCGGGTTGCAACTGCTTGCAGCCAAAGCCTGTTTTGGCATTCTTTGTCTGCGAGTATATAGCCGGCTGCTAGCTAAGACCAACTCCGGTCTGCTTTCATTGCAGCCAACGGCAGTTATTTTCTACACTGGCAATCGGGCAATTGCCTTCAACATGCCGCACTGCCCGCCCTGACGGGCCCGCAGTGACTGACAATAGTGCCAGCCATCACCCAGGATTACCCTATGACCGATGCCACCGATTACCCTGATTTGATTCGCCAGTTGCCGGCCTTCGACGGCCCGTTCGATGCCTTCAAGCTGGCAGCGGAGAACTGCGATGTGCTGTTTGCCAGTTATCCCGCCGGCACCACCATCCCCGAGCACAGTCATGCCACGGAGAATGTCGGCGTCATTACACGCGGTGCGCTGCTGCTGACCATGAACGGCGAGACTTCAACCATAGAACCGGGTCAGTGGTATCACATACCGGCCAATTGTCCGCACAGCGCCGAGTTCGCAGAAGAAACCGCGGAAATTGAATTCTGGTTTACAGATAAAAACAAGAAATAGATTCAGACAATAACTTGGCACGAGCGTGGCCAGATCCGACCAGATAACAACCGTTAGTCGAAGGCTTCGTCGAAACTCACTTCAAAATAGTCATCTCCTTGCTGTGCCGAATGTCGTCGTTGCAGGTAAGCGCCGCGTATGAATAAATACTCATCGCCAATCACCAGATTGTCCAGCGGCAACACGGCGGCGCGAAAGTCGACGACTTCGACGGCGCGCAGACTGTTGCGGGTGCGAATGTCATCCATGTACATGATCGGGTCAGCCACAGTATCGACGCTGAGACCGAAGGCATCACGCAAACTGCTGGGACCCAGCACCGGCAGAATCAGGAACGGACCTGGCGACACGCCATAGTGAGCCAGCGTCAAACCAAAGTCCTGTTGATCCCGGCGCAGACCCAACGTCGGCTCGGCCACTTCAAACAGGCCACCCACACCCAGCGTACTGTTGATGGTAAAACGCCCGAGGTCATTGGCGGCAGCCGCAAACTGTAACTGCAGCAGATTATTGAAGGTGGACTGCACTTCGTTGAGGTTGGCAAAGAAGTTACTCACACTGCGTTTCACCGGCCTTGGTGTCAGCGAGTCATAGGTAGTTGCCAGCGGTTTGATCAGCCACTGATCCAGGACGCTGTTGAAGGCAAAGGTCTTGCGATTGATTTGCTCGAAAGGGTCGGCACTCGCCGCCGCACTGACCGTAGTGGGCAGTGTGGAGACGGCGAGCACGAACAGAATAAAAAGTGCCAATGCGTTGCCGTGGGGAAGCGGCGTATTACGCATTGGCGAACGAAGGAGCTTACGTAACTGTACACTCTTTCCGAAAACTGACTTTCCTGAAACAAACTTTCCCAAAGCCGACTTTGCAAAAGCAGCCATGGCAATACCTGCTCTGGCAAAATCGACCGTTGCGAAACGACTCTCTGCATCACCCGGGCGATTGCCTGAAAGCGCAAGTGCGCGAGAGTCGCTGCGCAACTGTGAATGATTTCCTGACATCTCAATACTCCTTCGTCCATTGTTCGAATGGACATCCCAGCTTCCCGCTGGCTGTTTCGTCGGAGTTGCGATTACGGCAATCTGCCCATGACAACTCTTATTACGACGGCTGCAACTAAAATCCTGACTGCTTTTTTCCTGACTCGTTTGTAGCACTGTGCTCTGGCGAAAAACCCTGTATTTACTGGCATTCACCCTGTTACATCTATTTTTAATAGACCAGTCTACTTTTATTCCGGCAAATTTTTTTAGGCGCGGAAGAA
>CAZQFA010000072.1:0-7235 GCA_964592245.1 uncultured Pseudohongiella sp. | reverse complement strand
GCCGACATCCCGAGGCGCGACGGCCGGGCACTGGTGAGTTCCGCCGCTTGTGCAAACTGGGCAAGCAGCAATAGCAGCGTGAGAGCAAAGGCGATACAGGGCTTGCTTGGGAGGGACTGACGGGGCGAGTAACTTGGATATGAAAAGGGAAAGGCAAAGGGAAAGGAAACGGCAAGCCCCGCATTGCGAATAGTCTTGAAAGCGCGCATGTTCTTATTCTCTTTATAGTAATTGTTTTAACAGTATATCGTCCTTGCCAGCTCCATTGCCAACCACGCCAGAACGCCCTTGACGAGCCCTGCCGATAGCAGCATTGCAGCCGTAAAGGTGATAAATTCCCTGCAGAGTGACGCACTGCTTGCAGGTGAGTGGCCCGGTGCAGGCTTGCCTGTGGCGCAGGCGGGTACCTATCAGCATCAGCATCAGAATAACAACACGAAATGTCTATTTTTGGAGAGCCCCATGAGTAACCCCCCCGTCCGCAGCACATCGAGCTTCCTGGCTATTGCCGCTTTTACCGCCATCGTCACGGGGGCAAGCACTGCCCAGCAGGCGTCAGCCGCTGAATTTGCGCCGGGCGCCAAATACGTGGCACTTGGCAGTTCCTTTGCCGCCGGACCGGGCGTGCCGAATCAATTGGGTGGCTGCGGCCGCTCGGACAGCAACTACGCCAATCTTACGGCTCGCGCCTTGAACCTTACCCTGACCGATGTAAGCTGCAATGGCGCCACCACCGACAACATCCTCGATACACCACAGAACGGCGCCGCGCCGCAGATCGAAGCGGTGACAGCAGACACGGCACTGGTCACCGTGACCATCGGTGGCAACGACATCAACTACACTTCTTCGACATTCGCCTGCGCCGGCACCGCTGCCGATGAGCAGTGTACTGCCAATCTCGACCAGGCAGCGATCAGTAATGCGGTGAGCCAGCTGCCGACCAAGCTCACGAACACGTTCAATGCCATCAGAGATCGCGCCCCGCAGGCAACCATCGTGCTTGTCGCCTACCCCCGCGTGTTCCCGCCGGATGCCGCCAACTGCAGCGAACTGGAATTAAGCCCGGCAGACACCGCCTACCTCGCCGATCTGGGCCGACGCCTGGAGCAGGCTTTCGTCACCGTCACTAACAGTCAGCAGATAGCAATCGCCGATGCCTATGTCGGGGAAGCGGGCCATGGACCGTGTGCGATGCCAGTGAGCGAACGCTGGGTGAATGGTGCAACTGTGGCGGTCGACGGCATTCGCTACCACCCGACGGCGGCTGGTCACATTGAAATGTCACGGCTGGTGCTTGCTGTCTTGGGCAACTAGGAATAGCCTGAGTTGTGGCTATGGTGATGGTGCCAGCAGCGCTGTGCCAACACACTGTTTTGAGCGTATTTTCGCTGGCCTGGACACCCTGCTCCGATCCCTGTGTGTGCGACTAATGCCCTCGCCCGCTCGCTGGCCATGCTTGCGAATTTGGCTACGTCGCACATAATCAGAACACTAGTGAACTGCCAGGATGATAGCCACGCGCGTCTCACCACCCATGCTTTTCATTTGCAAGAAACTGCTAACCCCACTCCTGCTGCTGCTTCTGGCTTCCCTCAGCCATGGGCAGGACCCGAACACGGGCAACACGCAGTTGCTGGATGAACTGGATGCCGCGCGCTTGCTACTGGCACAAACAGAAGCCCGCGTCGGGCGCTTCGATTTAACCCTGGTTGAACCCCTGCGGCAGGTGGCGGACAAACTCACCGCCCTCAATCAGTTCGATGAAGCCGAGAGCCTGCTGGATCGCGCCACCCAGATCACCCGCATACACAGTGGCCTGCACACGCCGGTACAAATCGATCTCACCCGTGAACGTATCAATAACTTCTCCGATCAGGGTGATTGGAATTCGGCGCGAGAACAGATGGACTATCTCTTCGCCTACTACATGCGGGTGCCAGTGGCCTTGCAGGAGAGTCTGATTGCAGATCTGTTGGCATTGGCCAACCAGCACATGCGCGGCGTACTGGAAGACCGTGAGCCGGAAAAGGGTCGTCACCTGTCGCGTATCTACCAGATCAATCGCGCCATCATCTTCGTTGCCGGCGAACTGTACGGTACGGACAGCCCGGAGCTGGCACCCTATCTCTATCGTCAGGTCCAGCACACTTATCTGCTGCAAAAAGGCCATGACGCCGGTGGCGACCGGCGCAGCAATGCCAATCTTTATTATCAATTACGCGGACGCTATGGCAGTTGGCTGCGTGATCAGTTCGATAATTTCACCTTTCTGGAAGGACGGTTGCTTCTGGAACAGATTCGCAACCTCTACGCCAATGCAGACACACCGAACCCGGAGGCTGTGGCGATGAGTGAGCTGTATCTTGCCGACTGGCACATGTTGTATGACATCGCCGAAGAGGCGGAGGCGCGCTATGCAGAAGCCTTCGCTGCTCTGCAGGCAGCGGGCGTCAATTCACAACAGCTAGACAGCTACTTCAGCCAGCCGCGAGTCTTGCCGCTTTACCGCTTCCACACCAGTATTGACAACGCTTTGGCTGCAGCCGGCGCAAGTGCCATGCAAACGACTGATGCAACGACCTATGACATTGCCTTCGCAGAATGGTCTGCAGACTACCCCGCCACCTACAGTCCCTGGGGATCTGTCAGTCCGCCACGAGAAAACAGCAGTGTGGCCCACCTGACTTTCAAACTCGATGACGAGAATGAAGCCAACTTCTTCTTCCCCAGTCGTTACAACCGCACGATCGGCAGCCCCATCGAAGTGAGGTCCATTAACAGTCCTTTCCTGCCGGAAAACCTGTCAGCGCGAATTGAGCAATTGCGGTTTCGGCCAGCGTTAGAGAATGGCCGGGCGGTAGAGAGCAGCGGCAGCCTGCAATATGAAATTGCCGCCGCTGACTAACAAGGACCCACGAGGGGACACTCACAATTTAACAACTTAACACCGGTGCTATTTTTGTTAAGTTGTTAAATTGTGAGTGTCCCCTTCGGGGGGTTACTTCAGATTACAGCGCCAGGGTTTTCTCGCCGCGGGAGATGCCGGACACACCAGTGCGCGCTACTTCCAGTACGGTGTTGTCGCCCATGGCGGCAATGAAGGCATCCAGCTTATCGGAGGTGCCGGTGAGCTGAATCGTAAACACGTTGGCGGTGAGGTCGACGATCTGGCCACGGAAAATATCCGCCGTGCGCTTGATCTCGGCGCGTTGTGCACCCAGCGCCTTCACCTTGATCAGCATCAGCTCACGCTCAATGTGTGCCCCTTCAGTCAGGTCCACCAGCTTCACCACATCCACCAGGCGGTTGAGATGCTTGGTGATCTGTTCGATGCGGGCATCGTCGCCATTGGTCGTCAGCGTCAGCCGCGACAGGGACGTGTCTTCGGTAGGCGCGACGGTGAGTGAATCGATGTTGTAGTTGCGCTGCGAGAACAGACCCACCACACGAGACAAGGCGCCAGGTTCGTTTTCCATTAACAATGAGATTATATGGCGCATATCAAGTCCTCTCTGTCTTGCTCAGTACCATATCCTTCATGGCACCGCCTTTGATCGCCATCGGGTAGACGTGTTCGTTCGGGTCTACGGCAATGTCGACAAATACCAGCTTGTCTTTCAAGGCAAACGCTTCTTTCAGTTTGCTGTGTAACTCGTCCGGATGCTCGATACGAATACCGACGTGACCATAGGCCTCGGCCAACTTGGCAAAATCCGGCAGCGACTCGGCGTAGGTACTGTGTGAGTAGCGACCACCATACTGCATGTCCTGCCACTGCTTGACCATGCCTAGTGCCTGATTGTTCAGACAGATGATCTTGATCGGCAGTTGATACTGCATACAGGTAGCGTATTCCTGCAGATTCATCTGGAAGCTGCCTTCACCGGTGATACACACTGATACCGCATCCGGATAGGCAAACTGCACACCCATGGCTGCCGGCAAGCCGAAGCCCATGGTGCCCAGGCCACCGGAATTGATCCAGCGACGTGGTTTGTCGAAGGCATAATGCTGCGCGGCAAACATCTGATGCTGGCCGACATCCGAGCTGACAAAAGCATCACCCTTGGTGATCTCGAATACCGCCTGCACTGCTTGCTGCGGCATGATTACATCCGGTGACGAAGGCTTGATGGCGAGGCATTTCTTGCTGCGCCACTGTTCGATCTGTTTCCACCAGATAGCCAGTGCCTCCTTGTCCACCTTGGTCTTGGACTTGCCTACCTGCTCCAGCATCTCTTCCAGCACGGCAGTAACCGAACCAACGATAGGCACATCGGCGGTCACCGTCTTTGAAATCGATGCCGGGTCGATGTCCACATGCAGAATAGTCGCATCCGGACAGAATTTGCTGGTGTCGGAATTGGTCACCCGGTCATCAAAGCGCACACCGATACCCAGCAACACATCGCAATAATGCATCGCCATATTGGCTTCGTATGTACCGTGCATACCCAACATGCCGAGGAACTGCTTGTCGGTACCCGGATACGCACCCAGACCCATCAGGGTATTGGTGATCGGGTAACCCAGTTTTTTCGTCAGTTTGGTGAGCAACTCGGCGCCATTGCCCTGAATGACACCGCCACCGGCATAGATCATCGGGCGCTTGGCACTCAGCAACGCTTCCACGGCTTTCTTGATTTGTCCTGAATGGCCCTTGCCTGGCACCTGATAGGAACGCATCTTGACGTCGGTCGGGTACTCGTACGGCAGCTTGACCTTGGGGTCCGTCACGTCTTTTGGCACATCAATCACAACCGGGCCAGGTCGCCCAGTTGTAGCAATATGGAAGGCCTCTTTGACAATGCGCGGAATCTCCGCGGCACTGGAAACCATAAAACTGTGTTTGACGATGGGACGCGAGATACCGACCATGTCAGTTTCCTGGAAGGCATCAGAACCTATCAGACGGCTCTCGACCTGACCAGACAGCACCACCATCGGAATGGAATCCATAAAGGCTGTGGCGATACCGGTGACGGCATTGGTCGCCCCCGGGCCAGATGTCACCAGGACCACGCCCGGCTTGCCAGTAGCCCGCGCGTAACCATCAGCAGCATGGGTTGCCGCCTGTTCATGGCGAACCAGAATATGTTCGACTTTGTCCTGTTGAAAAATGGCGTCGTAGATGTGTAGCACCGCTCCACCGGGATAACCGAAGACGATTTCAACGCCTTCGTCGTGGAGTGCGCGGATTAACATCTCGCCACCTGATAATTGTTCCACTGTTCTTGCCTCTTTGGTTAACTCGATCTCTTCCCTGTTCGCTTGCTTGTCTGCTTGTCTGTCAAACACCGGCCATCATAACGGGCATAAAGCACAGGACAACAGGCATTGTCTGCCAGCTGCTGTACCAAGGTTGCAAAAGATTGATGGTGACAATCGGCAGCAGCACAGGCAATAACTCGCGTGTTACTGATGCTTCATGTCGGCCCCGAACGCGATAACGTGATAAGGGCCTGTAGGTGGATGTTGTTTGACACCTAGACAGCAGTCTCAGGGATTGCCGGGTTGTGGCGGATTCAGACTGCTGCAGAGTGAATTGGGGTTGGCCGCTTCGCTCTGCTCAAGCGCCGCGATTGTCCCATTTGGGGCTAAAAAGTCAAGTAATTCGGGCTATTACAGACGCTGACCCCGCCAATTCAGGGCTTTTTACTGCCCTGCTGAAGTCAGGGGCCAGTGTCTGCAAAAAGCGGCGGCAGTCAGGCGACTGCCGCATCCGGGGCGGACCGGCTCTTGTCAAAGGTCAATTCCCCCTGACTGTTCAGGCCCACGTTGATGACGTCACCGGGCTCGTAATCACCCTGCAACACATGCTGGGCCAGCGGATTCTCAATCCAGTTCTGGATGGCCCGCTTCAGCGGTCGCGCCCCGTAAACCGGGTCGTAGCCGACTTTGGCGATGTGATCCAGCACGGCATCCGTGACATCGATTCGCAACTCGCTATTGGCCAGACGCTTGTTGAGCAAGCCGATCTGGATATCGGCGATACCACGAATCTGCTCGGCCTGCAGCGGATGGAATACCACTGTCTCGTCGATGCGGTTCACGAACTCCGGCGAGAAGTGTTTCACTACCACACCAAGCACCGTGTTCTTCACGTTCTCGTAGGCTTTCTCGTCGATATTGCCCTCTGCCATGAGATCCTGAATACGATCAGAACCCAGGTTGGAGGTCATGACGATGACCGTGTTGCGGAAGTCCACAGTACGGCCGTGACCGTCGGTCAGGCGACCATCATCCATCACCTGCAACAGGATATTGAAGACATCCGGGTGCGCTTTTTCGACCTCGTCCAGCAACAGCACCGAGTACGGGCGGCGACGGACCGCTTCAGTCAAATAACCGCCTTCCTCATAGCCGACATAGCCCGGCGGCGCACCGATCAGACGCGCCACCGAGTGTTGTTCCATGAACTCCGACATATCGATACGCACCATGGCCTCTTCTGTGTCGAACAGGAATTCTGCCAGCGCTTTGCACAACTCGGTCTTACCGACACCGGTTGGCCCCAGGAACAGGAACGAACCATTGGGCCGGTTCGGGTCAGACAAGCCGGAACGTGAGCGACGGACGGCGTTGGCAACCGCGGTGATCGCCTCATGCTGACCAATCACCCGCTTGTGCAAGGCTGACTCCATCTGCAACAGCTTCTGCTTGTCGCCCTGCAACATCTTGCTCACCGGGATACCGGTTGAACGCGACACCACATCGGCAATCTCTTCTTCGGTGACCTTGTGCCGCAGCAGTTTCTTCTCTGCTGTTTCAGCCTCGGTAGCCGCCTCGAGTTTTATCTCCAGACCAGGAATCACGCCATACTGAATTTCCGACATGCGCGCCAGATCACCAGCACGTCGCGCGGCCTCCATGTCATTGCGCGCCTGCTCCAGACTGCTCTTGATAGACTGGGTGCCTTGCAGCGTTGCTTTTTCTGCCTTCCAGACTTCCTCCAGATCGGCGTACTCTTTCTCCAGCTCGGCAATGTCTTCCTTGAGCTTGTCCTTGCGCTTGATCGATGCCTGGTCGTTATCTTTCTTTAGCGCTTCCTGTTCAATCTTCAACTGAATCAGGCGGCGCTCGAGACGGTCCATTTCCTCCGGCTTGGAATCAATCTCCATACGGATCAGGCTGGCGGCCTCGTCCACCAGATCGATGGCCTTGTCAGGCAACTGGCGATCGGTGATGTAACGTTGCGACAACTTGGCCGAGGCGATAATGGCCGAGTCAGT
>CAZQFA010000071.1:4503-7485 GCA_964592245.1 uncultured Pseudohongiella sp. | reverse complement strand
CGGTGAGAAAGCCGCGTCGCGCCATGGGCACTGCCACAAAGACAAAGCGATCCCAGGGGCTGGCACGCAAGGTCGCGGCTGCTTCCAGTGGCGCCGGGCCGATGGCCTGAAAGGCGTTCTGCAGTGGCTGCACAACAAACGGTAAGGAATAAATGACCGAGCCTACCACCAGACCGGCAAAGGTGAATGGCAGCGTGCCCAGCCCGAGCGCCTCGGTGAAGCGGCCCACCGGGCCATTGGGGCCCATGGCCACGAGCAGGT
This sequence comes from uncultured Pseudohongiella sp., assembly GCA_964592245.1. Taxonomy (GTDB): domain Bacteria; phylum Pseudomonadota; class Gammaproteobacteria; order Pseudomonadales; family Pseudohongiellaceae; genus UBA9145. The sequence goes on along the minus strand of CAZQFA010000071.1, from coordinate 7,224 downwards.
AAAAGCCCAGCACACTCGGCGGCAACACCAGCGGCAACGCAACGATGGCCTCGATCGGGCCTTTCAGGCGCGAGCGGGTACGTGCCAGCCACCAGGCGACGGGCGTGCCCAGCAGCAACAGCACAACGGTGACCGTTGCGGCCAGACGCAGTGTCAGCACGATGGCTGCCCAATCAGCGTTACTCAGTTCCATGGTTTTACTTCTGCCGGCTCGTTATATAAATAGCTATATAACGAACTATATAACGAGAGAGGGCCTGCGGGCAATGCGCCCTGCTGCTTGACGTTTCGCAGCGCTTTGCCTAGAGTGAGCGCCACTGTTTCAGGTGCCGGAGGCGAATGCTGTCTTCGGTTAAACGGGAAGTCCGGTGCACTGCCACCCTGCCATACTCGGGCAAGGTCATCAGTAAAGCCGGCGCTGCCCCCGCAACGGTAAGCCTGTGAGCGACGCTTTGTGCGTCATCACCGGCGAGCCCGACACCGGCCTGGCACAGACTATCGCGCTGCAGACTCTCACCCCGGTGATTGCGCTCGGCGCCACACGATGCAGCGGAGGGCTCATCGGTAGTCGAATGCCTGCCTTGGCCTGCTATTCTGCTACTTGCGTCTCTCCCTCATGAAAACTGACTTTCATTGAGGATTACACCATGTCATTCAATACCACTTCACCGACGCGCCGCCAGCGACAATTCGGGCACTGGTTCGTGCGCCATCAGGCGCTGTTCTTTCTTGTTGCGCTGGCGGCCCTGAGCCGACTGCTGCCGCACCCGGACAATGTCACGCCCATGGCGGCCATTGGCCTGTTTGCCGGCGCCCATATTCAACAGCGTTACTATCTCCTGGTACCGCTGTTGGCGGCGATTATCTCCGATCTGCTCGGCCCCGGTCTCTATGCCCCGGTCACCATGCTGGCGGTCTATGCCGGCTATGTAGGCACCAGCGTCGTAGCGCGGTTGTTATTGCACCGCCAGCGCATTGCCACCCGACTGCCAATGACCGTCATCGCCGGCGCCCTGACTTTCTACCTGATCTCCAATCTCGGACCGTGGTGGGGTTACTACTCACACGACCTGTCGGGACTCATGGCCTGTTACGCCAACGGCCTGCCTTACTTGCTGCGCTCGTTACTGGGTGATGCATTCTATAGCGCTGCCTTCTTCGGTCTGTACAGCGCCTGGTCACACACACAGCTCGCCCGCCGTTATGCCTGAGGCAACAGGCGTCGAGACGAAGAAGCGCGTCATACTGTCGTGGAGCAGTGGCAAGGACTCGGCCTGGAGCCTGTATCGCTTGCAACAGCGAGAGGATGTGGAGGTGGTGGCACTCCTCACCACCTTTAACTCGGCGGCGGACCGGGTCGCCATGCATGCGGTGCGGCATCAACTGGTGACACTGCAAGCCGCAGCGGCCGCTTTACCACTGGTGGATGTCGGTCTGCCCTGGCCCTGCAGCAATGCTGACTACGAAGCCATCATGGGTCGCACCATCGAGACGTTGCGCGCGAACTTCGCACCGACCCACATGGCCTTTGGCGATCTGTTTCTGGAAGACATTCGCGACTATCGACTACGGCAATTGGCCGACACCGGCTTCGATACGCTGTTCCCCCTGTGGCAACAGGACACCAGCGATCTGGCACGGGAGATGATCGACGGCGGACTGCAAGCGGTACTCACCTGCATTGACCCGAAAGTGATGCCGCGCGAGCTGGCCGGCCACGCCTTTAACAAGGAATTGCTTGCTGCCCTGCCGGAGGGTATCGATCCCTGTGGCGAGAACGGCGAGTTCCATACCTTTGTCTTCGCCGGCCCCATGTTCAGCAAAGAGATTCCGGTACGCGTTCAAGAAACTGTTGAGCGCGACGGCTTCGTCTTTACCGATGTCATCGCCGCTGACTGAACCGTAACTATTTTCAAGGAACACACTGATGCGAATCGTCTCTCTGTTACCTAGCGCCACAGAAATCATTTGTATTCTCGGCTTGCAAGAACAACTCGTTGGCGTCTCGCACGAGTGCGACTACCCGCCCGGGGTGACCGGGCTACCCGATGTGACTGTGTCGGCAATCGCCAAGGGACTGTCCAGCATCGAAATTGACGAACAGGTGCGCGGACAACTGCAGACCGACCAGTCGCTGTATCACTTGAAGATGGATGTGCTGACACCATTACAACCGGACCTGATTGTCACCCAGGCTTTGTGTGAGGTCTGTGCGGTGTCAGCCACAGAAGTGGAAAACGCCTTATTTGCCTTACCCGGCAATCCACAACTGGTGAATCTGGAACCCATGAGCCTGAGTGAGGTGTTCGACACCATCGAACTCGTCGGTCAGGCCACCAACCTGCAACAGCGTGCCGCCGCGGTGCGCGCGTCGCTGGAAGCGCGGGTGGCGGCAGTGATTGAGCGCACGGCGCGCATCGCCGAGGCGGACAAGCCCCGCGTCGGCTTTCTGGAATGGGTTGACCCGTTGTTCAATGCCGGCCACTGGACACCGGAACTGATCGCCATGGCCGGCGGCATCGATTGCCTTGGCAATCTCAACCAGCCCTCACACACGCTGGCGGATAGCGAGCTGAGCGCTGCCAATCCCGACGTGTTGTTCGTTGGTTTGTGCGGCTTTGATCTGGCGCGCACACAACAGGACTTACCTCTGTTGAGCCGCATACCCGATTGGCAATCACTGTCCTGCGTGCAAGGTCAGCATTTGTACTGCTGCGACGG
>CAZQFA010000071.1:3075-4403 GCA_964592245.1 uncultured Pseudohongiella sp. | reverse complement strand
ACTTCTTCGTACTCCTCGTCGGTGGCGTTCTCTACCCGCCCGTACAATTCCACATTGTCAGTGATTGCATAACGCGCACTGGCATCGATCACCGTGTAGTCAGTCAGAGCGACTCGCGTGCCGAAGACTTCATCGACCGAATCGCTGGCGGCACGGTAGAACAGATTGAAACGCAACTTGTTATCGATCGCCGTCAATTGCATGCCGAGATTGAACAGATTCTCCGGTCGACGCAGGCGCGTGCGACCATCCGGTTGCTCGGTCTCGTTGTAGGTGTAATTGGCTTGCAGCACGAGATTCGTGGTCACGGGCACTTCCATGCTGGCCTCAACACCGCGAGAGTTACTGCGACCAACGTCCTGCAAGTAACCACTGAAACTGGCCAGATCGAAGTAGATGGCGTTATCAATGTCCTGATCGAAGTACACCAGCCCCAGATAGAGGCCGTCGGCACTGAAGAACTCGACACCGGCTTCCCAGCCTTCGCTTTCTTCCTGTAACAGTTGTGTACCAGCAGCGGGTGGGAACGCGAATGGGCCGTTGTTGTAGCCGATCTCGTACAGACTGGGCGCCCGGAAGCCCGTGCCATAGCTGGATTTGAGTTTGATCTCGCGCTGCCCGTCCAATGGAATCAGATAGGCCGCACTCAAACGCAGGCTGGTGTTGGTGCCGAAGTCATCATTGTCATCATGACGTGCACCCAGATTGACGAAGAGCTGCTCGGAGAAGTCGCTCAGGTATTCGGCATAGAAGCCCACATTGTCACGTTCTCTGCCGTCGGTCTCACTGCTTTCCAGATCAGCACCGAATACCAGATCGAAGCCGGGCAAGTCAGACAGGCTGCCAAGATACTCGACGCGTTCGATCTCACCCTGCCCCCCAAAGGAGAAGGTACCCAGTGCATACTCGGCGCGTTCAGTCTCTGAACGGTTGTAATTCAGGCTGTGGCTCATGCCATTGCCGCTGTACTCGATGCCGACAAGCGATGCCGTCAGGTCGTAGTGCGAATCGCAGTCGTGGACGGTAGTACCGGAGAAGCATCCGTCGTACTCAGACTCGGCAGAGACATCGCGATGCACGGCTTTCAGTTGCCAGTTGTCATTCAGCGCAACGCCCAGACGGCCGTGAAAAGTGGTGTTGTCATAACCATCGTCGTCTTGCAGTACGGTATCAGACTTGCGGGTATTAAAACCGTCGGTGCTCAGATCGCTGGCTGACAGAAAATAGTCTACCTGCCCCGTATTGCCAACGACGCTGGCATCGAGTTGCTGTGTACCGAACTCACCCCACTCACTGGAGAGTGAAAAATCATTACCCGCAGCCGCTTG
>CAZQFA010000071.1:1277-2975 GCA_964592245.1 uncultured Pseudohongiella sp. | reverse complement strand
TAAATTTCACAGAGGAAGGACGTAGAGTAGACGAAGTTGAGCCGGGAGATCTTGCCGATCCGGCGCCAGAATTCAGCTACCGATGAGCCCTCCGCTGCATCGTGCATTGCAATCACAGGATTGCAATGAGGCTGTATCAGGCCGGTATCGGGCTTAGCTAATAACGTGTATCAGCATCACCGTTGCGGGGGCAGCGTCGGAGTCGTGGGGCATTGCATTGAACAATGGACCCGGTTCACCGGACTTCCCGTTTAACCATAGCAAGACAAAAATCCCTATGGCACCTGGCACAGGCGACGTAAGGGTAGAGAACTGAGGTGGTGGGGTCAAGCTGAAATCGCGGGCGTCTGTAGCAGACGCCCGCGACAAGTCTTAGCGTAATTGCTCGGCGATGCCTTGCAGAGTGGTGGAGAGCTCGCTGAAACGCAGCTGTGTCATGCCGCCGCGGCCACTGCTCTCATTGGCAAAGATTTCTGCCAATTCATCCAGATCATTCGCCACACTGGCGCCGGAAGCGGAATCCGCCAACAAGGCGTCGGCATCCGCCAGTGCACTTTCCAGCGTTTCTGCCATGGCGGCAGAAATGTCGCTAGTGCGCAGCAGCTGATCCATGTAGGCGCGTGCCACTACAGGGACTGCCGGCCAGACAACGCGCTGCTGTGTTTGCGCGTTGACAATCGCATCCACTTCACGCAGTGAAGCAGCTGCAATTTCATTCTCTGACAGGTAATCGCTCGGCTCCAGCGCAAACACATCGAGGCCGCGTGCGATCTCGGTGCCGTAAATGTAACCGCCGTACCAGTAGGTAGACCAGTAGCCGGCTGTGATCAGTTCCTCTTCATCGATTGGACCGCGATCAAAGAAAGCGATCTCGACCGGGTTGGAAGAATCGGTGAAGTCGACAACCGAGACACCGCCCTGATACCAGGCCTGCACGAAAATATCGCGACCGGGCACCGGCACCAGAGAACCGTTGTGCGCAACACAGTTTTCCGTTTCGGTCTGTGGCGCTGACATCTTGTAGTGGCTACGGAATTGCAGCTTGCCATCGACAATATCGTAGAAGGCATCAGCACCCCAGGTCAGTGGGTCTTGTGCACGACAGCGCGGACGGCCACCGCCACCCCATTCGTCAGTGAACAGCACCTTGTCGCCACGGTTATTGAATGTGGCCGAGTGCCAATAGGCGAAACCGGGATCGATCACCTGATCCAGGCGCTCCGGGTTGGCCGGGTCACTGATGTCCAGCAAGATACCGTTACCGGAACAGGCACCCGCCGCCAGACCGATTTCCGGATAGGTGGTGATGTCGTGGCACTGGTTGGTTTCGCTGGTAGTCTGGGTATCCGGACCATGATCGCCACCGTCCCACAAGCTGGCCAGAGAACCGGTAGCGGGATCAGCAAAGATGAACGGTCGGTTTACAATCTTGGCCTCAGCCGGATTGTCTTTGGGAATCTCGACGACCTCGATGCGGAACAGAGCCGATTCGGGATTCTCGAACGGCGAGTCATCGGAACAACCAGCCAGTTCTTCGTCGTCACGCACACTGGATGTACCGGATACGTAGACATAGATGTTGCCGTCCTGGTTTTCGGAAACCACAGTGTGAGTATGGGATCCGCGACAAGTTTGCACAGCAGCTACCTGCATGGGCATGGTGAAGTCGCTGACATCAAAAATACGAATACCGCGAAT
>CAZQFA010000071.1:0-1177 GCA_964592245.1 uncultured Pseudohongiella sp. | reverse complement strand
TCCAGCGCTTCGCGCTCCAGCTCAGCCAGACGGCTGACCGGCAGACCGGCCGGGTTGTCGGGATCGAAGAAACCTGCCGGCTTCGGCAAGGTGGAGATAAGACGCATGTTCAGGGCGGCTTCACCGGCATCACGGAAACCGGCAGCCAGTCCGACACGAGGGTCAGGATTAAAGCTTGCCAGCAGGGTGTCCATGCGCTCGATCTCGCTGGTCTGATCCGCGGTCACTTCCGAAGTGAATTCGTACAGCAAGGGGTCCTGCGCGTTACCGCGCTGATCCAGCAGATTCTCCACCATTTCCAGAGCGCCTTCGTGGTGGTCGATCATGTATTCCAGATAGAGGCGGTCGAACTCGGGACCGGAAGCGGCTTCCAGCTCGGCCATTTTCTCGGCACTGACCATGCCCGGCATGAGCATAAAGCCATCGGCGTGATGAGCGTGGGCATCCGGCACGTCCAGATCACGGTCTTCCAGCCAGCCCTGCATCATTTCAATTTCGTCGTCTTGCGACAGGTTGATGCGCGCGGCCATGGCCAGCACACCTTCGTTGTTGGTGCGCGATTCTGCCAGCTCTGACATTTCTTTGGCCTGAGCGTGGTGCGAAATCATGCCTTGCAGGAAACGCACATCGCCTTCCGAGTACTCAATGCCCGCCAGATCGGCCGCTTCTTCGGCGCTAATGACCCGGCCCGGCTGGCCCGGTGGGCCAGGCTGAATGATAGGCACCTGGGCCAGTGAAGCAGTCGCAACCCCCATCAGCAGCGTGGTTGCTGCTGCTCTGCGCAGTATTTGATAAAAGTCAGTGAAGTCTAAAAGTTTCATTAATTGTCTCCGGTTGTGGCGTCCGTGCCGATCTTTCACGGACTGTATTGTACCTACTGCTGAAAATTTTGGGACTCTTTAATCCGTCTTCTGTCGTGAGCAATAGCCAGCAGGACGACTGGGCACGGCTTCGCCAACCGGGCTCTTGCTCAAACGCGCACAGACGCACAAGTCACCTCTGTGATCAGCCCGGCAACTGAAATCCCGACTTGTGACTGATCTGGCAAGAAAACTGCATCCTGCTATCGGTTAGATACACGAATTACGATATCGTTAACAATAACGATTGTTGTCGCCCATCAAGTGGACCATCAAGTGGTCCAACAAGAGAGTTTGCCATGACAAAACATTCCACA
>CAZQFA010000070.1:0-7532 GCA_964592245.1 uncultured Pseudohongiella sp. | reverse complement strand
GAAGCCCAGGATTGGGCGGAAATGTTGCTGCGCATGTATTTGCGCTGGGGCGAAGACAAGGGCTTCAAGACCGAACTGGTAGAAGTCTCCGGTGGCGAAGTGGCAGGCATTAAATCGGCCACCATTTATTTTGAAGGTGAGTTTGCTTTCGGCTGGTTACGCACAGAAACCGGTGTGCATCGACTGGTACGCAAATCGCCCTTTGATTCCGGCAATCGCCGCCATACGTCCTTTGCCTCGGTGTTCGTATCCCCCGAGATTGATGACGATATTGAAGTCGATCTGGACATGTCGCAGGTGCGTGTCGATACCTACCGTTCCAGTGGCGCTGGTGGACAGCACGTCAACAAGACCGACTCTGCCGTGCGCCTGACACACGAGCCCAGTGGCATCGTTGTACAGTGTCAATCGCAGCGTTCCCAGCACAAGAACAAGGACATGGCGATCAAGCAATTGAAAGCCAAGCTCTACGAGCTGGAAGAGCTGAAGCGCAAGGAAGAGGCGCAATCGGTCGAAGAAGCCAAGGCTGATATTGGCTGGGGTAGCCAGATTCGCTCCTATGTACTGGATGCCTCGCGTATCAAGGATTTGCGCACTAACGTTGAAACCTCCAATACCGGCGCCGTGCTCGACGGTGACCTGGATCGGTTTATCGAAGCCAGTCTGAAGATGGGGCTGTAAAAAGCGGTAATTACCGCCTGCGAACTGAATCAAGCAAGACAAAGCAGAAGACAACACACATGACAAACTCAAGCGACACAGCTACTACTGAAAGCCACGATGAGAACAAGCTGATTGCCCAGCGCCGGGAAAAACTGGCCGCTATCCGCAAACAGCGCCAGGCATTCCCGAACGACTTTACGCCGGAGGCACTAGCCAGTGAGCTGGAAGCCGAGTTCGGTGAAAGTGATGGCGAAGCACTGAAAGCGCTGGCCAAAACCACATCAGTGGCTGGTCGCATAATTCGTCAGCGCGGCCCGTTTGTAGTTATTCAGGACGGCAGTGGCCAGATTCAGCTGTACATGAACAACAAGTCTTTTGCCGATGAGTTGGCGCAGGAACTGAAAGGGCTGGACCTTGGTGACATCATTGCTGCTGAAGGAGAGGTTTTCAAAACGCAGAAAGGTGAGTTAACGGTGCGGGTCTCACACTTTCGCCTGCTTACAAAATCCTTGCGTCCCTTGCCAGACAAGCACAAGGGCTTGACCGATACCGAGATGCGCTATCGGCAACGCTATGTCGATCTCATCGTCAATGAAGAGTCTCGTCGCGTCTTCCAGATTCGTTCCCGAATGGTGGCTTTCATCCGCCGCTATTTCGACCAGCTGGGTTTCATGGAAGTCGAGACACCAATGATGCAAGTGATTCCCGGTGGTGCCACTGCGCGGCCATTCATCACGCATCACAATGCTCTGGATCAGGACATGTATTTGCGCATTGCCCCGGAGCTGTATCTGAAGCGACTGGTGGTCGGTGGCTTTGACAAGGTATATGAGCTGAACAGAAACTTCCGCAACGAGGGGTTGTCGACGCGGCATAACCCGGAATTCACCATGTTGGAGTTCTATCAGGCATATGCCCGCTATCAGGATTTGATGGACCTGACCGAAGACATGTTCCGCAAACTGGCGCAGGACGTGTTGGGTAGCACCAGTGTTGATTACCAGGGAACCGCAATAGATTTCGCGAAGCCGTTCACCCGCATCACTGTGGTGGACGCCATTATCGCCCACTGCGAGGGTGTCGGTGCGGCTGACTTTGCCGATGTGACAGCAATGCAGGCCCTGGTCGCGCGACTGCAGGTTGCCATCGATCCGACATGGCCAAAGGGCAAGGTGATCATGGAAATCTTTGATCAACTGGTGGAAGAAAAACTGCAGCAGCCCACGTTCATTACCGAGTATCCGACGGAAGTCTCACCATTGGCGCGCTGTAATGAAGAGAATCCTGAGGTCACCGACCGCTTTGAGTTGTTCATTGCCGGTCGTGAATTGGCGAATGGCTTTTCCGAGCTCAATGACCCGGAAGATCAGGCAGCGCGCTTCCGCGCGCAGGCGGAACAGAAAGAGGCGGGTGACAACGAGGCCATGCACTATGATGCTGACTACATCACGGCGCTGGAATACGGCATGCCGCCAGCGGCCGGGGAAGGCATCGGCATCGACAGGCTGGTGATGTTGTTTACCAATACTGCCTCGATCAAGGACGTCCTGTTATTCCCGCATATGCGACCACAACACGACAGTGAATAGCACAGCAGGCAGCAGCAAAGTCCAGCTGGAAAAGAGCTGGAAACGCGTGTTGGCGGCAGAGTTTGAGAGTGAGTACATGCAACACTTGCGTGATTTTCTGGCGCGGGAAAAAGCAGCAGGCAAGCAGATCTATCCACCCGGGAAGCAGATATTCAATGCGCTGGATACGACGCCATTCGATCAGGTCAAGGTCGTGATACTCGGGCAGGATCCTTATCATGGTCCCGGTCAGGCACATGGATTGTGTTTCTCTGTACAGCCTGGTGTAGCCATTCCGCCTTCCTTGCAAAATATCTATAAAGAAATGCATGCTGACCTCGGCATCCAGCAACCCCGGCACGGTTTTCTCGGTGCCTGGGCCGAACAGGGTGTGCTGTTATTAAATGCCGTGTTGACAGTGCAGGCGGGCAACGCAGCCTCGCATCAGGGCAAGGGCTGGGAGCGCTTTACTGATCGCATTGTTGCCGCGTTGAATGAAGCGCGTAGCGGTCTGGTGTTTTTGTTGTGGGGTAGTTACGCACAGAAAAAAGGTGCGGCCATTGATCGCAGCAAGCATCTGGTGCTGCAATCTCCGCATCCATCGCCGTTGTCAGCCAGCCGTGGTTTCTTCGGTAATCGCCATTTTTCCAAAACCAATGCCTACTTGCGCGAGCAAGGGGTGTCGGAGATTAACTGGCAGTTGCCACCAATCCAAGCAGTCAAGGAATAAGAAATGAGTAGTGAGTCCTCCACTTGTATTATTGTTGGCGCCAGTCATGCCGGCGTGTCACTTGCATTGCAGCTGCGCAAGGAAGGCTGGCAGGGCAAAGTCTTGCTGATCAGTGCCGAGCAGGAATTGCCTTATCACCGGCCGCCGCTGTCGAAGGAATATCTGGCTGGTGACAAAGCGCTGGAGGCGATGCGACTGCGGCCGGAAAAAGCCTACGCCGACAATGATATCGAGCTGCTGTTGAACACGACAGTACAGGCACTGGATAGCACTGCAAAGACAGTCACGTTGGACGACGGCAAAGTGTTTGCTTATGACAAGCTGGCGCTTTGTACCGGTGCTTCTGTGCTGACGTTGCCGGCTACTACGGACAAACTTTATAGCATTCGCACTGTGGCGGATGTGCAACAGATACAGCAGCATATGCAGACCCCGGGTAAGGCTGTGATTGTTGGTGGTGGCTATATTGGTCTGGAGGCCGCCGCTGTTCTCAACTCTCTGGGCTGGCAAGTAACTGTGGTCGAGCAAGCCAGTCGTGTGCTGTCGCGAGTCACCAGTGAGCCGGTCGCCAACTATCTCACTGCGCTGCATCAGGCAAAAGGCGTCAACATACTCACCAGTGTCAGTGTTGCATCAATAGCCAACGCCGGCGGTGGTGAGAGTGAGAGTGAGAGTGAGGAAAAGAGTGTGCTCGTGTCTCTGGCCAATGGTGAGTCATTGCCCGCCGATCTGGTATTGGCCGGCATTGGCGTCAGAGCCAATGATGGATTGGCGCAACGTGCAGGGTTGAATGTCGCTGACGGTATTGTCGTTGATGCCCATATGCAGACCAGTGATCCTGATATTTTTGCAGCTGGAGATTGCACACGTTTTTCCTGTGACTATGTCGCTGATGAGTCATTATCGCGACTGGAATCGGTGCAGAATGCCAATGATCAGGGACGCATTGCCGCGGCCAATATTGCTGGCAAGTCCAGTGTTTATGACGCCGTACCGTGGTTCTGGTCCGATCAATATGATCGCAAACTGCAAATGGCAGGCCTGAACACACATTACGACGAACTGATTTGTCGCGGTGAGAGTGATCCCCAATCTGCTGCAGGCTTTGCTGTGTTTTATCTGCACAAGAATGTGTTGATCGCCGCCGATTGCATTGGTGAACCGAAAGTGTTCATGGCCAGTAAACAGTTGATTCAAAAACGCCTGACGTTGACGCCCGCCATGAAAGCGCAGCTGCAAGACCCGTCGATTGATCCGGCCGAGGTATTGAAAGCGGCTGGGTAAGAATGAGTTAGATGAGACGATGAGACAAGGCGGGATCAGGCGAGTCAGGGCTGGATAAAAAGTTTAAGTAGCAGAGCTCGCGGCGCGGTCGGAGCAGATTGACAAATTGACAGAATGATAGATAGACAATTTGAAAAATTAATAGATTGAAAGATTGAAAGAGCAGGCGATCTGGCAGCAAATCGCCCCGACCGAGCTAGTCACCGAGATAAATGCAGCCGCTGGTGCAGGTTTCCCTGATCTCTACCGCATAAAGTTCAGGCAGGCCGGGTTGCAATTGCTGCCATATCCATTTGGCTAGCACTTCGCTGGTGGGGTTTTCCAATCCGGGGATTTCGTTCAGGTAGTGATGGTCCAGCTGTTGCCAGACAGGCTGAAAAGCGTCTTTGAGAGCGGCAAAATCCATTACCCAGCCGCTGTCCTCACCTACCGGGCCCTGCACAGTGATGCGCACGGCGAAAGAATGGCCGTGCAGGCGTGCACATTTGTGATCGGCTGGCACATTCGGCAGTCGATGGGCGGCTTCGAAACTGAATTCCTTGAATAATTGCACTGTCCTGACCTGAATCGGGAAATAATCGTGGGGTGCTAGCGAGGCGGCATGGTAGCCTTACTTGCATTTTATGTACAGACTCGATCGCCTATAATCCCTTGAATTACAGCAAAGTTGGGCCACCAGCGCACACCAATCTGATATGTCGATTCGATCCCGCCTGAAACCCCTGATTCGCTTTCTCAATGAGGGGAAACGACTTCCCAGCTATCTGGGTGTGCTGATAACCATCTTTATTATCTGGCTGCAGTTCGCACCTCCGTTCTTTATCCTGCAATTGGTCGAGCGCATTGAGCACCTCATTTACGACCAGCGACTGGCTGTCATGCCGTTGCAGGAGCGCAATCCGGACCACAACATTATTATCGTCGACCTCGACGAACGCTCATTACAAATTGAGGGGCAGTTTCCCTGGAACCGTATCAAGGTTGGCCAGTTAGTGGAGAAGCTGTCAGAGAAGGGGGCTTTGGTCATTGGCTTCGATGTGACCTTCCCGGAACCGGATCGCAGCATTCGCGATTTGCTGGCGCCGGTGGATTTGCAGTCGCTGAATCCGGCGTTCACGGAGACGCTGGAGCAAATTGAACCGCAGATCAATTCCGATCAGTTTTTCGCCAATGTGATGGAGACCGGTTTTTCCGATGTGGTGCTGGCGATCAATTTCAATCGTCAGGAAGCGCAAACCTACAATGAATTGCCGCCTTCAATAGTCGCTATCGAGCCACAACTTGCAGCGCGGGTGTCATTGGAAGACATGGCCGGTTACACCGGTAATATTCCAGTATTGCAAGATGCGGCCCGTGGTAGTGGCAACATGAATCAGTTACCTGACTCCGATGGTGTGGTGCGCCGTGTGCCACTGGTCTTGCGTTACGGCAATGAACTGTATCCAACGCTGTCGCTGGAGATGATGCGAGTCTACAACTACGCCGAACAGTATGAATTACTAACTACTGAATACGGCAATGAAGAAGTGGTACGCGGTGTCCGCATCGGTCGTGGTGCCGGAGCGTTTGAGATCGCTACTGATCGACGCGCTTCGGTGCTGGTGCCTTATCTCGGGCCGAGTTCGTTGCGCACGGACGAGCCGTTTCGCTATGTCTCGGCTACCGATGTGCTACACGACAACGAAGAGCCAGGCGTTTTCGAAAACTCGCTGGTGTTGATCGGTACGTCGGCGCCGGGTTTACAGGATATTCGTGCGACACCGCTGGATCGGGTGTATCCCGGGGTAGAGGTGCATGCCAACATGCTGCACGCGTTGCTGGATTCACAACCCATTGCCGAGGTGGCCGGTGGCGAGTCCGACACGCAGTCCCTGTTTGCCGATTTTCAGCGTACCGATACAGTGAAGTTTCCCTATAAACCGGATTGGGAGCCCGGGGCACAACTGGTTGCTATCACTGTGCTGGGCTTGGCCATGGCACTGATATTTCCGCATCTGGGGGCACCGACTATGGCGGCTACTGCCATCGCCTTTGTATCGTTTGTGATCTGGGGGAATTTCCAGTTGTGGGCGCAGTTCAATATGGACTTTTCCCTGTTCTATCTGTTGTTACTGATGTTTCTGATTACCGCCGCCAATCTTATTTATGGTTTCCTGGCGGAGAGTCAGACGCGTAAAGTGATTAAAGGCATGTTTGATCAATACGTACCACCTGCGCACATCGATTCCATGCTGGATGATCCGGACAACTATACCTTTGAAGGTGAGAGTAAAGAGCTGACTGTGCTGTTTTCCGACATTCGCAGTTTTACCAGTATTTCCGAGGCATTGAGCGCGTCGCAATTAAAAGAAATGCTCAATGACTTTTTTACCCCCATCACTGAAATCATCTTCAAGCATCAGGGTACGATCGACAAATACGTCGGCGATATGGTGATGGCTTTCTGGGGGGCACCTCTGGATGATCCCGAGCATCAACAACACGCAGTTATGGCTGCCATGGAAATGCTGCAGCGCGTTGAGGAACTAAAACCGTTGTTCAAGGAAAAAGGTTTTCCTGAAGTAGAAATCGGTGTGGGTGTCAATTCCGGTTTCATGAACGTTGGCGACATGGGCTCAACTTACAGACGTTCCTACACCGTACTCGGCGACGCCGTGAATCTGGGATCAAGGCTCGAGGGCCTGACCAAATTCTATGGCATCAAACTGTTGATTGGTGAAGAAACGGCGCGTGATCTGGAAGGAGTACTACTAAGGCAGATCGATCGCGTAAAAGTGAAGGGTAAACATGAAGCGGTAGACTGCTATGAGCCTATCTGTATGGTGGAAACAGCGGGCAAACAAATCAAAGCACGTGTCGCTCGCTATCACACGGCGTTGCAATACTATTACAAGCAGAACTGGGACAAAGCCGAAGCCGCATTTAGGGAATTGCTTGAAGACGAACCCAAATGCCGTTTGTACAAAGTGTACATCGAGCGCATCGCTAATTTGCGTAGCGCTACATTACCGGCGGACTGGGATGGGGCCTACGTGCACAGCAGCAAATAGGACGGTCTGCCTGCTCATTCACGACTGCAAGAATGCTGTCCCGGTGGCAGCCTGAAGCGATCAAGGCTGGCGTAAATATCATTGCTGCCTGCGAATACGGCGGGCTTATCAGTAAAATGAAAATTCATATTTCCTTTTATTGACATGCGACCGGGAGTCGGTAAAATGCGCTGTCTCTTTGACGGGTGGTTAGCTCAGCTGGGAGAGCATCGCCCTTACAAGGCGAGGGTCGCAGGT
>CAZQFA010000069.1:0-7968 GCA_964592245.1 uncultured Pseudohongiella sp. | reverse complement strand
GTGATTTTGTCCGGGCGGTGTTCCTGACCGGGTAAATCTTTTATGCTAGCGCCTCGCAATCCGCCAGCAGTTTTATACTCATGTCAGCACTACGCCCACTGCGGGAACGACTCAGCACCCGGTTCCGCGCCCGCTTTCCCGAATTACACGCCAAGCTGCCCGCGTTTGTGGCGCTAACACGGGCCGACCGGCCTATCGGTATTTACCTGCTCTTGTGGCCAACGCTGATGGCGCTGTGGATTGCCGGCGAAGGTCAACCTGACTGGTCGCTGGTGTTCATCTTTGTTGCCGGGACAGCCTTGATGCGCTCCGCCGGCTGCTGCATCAATGACTACGCCGACTACAACATTGACGGCAAAGTCGCACGCACACAGAACCGGCCACTGGCCACCGGCCAGCTCACGCGCAAGGATGCACTGCTGTGTTTTGCCTTGTTGTCGGCGCTGGCATTTATACTGGTGCTGTTGACCAATCGCTTTACCATTCTGCTGTCATTCGGCGCTATCGCCGTCGCTACGCTTTACCCTTTCATGAAGCGCTACACCAACCTGCCACAAGTCGTGCTGGGCATTGCTTTTTCCTGGGGCATACTCATGGCTTTCAGTGCCCAGACCAACAGCATACCGGTACCGGCTTACCTGTTGTTTGTCGCCAACGTCATCTGGACCGTCGCCTACGACACCGAGTATGCCATGGTGGATCGGGAGTACGACAAGCAAATAGGGGTCAAGTCTACCGCAATACTGTTTGGAGACGCCGACCGTCTCATTATTGGCAGCTTGCAGGTGATGTTTATCATCGCGCTATGGTTGGCGGGGCGTCAGTGGCAACTGGGGCTGGCGTTTAATGTTTCGCTGCTGGTGGCCTGTGCCTTGCTCGCCTATCAACAGGTACTCATTCGCCATCGGGCACCCGGCCCTTGCTTCAAGGCCTTTTTGCACAACAACTGGGTGGGTGCCGTACTCTTCGCCGGCGTGTTTATCAGCACGCTTTAGACAAGGGGTTGGCTGGAGTGGCTACTGGTCGATCCACAGCATGAAATTGATAGAGGCATCAATTAATCGCTGCCGGGGCGTTTCCAGCAAGGCTGCATGATCACCGCCCGCCAATACCACCCACTGCTTGTCAGGATTCGGTAACGCCGCAAAGACTTTGCCATGGGCAGCCGTGTCGGCGAGCGGATCAAATTCGGCTTGCAACAGTAAAGTGGGCACGCTCACCGCGTCGGCTGCCAGCGCATTCCACTGTTGTAACTGATTCCAGTCCGAGCGCACCGGGTCGGCTGCGAGAGCTTCACGCACATAAACGGCTATCGCATTGTCGCTAATCGCGCCGGGGACGATAAAGTCTGAGGCCGCCGCCTCAGCCGTGGTCGGGGTACGAGCCGGTTCATTTTGATTGGCTGGATCGTTGTATTGCCGATCCGGATCAACCGGATAACCAAACAGCGTCAGGCTGCGAAAGTGTTGCGGCGATTGTTGCGCGGTGAGTTGAGCTACCATGGAACCGTAAGACCAACCCCAGACGTGAATGGCTTCGCCCGTGCGCTCGGCCAGCCAGGTAAGCACATTGGCCATGTCCTGAGCTGCCTTGTTCGGCGTGTTCCAGCCACTGTCATCACGTGGCGTCTGCCCGTACCCGCGGGCGTCCATCGCCCACACGGAAAATCCCTGCGCATTGAAGCCGTCCATTAAGGACAGGTCTTCGCCCGGCACTTGCAGATCAAAGTCGGGCAAGGAGCTCCAGGTGCGGCCATGATGCAGCAGGATATGACCACGCGGCTCGGCCACGGATTTTTCAAACACAGCGATCGGGTGGCCGTCCGACATTACCGTGTGCTGAACCGGCTCGGCAGCCTGCAGCGGCAACGACAGCAACGCCATCATTGCCAACGCCAGGGTGGCAAACACAGTGTTTTTCACGTTCATGGGCTGCCCTTTTCGTTACCTGTGTTCAAGTCGCTCAGGCGCCGGTGAACGCTTGAATACCGGTTTGCGAACGGCCCAGAATCAACGCGTGAATATCTTGCGTGCCTTCATAGGTGTTCACCACTTCCAGATTCTGCATGTGGCGCATGACCGGATACTCGTCGGAAATACCGTTGCCACCGAGCATGTCGCGCGCTTCCCGTGCGACTTCCAGCGCCTTCACACAAGAATTGCGTTTCAGCAAGGAGATCAGCGGTGGCGCCAGTTTGCCCTGGTCTTTTAAGCGGCAAGCTTGCAAGCAACCCTGCAATGCCAGCGAGATTTCAGTTTGCATGACCGCCAGTTTTTTCTGGATCAACTGATTGGCCGCCAGCGG
The DNA here is from genome assembly GCA_964592245.1 of uncultured Pseudohongiella sp. GTDB lineage: Bacteria > Pseudomonadota > Gammaproteobacteria > Pseudomonadales > Pseudohongiellaceae > UBA9145. The sequence continues at coordinate 5,664 of CAZQFA010000069.1, read as the reverse complement.
GCGACCAAACTGTTTACGGTCCATGGTGTAATCCAGCGCGGTATGCCAGCAGGTTTCGGCAGCACCAAGGGCGCCCCAGGCGATGCCCAGCCGGGCCGAGTTAAGACAACTAAAAGGCCCATTGAGACCACGGGCGCCAGGCAGCATGTTTTCTGCCGGGACGAACACTTCGTCCATGACGATCTCGCCGGTGACGGATGCACGCAGCGCCAGCTTGCCTTCAATCTTCGGTGCGCTCAGGCCCTTCATGCCCTTTTCCAGAATGTAGCCACGAATCACGCCTTCATCGTCCTTGGCCCAGACAATGAACACATCCGCAAACGGCGAGTTACTGATCCAGTTTTTCGCGCCGGACACCAGAAAGCCGCCATCCACAGAACGCGCACGCGTAATCATGCCGCCGGGATCAGAACCATGGTCGGGTTCGGTCAGGCCGAAACAGCCTATGTATTCGCCGGTGGCCAGTTTGGGCAGGTATTTCTGCTTCTGCTCTTCGGTACCAAAGACATTGATAGGATGCATTACGAGACTGGATTGCACACTCATCATGGATCGATAACCGGAGTCCACGCGTTCTACTTCTCTTGCGGCAAGACCATAGCAAACATAGTTCACGCCGGCGCAGCCGTAACCTTCAATAGTAGAGCCCAGCAAACCCATCTCCCCCATCTCGCGGAAAATCGCCGGCTCGGAGGTTTCATTGCGGTAAGCTTCGCGTACTCGTGGCAGCAGTTTTTCCTGCGCGTAGTCCCGGGCCGTGTCGCGCACCATCCGTTCTTCTTCCGTGAGTTGCTCCTCCAGACGGAAAGGGTCTTTCCAGTCAAAGGCGATGTCGTCTACTTTTACTGACATGTCGTTCATGTCGCTCTCCTGAATCGTATTTGGATGTGCTGACGTTGGTCAGGCGCACAGTTAACCAGTGCATCGGGGCGGTGTGCGTCATGTGCAGCAATGAATCACCGTCGAGGGAACAGCTGGTAGGGAAATAACTGTCTCGGGCGCAAAACCCAAAGCAGGGTCGAAATTCTACCAAAATCCGGGTTGAAGGCCAGAAATGGCCGGACTATTCGCTGTGCCACTCAGCACAACGGCCATTTGCCAAGCAATCGCTAATCAGGGGCCTAATCGCGGCCAGAGATGACCGAGTAGCCAGTAGAAGGAACCAGAGTATTCAGCGACATATAGGCATCGTGCAGCTCGTAGGCCCACTCGAGGTTGGTCTTGCACAGGGTCTTGCGGATGTAAGTCCCAGTGCGTGCCTGTGTGATGCAGGTTACCTGCTCAGCCAGAGGCTTGTCGCGGTTGTAGGCGAACATTTCTTCAGCACTGAAGCGGGAAAAGCTCTGTGAGGTTGACGCCGTGGAACACGCCGTCAGTAGCAGCGTGCTGGCAAGAGATACCGATAGAATAATGCCCTGCATTTTCATGGTTCAGACCCCCTCTTTGATTCAGATGCTGGCGAACGCTTGCACCAGAGTACGGGCGTTTGCCAGTTCTTACTTGCTCGCACTTGCCCTCACTTGCTTTCTGGATGACTTGAGACAGCGCGCTCAAACTCCCTTGATATTCTCGGGAACAGAATACCTCGTCAGATTACAGTGACAGCAACAACGTTATCAAGATCAGTCTAGATCAACCAATGGCAATAAATCCACGCGTATCCCGTGATTGGTCGTCTGACTGCGATCAATTTGACAGCGCTCCCGGAGCAATTTCCCCGCAATCTGATGTACATAATTACAGTACATTGTTGTCAGTTTGCTAGAATAGCCGCCCATGGACGTCTCCCACATACTCGATTCCCTCAATGATGAACAGCGCCACGCAGTAGCCAGCCCCGCTCCTCACTTGTTGGTCCTTGCCGGTGCCGGCAGTGGCAAGACGCGGGTGCTCGTGCATCGTATCGCCTGGTTGTTGCAGGCAGAGCAGATCTCTCCTTTCGGCATCCTGGCGGTGACCTTCACCAACAAGGCCGCCCGTGAGATGCGCGGTCGAATTGAAGACCTGCTCGGACAGTCTTTTGGTGGCATGTGGGTCGGCACGTTCCATGGTCTGGCCCATCGCCTGCTGCGCGCGCACTGGCAGGAAGCCGGACTGCCGGAAGATTTTTATATTCTCGACTCCGATGATCAGCTGCGCCTGATCAAGCGTATCAATCGCTCCCTGCACATCGACGAAGAACGCTGGCCGGCCAGACAATGCCAGTGGTACATCAATGGCCAGAAAGACGAAGGCTTGCGCGCCAACAATATCGAGCATTTTGGCGATGACTACACCAAGACCATGATCGACATCTACAAGGCTTATGAAGAAGCCTGCGATCGCGGTGGCATGATCGACTTTGGCGAGATCCTGTTGCGCGCTCATGAGTTGTGGTTGAAGAACCCGCAGGTTCTGGATCATTACCGCCGCCGCTTCAAACACATTCTGGTAGACGAGTTTCAGGACACCAACACCATTCAATACGCCTGGCTGCGGGTACTGGCGGGCGGCGACAGCTCGCTGATGGTGGTCGGCGATGACGACCAGTCCATCTACGGCTGGCGCGGTGCCAAGATCGAAAACATCCAGCAATTCAGCAGCGATTTCCCCGACGCCGAAATGGTGCGGTTGGAACAGAACTATCGCTCTACCTCGACGATTCTGAAAGCGGCCAATGAACTGATTGCCCACAATCAGGGGCGACTGGGCAAGAACCTGTGGACCGAGGGGGCCGATGGCGAGCCCATCTCCCTCTATGAAGCCTTCAATGAACAGGATGAGGCGCGCTTCGTCGTCGACCGTTTGCAGGACTGGTTCAATGCCGGCAACCGGCGCGCCGATGCCGCCGTGTTGTATCGCTCCAATGCCCAGTCGCGTGAGCTGGAAGAAGCCCTGCTGCGCGTCGGCATGCCCTATCGCATCTACGGCGGTCACCGTTTCTATGAGCGGCTGGAGATCAAAAATGCGCTGGCCTATCTGCGCCTGCTGGTCACCCGCGATGATGACACGGCGATGGAGCGCGTGATCAATGTGCCGGCTCGGGGTATCGGCGGTCGCACTATCGACACCATTCGCAATACCGCCAGAGAAATGAACTGCTCGCTGTGGCAGGCCTGTGTCACCTGCGTCAATGAAAAGATCCTCACCGCCCGGGCTGCCAATGCCGTGCTGGCCTTTCTGGAACTCATCGACGAGATGGATACCCAGTCGGCGTCAATGGAATTGCATCAGAAAACCGAGCTGGTGATCAGCCAGTCCGGGCTGATCGCGCACCATGAAAAAGAAGGTGGCGAAAAGGCCCGTGGCCGCATCGAGAACCTGGAAGAATTGATCAATGCTACCGGCAACTTCGATGACCCGGAGCTGGACGAAGACGTCGACGTCACCTCCAAGACCATGCTTGCCGCTTTCCTCGATCAGGCCTCACTGGATGCCGGTGATACCCAGGCCGATGCCAGCGAAGATGCCGTGCAGTTGATGACCCTGCACTCTGCCAAAGGCCTCGAGTTCCAGTTGGTGTTCCTCGTGGGGATGGAAGAAGGCCTGTTCCCGCACAAGATGTCTATGGACAACATTGCCGGGTTGGAAGAAGAGCGGCGCCTCTGTTACGTCGGCATTACCCGCGCCAAGAACAAACTCTATCTGAGCCATGCCGAGTCACGCCGCCTGCATGGCGACGTCAATCTCTGCCGACCATCGCGTTTCATTCGTGAGATCCCGGCCACATTGATCGACGAAATCCGCCTGAAGACCACCATCGGTCATGGCGGCTTCAAACAGGCGGCTGCGGCCAACAAGCGCATTGGCGGGGGTTCCGAAATTCCCAATACCGAGTTGTCACTAGGCCAGCGTGTCGCCCACGGCAAGTTTGGTGAGGGCGTCGTGCTCAACTATGAGGGCCAGGGTTCCAGCGCCAGGGTGCAAGTCAATTTCGATGCGGTGGGCAGCAAGTGGCTGGTGCTGTCGTATGCGAAACTTGAGGTCCTGGGGTAAAGTAACAGGCATTAACCACGGGTTCGGCGATGACACAGGCGTGCCGCCAGACCGAGCCCTCGAGGATTACAGATGATGGTCACCTTTTTCACTCAGGCTTTTTCCGTGCGACCACTGCTGCGCGGCACACTGCTGTCGACACTGTTGCTGCTGATTGCCTGTGGCCAGGAGCCGGCAACGTCCACCGCGGCGGCGGCCACGGCACGCCAGGAAACGGAATACGAGTGGAAGATGATCACCGCCTGGCCGCGCAACCTGCCCGCCCTCGGCACTAACCCGGTGTACTTCGCTGAGCTCGTCGAAGAGATGAGCAACGGCCGCATGACCATCGAAGTCTTCGGCGCCAATGAACTGGTCAGCGGACTGGAAGTCTTCGACGCCGTCTCCCAGGGTGTGGCCGAACTCGGCAACGCCGCCTCTTATTACTGGCAGGGCAAGGTCCCCGGTGCGGCGTTCTTTGCTTCGGTGCCATTCGGTATGACCGCCAAGGAAATGAATGGCTGGCTGGAGTTCGGCGGCGGCAAAGAGCTGTGGCAGGAGTTGTACGCGCCGTTCAACCTGATCCCGATTCGCAGCGGCAATTCCGGCACGCAGATGTTTGGCTGGTTCAATAAAGAAATCAATTCGCTGGCGGATGTGCGCGGCCTGAAGATGCGCATCCCCGGCCTCGGCGGCGAAGTCATGAGCCGGGCCGGTGCCACCACCATCACCATGCAGGCCAGCGACGTGTTCACCGCCATGCAGACCGGTGCGCTGGATGCTACCGAGTTTGTCAGCGCTTACAACGATCTTGCCGCCGGCTATCACACAGTTGCCGACTACTACTATTACCCCGGCTGGCACGAGCCCGGCTCGGCGCTGGAAACGCTGATTAACAAGGAGCGCTTTGAGGCCTTGCCGGCCGATTTACAGGCCATCATTCTGACTGCGGCCGAAGCATCGAATCAGCGTTTGCTGGACGAGTTCACCGCGCGCAACAACGAAGCGTTGCGGGTACTCGTAGAAGAACATGACGTGGAGCTGCGTCGGCTACCTGATGACGTGCTGATCGAGTTGCGTCGTCTGTCCGACGAAGTCGTCGCCGAGATGGCCGAGACTAACGCCATGACACGTCGCATCTATGATTCCTATCGTTCTTTCCAGGAAGGCGTGGAGAATTATCACAGCGTCGCCGAAGAAGCATTTATCGAAGCGCGGCAGATGACCAGCGACTAGGTCGCGTCGGCTTGTGAGTTGTGACGGTAGAATAGTTGGCTTTTAACCAAGTGGTCGTGGGTTTCGCTGAACCACGAACCACTATTTTGGCAATGCTCGCGGCTTGCCTTCATCATCAATCGCCACAAACACAAACAGGCCCTGCGCAGCTTTTTGTAGATCGTCATGGGCGGCGAATTTCGAGATCCAGACTTCTACCGCGATCTGCATCGACGTGCGCCCGGTGGAAGTGATCGAGGCATAACAGCTCACCGTCGCGCCCACTTTCACCGGCAATAGAAAATTCACTTCCTTGATCGCCACAGTAGCGGAACGTCCTTGGGCGACGCGCTTGCTCATGATCCCCGCCGCCAGGTCCATCTGCGACACCAGCCAGCCACCGAAGATGTCGCCGTTGGCATTGGTGTCCTTGGGCATGGCAATGGTTTGCATGGCTAACTCGCCTTGCGGCGTGGGGGCTGGGTTGGCGTTGTC
>CAZQFA010000068.1:4379-8561 GCA_964592245.1 uncultured Pseudohongiella sp. | reverse complement strand
TACTTCGAATCCGCGCGCAAGCAGGTCAATCGCCGGGCTCGCGGCCAGATCGCTCCCGACCGCATCGTCTCCTGTCTGCAGGCGGCCGTGGAATTACCGTTTGATGAGGGCCTGAAGAAAGAGCGCGAACTGTTTCAGGAACTGGTGCAGTCGCCGGAGTCCGCGGCTATGCGTCACATCTTTTTCGCCGAGCGTCAGGCAGCCAAGATCAAGGATTTGCCCAAAGACACGCCGGTTCGTGATATCCGCAAAGTTGCCATCATCGGTGGTGGCACCATGGGCGGCGGCATCGCCATGTGTTTTGCCAATGTGGATATTCCCGTGGTGATGGTGGAGATCAATGATGAAGCGCTGGAGCGCGGCCTGGGTATTATCCAGAAGAATTACAGTATCACCGTGAAGAAAGGCAAGATGAGCGAGGAGCGCATGCAATCGCGCCTGCAGCTTATCTCTGGCACCACTGACTATGCTGATATCGCCGACGTTGATCTGGTTATTGAAGCGGTGTTTGAAAACCTCGACCTGAAGAAAGAAATCTTTGCCAAGCTCGACAAGACCTGTAAAGAAGGCGCCATTCTAGCGACCAATACGTCCTATCAGGATGTAAATGCCATTGCCGAGGCGACTTCTCGACCGCAGGACGTGTTGGGCATGCACTTCTTCTCACCTGCCAATGTCATGAAGCTGCTGGAAGTGGTGCGCGGCGACAAGACTGCCAATGACGTACTGGCTACCGCCATGCAGGTTGGTAAAAAAATCGGCAAGATCTGCGCATTATCACGCGTGTGCTATGGCTTCATCGGTAATCGCATGCTAAGCGGCTATGGGCGCGAAGCACAGGCATTGTTGCTGGATGGTTGCACGCCAGCGCAAGTCGATTCCACCCTGGAGAAATTTGGCATGGCCATGGGACCACTGGCTATGGGCGATCTTGCTGGTCTGGATGTGGGTTACAAGGCGCGGCAGGCGCGTACCGATTTACCGGATGATCCACGCCTCTATCGCATGGGTACAGTATTGGTGGAAATGGACCGCCTGGGACAAAAGACCGGCGCCGGCTATTACAAGTACGATCCTGAAACCCGGGCCCGCCAATCCGATCCGGAAGTCGAAGAGCTGATCAAGAAAGAAGCGACGGCACTGGGTGTAGAGCAACGCGAGATTTCAGAAGAAGAAATCCTGCAGCGCTGCTTCTACCCGCTCATCAATGAAGGTGCGCTCATTCTGGAAGAGGGCATTGCCCAGCGTCCCGGCGATATCGACGTGGTCTACGTCTACGGCTACGCGTTCCCGGCTGCCAAAGGCGGGCCGATGTTCTATGCCGATCATGTGGGCCTGAAGAATGTCTACGACAAGATTTGTGAATTCCGTGATCGCTACGGTGAGGATTACTGGAAACCGGCGCCCCTGCTGAAAGAACTGGCCCAGAAGGGCAGCACCTTTGCCCAGTGGGCTGAAGAACACTAACTGAGCGCGCGATAGCCGTTTAACTCTTCAGGGAAACTCATGATTTCATATCAAACTGCAGCGCCTGGCGCGCCGTTGGTGGAAGTATCAGCGGATACACCGGTGCCTACGGGCACAGAAATACTGATGAAGGTCGTCGCCTGCGGGGTCTGTCATTCCGATATTCACCTGCATGACGGTGTGTTCGAACTCGGTGGCGGCAAACAGCTGGAAGTAGGCCGCGAAGGCATGGTGTTAGGTCATGAGATCTTTGCCGAAGTGGTCGCGCTTGGACCGGACGCCAGCGGCGCAGCCGTTGGTGATCGTCGAGTCGTCTATCCATGGATTGGCTGCGGTGAATGCGCCTTGTGCCAGCGTGGTGACGAACATTTGTGTACCCCTGGCCGTGCGCTCGGCATCGTGGCTGCCGGCGGCTTTGCCGACCACGTGCTGGTACCTCACAGCCGTTATCTGTTTGCGAAAGGCGATGTCCCTGATGCGCTGGCTGCGACCTATGCCTGCTCAGGTCTGACCGCTTACAGTGCTATCAAGAAAGTCGGCATTCTCGGCCCGGAAGATGACATCGTCATTATCGGTGCTGGGGGCGTTGGCATGATGGCAATTCAGGTTGCCCGCGCCCGGGGTATTGATCCTGTTGTTGTCGATATTGATGACGACAAGCTGACTGCCGTGCAAGCACTCGGCGTGACGCGTGTGTTCAATTCGTCGGAGCCGCAAACAGCGAAAGAGATTCGCAAACTGACTGGCGGTGCACAGGCGGCGCTGGATTTCGTCGGTGCAGAAGCCAGCGTGAATTACGGCTTGTCCTGTCTGCGTAAAGGCGGTGCCTTGATTGTCGTTGGTCTTTACGGCGGGGCGTTAACAATGCCGATTCCGTTCCTGCCAATGAATGCGCGGATCATTCAGGGCAGTTATGTCGGCACGCTGGAAGACATGGGCGAGCTGATGCAATTGGTGCGGGAAGGAAAGATTTCCCCCATCGACATTCATACGCGTCCGCTGGCTGAGGCCAGTGCGGCGCTCAGCGATTTGAAAGCGGGCAAGGTTCGGGGCCGGCAGGTGCTGGTCAATACCTGAAAAACAACAACGCGTTCTGCTGATTTGACAGACAAAATTGCAGTGGAGCAAGAGAATAAATCGGGGGAATATTAGTGAGTCAACTGCAAGAGTTTCGCGCCAGCACCCGGGAATGGCTGGAAGAGAATTGCCCAACCTCCATGCGGACACCCATGGTGCAGGAAGAGATAGTCTGGGGTGGCCGCAACGCAACCTTTAGCAATCCCGAGAGCAAGCTTTGGCTTGAGCGTATGGCCGCCAAGGGGTGGACGTGCCCGACCTGGCCACAGGAATACGGTGGCGGCGGTCTGTCGAAAGACGAAGCCATTATCCTGCAGCAAGAGCTGCAGCGCATTGATGCGCGTCCCGCGCTGACCAGTTTCGGTATCAGTATGCTGGGTCCTGTCTTGCTGGAATACGGTTCTCACGAACAGAAGCTACGATTCATACCACCTATCGTGCGTGGCGAAATTCGCTGGTGTCAGGGCTATTCCGAGCCCGGTTCCGGTTCTGATCTGGCGAGTCTGAGCACCAAAGCCGAACTGCAGGGCGACCACTACCTGATCAATGGCTCCAAAGTGTGGACGTCCTATGCAGACAAGGCGGATTGGATTTTCTGTCTGGTGCGCACTGACTTCGAAGTGCCCAAGCATGCCGGCATCAGTTTCATTCTTTTCGACATGGAATCACCGGGTGTATCCACCAAACCCATTTCCCTGATCAGTGGCGCTTCGCCTTTCTGCGAGACCTTCTTTGATGACGTCAAGGTGCCGGCGGAAAACCTCGTGGGCCAGGTTAACGAAGGATGGACCATTGCCAAGCGCTTGCTGCAACACGAACGCACCATGATCTCCAGCTTCGGTCTGAGCAAAGGGCAGTCGGATCGCGGTGGCACGACTTCCTCCATGGCCACTGTGGAGGCGGCTGCCATGGCTTATCGCGGTGATGAGGGCAAATTGTCGGATGCGGTACTGCGTGACCAGATTGCCCAGTTCAAGATCGACAGTGAGGCCTTTGCACTGACTTCACAGCGTTCCGTTCAGGAATCAAAGCAGGGGCAGGGGCCCAATGCTACGTCATCGATGCTGAAATACTATGGCTGCGAATTGAACAAGCGACGTTATGAATTGTTGTTGAAGAGTCTCGGCAGTCAGGGGCTGGGCTGGGAGGGCGATGACTTCCGTCAGGAAGAGTTGTTGGTGACACGTGAATGGTTGCGTTCCAAAGCCAATTCCATCGAGGGCGGCACGTCAGAAGTGCAGCTCAATATTATTGCCAAACGTGTGCTCGGCTTGCCGGACATGCTGGGCATGGTCAACAAAACCCGTTCCTGAGCGCGAGAATACAGGGTTAGAGGAAACAGATCATGACACTGAATCTCGTGCTGAATGAAGATCAGGAAATGCTGCGCGAAGCAGCCCGTAACTTTTGTCAAAAGCACACGCCTGTCAAACAGTTGCGCGCATTGCGCGACAGCAAGGATGAGTTGGGCTTCGACCGCGCCTGCTGGCAGCAAATGCTGGAGTTGGGCTGGGGTGGTATGGCGATTGCTGAAGCCCACGGTGGCTTTGGCTTCGGCTATAGCGGCCTCGGCATAGTTTTACAGGAAACCGGACGGACGCTGACGTGTTCGCCGTTAATTTCCTCGATACTGCTGGC
>CAZQFA010000068.1:0-4279 GCA_964592245.1 uncultured Pseudohongiella sp. | reverse complement strand
GTGGAACTCAATGCCGTCAAGGTTGGCAGCGATTGTCTGCTGGGTGAGGCAGACAATGCTTTTCCGTTACTTGATGAAGTGCTTGATATTGGACGTATTGGTCTGGCGGCCGAGATGCTTGGCAGTATCGAAGAGACCTTCAAGCGCATTGTTGAATACCTGAATCAACGCCAACAGTTCGGTGTGTTGATAGGAGCTTTTCAGGCGCTGCAGCATCGTGCCGCTATCATGTACAGTGATATTGAGTTGTGTCGTTCTGCGGTATTGGCGGCTCTGGCGGCTCTGGATGATCCGGCACAGTCAGCGCACGATCGCGCCTTGCTGGCCTCGTTGGCGAAAGCCAAATTGTCCGAGGTGTTTGGCAATGTCAGTAATGAAGGTGTGCAGATGCATGGCGGCATTGGCATGACTGACGAGTTTGATATTGGCTTCTTTTTGAAGCGGGCCCGTGTCGCGCAACATTGTTTGGGCGATGAACTGTTTCATCGTGATCGCTATGCGTCGCTGCACGGGTTCTGAAGCCTGCGCTGACAGATGTTACACTGTGAGCAATGTTAGCAATCATTGTGAGTAATCTGGGTAACTTGCTCAGGACAACCGGTAGCGGCATATGACACTGCGGCAGCACTACGATACAGGCAATCAGGTCAACGATGATCCGCTCATCGTCGTCTTCGAAGATTTTCTCAGCGATGAGGAAATCACTGAATTGCTGGCGGCCGCGCAACCGAAACTGCAGCAAGCGCTGGTCAGTGATGCCAAGACCGGCGTCAAGAGTGCGGGTCGCACGGGCAGTAATTGCTGGATTCCTCATGCCTACAACCCGGTCATTGCCAATCTTTCCCAACGGGTTGCGACATTGGTAGGCATACCGCTGGAAAATGCTGAATCACTGCAAGTAGTACACTATGGCGAAGGCCAACAATACGCACCCCACTACGATGCCTGGGAAATGGGTACCGAACGCGGTGATCGTTGCATGGCGCGCGGCGGCCAGCGACTGCTGACTTGTCTGATGTATCTCAATCAGCCGGCGCAGGGTGGTGGTACCTCCTTTCCCAAGCTGGATATGGAGATTCGGGCGTTGCGCGGGCGCATGGTGTTGTTTCACAACTGCCAGTCAGGCAGCACTCATCGTCATGAACTGAGTCTGCATGGTGGCATGCCGGTTGGCAGCGGCGAAAAGTGGGCCTGCAATTTCTGGTTTCGCGAACATCCCTATCAGATTTCAGTGGCAGCCGATTCAGCGCAACAGGCCCCGAAATTCAAACGAGTGATCTGACCTGTCTGAATTGACAGAGCATTAGTGTTTTACTATGGATGAATCCCTGAACGTTTTCGATGAACCGCTGGAGCCTTGTGGCAATAATCCCGTCACGGGGTTTTTTCGCGATGGTTGCTGCAATACCTCGGATGTCGACTTTGGATCGCACACGATCTGCTGTCAGATGTCACAGGAATTTCTCGAGTATTCCCGCTTTCGCGGCAATGATTTGTCAACGCCGGTACCGGAATTTGGTTTTCCCGGATTGCAGCCCGGCGATAGCTGGTGCCTTTGCGCAAGCCGCTGGCTGGAAGCCTATGAGCACAATCGGGCGCCCAAGGTTTATTTGATGCGCACGCACAAGCGGGCACTGGAGATTGTGCCACTGGCCAAGCTGAAAGAGCTGGCCGTGGACATGAACTGATCACGCCACTTCGGAACCGCTACAGAATCCCTCTTCAGCCATTCTGCATCCGAACTTACATAATCCTTTACGGCAGCCTTTGCATTGGCTTTTAAAGCGCGCAGCTGGCGCCTACTCAATGGCGTCCAGGCCTTCTGTTAATTCGATGTAAGTTCCCCAGGGGTCGGTGAAGAAAGCTATGGCAATGCCGAGCGCAGCGACCTCCGTGTAGCCACGGTCCATGGTGATGCCAGCAGCCTCCAGTCTCTGCACAAAACCTTGCAAATCATCCACTTCAAAACCGATGTGATCGAGCGAACGCCCCTGAGTTGGTGCCGGTACCTCGGCGCTGGGGGCAAAGGTCAGATTGATACCCGGCAAATCGACAGCGGGCTGGCCGATGCGTGAACCAGGGCTGCCGCCGAAATGCTCGGCGTACCACTGCTGCATGGCTTCACCTTCGGTAGTGGACCAATGGACATGGTGTAACCGGATCGGATGGGGGATGGCGGTGTTCTCTATTAATTCCACTTTCGTATCGTCAGGGCCTTGCACATAAGCAATGGTGTTACCACCGGGGCGTGAAGCAATGCCATTTTCAACTTCGTAGACAGACGGTAATTCCTCGCGCGAGATCATGGTGTAGCCCATTGCTTGCAGGCGCCCGACATCACGATGAATATCGTCCGTTTCAAAGCCGACGTGATTGACGACTGAGCCGCGCGTTCCGCCAGACGGTTCACGCTGACCAATTAACACCAGCACATTGGGGAAAGCGATGATTTCACGTTCGGCGCTACCGAAGGTGATGACTTTACCGCCGAGGCCATCTACCCAAAAGCGGCGATGCTCTGCCGGGTCGGTCGCATTGATATGATGATGTCCGTAGACAACCGGGTTCCCGCTTGCCAATTCCAACTGGGCCAGAGCAGGCAGGGCGGTGCCGAGACAGAGAAAGCAAATTAACAAACGCATTGGAGACTCTCCTTTACTTTTGCTCGAAGAGTACTGTGGTTGTTCAGAGACTGACAAGTCCTCGATACCAGAAACTGGTATATCTTTCGCTACAAAAAGGAAGACGGTAGCAGAAGTGTTGGAGAAACCCCTCGAGCAAGAACATGCGTGATAGTACTGCAAGAAATAAAAGAACTAATTAGTGTATTGGAAATAAATAACGCCCTGTTCCCACATAGGGTGAACAAGGCGTTACTGAAGTGTCAGATTGGACTATCAGACTTGATAGAACTGACGCAGTGGTACAGCTTATGGAGTGCTATAACGTTAACCACTCACTCTCACTGCCACATGCAATATTTGTCGGTAATTGGTCTCCGAGCCAGTGATATTCGGTAATGCAACCATGGTGCTGCCGTCATCACTCACGTAATATTCGAATCGGCGTTGGGTGCTGCCCGCAAAAATCACAGTGACAATATTGTCACTCTGTGACCAGGAGATGGCGAATTGATTGGGGCTACCACAGCTTAAAGAGTTGTAGTGGTCGGCCCGCTCTGGCAAGCCGTGAATAGCACCTGATGCGCACTCTGCAAATTGGCGTGTTCCCGAGCCGTCACTGTTGAATGTGTAGAGGTGACCACCAGAGCCCGACTGCACTATGCCTTCTGCTCCCCCGGTTAGCCCGGTAAAGTTATATTGAACCAGGTATTTGGTGCCAGCTACTGCTGCGGTGTTTTTGTACTCCAAGGTCTCCAGTGATTTTTCCAGCTCGTCTGTTTTAGTCTCGATTATTGTTGTTTTGTCAGCCAGGTCCGTAGTTGTTTTTTTGACAGTCTCTGCCAGTTGCTTTGTGCTTTCGTCGATTGTCTCTGTTTTCGATTCCAACTCCGATGTCTTGGTCTGTATAGATGTGGTTTTGTCTTCCAGATCCTTGGTTACCAGGTCGATATCACCAGTCTTGGTCTCAAAGTCGGTTTTTGTGGCCAGCAGCTTGTCATCAAGTATACGCTTCTCAGCTTCCAGCTTTTGGTCAAGTAAATCGGCTTTTGCCTGAATCTCCTTGTTGAGTTCGTATTTCTGTTTTGCCAGTTCCTGTTTGGCTTTCAGATCCTCTTCTGCCAGAGCTTTTGCCGCGGCTTCCAGCTCTGCAATCCGTTCCTGCAACGTTGTCGTCAGTTCAGCCAGCGTGGCCACTTGCAGCTCCAGCGCATTGATCTGATCGAATGGATTGCCGCCGCGGTCTTGACCAGGCTGTGCATTTACCGCCGTGCTGAGCAATATGCTGAAAACGAGCGCAGTGAGTCTCGTGAAATTGTTTTTCGACATTGAGAGTATCCTGTGGGGATGTGTGGTTTGGGAGGTTGGGTATGTATTCTCACATCTTAATGGGTATTTTTAAATGAAAGATTAATAATGCTTGGCAAATAGGGACAATTCTCACACATTGATAAAGAAGTATGACCATGAGGTGAAATCTCATTGACGTAATCCGGTGATAATCTCAGGATAGTTGTGATGGTATCTGTTAGCGAATTGCTCGCAAGAGTTCTTTGTAGACCGCCGGGTTTCTCTTGTTTTAGCGGATTCTGGGCTGGTGATGCCAGAGAATAGAGGTGAGACCGGGTTAGTGATTAAGGTGATTAGGATGATTAGGG
>CAZQFA010000067.1:1400-9009 GCA_964592245.1 uncultured Pseudohongiella sp. | reverse complement strand
TGTCCATGCGAAAGGTTCAAAAGTCTAAACAAATAAATCAAAGCTAAATTAATATTCGTCTCACTAGTCGTAACCAAGACCAAATCTATAGATTGGCAATAAGTTCAGGAAGATCCAAATTTCACTCATTGAGGACAAAAAGCGCCCCTTCAACTTCCTGCTACCTGTATTGAATTAGTGTAGACACTGCTTTGCTGATCCCGTTATGCGGCATAAAGTCATTCACTAAAAATTCGACTAGTTTTATATCATGTTCAATGATTGAACGCTACAATTGGTGCGTGATTACGATATAAAGTGCCGGCATTCAACTCAGCAGATCAAATCACTTTGAAGCCTCCTATTGAGTCAGGGCTCTGCAGTCGCGTTGGGAACTCGATGCTAACTCGAGTATCTTATCGTGCCGGCATAATTGGGAATATTAGAGTTTTATTTTAAGGAACACACTGTTATGCAAATCACAGTCATGGGATCAGGTTATGTGGGACTTGTAACTGGTGCTTGCCTCGCCGAAGTCGGACATAGTGTCACATGTATGGACATTGACGAGGAAAAAATAATCAAATTGAGAAATGGGCAGATACCGATTTACGAACCCGGACTAGAAGACATTGTTTACAGTAATGTTACTAACAGTGAAAACCTATACTTTACGTCAGGTATTATTGATGCTATCAAATTTGCTGAAATCATATTCATCGCCGTCGGCACCCCGCCCGACGAAGACGGCTCTGCTGACCTGAAATACGTCTTGAACGTTGCCGCATCGATCGGCAAGCACATGACGACCCCGAAAACAGTTGTCACCAAATCCACCGTCCCCGTCGGCACCGCCGACAAAGTCCGCGCCACTATCCAGGCGGAACTCGACAAGCGCGGTAGCGATCTTACCTTCTCCGTGGCCTCCAACCCTGAATTCCTCAAGGAAGGTGCTGCGGTCGAGGACTTCATGAAGCCGGACCGCATCATCGTCGGCACCGACTCCGATGAAGCCAAGGCGCTGCTCACTGAGCTCTATGCGCCCTTTAATAGAAACCACGACCGCATGATCTTCATGGACATTCGCTCGGCAGAGCTGACCAAGTATGCCGCCAACGCCATGCTGGCCACCAAGATTTCCTTTATCAACGAGATTGCCAATCTGGCAGAGAAAGTGGGCGCCGACGTGGAGCAGGTGCGCAAGGGCATCGGGTCTGACCCGCGAATCGGCTATCAGTTCATCTACCCCGGCTGTGGTTATGGCGGCTCCTGCTTCCCCAAAGATGTCCGCGCACTAGAGAAGACAGCCCATCAGCATAATCTGGAAATGGGCATCCTCGCCGCAGTCGAGCAGGCCAACAACGCTCAAAAAGAAAAGCTCTTTTATCATATAAATCAATATTTTGCTGGCGATCTCTCAGGCAAGACAATTGCGCTTTGGGGGCTGGCCTTCAAACCCAAAACGGATGACATGCGCGAGGCGCCGAGCCGCACATTAATGGAAGCATTGTGGAATGCAGGTGCCAAAGTGCAAGCCTACGACCCGGAAGCCATGGATGAGGCACGGCGCATCTATGGCGAGCGCCCTGAACTGTCACTGCATGAAAGTCGCGATGCAGTACTCGAGGGGGCCGACGGTCTGGTGATTTGCACGGAGTGGCAGCATTTCCGCGCCCCGGATTTCGGCTTACTCAAACGGACACTCGCCAATCCGGTCATCTTTGACGGCCGCAATCTCTACGATCCCGAGAAACTGGCCAATCAGGGCTTTACTTACTTCGGTATCGGCCGTGGGGCGTCGGTACAGAAGCTCTAATTGTTAACATTACTCCTTGATTTAACCTCTATCAGGCGTATTATCTGCACTCTTCCTTTCATTGTGTTGACAATATGCCTGCCGAGGTCGCCTTAATTAAAAACACCTCTTCTTCCGGCCAGACTCTGGCCGACAGCGCCTTTGAGCGCTTGCGCCACGCCATCATGGCGGGCGAACTTGCTCCCGGCTCCAAACTCAACGAACCACTGCTCAGCAAACAATACGGCATCAGCCGCGGTCCCTTGCGTGAGGCCATACGCCGGCTCGCCGGGAGCAAACTGGTGGAGGTGCGCGCCAATGTCGGCGCCAAAGTGGTTTCGCTGAATACCTCACAAGCCATTGAAATCTATCAGATCAGGGAGTCGCTGGAGGGCCTGGCTTGCCGCTTGGCCGCGGAGAAAGCCACAGCTGAACAATGTACTAACCTGCGGCATCTGCTGACCAGTCATGAAGCGCAGATTCAGGCAGAGAACTGGGAACAGTATTATCAGGAAGCCGGTGATTGGGATTTCCACTACCAGATTGTGGATCTTAGCGGCAACGCCTGGTTATTTTCGCTGCTCTGCGAAGAGCTCTATGACCTGTTGCGCCTCTACCGGGTGCAGACCAGCAGCCAGCCCCGCCGTCCCGAACAGGCTTTCAAGGAGCATCAGCAGATCGTTGATGCCATCGCTGCGCATGACGGGGAACTGGCCGAACTTCTCATGCGCCGCCACATCAGCAGTGCCCGGCAAACGCTCATCAAGCAACTCAATGAAGAGAACAACGCGGAATAGCTTAATTAATTAAATACAAACTATTACAGAACTTATCTCAATCATGATGTTACGAATTAATCGCAGGAATACACTATGAGCACGCTCTCTCCCGGCGCCAGATTCCGTCAGGCACTCAGCGCCAACAAGCCTCTGCAAATTGTCGGCACTATCAATGCCTATTGCGCCATGCTGGCCGAACGGGCGGGACATCAGGCCATTTATCTCTCCGGCGGCGGTGTCGCCAATGCCTCCTATGGCCTGCCCGATCTGGGCATTACCAGCCTCAATGATGTGGTGGCGGATGTGGAACGAATCTGTAATGCGAGTCAGTTACCCTTGCTGGTGGACATCGATACTGGCTGGGGTGGCGCCTTCAATATCGCCCGCAGCATCAAGGCGATGGAAAAAGCCGGCGCAGCGGCTGTGCATATTGAGGACCAGGTGGCGCAAAAGCGCTGTGGGCACCGCCCCAACAAGGCCATCGTCAGCCAGAGCGAGATGGTGGATCGGGTCAAGGCCGCCGTGGACGCGCGCACTGATGCGGATTTTGTCATTATGGCCAGAACGGATGCGCTGGCTGTGGACGGCATGCAGGCTGCCATCGACCGGGTGGCGGCTTGTGTCGAAGCCGGCGCGGATGCAGTCTTTCCCGAAGCCATGCTGGAGTTGGCCCAGTATCGGGAGTTCACGGAGCGTGTGGATGTGCCAGTGCTGGCCAACATCACCGAATTCGGCCAGACGCCGTTGTTTAATTGCGCCGAACTGGCAGAAGTGGGCGTTGCCATGGTGCTCTACCCCCTGAGCGCATTCCGCGCCATGAGCAAAGCCGCCGAACAGGTCTACGCCAGCATTGCCGCCAAGGGGGATCAGAAAGCCGTTGTCGAACAAATGCAGACGCGCGAGGAACTGTACGAGGTCCTGGGCTACCATGCTTACGAACAAAAACTCGACGCATTGTTCAGCAAGGAAAACAATTAATAACAATAACTTATGGATCATTATAAATGCTTTCGTTCAGCATAACGATGAGCACCGCGAACAATACACCGGCGCCCAAATACACGGGATTGCCAGCCCCAAAATGACATACTAGTGAGCAGCACGCAGCGAAGCTTGAAACCGGAAAGCCGCTACGTTGACGAGTTAAGAGCCGGGCGCTGATGAGCTAGAGAGCTGGAGAACTAAACAGATGGACAGCTGGACATCACGAGCACACAGAAGGCACACAGATTTCGCGGCCTGAGCAAGACCGCCGCACAAGCATTAGAGGGAGAAGTACCATGGCAGAAAAGAAACTCACTGGCGCCGGCTTGCGCGGCCAGGTCGCCGGCGAAACGGCGCTGTGTACGGTCGGCAAGACCGGTACCGGGCTCACCTATCGCGGCTATGACATCAGTGTGCTGGCAGAGAAAGCCAGCTTCGAGGAAGTCGCTTACCTGTTGCTCAAGGGCAGGCTACCCACTCAGCAGGAGCTCAAGGATTATACAAATAAAATCATCGGCTTGAGAGAACTTCCTCAGCCACTAAAAGAAGTTTTGGAGCGCATTCCCGCCAGCGCCCATCCCATGGATGTAATGCGCACCGGCTGCTCCATGCTCGGCAATCTGGAGACTGAAACCAGCTTCGAGCAGCAGGACGATGCCATCGACCGCCTGTTAGCCACCCTGCCCGCCATGATCTGCTACTGGTATGCGTACTCCCACGAGGGCAAGCGTATCGACACGGCGCTGGATGACACCTCGATCGGCGCCCATTTCCTGCACATGTTACATGGTGAAGTGCCATCGGAGCTCTTTGCCCAGGTGATGAATGTCTCCCTCATCCTCTACGCCGAACACGAATTCAACGCCTCCACCTTCACCGCCCGGGTCTGCGCCTCCACTTTGTCGGACCTGCACTCTTGTGTCACCGCCGCCATCGGCAGCCTGCGCGGCCCATTGCACGGCGGCGCTAACGAGGCAGCCATGGACATGATCGAACAGTGGCAATCGCCGGACGAGGCCGAACAGGCGTTATTGGGCATGCTGGAGCGCAAGGAGAAGATCATGGGCTTCGGCCACGCTATTTACAGCGAGTCGGATCCGCGCAACACCATCATCAAACAGTGGGCGGGAAAGCTGGCCAATGCGGTGGGCGATAGTGTCCTTTACCCGGTTTCGGTGCGCTGTGAGGAAGTCATGTGGCGCGAGAAGAAGCTGTTCTGCAACGCCGACTTCTTCCACGCCTCGGCTTATCATTTCATGGGCATACCGACCAAACTGTTCACGCCGATCTTTGTGATGTCCCGGGTGACTGGCTGGGCTGCGCACATCAAGGAACAGCGGGCCAAGAACCGTATTATTCGGCCGTCAGCCGACTATGTCGGGCCGGAGACATCACAGTGGGTGCCTATCGAGGACAGGTGATCGACCCCTGTCCCGGCGCACCCCGGTATCGTGGTAAGGATAGCTGCCATTTCGGGCCTTGCCCGAACAGCCTATAGAACATTAAAAACTGAACACAACCAATTGATTTAATGGATAATTATAAATGAGCTCGAATGTTGATCTGAACGACCGCCCCGCTCCCGATCAGGTACTGGTAGACATCGCCAATTACGTCTGCGACTACGTGGTGGACTCTGACGAAGCCTATGACACCGCCCGTAACTGCCTTATGGACACTCTCGGTTGCGGCTTTCTGGCACTGCGTTTCCCTGAATGCACCAAGTTGCTTGGTCCGCTGGTGGAAGGCACAGTTGTCCCCAATGGCGCCCGGGTGCCCGGCACCCAGTTGCGCCTCGATCCAGTCAAGGCGGCGTGGGATATTGGCTGCATTATTCGCTGGCTCGACTACAACGACACCTGGTTGGCCGCGGAATGGGGCCACCCGTCGGACAACCTCGGCGCCATTCTGGCCGTGGCCGACTATCTGTCCCAGACTCGCGTTGCCAAGGGCGAGGCGCCGCTGACCATGCGCGATGTCCTCACCGCCATGATCAAGGCCCATGAGATTCAGGGCGTGCTGGCGCTGGAGAACAGCTTCAATCGCGTTGGCCTGTGCCATGTATTGTTAGTGCGGGTCGCTTCGACTGCCGTCGTCACGCGCATGTTGGGCGGCACCCGTGAACAAGTCATCGACGCCCTCTCCCAGGCCTGGCTGGACGGTTCCAGCTTGCGCACCTATCGCCACGCGCCCAATGCCGGTCCGCGCAAGTCCTGGGCGGCAGGTGACGCCACATCCCGCGCGGTACGACTGGCTGATATCACCCTGCGCGGCGAAATTGGTTACCCCAGCGTGCTGACAGCGCCTAAATGGGGTTTCTATGATGTCTCCTTCAAGGGCGAGTCATTCAAGTTCCAGCGAAAGTACGGCAGTTACGTGATGGAGAACATCCTGTTCAAGATCTCCTTCCCGGCCGAATTCCATTCCCAGACCGCCGCCGAGGCCGCCGTGCGACTACATGATGAAGTGAAGGACAAACTGCATGACATTGAGAAGATCGTCATCCACACCCATGAATCAGCCATTCGCATCATCAGCAAGAAAGGCCCGCTCAATAACCCGGCCGACCGCGATCACTGTTTGCAATACATGACGGCGGTGCCACTGGCCTTTGGCAATCTGGTTGCCGAGCATTACGAGGACAGCTTCCATCAGGCCAACCCCATTATCGATGAGCTGCGTGACAAGATGGAGGTGCATGAGAACCCCACCTACTCCAAGGAATACCACGAGCCTGCCAAGCGCTCTATCGCCAACGCCCTGCAGGTGTACTTCAAGGATGGCAACTCCACCAAGAAGATAGAGATTGAATACCCCGTTGGTCACCGCCGTCGCCGCGAGGAAGGCATCCCGTTATTGGAGCAGAAGTTCCAGGCCAATCTGGCTACGCGCTTCCCCGCCAAGCGCTGCGCGCAGATCTTTGAATTGTGCAAGGATCAGAAACGCCTCGAAGAAACCTCAGTACATGAATTCATGCATCTGCTGGTCATCTAGCTGGTAGCAATCTGCTGAGTGATAAAACCGTTTGCCAAGTTGCCACTGTGTACCTTGGCAAGCGGATCGCAGCAGCCGCATTGAGAAACTGTTTGACCGCGGCTGACCAAAACAGCCCGACAGCGACCGATTTACTAACTGCCAACCACCGCGCTGCGTCGTCATTGAAACCGGCTTTGATCGACACTACTTCATTCCTGTATTCACTTCGCCTGGACAGCTTCTGCGCGACAGCCTGAATTGTCGCGACCACTTATCCGATGAGCCAGGTGCCAGCCTTGCTCAGAATCCGCAAAAAAATTTCTTTCGCATTACTTGAATTCAAACCGAACGCCCCTACCTCTGTTAATAGACGACGCTCATGGGAGGTTGCCGCACACGCCCGATCACAACGATGGGCATCTTTTACAACATATTGCTTCTTAGCGAGGATATGATTATGCGTACTTTGGATTTTTCTCCCCTTTACCGAACAACCGTTGGCTTCGATCACCTTTCGTCCCTGCTGGACGCCGTGAATCGCAGCGACACCAATTCCGGCGGTTACCCCCCTTACAATATTGAGCTACTCGACAAAGACGAGTATCGCATCACTATGGCGGTAGCCGGCTTTGTCCAGGACGAACTGGACATTCAGACAGAGAAGCAAACCTTGACCGTCAAGGGCAGCAAAGCCGCTGACGAAGGCAAGCGCAACTTCCTGCATCAGGGTATCGCCGCCCGTAATTTTGAGCGCCGCTTCCAGCTGGCAGACCACGTCGAAGTGCGTGGCGCCCGTCTCGAAAACGGCATGCTGCACATCGACCTCGAGCGCCGTATTCCGGAAGCCGAGAAGCCCCGCTCTATCCCGATTAACGGTGGTACGAGCAAGCTGATCGATGTCGACAAGCGCGACGCCGCCTAACGCGCCGCTTGTAGACTCCAGCGATTAACCCGCTTGACGATCTGAGATCATCGTCAAGCAACAGTGGGCCACGGGGCACGAGCGCGACTCGAGCAACGTGGCCTTTTTAATTGCCATTAGCAGAACAAATGAACCATCAGGAATTGGGAGATCAACAATGAAACTGTTTAATGC
>CAZQFA010000067.1:0-1300 GCA_964592245.1 uncultured Pseudohongiella sp. | reverse complement strand
ACGACCAGGCCACTTTTCAGTTTCGGCTCGAACCAGGTGGACTTCGGCGGCATGACTTCATTGGCATCAGCGATCGCCATCAGGCTTTCGATCGATGTGGGATAGAGGGCAATCGCCGCTTGCCACTCGCCACTGTTCACTCGCTTCTCCAACTCTTTCAAACCGCGGATACCACCGACAAAATCCACGCGTTTGTCAGTGCGCTGATCGACGATGTTGAGCAACGGGCCGAGTACAAAATTCTGTAGGATACTGACATCGAGACTGGACACCGGGTCACTGTCATCAACCTGGGCGGTTAACGCGTCGTTGGCCGTTAATTGATACCAGGTTTTGTCAATGTACAGGGCAAACTGCCGCGCGCTGGCCGGCTTGGCAGTATCCAGCGTTGTCTCTTCGATGGTGAATACCTCAGCCAATTTGCCCAGCAAGTCTTCCTTACTCAGGCCATTGAGATCCTTGATGATGCGATTGTAGTCGAGGATCTGCATCTGGTTATGAGGGAACAATACCACCAGAAAATAATTATAGGATTCCTCGCCAGTGTGATTTGGATTCTGCTCCTGACGCATCTTCTTGACTCGCGAAGCTGCAGCAGACCGGTGATGGCCATCGGCCACATAGAGCGCTTCCAGATTATTAAAAGCACTGAGAATCGAGGCACTGATAAACGGGTTATCGATCACCCAGAACACATGTCGTGTATTGTCAGCAGCCTGAAAATCATAAACAGGATCTCCTTTAACTACCGCTGCTATCCAGGAATCGATTTGTGATTGCGCTTCATAGGTCAGAAACACCGGGCCTACTTGCGCGCCGACAGTGTCCATGTGATTGACGCGGTCATCCTCTTTATCCGGTCGCGTGAACTCGTGCTTCTTGATCTTGTTCTTGTCATAGGCGTCTACCGATGCCACGGCAACCAGACCAATCTGTTCGTGGTCACCCATCACCTGCTTGTAGACATAAAGTTGCTCTTTGTCGTCACGCACCAGAGTGCCTTCAGCGATGAAGCGCTCCAGGTTTTCCTTACCCTTGGCATAGACTTGCGGATCGTGAACATCAATCGAGGTATCTACATCCACTTCCGGTTTATTGATATGCAAAAAACTGTGCGGGTTGTCTTTTGCCAGCTCATAGGCCTCTTCCCGATTCAGGACATCATAGGGATGTGCAGCAACTCGAGCGGCCAGTTCTTCCGTGGGACGCAGACCGCGAAAAGGTTTAATCAAACTCATGAATCATTCCATTGCAGTGTGTATTTAAAGATAAAGTAATTCGTGTGCTGTCATTGTCAGAC
>CAZQFA010000066.1:7739-10815 GCA_964592245.1 uncultured Pseudohongiella sp. | reverse complement strand
GCCCTGCTGTTGTGCGCTGGCTTCGACAAGTCTGGCGTGCAAACGTGCCATGTCAGCGGTAGATAGCACATGCCATTGCTTCTCCCAGGGCATGATCAGCCACAGCTGTTCACCGGCCAGGAATGTTTCCAGTTGCTGAGTGCTCAGCGGCGGAGAAGCCAGCTCGAATGATCGATTCATCACACTCATGACCCCAACCCGAGAGAGAAAGCCTTTGCCCGGGCCAGAGTAGATATCGAGACCATGATGGCGTAGCTGTTCGTTGAAGATACCGTGATAGCGGAACCCGAGCTGCACACCGAGGCAGGCCACCACCACAATCAACATGGACGGAAAAATAATCTCCGGGCTGTAACTGAGCTCGAGAATCGCCACCAGTGCAGCCAATGGCGCATTCAGAACAGCTCCCATCATGGCCACCATTCCCAGCACGACATAAAACTCCGAAGCGGATGCAGTATCCACGAGCAGGTTACCCAGCACACCCAGCAACCCTCCAAGGCAGGCGCCGATCACCAGAGTCGGGCCGATCAGACCACCAGTCATGCCCAGACCGGTGACTACTGCCGTGACAATCAGCTTGGCGACCACAATGAGCAGCAACAGCTGAATATCGAACTGCCCGGCAATGGCACCGTTAATCGTGTCATAACCCATGCCCATGATTTGCGGCACAAACATCGCCACGGCGCCCGTTAACAATCCCATCAAGGTAAAACGCAACAACACCGGCTTACTCTGCCAGCGCAAACAGGACATATGAATCTTGATGAAAGTGGCTGCTGCCACCGACACCAGCAATCCCGAGACAATCAGGAAGGGTAATTCAGCCAGGCTGATCGTTTGGCCGCTCAGGGAAACAACATTGATGTCTGCCCCGAATACCAATTGGCTCAATGCAGACCCCATAACAGATGCAATGATAATGGGAATAAAACTGCTGATGGTGTATTCCATCAGAATGACTTCCATGGCGAAGATGACACCGGCCATGGGGGTATTGAAAGTTGCAGCAATGGCCGCCGCTGCACCACAGGCAATCAGGATACGCAGGGAATTGTTTGGCAAGCGTAGCCACTGCCCGAGCAAAGAACCGGCGCCAGCACCGAGATGTACCCCGGGCCCTTCCCGGCCGACACTCTGGCCGCTCACCAGCGCCACGATGCCGGCGCAGAACTGCCACAGCATATTGCTCATCGGCAAATGCCCCTGATGTCGGTGCAGTCTGTCAAGCACATGGGTCACGCTGATCTGTTGGTAGCGCTTGTCGAGCTGGTGTAGCGCCAGCCCTAACAACAGCGCACCTGTTACCGGCAACAGGAAACGCCAGCGCAGGGAGAGAGATTCAAAATTTCCCACCTCACCGGCAAAGGCAAACGAAAGAGGGGTTTCAATAAGCAAACGAAAAGCGATGATGATGACAGAGGCCAGCAGCCCCACCACCACACCAAGGATGACCAGTTGCGGTGTTGCTTCGTGAAAGGCAAGCTGATTACGAAAACGTAATATCGCTCGCTGCAATTTTCCTGGCGATTCAGCCACAGTTACTCCGGCGACAATCTTTGCTTGGAAGCATAGACCGCCTGCCGGCGTTAAACAAACTGGATGTGTCGAAAAAGGCGCGCTGGGCTATTTATTTAGCTCAAGACTGCTATTTGTAGCGCAGGATTTCTATTCGTAGCGCAGGGGTTCTATTCGTGGCGCAGCGCTTCGACTGGATCCATGTCAGCGGCGCGCATGGAGGGATAAATACCGAAGATCACGCCGATCAGTGCGGAGATGGAGAAAGCCAGTATGGGTGCCAGCGGAGTAACGATAGTCGTCATTCCCCAGAAGAAGGAGATGAGCACCGGAATGGACACGCCGAGAACGACACCAATCAGTCCACCCACGCCGGAGAGAATGACTGCCTCAATCAGAAACTGCAGGATAATGTCTCGCTTTTTGGCTCCCAGCGCTCGGCGAATACCGATCTCGCGTGTGCGCTCGGTGACGCTTGCCAGCATGATATTCATAATGCCAATACCACCCACCAACAAGGAAATACCGGCAATGGCGCCGGCCACAATCTGGTCACGTAAAGCGCTCTCTTCCGCCTGCCGCAACAGTGCCAATGGCACCTCGACGGCGTAGTCGACATCGTCATGTCGACGCGCCAGTATTTGTTCAATCACTTCACCCACCTGAATCACCGTTTCCTGATCTTCAACCTGGATTATGGCTTCATGCAATTCAACAGTTTCCGACTCGGTGCCGCCGGCAGTTTGTCGGGTCGTAGTTTCACCAAAGCGTGTACGTGAGGAAGTGATTGGCAAGAAAATACGACTGGGCGCTGCATTGGAGCTGCCCGCCTGATTCTGGCCGAGGTTGGAAAACCCCTCAGATTCCATGATGCCGACGACATTGTAATAATCACCGTCTATGCGCACGGACTGACCGATGGGATTATCGATGGGGAACAACACCTGCGCCACTTCATCACTGAGTACGACGACGTTGGCGTGGTCTCGTACTTCTGACTCGGTAAAGAAACGGCCTGTGCGCAGGTTGTAATTGCGTGACACCGGATAATCTACCGAAGTGCCGACGATATCGGCATTCATGCTGTTACCAAGATTCCAGACATTCTTTTTGACAATGCGCGAGGCAATGACGTTGGTGACACCGGGGATACTGTTCTGAATGGTACGAATATCCGCGAAGGTCAGGCCGTAGATGATCGCTTGCGGCGGCCCGAAACCGGAATTCGAAGAAGCCTCCACCTCGGCCGGCTTGACGCTCTTTAACAGGATGTTGCTGGCACCAAGATCGCGGAATTGTTGTTGCGCCTCGTAGCTCGCCCCCTCACTCACTGCCAGCATGGCAATAACGGCAGCGACACCGATAACAATGCCCAGCATGGTCAGCAGGGAACGCAGGCCATGACTGTAGATACTCTTCAAGCCGACCTGGGTGATTTTCTTGAAGCGCACCAGATTGAAAGCGCTGTTGGCACGCGGTCGTCCCCGTGTCACGTTCACTGCCGGCCCCAGAGTCAGGTCACTCATCGCTCGTCACTCTCGACTCTGCCATCCAG
>CAZQFA010000066.1:5501-7639 GCA_964592245.1 uncultured Pseudohongiella sp. | reverse complement strand
CCATCTGCGAGGTATCTTCGGCACCGAGAAAGTATTTGCCGGAAGTTGGCTGATCGAGACAGCCGAGAATGTTCATAAACGTGGATTTGCCGCAACCGGACGGCCCCATGATGGAGATGTAGTCGCCGGCATAGAAATCCAGTGAAATGCCATGCAGTACCTCTACCGCCAGAGCCCCCATGTTGTATGTCTTGCGAATATCCTCGACTCGCGCCACCACAGTTGAATGCAGTCCGGCGCGTGCTGCGCCGGCACTGTTTTCGCTACCAGTACTGGTGAAAGTGCTCATGACTCAATTACCCGTGATCTGTTAACTGCGGCAACTAGTTCAGCGCGACAGTGCCGGACTGTTGCTGTGGCGGCAGTAGAAGGACACGCTCGCCCTCGCGCAGGCCACTGCGGATCTGGATGAAGGATTCGGAGAACGTCCCCACTTCCACTTCGCGGCGCACGGCGCGGCCACCATTGTCGACATAGACCACGCGCTGGTTACCGTCGTAGGTCACCGCCTGCAAAGGGACATAGACAACGTCTTCAAGACTGTCGACCAGAATTTCCACCTCGGCGCTCATGCCCGGGCGCAACCATTCGTGAATACCGTCGATCTTGATCGTTGTCGGATACACTTTCAGGTCCGGATTCATGAAGGAATTGCCCGAGTCAGCGACGACAGCCACTTTGGTGACGACACCGGTCAGGCGCTCATCCGGGAAGGCATCAATCGATACTGACGCTTGCTGACCGACCGCCACACGCTGCACTGCCGACTCGTGAATGTTTACTTTCACCGCCATCTCGCGCATGTCCGGGATGGTCAGGATTGCCTGCCGTTCGCGCACACTGGCCCCTTCCTGAATCGCTTCTTCGTTGTTGCGGCGGAAGCGGTTGGAATTCTGGTCGGAGGCACCGTACACCACCAGACCCGGACGCTGGGCGCGAATGGTCGCCAACTCGATTTGTTCGTTGACATCGGCCAGCTTCACTTTTTCCAGATTGAATTTGCGTTCGGCAGAACGGAAGCGTGCCCGTTGCTGTGCTTCTTCCGCGACGTTGTCGATCATCTGGCGCTGGAAACCCATGACGGCATTTTCATAATCTGACAGTTTCTGTTCTGCGTCCTTGGGAAAAGTGTACTGAATATACAGGCGCAGGGATGTCTCTTTTTCCTGCTGCTTGTTGAATGCCTTGTTGAGGTTTAACTCTTCGGCTTCCAGCTCGGTCGGGGTAATGAAGCCGCGCTGTTCGAGTCGGCGCTGCCCCTCGATGCGATCCTGCGCCAACAAGTATTCTTCCTGCGCCACTTGCAGCTCATCCATCAACGCCCGTAGTTGTTGCTTGGCTTCACCGTCTTCCAGCTTGTTCACATCCGCGTACTGAGTGAAGTCCAGCGACGCGCGAATTGCCATATAGGAATCATCCATCAGCAACGAGGACACAACCGGCGCCTCGTCGCTGGTCAGCGGTTCCAGAGTTAACGTTTCCGCTTCCTCCGGCAGGTCGGCTGCCTCTGTTGTCGGCACGTTTTGCGTCAGTTGCGGCCCGGCACCGGGACGGCGACCCTGGCCGGGGGTAAAGCCACCCTGGGCAAAGCGTTGCATGCGCTCGAGCATTTCCGGCGGTAGTTCGCCGTTATTGTCGGCCAGCATTTGCCGTACGCGCTCCTGCATCTGTGGCGGCAAACTGTCGATGTCAATTTCTGCAGGTGCGCTGACGGGAGTTGGTTGCATGGAGACTGTAGGCGCAGCTTGCTGTTGCGCTGTCTGTGCCTGTTCGGCCCTGGCCAGTCGCTCCTCGATTTCCAGTGCCGCAATGATGTCGGCAACAATATTGGCGCCCAAAAACTTTTCAAAATCCAGACGCGCGAAACGCATGGTTTGCCGCGCGTCATTCAATTCGGTGGTGTTCTGATTGAGCTGGATTTCATATTCGGCCTTCTGTTCGATATAGCTCGCTTCTGCCGTTTCGACCGCGATCTCCTGATTCAGTTTTTCATCGATCAGAGCGGCAGTGTCCAATTCCACGAGAATCTTGCCTGCCGTGACATCCTCTTCGGTGACGCGATAGCCTTCTTCAACGATACTGAGAATCTTGACGCCCTCACGGCCTTTGACCAGGGAGCGGATCTCCTGGGACTGCAG
>CAZQFA010000066.1:4024-5401 GCA_964592245.1 uncultured Pseudohongiella sp. | reverse complement strand
ATATCACCCAAACCCAGTTCAGCCCGTAATTCGGCTTCCTCCACCCGTCGCTCGTTGATCTGCACGCTGGTGACGTTGATATCATAGCTTTTGCGCGCCTGATTCATGCGTCGATAGGCGTCGATGACATCCAGTTTGATGTTCTCCTGTGCCAATACAAAGGCACGGGTAGTGGCTTCGTAGTCAATCAGAGCCCGGCGATAATTATTGCGCTGCGCCTTCGTATCCAGCGGCAAATCGAAACTCAGGCCGGCCGAATACACGGCGTTTTCAAAATCCAGCTCGCCCCAGTTATTGCTGGTGGAATCCGGTACCGAGGCGACCATATTGAAATCTATAGCCGGCTTCAGGGCGTTGGCCGCCACGTCGATACGTCGCGCTGTGTCTTGCACCCGGTCGAGCGCCGTGTAGAGATCGAGCCGCGTCGCCAATGCCAGTTCGATGGCTTGTTCCAACCCAAGATCCGGACTGTTCATTCCGGTTTCAGTAATCAGCTGCATTTCGTTCTCATCAAGGATGATATTGTCATCGGCATCGAGGCCCAGCAGAATCTTGAAATTGTCCAGACTGCGTTTGTAGCGCGTGATGGATGTGGTCCAGCGCAAGTCGGCCTGCAGGGAAGATTGTTCAAGTCGCCCTACCTGCAACAGTGTGCGCAATCCTTCCGCCTGAAAGGCCTGCTCTCTTTCCAGCGACAAATTGTTAGCATTCAGACCGTCGAAATTATTGCGTGTCACTTCACGGTTGAGGAGTACTGAGTAGTACTGCGTCGCCACCTGCACGGCCAGTTGCTTGCGGTAGCGAGTGAAATCACGCAACTGATACAACAGATCACGTTCGGCCTGCAGTAATGTTTCCGTCTCCACAGCCGTACCAAAATCGCGCAGCAAGGGTTGCGTAAACGAACCGATTAACGCCCCGCTGCTGACTTCAGTGACATCGCCGGTCAGAAAGCGCGTCAGATTATTGGTCAGGTTCAGTGCAATCGCCCCGCCCCCTTTGAGCAAATAGCGCGCGCCGAGCGAAGTGCCAGCTTCGATACTCTCTGCCGTCGACACCTCGCGCATGCCGGTCAGGGCCTGCATGTCGTCCACAAACTGGTCCTCGGCATCCCAGATGTAGTCAGCACCACCACTGGCGGCGAAGATCGGCGTGTAACGGTAACGGTCAAAAGTCAGCGCCAGTGCTTCCAGATACAGACTCTCTTTCTGGCTCTGGTAGTCGCGGCTGTGGCGAAAAGCGAGATCAAGCGCCGCATTCAGGCTGATAACCCGGGCTCCCACCTCGCTGTCTGCCTCTTCGGCAAGAAAGGCAAAGGAATCGGTGTTGACGGCGAACCGGGTCAGGTCCGGTGCTGTCTGGGCATCGATGTCCACC
>CAZQFA010000066.1:0-3924 GCA_964592245.1 uncultured Pseudohongiella sp. | reverse complement strand
GCATTCGTCCCGACGATCTCGCCAAATCCCCAGAGGTTTGCCATGATAGAGTGCAGAGTGTGGGCGACTAACCGACCGCAAGCAACGCACTTTTTCAGTAGCAACACTTTATTACAAGACAATTTATTTCAAGACTCTGGATTTCAACGCCGCAAAGCATTATCTAAATTCGGATTACGTAACAGCCTGTGCAAGCACACAGAATGTCAGGCCCGTCAGGAGACTCAGTATGATTTTCAATAGCCATCCCAAGCACCATCTGGGCAAATTGTTCAGCACCGCCCTCCTGGTCGGACTGGTCGGCTGCAGTGAACAACCGCAGGTTAGCGACAACACGACTGAGACTACGCCGCCGGCACCGCCGGCCCCGGGTTATGAGCGCATCAACGTAGTCAATCCGGATGATCCGCTGGATGCCCACATCTATGAGCTCGATAACGGGCTGCGCGTGTACCTGACCGAGAACCATCAGGAGCCGCGATTCTATGCAGAGATAGCTGTGCGCGCAGGCAGTAAACACGACCCGGCCGATGCCACCGGTCTGGCGCATTACCTCGAACACTTGCTGTTCAAGGGCAATCAGAATCTGGGCACGCTGGACTATGCCGCTGAGGAGCCCTATCTCGAGCAGATCGTTGAGCTCTACGAAGAGCATTTTAATACCACTGACCCGGCGCGGCGCGCCGAGATCTATGCCCGGATCAATGCCACTGCACAGCAAGCGGCCGAGTATGCCGTGCCGAACGAGATCGACAAGCTCTACAACAGCATGGGTGCCAGTGGCCTGAATGCCCATACCTGGCACGAAGAGACAGTTTACAAGGTTGGGCTGCCATCCAATCGCCTGGAGCAATGGGCAGAGATTGAATCTGACCGCTTCGTTGACCCGGTATTCCGCCTGTTCCACACCGAACTGGAAACCGTGTATGAAGAAAAGAACCGCTCACTGGATAACGGCAGTCGCATCATCGGCACTGCCGTCGACGAGCTGATGTGGAAAGAACACCCTTACGGCCAGCAACCCACCATCGGTACCGTCGACCATTTGAAGAATCCTTCGCTGGTGTATATCCGCGACTACTTCGACACTTATTACGTGCCGAACAATATGGCGATCTTTATCAGCGGTGACATCAACATCGAGGAAACTATCGCCCTCATCAGTGACAAGTTTGGCGACTGGGAAGCAAAGCCCTTGCCGGAAGTCGGTCCCTGGCAGGAAGAACCCTTGCAGGGTGCCGAGCGCATGACAGTGCAGTACCCCGGGCAGGAGCAGGTACAGATCGCGTTCCGCACGGCGCCTAACGACAGCGACGATAAAGAGGCTCTCATGATGTTTGACATGATCCTCGACAACCGCACCGCCGGACTGATCAACCTCAACCTGAATCAGAATCAGGCCGTGGCAGACGCTGGCTCCTCACCGTTGTTCCTGAATGACTATGGCACCCAGAGCCTGTACGGCACCCCGAAGCAGGATCAGACTCTGGAAGAAGTTGAGCAGTTGCTGCTGGAGCAGATTGAACTGGTCAAGCAGGGCGAGTTCGAAGACTGGATTCTGCCTGCCATCGTCAATGACTTTAAAAAGAACGAGAAGGCCAGTCTCGAATTCAACACTGCACGCGTCGCCATGATGCGACAGTCCTTCATCGAAGGCGATGAATGGGAGCACGCCATCGGCGAGATCAGCCGCATGGAGAGCCTGACCAAGCAAGACGTAGTCGACGTCGCCAATCGCTATTTCGGCAATGACTATGTCGCCGTCTACCGCGTTGATGCCCAGCACGAGATCCCGGAAGTTGAAAAACCACAAATCGATCCGGTGACCATCGACCCGACACGGCAATCGGCATTTGCTGCCCGTGTGCTGGACATGGACTACGAGCCTATCGAACCGGATTATGTCGTTGCCGATGAAGACTATCGGGTGGTGGAATTTGCCGATGGTGTCGAGCTGTACTACGCACCCAATCCGTTGAACGACCTGTTCAGCTTTTCCATCAATATCGAAGTGGGAACAGAAACTAACGAACTGCTCGGTCTGTCTTCAGCCCTGATGGATGTG
Source organism: uncultured Pseudohongiella sp. (assembly GCA_964592245.1). Classification (GTDB taxonomy): domain Bacteria; phylum Pseudomonadota; class Gammaproteobacteria; order Pseudomonadales; family Pseudohongiellaceae; genus UBA9145. The sequence continues at coordinate 1,859 of CAZQFA010000066.1, read as the reverse complement.
GCTGGCACCGACAGCATGAGCAATCAGGAACTGCAAAAAGAGTGGTATCGCATGGGCAGTGATTTCCGCTTCGCCTCTGGCGAGAATGCCTCGGCCATTTCCGTTACCGGCCTCGATGAGCAGTTTGAGAATTCTGTCGCCATGGCCATGGCGCTGATCAACAACCCGACCGCTGATGAGCAAACCTTGCAGCAGCTCAAGGGTATTCTGCTGAAGAATCGTCAGGACCAGAAGAGTTCGCCGGCAGCCATTTCCCGCGCGCTCTATCTCTATAATCGCTATGGCGAAGAGTCACCCATGCTGGAAGCGTTACCCAGCAGTGAAATTGAAGCGGCCGAGCTGGATGCGTTGCTGGCGATGCCTGCCGAGTTACTCAATTACAAACACATGCTGGCCTATACTGGCTCTCTGCCACTGGAAGAGGTGGTAGAAATTCTTCGGCGCCAGTTGCCGCAAGCAGAGCAGTTAGCCGACACACCGCCTTATCGCTTCCGCCGCGCCAGAGAGATCGACGCCACCGAGATCATGGTCGTCGATCAGCAGACAGCTCAGGCGCAAGTGCGCATCGAATTCCCCGATGGCCTGTTTAATGAAGACGACAGCGTCCTCTCTTCTATTTATACCAGCTACTTCGGCAGCGGCATGTCCAGCGTCGTCTTTCAGGAACTGCGCGAGGCACGGGCATTGGCCTACTCCGCTTCGGCGGGCTATGCCCAGGGCAGCCGCGAGAATGATCAGAATCTGATGTTGGGCGTCATCGGCACACAAACCGACAAGACGCCGGATGCGCTGAATGCGTTCGTCGACCTGATCGACAACATGCCCGTATCCAGTGAGCGTTTCGAAGAATCGGTTAATGCACTGATCAATCGCTACCGCACCAACCAGATCAGCTTCCGCGAAGTGATTGGTGCAGTCCGTAGCTGGGAACGACTGGGTCTCGAAGGCGACCCGCGCCGCGAACGCTTTGCACAATTACAGGAAGCTACCGTTAATGACATGGTGCAGTTCCAGCGCGAACATGTAGCCAACAAGCCAAAGCTGATCTCTATCGTCGGCGACCTGTCCATCATTGACACCGAGTCTCTGGAGCAATTTGGCGAGGTGACAGAGATCGAAATCGACGAACTCTTCGTAGAGTAACTGTCAGCTATATTGCATGCCACCGCACCATTTGCCCGATCGGTGCGGTGAGCGGCTGCAGCAGTAAGCTTTGCAACCGCAGGCGCCGCATGCGGCGCTGGCATAACGCCTGAAACCGGCATACAGTAAGCGCTGGCGACGCCGTGATTACCGTTATGCCGTCCAGATGCCGCAGGCTCTGGCACGTTGTCGCCACTGCGTCGCTATGGCGCGATAACAAAACAGGACATGCGCAAACTGATCGAATTGAGCGAATATCCAGTAAAGACAGTACAGACAATATAGACAGCACAAACGGTAAAGATAGAGCAGACAGACCAGTACAGTTAACGGACCCTAACCCGGAAAACTCTCCACATTTCACTCGATCTACAAACTCGACCCAGACCACTCACACCATGACTGCGAATCCCGAGCAAGCCATCCTGTCGATCGCCGGGTTACGCAAGTCCTATGGCAAAGTGACTGTGCTCAAGGACTTGCAGCTGGATGTCAATCCCGGCGCCATTCATGGCCTTGTGGGATTGAACGGCTCAGGCAAGACCACGACGCTCGAATGCCTGCTGGGACTGCAATCCTTTGAGCAAGGTAATGTGCAGATTCTCGGGCACTCGCCCGCCCAGTTGCACGCGGCCAAAGGTAAAGTAGTAGCCATTTTTGACAGCCCCAGTCTGCCACCACACCTGACCGTGCGTCAGTGCCTGCAACAGGCGGCA
>CAZQFA010000065.1:0-11247 GCA_964592245.1 uncultured Pseudohongiella sp. | reverse complement strand
GCGGATAACAACTCCATTCATGTCATGAATGACATTGCCGCACGTGACAAAGAAGCGGAACTGGACACACTCGGCGTTGTCGACATCGTCCTCAACGGCGAAGTCCCTCTGGGTGGCTTTGAACTGCCCGGCGGTCCGATTGGTGCGGCCGTAGGCTACCAGTGGCGTGACGATTCCTACACCAATACACCTTCGCACGCAGAACTGGCGGGTGATACCTGGATTGGTGGTACCGAGCAGGAAACCATCACTAACGGTAACCGGGAAGTGGATTCGTTCTTCCTGGAACTGGCGGTACCGGTATTACCGACTGTGGAAGTGGAACTGGCCGTGCGTAACGAGTCTTTCAGCACCGGACAGGAGTCTACTGACCCGAAATACGGTATTACTTGGGCGGCGACCAACTGGTTGACGTTGCGCGCGACTCAGGGTGATGCCTTCATCGCGCCGAGCCTGCAACAGTTGCTGGACCCGGTCACTTGTGGTCTGTCTACGGTAACTGACCGTTTCGGTCCGTTCTCGGCGTTCACCACTGCCTGTGGCGGCGGTAACCCGAACCTGACCAACGAAACATCACAGTCTACTTCGTTGGGCTTTGATCTGGCTTTCGATAATCTTGATTTCTCGGTCACCTGGAATGAAACCGAATTCTCGAACCGGATTATCGACATTAACGGCCAGGACATCATGCAGCTTGATTTCGCCAACTTCCAGCGCATCACCGGTTTCGCCGGCAGCGGTGTTGGTGCAGCGAATCAGCCAAGCGAAGCGCAACTGCGTGCCTGGTTAGCTAACCCTGCATCGAACAAAGACATTATTCGTGACCCGAATGATATCTACACGATTCTGCAGGTGAACAACACCAGCACCACCAATGCCGAGACTGTAAAAGTCACTGCATTCGACATCCAGGGTAGTTACACCTTGTCGTTCGACAATATCGGTGACTTCCGCTTTGGTCTGCAGGCAACTTACATCGATGAGTTCCTGTACCAGACGGATCCTACCGAGCCAGTTCGTGACGGCGCCGGCAAGTACAACGATGTCACCAGTGCTGCACCGGAACTGCCCCGGGTCAAGACTAACCTGCAAATCGGCTGGAGTCGCGGTAACCACTCTGTGAACTCCATCGTTCGCTACGTAGATGACATGCCTTATGACGGTCCACTCTACACTTTCATGGATTCGTTTGGCGGCTTCAACCGTCCGGGTAACATCACCGAGACAGGCGTTAAGGCATGGACCGACATGGACATGTCCTATACTTACCGTGGCCTGAACCTGTTCGACGGCGAAATGGCCTTCACACTGGGTTCACGTAACGTGTTCGACCGTGAAGCACAAAACTCGCCTGAATTCGCCGGTGTACTCGGTGGACTCCAGGATCCACGTGGCCGTATCATCTACGGTCGTGTGGTTTACGATTTCTAAGCTTCCGCTTGATCAGAAGTTTAGACAACAGCCAGCAGTGGCTGTTCAGAAAGGGCTCCTTCGGGAGCCCTTTTTTTTGGTCGCTGGTTAGAGCCGAATTCTGGCTTAATGCGTTCGAGACTAAAAAGACCACCAAGAGGCCGCAATAAAAGCAACTTTCAAGTTGCAGCGCGTCATCAATACGCCATGGATATTGTGAAAAATTCACAACATTCCAGGGCAACTATTCAGAAATCCTCCAGCAAGCTCACCAATGCAAATCCGCTGCTGCACTTCACTGTGGGTATTCGCAGAATACAAAATAAATAGTGTTCATATTCAATTGGGCTCTTCAAAAATCTACCAAAACTCTACCAAAACTCCATCAACACTCAGCCAACATCCCTTCACTATGTCTTCAACAGCAGCAAGCAGCGGTGTAGAAAAAGTCGCCGTGTGACAATTTACTACAATTTAATCTCTTCGCAGCTCTGCTCCCGTTAAAGTGCTAGCTGCCCCCTTTTAGAGCTACCGCCCTTTTGCAGGTCAATAGCTCGGCGTAACTATCCGTTATAACTAAGTATTTTCCACGGTACTGGCACTATATTCGAGCGAGCGCTCAAAAATGAACTTGCGTTTAACCCGGTAATTGCAGTCGCATTTTGCAATGTAATGGCAGTGCTGAAGCGCTGTTCTCTGACAAAGGGCCTTGTGCCACTTCTTGTGACGGACTATCCTCCCGCCCCGGAATCATTGCACCCAATCATTGCTTGCGAGGATTCCAGATTGAAGTACTCCGTGAAGTACTGCAGTACTAAGACGTAGTTGAACTATAAGAAGTATCTTAGATAAAAACCGGAGAGATCTATGCAGTTTAGAATCCCACACAAGCGAAGTATGCTTTGCACCGCGGTATCCTTATCGCTCCTTCCCCTAGCTAACGTATCAATTGCCCAGGAATCACAAGTTGAAGAAGTTGTGGTTACAGGTTCATTTATTCGTCGCTCGGAAGGATTCACCCAGGCGTCTGCCGTTACTCAGCTTAATGCCGAGGACCTGGAGAACGAGGGTACCCTGAACCTGGGCGAGGTTGTTCAAAACCTGTCTTTCGTTAATGGCGCATCATCAGCGATCACTAACACCATTCAGGGCACAAGCTCACGCACATCCAACATCGATCTGCGCGGACTGGGTCCACGTTCTACCCTGACGCTGCTTGATGGCAAGCGTCTGGTAAACGAGAACGTCAATACGCTGATCCCGACGATCGCTATCTCGCGTCTGGATATCGTCGCGGACGGTGCTGCTGCACTCTACGGCAACGAGGCGGTCGCCGGTGTTGTTAACTTCGTCCCTTACCGTTCATACGACGGCCTGAAGGTCGAAACTTACGCCGAAGGCGACAGCCGTGGCGACTACGACGAGCACTCTGTACAGGTTCTCTGGGGCGGTGACCTTGGTGAACTGGATCTGGTTCTGGCTGGACAATTCCGTCAGAACAGCCGCCTGGGCTGGGACGAGCGCCCAATACTGGCGCAGTCAGGTTTGACTCTGTCTTCCAACGCGCCAGGTAACTGGTACACTCCTGACCGTGACGAAAACGGCCAATACACCGGCACACGCTCTTCTGCCGTTGACCCGAACTGTGGCGCTCGCGCTGATCGTGATTTCTTCCAGCCTGACGTAGTGGCCAGCCCCTACGGTCTGCAACTGGGTGCTAACTGTTACTTTGAATTCGGTGATACCAGAAGCTACCGCGAACCAACTGAGACTAATCAGTTTTTCGCCAACGCTACCTGGGATGCTCATGAAGACCTGACGCTGTCTGCACAAGGCTTCTATACGCGTCAATTCAACCGTCGCTACGAATCCACTTCCAACCCGGGTAACTCCCGAATTGGTGAACTGCCTGCAGTTCGAGGTGAAATTCCTGGTAACCCGTTCCGCGCAGTTGATGCCAATGGCAATCCGCTGTTCGGTTTCGATGCCAATGGCGATGGTGTACCTGACCGCGGCACGCAAGACCTGAACAACGACGGCACTCCAGACTATCTGGTAGCTGGTACTACTGATAACGGCGTACCGCTGTTCGAAGACGTACAGGCTCGCACACTGCGCCCGGTTAACAAGACGCACACGCTGCACGAAGGTCTGGCCCCTGACTATGACAATATTCAGGACGGTACCGAGCATGTGGCACGCTGGAGTCTGCAGGCTGACTTTACTGTGCCTTTCCTCACTGGTTGGGAAGGTATGGCTGCCTACACCTACAACTACAGTGAGTACTCCTTCATGTCTGGTCAGAACTACGACATTGAGGCCATGAAACAAGGCCTGAACTGTGACGTCGTCAATGACCGTGATGCCTGCTACAACCCGTTCTTTGTGGTTGATCAGAGCACCAATAACTCCATTCACGTCATGAATGACATCGCAGCGCGCGACACTGAGTGGGAAGAAGATACGCTGGGTACCGTTGACATCGTTCTTAACGGCGAGATCACCCTGGGCGGCTTCGAACTGCCTGGTGGCCCGATCGGTGCTGCTATTGGTTACCAGAAGCGTGAAGACTCTTTCGAGAACATCCCGTCTATCGTCGAACTGCGTGGCGACACCTGGATTGGTGGTTCCGAGCCTGAGCGCATCGTCACCGGTAATCGTGAGATTGACGCTTACTTCATGGAGCTGGCGGTTCCTGTGCTGAGTAATCTGGAACTGGAGCTGGCTGTTCGTAACGAGCAGTTCAGCACTGGTCAGGAATCTACTGATCCGAAATTCGGTATCACTTACGGCCCGACCGACTGGTTGACGCTGCGTGCCACAACCGGTGATGCGTTCATCGCCCCGACTCTGGGTCAGCTGTACGATCCGATCTCTTGTGGTCTGACTACGGTGACTGACCGTTTCGGTCCGTTCTCAGCCTTTACTACCAACTGTAACGGCGGTAACGCACGTCTGAAGAATGAGCTGGCAGAAACAACCTCTTTTGGTGTTGATCTGGCCTTCAACAACTTCGACATCAGCGTGACCTGGAACCAGACGAATTTCGAGAACCGTATCGTGACCACTACAGGTCAGCAGGTTATGGATCTGGATTTCTTCAACTTCCAGCAGTGGTCAGGCTTCAGCGGCAATGGTATTGGCGCGGCTAATCAGCCAAGCGAAGACCAACTGCGCGCCTGGTTGAACAGCGGTCTGGCCAACCCGGACATCATTCGTGACCCGGGTGATATCTTCAGCGTACTGCAAGTGAGTACTGGCAGCACCAATGCTGAATCAGTCGAGGTAACTGCCTATGACGTACAAGGTAGCTACAGTATCCCGACTAACAACTGGGGTGACTTCCGTATTGGTCTGCAAGCCACTTACATTGACTCATTCCTGTATCAGGAAGATCCAACGCGTCCGGTCATTGACGCTGCAGGCAAATACAACGACACCACTGGTACTGCACCGGAACTGCCAAAACTCAAAGGCAATCTGCGTCTGGGTTGGAGCATGGGCAGCCACTCGGTGAACTCAACCGTTCGCTACGTCGATGACATGCCGTATGACGGTCCGTTGTACACGCACATCGACTTCTTCCCGAACACTTTCCGTCCTGGCAACATCGACGAAGTGGGCGTGAAGGCGTGGACTGACATGGATGTATCCTACACCTATCGCGGCATTGAAATGTTCGATGGTGAAGGCTCACTGACTATCGGTTCTCGTAACGTCTTTGATCGCGAAGCTCAGCGTTCTCCAGAGTTCGCTGGTGTTCTCGGTGGTCTGCAAGATCCACTGGGTCGCATGATCTACGGTCGTTTCGTTTACGACTTCTAAGCCTGCACAGTTAGACCAGGCGAAAAAAAGGGGCTCCCTGGGGAGCCCCTTTTTTATTGTTCTATTGTCGCCTGTACCGTGTAAAAGCGCTGAGTGTCGACGAATATCTATAGTCTAACAGCGATTAAAAATTTGCAGCAACCTGATCGATATCGGCTTGAAAATTTTGGTCATCGCCAAGATCAAGTTCGGTTGTCCCCGCACCGACCATGCCTTTGGGCATAAAATTCATTGCCAGCGATTTTCGCGTTTCCGGGTTCTCGTGCCTGACAACCTTGTGCTTGAGATGGGAAGGAAAAATCAACAGTGAATCATTACCCAATTCGAATCTGTGTGAAGGGCCATTGAAAATATTGTAGTCGATTGGCTTCAGGTCAAACTGGTTCTGAAACGGTCTTTCAAAGATGATTTTTGCCTTGGTATCCTGCGCCAGACCAAAATAGTACACAGCACTAATCATGGCATTACCGTGGTTATGCATCACCGATATCTTGTTTTTCTCGGTTTTCACAAACCATGACGTTGTCAGATAGAATTTGTTCTTGTAGCGCAAAACATCACGAGAATATTCATTGACCATCCCCAGTATCTTGTTTTTGAGATCAAGGGTGTCGTCAAGCACTTTCAGATTCTTTGATATTTGCAGAAAGTACTCGGCATAGTCATCAGGGTTGGTTGACATCCACTCCTGGCGCGCATACAGATCGTGTATCTTTTTCTGGTCTATTCCAGCGTTGCTTATTTCTACAATCGCTTCCGGAAAGATCGGGTTTACATGTGCCTTGGGCATCATCTTATACTTAATCTCCTGACTTGGCCCTCAGGCCAGACATCTTGCAGCAACTTATAATTCGACTAACAATTCAACTAAGTCCTAGCACTGCAGTACTTCACGGAGTACTTCAAACAGGAATCCTCGCAATCAATGGTTGGCTGCAATGATGCCCGCTGAGAAGATTAATCTGTCGTAATTAGTGGCACAATACCCTTTGTCGGAGAACATCGTTTCGGCACTGGTTTTGATTGTAAAAATTCGACTGAATTTGTCGGCTTACAGGTAAGTTCATTATTCAGCACCCACTCGAAATTGGTGCCAGCAAAGTGAAAAATACCTTGCAATAACCGCTAGTTATGTCGAGTTTTTGATCTACAAACGGGCGCTGACTTTGAAGGGAGGGGTCAGTCAGCACGTAGACTTGGCGGGTGGAGAACTTCACAGAGAGTACTTTGTATTAAATTGTTACGCGGCAAATTTACACCGTGGTTTGCTGAAATTGGCAGGGTACTGGCGGGGTGTGTGAGAGCGGGCTGAATGAGAACACTGTTTACTATTGCTGCTAAGAATGCGCAAATTCCAGTAGAGAATCTTCAGCCGTGATTAGTGTCCGAATCAAGTCGGGACGTTATACGGTCAGTTTCACCAAGGTGCGCAAAGCAACGCACCGTTGATCTGTTTCATACAGAACCACCCATTAAAAAACGTGTCCCTTCTTCATTTTTGATTAATTGCTTCCGATGTTAGCTTGCCATGCTTCGGCGCCATTGCTTTTGTCACTTTTAATCAATGCGCACGATGCCTACCTTGTTGGTGCTGCTCTGGTGAATTAGCAAGTCTCCGTCTTGAGTTTCCCAGACATGGCGGACGATACCCACACCGGAAGGAATAGCCCAGCTTTGAAAAGTTTCTTCCACCGGATCAAAGCGCACGAGCGCATCAGGTCGCATACCGGATTCGTTGTACCAGATCTTGTCATCGATCACCTCCAGCGCATAGGGATGTGACGAAGGTCCGCTGGGGGAATCCCACTGCGTGATCTCGCCAGTTGCCGGATTGAGACGACCAATCTTGCCCATGGTTGAATTGACAAACCAGACCATGCCATTACTGTCCAGGTCGAGGCGACGAATGCGGGTGCGTTCATCTGGCACTTCATAGTAGCGAATCTCCATGGTATCGGGGTCCATGGCACCCAGTTTGTTGGTGCCATTGAAGGCTACCCACACGGTGCCATTGCTGGCGGTCTTGATACCGTAAGGTCGAGGTTCGACGTTTATCTCATCAAGCTCCCCTGTTGCCGGATCCAGTCGGCCCAGCATGGCTGCTCCCTGAGACGTAAAATACAGCTTGCCGTTGGCATGAAAGACTGCCGAATGGGGGTCGCGCGCTTCTGTCTTGTATTCAGTAATCATGCCGGTGACGGGATCGAGCATGCCGATCGTGCCGTTGCTGTTACCGGTGTACCAGATATTGCCATCGGCATCCGGAACGATTGAGTGCGGACGTGCTGACGGAGGCAAGTGGTATTCTTCCATGTAACCAGTATCGGGGTCGAGGCGCCCTGCCAATGAAGCCCACATGCCTGTCCACCAGATCGAGCCATCAGGTGCCTCGATCGGGTCACGTGAACGCTGGCCGAGTGTTGAGACAGTCCATTCGACAATTTCAATGCGGGTGTCCCCGGCGATAAGGTTGGGCCGACGCGACGTATCTTCCGGGAAGTGTTCTGCCAGATAATTGGCGATTGTATTGGCCTGGGCGTCTGGCAGTTCCACCATGGTAGCGAAAACCTGTCGCCACTCGTCCGCCGTGTTGTAGCCAGCTGCCCGATTGATCGTGGCCGTACTATGGCATTTGGAGCACTCATTCATGACAAGTTGTTTGCCGGGTCCATCAGGCAGGGTGTTATTAGCCTGCTGCGCCAATGTCAGCTGTGTGACCAGGGACAAGCCCAGTCCGCCAAGCACTGCGGTAACTTTTTTCATTTCCAGACTCCCGTGAGTGATTAACCAGTAAGGTTTGGTCGAATGTAGCCTTAATTCAACAACCCGGGCAATCTGGCGCTCGATTACATGCCCGGTTCATGCGCCACCTGCCCGTCACGCGGGGCAATATAGACAAAAATCGGCTGCAGGAGCCCACCCAGCTGTGCGTGTAGCATGCCGCGCACGTCATACCAGTCGAGACCGAACTCCCCGGCACCCACCGGCGGCATGGCCAGCGACTTGAAGCGTTGCGTTCTCGTCAGTGCAGACAAGGCCTGAAACGAGCGATTAACAGCAATCTTGTCGGGGCGACCGGGACGGTACCGGGTATCGCCCTGATGGGTCAGCAGACAGACAATCTGCCGACTGCCTGCCTCACCCCAATGCCAGATTTCTCCCGGCTGCGGCTGGCTGTCTTCACTCCATTGCCGAAATGCCAACGCCATAGCGGGATAGCGTTCCTGCAGCTTGCGGGCAAGGCCGCGTGTCAGCTGATCATTGGCAGATACACCCAGTACCAGAACCTCCGCGCGCGATAGCATGATGTCTCCCTCGACTTCATACAGCACGACAGCCTCCAGGGTGATGCTTTTTCATTGTCCGATTGTTCATTTACTTTCTGTTTATTTACGTCCTGTTTATTTAAGTCCTGTTCGTTGCCACCTGCTCATTTTCTACCTGTTCACAGCCCAGCTGCCGCTTCAGCAAACGCGGGGTCATCATTGGCTAGCACGCTTTTGACAACGGGGTATTGGTGGGTTCCTCTTGCCGGAACGGCGAAGTGTTGCTGCAGTAATAAAGCCAGCTCTTGCAGACACTCTACATTGTGAGCCGGCAGGAAATCGTCGACCCAGGGCAGCATGGCCTGAATGCCCTGCGCTCGGGGCTGAAAATCGCGATAACGCAACAATGGATTGAGCCAAATCAGGCGCTGACTACTTTTGGCGAGGCGTTCCATGGTGCGCTTTAATTGCTCCGGGTCACCACGCTCCAGTCCATCGGTAATCAAGAGCACAATCGCGCCTTGCCCTAGCACCCGCCGTGACCATTGTCTGTTGAATTGCTCCAGACAGGCCCCCAGTCGCGTCCCGCCCGACCAGTCCTGCACGCTTTCCACCGCCTGCTGCAAGGCAGTCTCACTGTAGCGATGTCGCAGATACGGTGAAATATTGCTGAGGCGAGTAGCAAAAACAAACGCATGTACTTTACTGTGCGCAGCCGTCACCGCATGCATGAAATGCAGCAACATTTGCGAATAGTGTTGCATGGAACCGGAGATATCACTGAGTATGACAAGTGGCACTTTCACAGGCCGCCGCTGTTTGTAGCGAAGAGTGATTGCATCAGGATTACGCAGTGCCGCTTGCAACGTGCCACGCCCATCGACCAGCGCCTTGATATTGCTCACCTGAAAGCGTCGCGAACGCCGTTGCAGTTCCGGCAAGTGAATTCTTGCCAGCAATGCCTTTGCAGCCGTCTTTTCACTTGCGGACATTTGCGCGAAATCAAGTTGCCGCAAGCGTTCCTGTGCCGACACGCCAAATCCCGACTCTGCAGGCATATCCTGGTCTCGTCCTGCTGTCTCCGGCAACGGCTCTGGTGTCAATTCTAGCTGGCTCTCCTTTTGGCTATCATTCTGGCTCTCCTGCTGTGCATGATCCGCCCTGAAAGCCGCACTGACTTGCTCGTTCTGCATGATCTCATCGGTGCACAGATCTGCCAGCGGCACCCCACCTTGCCAGAAAAAAAAGCGCGCAAAACAGGCGGCAAACAACGCTTGATGTTCCTGACGTTTTACAAAGAGGGGAAGCAGACAGTGGTAGAAGTCGTCGGCACTATGCAGGCCAATCAGTTCAATCGCCCGCATGGCATCAAGCACCTGTCCGATGCCAACCTGGATTCCTGATTGTCGTAGCAAGGCAGCAAAGCGGAGCATGTTCTCCGGCAGGCGACTGGTGTCGGAATCTGCCGCAGCCGAACTCATGACGTAATTGCCTCATCGTCACGCTGCAGTATTTCAGCAGTCAGCTTCTGATCGACCAGCGCCAGGTCGTCCTGATACTTGAGCAAGGCTCCGAGCGTCTCCTGTACCGCATCAACACCCAGTACTTCCTGGTCGAGCAATTGCAAAGCCGCCGCCCAATCGAGTGTCTCAGCGATGCCTGGCGCCTTGAAGAGTCTTTCCTGCCGCAGCTGCTGAACAAAACTGACTATCTGCTTCGTCAGCTGCTTGTTCAATCCAGGCAATGCCTGTTCAACAATGGCCAATTCCCGCTCGAGCTGCGGATAGTCGAGCCAGTGATAAAGACAACGCCGCTTGAGTGCATCGTGAATCTCGCGCGTTCTGTTGGAGGTGAGGATCACAATCGGCGGCTCTGCTGCCTTGATAGTGCCCACTTCCGGTATGGTGATCTGATACTCGGCCAACAGTTCCAGCAAGTAGGCCTCAAACGACTCATCAGTACGGTCAAGCTCATCAATCAGCAGCACCGGCGCTGCTGAATTTTCTGTGCGCAGTGCCTGTAAAAGCGGCCTTTCGATAAGGAAATCACGGGTAAACACGCTATCCGTCAGCGCTTGTTTATCGACATTACCGGCCGCTTCGGCCAGCCGAATCTCGATCATCTGCCGGGCATAATTCCATTCATACACTGCAGTCGAAATATCCAAACCTTCGTAACACTGCAGGCGAATCAGTTTTCGACCCAGCGCGTTGCTCAGGACTGTGGCCAGTGCCGTTTTACCAACCCCTGCCTCACCTTCCAACAGCAAAGGCCGCCGCATCCGCAGTGCCAATTGCAAGGCAGTAGCTAGAGAGCGGTCGGCCAGATAAGAATGCTGCCGCAGCAGACGCTGCAACTCATCAATAGAGTCAGGCAGTGATGCTGTCATGATTTAGCCTTGCGGGTAACAGGCCTGCACAGCCCGACGAGTCAGTACTTTCACCAGATGAGCGCGAAAGTCGGCACTGGCGTGAATGTCGTTATTCATTTTTTCTAGCGGCAACTCTACCTGATCAAGCCGTTGCAGAGCCTCGCCGTTCAGACTGCCCGCAAGTGCCGCTTCCAAGCGTTTACCACGATGCGCTACTGACGCGGCGCCGGTAACACCGATGCGAATGCCGTCAGCAAAAACGGCCAGAAACACGCCGGCGATAGCATAGCGCGAAGCAGGGTTGGCAAATTTCTGATACGACGCCTGTAGTGGCCTGGCAAACCTTACCTGAATAATGATTTCGTCTTCGTCCAG
>CAZQFA010000064.1:7487-12184 GCA_964592245.1 uncultured Pseudohongiella sp. | reverse complement strand
TGAAGAACGAACGACGCAAATATCCTCGAGTCAGTCTGGCTGGTGAAGCCAGCATCCTGCTTTCCGGTATTGTCCGCACAGGCAAGCTGATGAACGTATCGCCATCGGGCATTCAGATTGAATCCCGTCGCCAGTTCATTGACCAGCTTTGCCGTTTCAAGGACAACGCCGGCTTGTTCCCCGAATTTGATCTGGAGTTCACCTTGCCCAACAACACGGCGGTGAAGTCGCGCTGCGCGGTGTCTTATTGCCGCCGCATCAGTCAGGAAGTCTACCATCTGGGTCTGAATTTCACGGCCTTGTCCAAACTTGATGAGCAGCGGGTTGATGACTACATCAACCACGCGGTAGCGGCCTGAGGTTTTTCGAACACGGCTCATCAGCTGGCGCCATGACGCTGCAGTGAGCCGATTCCCGCAACACACAGCACTCTGTATGCGATCGGGCGATTAACTGCCCCGGCAGCAGGTTAAAATCTGCCCGTCTGATTCTCATTGCCATGGATTTCCATTATCATGGCGCCATGAAATCGGCATTACTCTCTCTTCTCTTTCTCCCCCTCTGTTCCCTGTTAATCGCGCAGGAATCACCCCAGCAATCGTTCGCCGAGTGGTTGGCGGAATTGCGTGCCGAAGCCAGTGGCATGGGTATTAGTGAGCAGACTCTGGCAGCCCTCGATGAGGTAGAACCACTCGAGCGTGTCATCGAGCTGGATAACAGTCAGCCGGAATTCGTGCAGACCTTTACCCGCTATCTGAGTTTACGGGTGACGCCGGGGCAAGTTAGCCGCGGCCGCGAACTGTTGGATCAGCACGCGACACTGCTGAATGAAGTACAGAATCGTTATGGCGTACAGCCACATTATCTGGTGGCATTCTGGGCCATAGAGAGCAACTACGGACGGGCGACAGGGGGCTTCTCTGTGCTCAATGCGCTGGCTACGCTGGCGTATGATCCACGCCGGGCCGACTTCTTCCGTCGTGAGTTGCTTACCGCATTACAAATTATTGAAGATGGCCATATTGCGCCACAGAATATGAGCGGCTCCTGGGCGGGTGCCATGGGTCAGCTGCAATTTCTGCCTTCCGTGTTTTACCGCTACGGGGTCGATGGTGACGGCGATGGCCGCATCGATATCTGGAATTCTCTGCCTGATGTGTTTCATTCAGCGGCCAATTTCCTCTCCAACTCCGGTTGGCAGGGCGATCAGCGCTGGGGCAGAGAAGTGGTTCTGCCAGAGAATTTCGATTACAGCCTGACAGGCACCCGCACGCGCAAGTCGTTGTCTGAATGGCGCGATCTGGGCATTACCCAGTTGAATGGTTCGCCAATTCCGGTCGTTGACGGCATGGATGCAGCCGTGATCCTGCCGGCCGGCGCCGCGGGCCCCGCCTTTCTGGCGTACAGTAATTTCCGCGCGACGATGAACTACAACCCGTCCACTTTCTATGCCTTGACGGTGGGTCATCTGGCCGATCGATATTCCGGTGGCGGCCCGATCCAGCGCATGCCGGAGAACGAACAGGCCATGACGGTAGCGGATGTGCGGGAGTTGCAGGAGAAGCTCAACAGTCTGGGCTTTGACTCTGGTGAGCCGGATGGTCGTGTCGGCAGTAGAACCAGAGCAGCAATTCGGGCGTATCAGGAGGCACATGATTTGCCGATGGATGCCTATGCCTCGCGGGAGCTGCTGGATAGCGTGACAGCTTCATTGAATCAGTAAGCCCGCTGGTTTATCCTTCGCACCGCCCATTGCGCGGCGCTCCCAACTTCGTAACGAAACAAACTCTGCCATGCATTCAGTAAGTCTGGAAGAAGCCCGGCTTCAACGCTTCCGCCGTATGGCGCTGATCACCCTCAGCGCGGTCTATCTCCTCATTCTGGTTGGCGCCAGCGTGCGCGCCTCCGGCGCCGGTATGGGTTGTCCGGATTGGCCCACCTGTTTCGGGCAATGGATTCCGCCGACCAGCGAAGCACAGCTGCCCGCCAATTATCAGGAAATCTATGCCGAGCTGGGTTATGCCGATACCCGTTTCAATGTAGTCAAGACCTGGACCGAATACGCCAACCGATTGGTCGGTGTCACCATTGGCCTGCTGATCTTCATCACGGCGCTCATGTCCTGGCCATTACGCCACAGCAACCGCGGTCTTACCGTGGCGGCAGTCGCCACCTTCCTGATGGTGGGCTTTCAGGGCTGGCTGGGTGCCCGCGTGGTCGCCTCCAATCTGCAACCGGGCATGATTACCCTGCACATGCTGATGGCTTTGGCTATTGTCGGCACGCTGATCTATGCCCTGGCGCAAGCACGCCGCAACATCATGGCAGCACAACCGGTGACCAGCATCGACCCGCGCTTTCCGAAGTGGCTTTATATCGTCTTGGGCATGACCTTGTTGCAGGTCACGATGGGTACGCAGGTGCGGGAAATGACAGATATGATCCGTGAGGCGCAAGGGGAAGAGTTGCGTACCGAGTGGATCGAGTTTATGCCCTGGTTCTTTTACGTACACCGCAGTTTCTCGGCGCTGGTGCTGTTTGCCAATCTCTGGCTGGGGACGCTGCTGATTCGCTCGCTGGGGTGGCAGCATACGCTAACGCGTCTGACGTTCTTCATGGTCGCCGTGATCGTCATGGCGGTGCTGTCAGGAGCCACGCTAGGTCATCTGGGTATGCCGGCTCTGGTACAACCAACACACTTGCTGGCGGCGACCTTGTTATTCGGACTGCAATTTCTGATCTGGATGAGCTACCGCCACAGTCTGTACGCCAATCCGCCGGCAGCGCAGTCAGGTCCGGGAAATTCACCCGGAGCTGATATTCAGCAGCCAGCGCTGTCCTGACAAAATTACCCTGTCAACATGCCAGCGGCGTTTCCCTGCCTCAAAGAGTGAGAGTTACACCGGCGTAAACGTATTCGCTGTCCTTGTCGGACAGGTCTGCGGACTGCAGAAATATCGCGCCGCTCTCGAGCCGCAGATTGCCCGGCACGATGTCCCAGCGCAGTCGCAATTCCAGATGTTGCCCCAGATAGTCACCGCTGTTGCCGGTGATGTCGCGGATACCGGTGCGACCCCAGCTGTCTTTGGCTTGCGCCAGCCAGAAGTGCCGGTACAAGGCCTGTACATCGATTGTCGGTGACAGGTCGGCAGTCAAGCGCAGGGCGGGACTGACCAGATTGCTGCGGTTAAACGGGTTGTACAGACCCACCACGCCGAACTCGAATGCCGTCGGGCCAAACAGTGAGTCAAAGCGACCGCTGTCAGCATCGAACGGCTCTTCATCACCGCTGGCATAATCGAACTCGAACGACAGGCGCGGATTCAATGGCGAGTTAAAGCTGTATCCCAGCGCCAGAAACTGGAACCAGGCCCTGTGATCCAGGTCGGTTCTGTCCAGAGGTGAGGACGAAGCGCGCTGACTGCCGTTCTGTACAATCGTCTCTATCTCAAAATCGAATTCGCCGCTTGCCGGCAACGCGCGCAAGCGAAAGCCTGCTGTGTTGAGGCGGCGATTACGTGTTTGCAGATCGGCAGTATCTTTCTCGCGCAAGGCAAAGTAATAGAACTCCGCCGGCAGATCGGCAAAGAGACTTGGCAGGCTGAGATGGACGCCGTAAAAACGTTGTGCATCGTATGAACGGTCCGACTGGCGTTTGTTGTCCAGCAGTTGTTGTCGGTCAGTTGGCAGGCGACTGACCACCTGAGTGGCCATGGCTTTCAGTTCAGCGCCACTGTCGAGGCGTGTGTGCAGTACCGCGCCATCCCAGGAATTAATGGTGTTGCGAAAGCGATTGCGCGCCATCATGCGACGACTGCCCCAGTCTTCGGTAAAGCGACCGAAGCGCAATGTACTGTCGCCAGCACTGTCCAGAGTGATGCCAGCCGTCGCCTGCAATATATCCAGTGAGTTGACGACAGTGTTGTTGATGACGCTATCTGCATCCATCAATTGTTGGCGCATGTCCGCCAATTCCAGCTGGCCCATGAAGCGGCCGGAGCGATAATTCATATCCAGCAATGTGCGCATACCCAGCACCTGATCGTTCTTGCTAGTGCCGGGGCGCACATTATCGACAATATTCTCAAAGCGACTGCGGTGCGTCAGCGCCAGGCTGAAACCTTCGTTCAGGCCCAGTTGCTCATTCAGCCGGAAGGGGCCTTCGGCGGCGATTGCGCAAGAGGCAGCCTGAACAGTTGCGAGTGATAGTGTCAGGGCGAGTGCCTTGTGCGCAGATGCTGGCAGGTAGCGTTGCCAGAAAGTGTAATCGGACATAATTCTGTTCTTGTTTTAATAGGCGAGCTTACAAAGAAGGGGCATGATAGCGGTTAGCGGCGCTGGCTTCACCCCCGAGTTTTCGCAACAGGTGTCGGGATTGCTGACCGCGGCTGGAATCAGCCATTATTTTTTCGTTAATCTGGCTTGTCGAGTACGTCCTGATTAGAAAAAATATTAAAAACAATGACTTATCAATGGTGCACTGCTTGCTGCACAGAAACTGGGGTGACCGCGCAAGGCGACGGTAGCCGCTACGAAGCGGCTGTTACAACAAGAATTGATCGCTGGCTGTAACCTGAACCATAAAAGTCGAGTCTAATGCTGTAATAACGGTTGCCGGCAGTTAGCAGCGCGGCGCCGGGAAATAATTCAGGGGAAATCTCATGATGAATTCAGAAGAACCATTAACAGAAGAACCA
>CAZQFA010000064.1:0-7387 GCA_964592245.1 uncultured Pseudohongiella sp. | reverse complement strand
CAGAAGAACCATTAACAGAAGAACCACGAAGAGGCGAGGCTGTGCGCGGTAAGCGGACGCTCCCTGTCTGGCCGCAATTACGGCGACTGATTATTTTTCAATTGAAACTGTATATTGACGCCTTTCGCGACTTCTTCCTGAGCTTGCTTTCGTTTGTGGCTTTTGTGCTGGATGTCATTACCAACAATCACGGCCCCGGGTCGCATTTCGAAAATGTACTGAAGCTGGGTCGGCGCACAGAACGGGCGATAAACCTGTTCGACCAGTATTCCGGTAGTGAAGCGCAGGGCGGCAAGCGCGTCGATGATTTTATTGACGAAGTGGAAGAGCGCTTCCGGCAACGCAACCGCTAGTTCGAAAACAGGCTATCCCAGGCATTAAAAAAGCGGCGTTGATTGCTCAACGCCGCTTTTTTATTTTTACCTGTCACCTGCCATAGAGGCAGGCGAAAGAATTGCTTACTGAATCTGCCACAAGGCGCGCAGATAGAAGCGACGACCACGACCGTCGAATACCGAGGCATCGAAGTTCAATGGTGCTTGCTCGTAGTAAGGCAGGTCGGCATTGAAGGCATCCAACAGGCCTACCGAGAAGCGCGTGACACCGAGGTTCACATTGGACCATTCATGCACGTAGTTGTATTGCAGGTCCCAGGTGTTGTAGCTGTCGATCTTGCGACGCAGCAGGGTGCGCACGAAGTCATTCGCTGTCGCATAGGCTGTGTCGTAATCCAGATCCTGATAGGAGCCCACATGACGGTTGATCGCGGTTGCACTGTGACGACCATTGGACCAGCCTAATGTGAAGTTACCTTTGTTATCAGGCAGTGAGCGCACCAGGTTGTTGTCACCTGTGGTACCCGCAGCATCATAAACACCAGTATCTTTCAGACCACGTGCCAGACCCGGTACATCAATCAGGGTGTATTGATTCACGTGTGTGTAATCAATGCTGGCGCGCCAGCTTCCCCAGCTGTTGTCCCAGTCATAACCCAGTCGGATATCAACGCCGTCCGCCTCGATGCGGCCCGCGTTGATGGCACCCAGAGTCAGGGTGATGAGGTTGGCATCGCTGGTACCGAATGCGCGCTGAATACCGGACACGGTGTACGTGCGTGGGTCGACGACACAGTTCAAACGCTCATCCGAATCACGACCGTACTGTGCTTCCAGTGCTGCCGGATCACAGGCGGTGTAAGGATTGTCAGAGTCAGCCGGAATGGTGTCATTCAGGATGTAGTTGCCGGGATTCGCTGCTGCTGCCAGGAAGGCATCGATCTCGGGCTGCAAGGCGCGGATCGGTGGTTCCGGCAATACGCGAGACTCTACTTCGAAACGCCAGTAGTCAGCCTGCACGTGCAAGCCATCCAGGCGGCCGTCGGGAGTCCAGATAAAGCCCAGACCATAAGTATCGGCGTATTCATTGCCGACGTTTGGTGCCGGGCCACCTAACGTATAGGTGAATTCTTCTTCGGCAAACTCATCCACTGGCGGCACCAGACCGGCGCGGACGCGCTGGTTGGAGATCGGGTCGCGGAAGGTCGTTGAAGAAGATTCCAGACCCTGATTGATGATAGCAATGTTAGGAGCCCGGAATGACTGCGAGTAGGAACCACGCAGCAGCAATGTTTCCATGGGACGCCAGCTCAATGCCACCTTGGGTGAAATCTCGTCGCCGATGTTGCCACCGTAGTCTTCCCAGCGCACGGCGATCTGGCTTTCTACGTTGGCAGCGAAGGGCAAGGATAACTCGCCGAATACCGCTTTGGTGGTGCGATCATCGTCGTAATTGAACGCACACAGCGAACACTCGTAGTTGTTACTGACGTAGTGGAACTCGTTGGGCACGCCGTTGGCGTCATAACCCAAAATGCGGTTCTGCAAGCCCGGGTCGTTCAGCTCACTGGCACGGGACAAGGTATTACGCTCACGATACTGAGCGCCCACCGCGAACTGGGCAGTGCCCCCGGTCATTTCGAATATCTCGCCGGCGACCACAGCATCAAACACACCAAGGCGGTTGCGCTTGTCAGTACGCAGTTCTTCGAGATTGATCCAGTTCATCAGCTCTTCACTGTTCGCCAGACTGGGGTCGGTCAGAGAGGTCAGGAACGGGTTGTAGAACATACAACCGCCTTCACCCTGGTTGGTACTGGTCAGAGCGTAGGACAGTGATTCACGAGTCGTGAACACGAAGCCCGGGAAGAAAGTCTGTACCAGACCGGGAGCGTAGAAGTCCCAGGCTTGTGGCACAGCACCACCAAACGGACCCGGCTGACCAGCGAAGTCAAAGTCGGGACGGCCATTTGGCGTACAGTTCGGGCCACCCAAACCGTTGGCCGCCAACTCGGCACGATCGCGCGCGAAGGTGCGGTATTTGGCTTCCAGACTGGACTGGCTGAAGGAATAAGAGACATCGTAGTTGAAGGCGCGATCGTCGATATTGAAGTCGCCGCGCAAACCAAGCTGCACGCTGGACGAGTTTGTCCAGGTCGTATTGGTATCATTGGGCATCCGTGGCAGGCCATCACGCAGGCCCTGATACATCGCTACGTTGGGGCCACCATTGGCACCGGCGATCGGGGCATTGGGAATGTCGGCTGCGGTTGGGCGAGTGTTGCCTGCCTGCGGCGCAAAGAAGCCCAGTTCCAGAGTCTGGCCAACAGAATTGCCACCTAGCTGCGCGCTACGGGTATAGGCGCCCGGTTGTGCCAGGAACACTGTCGGACCACGGCTGGAGTTGTAGCCGTCGTCGGCGCGCACTGTTGTGGCATCGGAGTAGTGACTGAAAGCATACAGCTCAGCGCTTTCATTGAAGTTGTGGCTGAACGATGCTGCGAAGCTGTCGCGCTCCATCTCGTTAGAGATGAATTGGTAGGCTGACGTGTCTTCACGGCAGGTACCGCTGCGTTCGCCACGCTGTTCACGTGTTGTGCCAATTTGCAGTGGGGTGCCATCGGCAGAGGTGACGGTGTAACAACCAGGATCGGTGAACACCGGGTCTGCCGGACCACCTTCGGCCACGTTCTGGGCAACGACGCTGGCGTTATACCAGCCAGGGCTGAGGTTGGCGCCAAAAGAGGGTACGGCGATCAGTGTGCCGGCAGTACCCACTGTGCCCAGAAACTCGGAGTTTTCATCAAAGAAGTTGCCGGCACTCACCGGTACCGGATCACGTTCAAAACGTTCGCCGGACAGAACGAGATTGGTGCGGCCGTCGGCGCTGCCCCAACCCCAGATACCACTGATGGTGGCATCGTACTTGCCGCTGGCAGACTCCAGACCTTGCAGATCGCCATAGATCTCAAGGCCTTCAAAGTCGTTGCGCATGATGATATTGACTACACCGGCAACCGCGTCAGCACCATACAGTGCAGAGCCACCGTCCGTGAGTATTTCAACACGCTCGGTCATTACCAGTGGAATGGAATTCAGGTCGACAAACTCACCGCCCGAACGAGTGGTGGCACCGGCCGGCGCCATGCGCTTGCCATTGATCAGAGTCAGCGTTGAGTTTTCACCGAGGTTACGCAGGTTGACGTTGGCGGTACCTTCCAATTGGCTGGTGGCACCATTATTTTCGCCACCGACACCCGGATTGGTGATGGAGCCAGAATTGATTTCCAGATTCTTGATTACGTCCCAGATCACCGCAGCACCTTGTGCCTCGATGCTGTCCCGGTCAACAACCTGAACAGGGGATGGTGCATCCAGTGGTGTGCCGCGAATATAGGATCCGGTCACCACGACTTCTTCAATATCGCCATCATCCTGAGCGACTACGGGCATAGCCAGACCGGCGCTTGCCACCATGATGGCCAGGCTCAGTCCACTTCTTTTACTTGGGAAAGTTTTGCGCATGATTGCTCCCTTGTTTTAGTAACTGCTGCTAAGAGTCTTTTCTTTTTTGTTCGATTGCCCGCTTGGGAATTCTGGTTGGAAGTGTTGGATTCTGACAACCACCGTTCGTAGCAATAGCAGGAGTATAGAGTCTCGATACACCCCCTGCAATGAATATCGACCATCCGTTCGGTATCCTTGAAAGCCCCGGCTCACGGGCCTTGATGCCGTTTATTTGGTGGGATTTGCTGTTTCCAAGAGACTTGCATTTCTGCAGTTTTGGCAAGCAGCAAGTGTGCCGATTGGCGGCATAAGTTTGCCGTCGAAAAGCGGTAGGAGATGTTTTGTATTTTGCCGATTGTTAGGTTATGTTGCTCGGGTCTCTGACCGGATTGCCAGGACAGCCTCAGTGCCCAACCCTCTGTTGTTATTTGCTGCCCAGATAGTAGCCATTTTTTCGGTGTTGCTACTGGCAGTTGGTTATCTCAAGACTGAACCCAAAGCAGCCAGCGCGCGTGTATTCGCAGTGATGGCGGTGTTCATTGTCTTTTATATTGTCAACGGGATGTCCGGTCCGAACATCGATCCGCAATTCCGTCTCGATCTGAGTAGTTGGCAACTCCTCATTCTTTTCGGTGCCAACTCCATTTGCGGCTTGTTCATGATTTACTGTTTTCTGATTTTTCAGGAGCAGTCGAAATTTCCCATGCCGCTGGCGGCAGCGTTTGCGGTTCAGGTCCTGGTCGATTTTTTTCTCGCCTATGTCACCCACAGCAGCGCCGAAGTTCCCTCCGGTACGGCCTGGATCTTCATGTCCATCAGCATGGATGTACTGCAGCTGCTGTTTGTGTGCTTTGCCATCTTCTGGACTCTAAAGGGCTGGCGCGCAGATCTGGTCGATGATCGTCGTGTGTTTCGCTGGTTTATTATTGGTCTGCAGGGTGCTCTGATTTTCAGCGTGGTTTTTGTCGAAAACTTTCTGCTGGCGGGAGGATCGGCCAGTAATGCTACCGAGCAGGCAGTTATCGTCTATGCGATTGCACTGCTGACACTGGGCATGCTGGTTGCCGCGCTGCGATTCGACTTCGTTTCTCTGAGTTATGTTATACGTCGCGTCACCGAGCTGACTGAGGAGAAAACCGAGCAGGGTAGTGAGACCATTGATGAGCAAAGCTTTAACCGGGCGTTTCGTGACGGGCAATTGTATCGGGAAGCGGGTCTGACCATTTCAGGATTGGCAAAAAAGCTGAACATGCCGGAGTACCGGCTGCGCTCTTTTATTCACAAGCAATTGGGTTTTCGTAATTTCAATGCGATGCTGCATCAATACCGCATCGAAGATGCCAGTCAGGCTCTGGCTGACAGCAGCAAACAGAACCTCCCTGTGTTAACCATTGCGTTATCAGTCGGCTATCAGTCGATCACGCCCTTCAATAATGCCTTCCGGGAGATCAAAGGCGTCACGCCGTCGGAATATCGCAAGAAAAATCAGGAATAGGGGAGGCCTGGTAATTTACTGATCCACTTCTTTCAAAGTGGATTTCTGCGTCCGGGATGGAGTATTCTTCTCCGCGTTGTACAAATCGTCGCCAGCGCCGGTTTTATTGATCCGTCTCAATATACCGCGCCAAAGATCTTGCGTAGACTGTCCCCCGGCGCAATGAGTCTGGCAAGCAGTGACAGCTACTCGCAGAGAGCTTGTCAGCAGTCAGGATCGGAGCGATGGCGGCTTGCTGTATGCACAGCAGCTAAACAATGCAGTGTCCCCCAAAATGGCGTGTCAGTACCGCAGTAGCGCGCGCTGGCCAATAATAAGAATTAAATCCATCAGTACCAATGTCGAACCTGTCGATAACTACTATAACCAGGATACTTTCGATATTTACTCTATCGAGTGACCAATACCAAGTGACATGACATACCGGTTAACTGACACCATTAACTCACCAGCATCTGTTGTCTGGAAGACTAGCACCGGAGGTTTCCCTAGTGCTGAATGAACTGCTCTATAACATCGCCGTCTGGATAGACGACATGCAACTCAGTACCTTGTTGCATGAATCCTATTACATGTACAACTGGGTGGAATCGACGCATGTGTTGTTCCTTATGGTCAGTCTGGGCATGTTGTTTTTAATTGACCTGCGGATGTTGGGACTCGCACTGCCAGATGTGCCAGCCAGCCGCATTGCCTCGCGCCTGAGTTGGCCGATGGCAATTGGTTTCGGTGTGATGTTCATCACCGGTTTTCTGCTGTTCTTTGCCGTGCCGGTACGCTCTACACAGAGTCTATGGTTCCGCATCAAGATGGTGTTGCTGGTTGCGGCCGCGGTGAATGCCTGGCTATTCCACAAGCGCATGAATGAGTCAGTAGCCGATTGGGATACCGATCGCGTTGCTCCTGCTCGGATAAGGCGCGGAGCCATTCTTTCGTTATCGTTCTGGGCAGTCATTGTCATGTGTGGCCGTTTCATCGCCTACGACTGGTTTGATTGTGAAATGGGGCAGACCGCTTTTGTCGAATTCGTTGCCGGTTGTGTCGATGGGCAAACCCGCTTTTAGGGCTTTTGAATAAGCTGCGCTGAGGAGAATTACGAATGCCAACTGCATTTTTTTCAAACAACAGCCGAACACTTGGGACTCTGGCTGTTCTGCTGGTGGTGACGCTGTTTGGATACAGTGATTTACGCACCACTGTTTATATCGCCATCGAACCGTTTTTCATGTGGTTGGAAACGACCTGGTTCGGTGTCATCGGCAAGACCTGGGGCCCGGTTTTTGCGGTGGTTCAGGCGGGTCATTTGTTAGGTCTGGCGGTATTGGGTGGCAGCGTACTCGCCGCTGATGGTCGCCTGCTGAATCTGTTCTTGAACGACATACCGGCGAAGGTGATAGTGGATCGCTGCCACCGGGTTTTCTTTTGGGCGCTAATTTCCTTACTGGCCACAGGCATATTTATGGCTTGCGGCGTGGCAATGAAAATATATTTTCTGCCGGTGTACTGGTTCAAGATGTTGGCGCTGGGTGCCGGCATACTGTTCCATTACTTCGTTCGTAAACCGTTACTTGCCTACAATATGGAAGAGTTAAATCCGGTGGCAGTGAAGATGGTGGCGATTGCCTCCATTCTGGTGTGGTTCCTGGTTGCGGCCACGGGTCGCTGGATCGGCTTCAGTGGTTAAGTCTGCACCGCCTACAGTAAAGAATTTTTCAGGAGTGAGAATATGAGCGAGTTAAACAGCTCTCAGCAACAACACGACAAGAAACGCAAAGACATGGAGCGCTCTGCATTGCTGGTAGCGCAGGCATTCATTATCTTTTCCGGAATATACTGGTTTTTGCAGCTGGAATCCGTGCTGGAGCTGCTGGAATTGGCCTACGGCTGATAGTAGTCCGGAACGAGTAGAATTAAGCCGGAGCGAGAACAAAAGGCGCTGGCTTTGCGGTACGGCTTGAGCATTACAGATGCAGAGCTTCGCTAAAGAGTGACAACAAGCCGGTCCGGTATTGGGCCGGCTTTTTTGTTGGCGCAGTTGGCGCAATTGCTT
>CAZQFA010000063.1:0-12295 GCA_964592245.1 uncultured Pseudohongiella sp. | reverse complement strand
AGGGGCCGAATATCGCCATCACCACTGCCTGTACTACCGGTACACACAATATCGGTGTGGCCGCCAATATGATCATGAACGATCAGGCGGATGTTATGGTGGCTGGCGGTGCTGAATCTGCGACTTCGCCGGTGGGCCTGGGTGGATTCTGTGCGGCAAGAGCCCTGTCCACACGCAATGATGATCCGCAGCGGGCGAGTCGTCCCTGGGATCGTGATCGCGATGGTTTTGTGCTCAGTGACGGCGCCGGCATTCTGGTGCTCGAAGAGCTGGAACATGCCAAGAAACGCGGTGCCAGGATCTACGCGGAACTGGTCGGCTTCGGCATGAGTGGCGATGCCTATCACATGACTTCACCGCCTGCCGGTGGTGCCGGCGCGGCGCTATGTATGCAAAATGCCTTGCGCAGTGCCCAGCTCAATGCCGATCAGGTGGATTACGTCAATGCCCATGGCACTTCAACCAAGGCGGGCGATATCGCCGAGACCGACGCGATCAAGACGGTGTTCGGTGCCCATGCCAAATCCCTCTGTGTCAGTTCCAGCAAGTCCATGATCGGCCATCTGCTGGGCGCATCCGGTTCTGTGGAAGCGATCATTGCCATTCTGAGTCTCAAGGATCAGGTGATCACGCCAACCATCAATCTGGATAATCCGGATGAAGGTTGTGATCTCGACTATGTCCCGCATACCGCACGCGAACAGGAACTCAATGTGGTACTGAGCAATTCCTTCGGTTTCGGCGGTACCAACGGCAGCCTGATATTTTCGCGATTCCACTAAGCAAGATTGGCCCATGGCAGGGCGCCAAGCCCGCTGCCAGAGTGCTAGAATCCTGATAGCCGGGCCTGAAGGCCCGGCACAGGTATCAGTCACTTCTCCACAGGTCAGCAATGGCACATTGGCGCGACACTCTAGCTCAATCCCCCTGGCCGCTGCGCTTGTTGCTTGCCGTCATCGCAGTGGTCATCGTGCTTGCTGTCACCATGTTGCTGACCCTGCGCCCACTGTTCGAACCTGTTGAATCCCTGCGCTCACCTGTACGCTTTGAAGTGACCTCCGGCAGCTCCTTGCAGCGCGTCGCTGATCGTTTGCAGGAACAGGAATTGGTGCCTTCCGGTTTTATATTTTCCATGCTGGCACGCTGGCAAGGTGTGAGTGGCTCCATAAGAGCCGGCGAATATGAATTCCTGCCGGGTGATTCTCCGGACGACCTGCTGGCAAAAATGGTGGCAGGGGAGAGTGTGCAATACCGGGTCACTCTGGTCGAAGGCTGGACATTCAGCGATGCGGTCAACGCCGTCTGGCAAGCTGAGAATGTCAACGTGACGCTGCGTGGCAAATCGTCCGCTGAAATCGCCGCCGAGATGGGACTGCAGCGCGACAATCCCGAAGGCCTGTTATTCCCCGACACCTATTTCTATACGAAGGGCACAAGCGATCTGGAGATCCTGCGGCGTGCCAATCAGCGTCTGCAGGCAGTCCTCGCCAGCGCCTGGGAAAACAGGCTCGGTGCGCTTCCTTACAATGACAGTTATGAGGCCTTGATCATGGCTTCAATCATTGAGCGAGAATCTTCGGTTGCCAGCGAACGTGGTCATATCGCCGGTGTATTTGTGCGGCGTCTGGAACAGGGCATGCGACTGCAATCCGATCCGACAGTCATTTATGGTATGGGCAGCGAATTCGATGGCAATATTCGTCGCACTGACTTGCAGACAACAACGCCTTACAATACCTATCGCATTAATGGTTTGCCGCCAACGCCAATCGCATTAGCCGGGCGGGAATCCATTGTCGCCAGTTTGAACCCCTTGCCGTCGGATTATTTATATTTTGTCTCGCAAGGTGACGGGAGTCACTATTTCTCCAGTTCACTGGAAGAACATAATGAGGCAGTTAACCGCTTTCAGCGGCAGATTAATCGAGAAGAGAGTCAGTAGTGGAAATGCAAGTTCGTGGCAAGTTCATCACCGTAGAAGGTGTGGAGGGAGTAGGGAAGTCGACGCAACTCTCGGCGATTCAGTCATTGCTGGAAGCAAACAGCATCAATTATCACCTGACACGCGAGCCGGGTGGTACCAAAATCTCGGAATCAATTCGCGGTTTGATACTGTCCCTGAGCGACGAAAACGTCGATCCTACCTGTGAATTATTGCTGATCTTTGCAGCCCGCGCGCAACATATAGCTCAGGTTATCGAACCGAAACTCGCGGCCGGGCAATGGGTCTTGTGTGATCGCTTTACCGATGCCACTTATGCCTATCAGGGTGGAGGTCGTGAATTGGGTGTGGACCGTGTGGCTGAATTGGAAACTATGGTGCAAGGCAGCTTGCGTCCGGACGTCACGGTACTGCTCGATCTGGATCCGCAAATCGGTCTGCAACGCGCGGCACAGCGTGGTGCGCTGGATCGTATTGAAAGTGAACACGCTGATTTTTTCAATCGCGTACGCAGTACCTACCTTGAGCTGGCGCAACAGCAAGCGGATCGCTTTCTGGTGATCGATGCCAGCGCCGAACTGGAGCAGGTTACCCGGACTCTGCTCGGCAAACTTGCCGACAAGCTGGAGTTAAACGAGGCATGAGTGATGAGTGAGATTGCAAGTCTCATAGCGCCGGCTGCCATCCCCTTGCCGTGGCAAACTACTCAGTGGCAACGCCTGCTGAAGCAGTTTCGTCAGCAACAACTTGCACATGCCTATTTGTTCAGTGGCGCCAGCGGTACCGGCAAAACCTTGCTGGCTTCGCGTTTCGCGCAGATGTTGCTGTGCCTTGCTCCGGAAGATGACGCGCCATGCGGCCATTGCAAACAGTGTCAGGCAGGTGGAGGTTACGCGCATCCCGATATATTACGCATCGCACCGGAAGAGGGGAGCCGTGATATCAAGGTGGAACAAGTACGGGCGATTACGGATTTTGTCGCTCGCACCAGTTTCGCCGGCAGCGCCAGAGTCATTCTTGTCAGCATGGTGCATCGCATGAATATTTCCGCCAGCAACGCCTTGCTAAAAACATTGGAAGAGCCCGGCAAGAACACGTTTCTTTTTCTCATTACTGATCTCCCCGGGTATCTGTCGGCCACCATTCGCAGTCGCTGTCAGCGCCTGCAATTTCCGGCGCCCGGGCTCGCTGATTCCGAGCGCTGGCTGAATGAGCAGGTGACTGCAGAGATCGATGCCGCCGCGTTGTTATCGGCGACCCATAATCAGCCGCTGCGAGCTCTGGAATTGGCCAGTACCGATGCGGTCGCTGACCAGCAGCAGTTCTGGTCGCAATTGGCAGATGTTGTGCGTGGCAGCAGCAGTCCGCAAGTGCTCGTGTCGCTCGGCATGCGACTGGGAGAAATGGCGGCGGTTGAGTATTTGCTGCAGGCTTCGACTACACTGGTCAAGGCGATGCTGGCCAGAAACGATACTTCAGCCGCGAAAGGTAACGAGGCCTTACAGACACTGGAAAAGACAGTGCTTGCACAGTCGGATACTACAGAGACGGCGCGTCGACTCATGGCGCTGTATCAGGATGCGTTGGAAGCACGCAAGCAACTGCTGGGAACTGCCAATCCCAACGGTCAACTGATTCTGGAGTCGCTGGCCTACCGTTGCAGTCACCTTATTCGTTAGCAGGCGCAGTGTTCGGTGCTGCTTGCTCATGTAAGTGGTGCAATTCACGAAACTGACGAATCTACTTTCATGCTGCGAATACAAATCACTTCACTGACCAGATTGCAGTCTCTGTATATGTCATTCATCAAAGGTGGCGGACTGTTTGTACCTGCCGCCAGCTTGACGATGGGTAGTGAGCAGTTTCTGTTACTGCAGCTGCCTGACAGTAAGCTCTGGCACGGCGTATTGACGCGCGTGGTCTGGAAAACGACAGCCTCGACACAGCAATCGCAAGAAGCGGGTGTGGGTCTGCAGTTCATTGCGACACAGGAAGACCTGAACGAAAAAATCGTTGAGCAACTGGCTGTGTTGAAGTCGCAAGCTGAATTATCGAGCGAAGTTGATCGCCGCTAAGCTCACTTTTCACGCGCTTAGTAAGTTGCTTTCAATAGGTATCGAGTCTCACATTTTAGACGTTAGCATCTGCGTGGAGAAATCAGACAAGCAGCCTGGCCACCTTCTCGGCTATAGCGAGGCTGGCAGTGAGTCCCGGGGATTCAATGCCAAACAATTGCAGCAGCTGTCCACCTTCCTTGCTTTGGTGTTTTTGTATCACGAAATCCTCTGCCGGTTCGCCTGCGCTTGCCAATTTTGGACGTATGCCAGAATAGCCCGGTTGCAGTTGATTGGCATCAAGAGCGGGAAAATAGCGTTGGATGGCTTGAGCGAAGCGTTCCTTTTTGCTTCTATCGACATCGTAGTCGACAGTATCGATGTATTCCGTGTCGGGACCAAAACGCAGTTGATTGCCCATATCTATGGTGGCGTGAATACCAAGCCCGCGCGTATTTTTTTCCGGCAGCGGATAGATCAGATGTGAAAACGGATTGCGGCCACTGAAGTGAAAGTAATCGCCCTTGCACAAATACAGAGGTGGTATCTCCAGTTCTGCTGCCGAGTGTATTCGGGCAGCGATCTGTTGCGCGCTGAGTCCGCCGCAGTTGATCAGCGTGTGACATTGGATACTGAAAAGCTCTTCATCAGGTTGGTCGCAGTGACGAGTGATAACGCGATAGCCGTCACCCGATTCTTCGCCGTTCTCAAAACGGGTTCGTCGTACAAAGAGGGCGCCAGCCTGTTCGATCTCGTCGCAAAGACTCTGCATGAAGTGATGGCTGTCGATGATGCCGGAAGAAGGGGACAGTAATGCGGCAGCGCCCCGTACCATCGGTTCCAGATTAGTGAGTTCCTGTTGTTCAATAATGCGCGTGTCAGTGACGCCGTTGTCAGCTGCTGACTGCTGCAGGGTTTCCAGTTGTGAAATCTCGTTGCTTTGTGCAATGACCAATTTGCCAGTGCGACGATGAGCAATGTTGTGTTGCTGACAATACTCATAGAGTAAGTGTTTGCCGCGGACACAGAGGGTCGCCTTGAGACTGCTCTGTGGGTAATACAAGCCGGCATGAATCACCTCGCTGTTACGGCTGCTGGTGTGCTGGCCGAAGCTGGATTCCTGATCGAGCAGCAACAGCTCATCGGGTTGGCAATACCGGCGTCGCAACAGCTCGCGGGCAATCGCCAGACCGATAACACCGGCACCTACAATGCACACCTTGAATTGCTCATTCATGCGTTGTTGCTGCTCGCTGATTTGATGGCGCGGAAAGTCAGGTTTATACGGGCGCTGCTTACAGTACGGGCCTTGGGCAACTGGTGTAGCCAGTGCCCCTGGACCTGCCCATCCATGATCAACAACGATCCATGTTTGAGCCAAATGTCACGGCTGCGTCGGCGCCGCGCCGTCGGCTCCGTCTTAGAGTGGCGGCTTGAGTCCAGCGTCAGGGCCAGTCCGGCCTCTTTGGGTTTGAGCTGGAACTTGCGCTCGGCGCCCAGACTGACCGAGGCAATCACCGGATTGCTACCCAGCTCGGGCTCGTCGTCGGCATGCCAGGCGACGCTGTCCTGACCATCCCGGTACAGGTTCAGCAGTACCGAGTTAAAGCGCAGGCCACTCAACTGCTCTACGCGCGCCTGAATGCACTTGATAACCGGATGCCAGGGTTCGGGCTGCAAGCGCACGCCGGAATAGCCGTAGAGGCTGGCAGCATCACCCATCCAGCATTGCAATCGCGGCACGGGCAGGGTGCGCCCGGCGATGCGGATTGATTCCTGACGCCACGGGATCTCTGCTTCCAGCTGGCGCAGATAGCTGTCAGCTTCGTCTGAATTCAGGGCCTGCGGGAATTCCAGCAACGTCCCGGGGATCGCTTTGTCGAGACGGTGCGTAGTAGGGGCGTCAGCTGAAAGCTGCTCGAAGAGTCCTGATTGCATGGGTCTGGGCGGTGTTTAACTGATGTGTGGTAAGGCATAATGCCGCTTTGCTGGTTAGCCAGCACTTCATTCGAGCAAAAGGATACAGCAAGTTGCAAGAGTTTGATTTCGATTTATTTGTTATCGGTGCCGGTTCCGGCGGTGTTCGTGCCAGCCGTATTGCCGCGAGTTTGGGCGCCCGCGTCGCGGTCGCTGAAGAGCGCTACTTTGGCGGTACCTGCGTCAACGTGGGTTGTGTGCCGAAGAAGCTATTCAGCTACGCAGCTCACTATCACGATGATTTCCGTGACAGCGCCGGCTTCGGCTGGTCGGGAGCGCCTGAGGCTACCTTTGACTGGGCAACCCTGATGCGAAACAAAGACATTGAAATCAATCGATTAAACGGTATTTATAAGACGATACTTGATAATAACGAAGTCACCGTGTTTGAGTCCCGGGCGCGGATTGCCGGGCCCAATACCGTTGCGGTGGATGGTAAATCAGTCAGCGCCAAGTACATCCTTATTGCTGTTGGCGGTTGGCCCTGGGTGCCCGAATTCCCTGGCTCAGAGCACGCCATCACGTCGAACGAAGTCTTCCGGCTGGAGCAATTGCCGGCCAGCATAGTCGTGCTGGGCGGTGGTTATATTGCTGTGGAGTTCGCCAGCATCTTCGCCAGACTCGGCGTCGAGACCCATTTGGTGTATCGCCGCGAGCAGTTGTTGAAGGGCTTTGACGAGGAAGTCCGGTTGTTTATCACTGCCGAAATGAGCCGGGATATGCACTTGCATCTGTCGGACGATATCACAGAAATAGTCAAAGAAAATAATGGCTTAAAAGTAAAACTTCAATCAGGAAGTGAATTAACCACAGACATGGTCATGGCCGCCACAGGCCGCCGGCCGCTGACCAATGACTTGGGACTGGAAACCGTGGCTGTAAGCTGTACAGCTACAGGCGGTATCGAGGTCAACGACGACTATGAAACAGCCGAAGCCGGTATTTACGCGGTTGGTGATGTTATTGAGCGCATGGAATTGACGCCTGTGGCGCTGGCCGAAGGCCAATTGGTCGCCAGGAAGCTTTTCGGCGACACCAGCAACGCCGTTAACTACGATTACGTTGCTACAGCCGTGTTTTGCCATCCGAATATCGCCACCGTCGGTTTAAGCGAACAAGACGCCATTGCCAGCGGCTTCAAAGTGGACTGTTATGTCAGTCAATTCAGGCAGTTAAAGCACACATTAAGTGGCAGTGCCGAGAAGTCCTTTATCAAGCTGGTGGTGGATCAGGCCAGTGATCGGGTGCTTGGTGTACATGTGGTGGCACCTGATGCCGGTGAAGTCGTTCAAGGCTTTGCGGTGGCGCTCAACTGTGGCGCTACCAAGGCTGATTTCGATCGCACCATTGGCATTCATCCAACACTGGCTGAAGAACTGGTGACCATGCGCAGCAAACGTCCGGATTAATCAACGCTGGTTAGCGAGAGCAATCTGATCTGCTGATTGGCAGACCGGCGGATAAACTGGTGGAACTAAGGCCTTGGGCGGTGAAGTCGAGATTTAGCTGAGAAATCTCGCCAGAGCCCCGTGGATAGTGACTTGGAGCGGAATCGGGCACCAATCCTTGTAATTCAAGCTATTTCGCTATTTCCGGTAATAAAGATTACCGGAAATAATAATGCTCAGGATCTGCAGGTTGTCGTACTGCCAATTTCATACCCCGGCCCACCATCTCCAACATCAATTCGCGTTCCAGGCCGGTGACCCAATAAGCGAATCGCCAAATATTCGGACGGCTGCTAATTCCCCGGATTCCAATTGCGCCGACCGGTGCACACAGGCTTTGCAGTGGACGGATGCACTGTCTGCCTGTTGCTGAGTCTGGGGAACGACCAGTTGATCGTGACCAATTGCCAGACATCAGGCGTGATGGCTGGCAACCAAGTGTGAGCCCGTATAGCGCATCCCTTCCTGTCCGGCCTTCGCTACTCCGCCTCCCTGATCCCGATTCGGCCTTTTTCTTGCCATTTTCCCACCGCAATTTGTTCAGCACGGGTTCACGCCAGCCCGGTAAAGTAACCGCCACTGTTAACGACAACCTGTTGTAGATCCGGCGATCAGGGTACTTGACTGCCCTGCTTTCGCCTGTCAACTTTCCTATCATAAAATGTATTAATAATATATTGTTAGGTGAGTAAATTAATCCAGAGTATTAGATTTAATGAAAAGCCCAGTGGCCTTTTTCGACACGCTGGAGGAGATGCCGAATCCTTTCAAGCAGCCTGTCACTTCCCTGTCGCATCTGGTGCAGGAAGCCCCAGCCGATGCCATCAGGGATTATCAGTTTGCCAGCGAGTTTATCTACAGTTACCGCGGCAGCCCTGACACGTTCTCGACATATCGCCGCGAGATCGAGCATTTTCTGCACTGGTGCTGGCTCATCGCCAATAAATCCCTGCAACAGGTCAATCGGGAAGATATCGAAGCCTATGTGGACTTTGCCCGGCAGCCCCCGACCAGCTGGATCGGTGACAAGAATGTGGCGCGGTTCTTTGAGCGTGGTGGCGAGCGCGTCGCCAATCCTGACTGGCGCCCTTATGTGACCACGGGCGGCGAATACGTGGCGTCGCAGGCGTCGCTGCAGTCTCTTTTCAGCGTCCTGAGCAGCTTCTTTAACTTCCTGATTCAGGAGTCGTATTTGTCCGCCAATCCGGTGGCACAAATTCGCCAGAAAAGTAAATTCATCCGTAAACATCAAGCCCAGGGCCGAATCCGTCGTTTATCTCCTTTGCAATGGGACTATGTGATTGAAACAGCCGAAACCCTGGCCCGGGAGAACCCCGGAGTGCATGAGCGCACACTGTTTATCATGAATGCCCTGTTCGCCATGTACTTGCGGGTGTCGGAGTTGGTGGAAACCCCACGCTGGCAGCCGCAGATGGGACACTTTCAGGTGGATCAGGAAGGTAACTGGTGGTTCAGCACGGTAGGTAAAGGCAATAAAGAACGGGAAATCTCGGTCAGTGATGCCATGTTGGAAGCGTTGAAGCGCTATCGCCGGGCTCGCGGTATGAGCCCCCTGCCCAGCCCTGGCGAAGCGAGCCCGCTGATTCATAAAACCCGCGGCAAAGGCGGGATTACCAGCACGCGACAGATTCGCGGCATTGTGCAAAAAGTATTTGATCAGGCGGCAGCGAAGATGCGCAACGAAGGCTTTGTTGAAGAGGCAGACCGCCTTGGTGACGCCACCGTGCACTGGTTACGTCATACCGGTATTTCCGAGGATGTGAAACACCGTCCGCGCGAGCATGTCCGGGATGATGCCGGGCACGGTTCCAGTGCCATTACCGACCGTTATATTGACGTGGAACGGGCCGAAAGACACGCCTCGGCACGGCATAAAACGATTCGCTAGTCGCTTCGTCTCATGCAGCCCTTGAATATTGGAAAATTGCATAAAATTACTTCTCACAGTCTGGGATTTCGCTTAGGCTCGAATGCAGCCCCAGCCAGGCTCAGTAAGAAGACCCACATTCCCTGTGTCTGACTCATGCAGGAACACGCAGTAACACAAGCCGTTACCAGAGTCAGGAGTTACTAGAAAAGTTATTAGAAAGTTGTGGAGAATTATGATTAACAGAATCAACGCAATCGAGCTAACCCGCACCGTCCGAACACTCCTGTTTGTTGGCTGTACCAGCCTGGCTGCCAGCGTCTTCGCGCAAGAAGAGGAAGCACGGCACCTTAATACGGTTCTGGACATCGACACCCTCTATACTCCGATCGCCAGCCGTGAAGTCCATGGCGAAACCGCTCTCAACCTGCTGCAAGAATTACAAACCAAACACTACGCGGACGTCGAAATTGACGACAACTTCTCGTCACTGGTGTTTGATCATATGCTGGACACACTGGATGGCTCCCACGTGTATTTCCTCAAGGAAGACATCGACCAGCTCAGCAACTACCGTTATGCGCTGGACGAATCACTGCTCATGGGCAGCGTTGAGCCTGGCTTTGAAATCTACAACCTCTATTACCGGCGTGTGCTGGAACGTCTGATCTACGCCATCAACCGCGTAGAGAATGAAATTGACAGCATGGATTTCACCATTGACGAATCCATCACGCTGGATCGGGAAGACGCACCCTATGCCACAACGACGGCCGAGCTGGACGAAATCTGGCGCAAGCGCCTGAAGAACAGCGTACTGAGTCTGCGTCTGGCCGGTGACAGCAATGAAGAAGCGGCGGAGAAACTCAGCAAGCGCTATCGCAACCAGCTGAGCCAGGTTCTGAAAACCAATTCCAAGGATATCTTCCAGACTTACCTGTCGACCGTAGCCAAGGCCGTCGACCCGCACACGGATTACTACTCGCCGCGCGACTCGGAAAACTTCAATATGCAACTGTCGCTTTCCCTGCAGGGAATTGGCGCGCAGTTAACGACCGAAGACGAATACACCAAGATTGTTGAGCTGATCAAAGGCGGCCCGGCAGAGCGCGGTGAAGAGTTGCGCGCCGGTGATCGCATCATCGGCATTGGTCAGGGGCCGGAAGGTGAAATTCAGGACGTAGTCGGTATGCGCCTCGATGATGTGGTATCACAAATTCGTGGCGAGAAAGGCACAGTCGTTCGCCTCAACGTTATTCCTGCCGATGCAGTGGGTGAAGCAGCGGCCACCGTGGTGAGCATCACTCGTGACACGGTCAAACTGGAAGATCAGTCAGCCAAGAAAGAAGTGTTAGAGCTGAGCTACAACGGCAACGATTACAAGATTGGCGTGATTAATCTGCCAACCTTCTATTTCGATTTCGAATCAGCGCAGCGTGGCGATGAAGATTACAAGAGCTCCACGCGCGATGTGCGTAATCTGCTGGAAGAACTGAAGGCAGAAAACGTCGACGCGGTAGTGATGGATTTGCGCAATAACGGCGGCGGTAGCCTGAGTGAAGCCAACCAGTTGGTCGGCCTGTTCATCGAAACCGGTCCGACGGTGCAGATTCGCTACTCCGGTATTCGCAACGGCTTCGTGCGCTCCTTCGGCGACAATGATCCGGAGGTGGCTTACGCCGGTCCGTTGGCGGTACTGGTGAATCGCACCAGCGCTTCCGCTTCCGAAATTTTTGCCGGCGCGATTCAGGATTATCAGCGTGGCATCGTGCTTGGTGGCCAGACCTTTGGTAAAGGCACCGTGCAGGAAATCATCCCCATGGACTACGGTCAGGTCAAAGTGACCCGGTCCAAGTTCTATCGCATTTCCGGCGCCAGCACACAACATCGCGGTGTGATTCCGGACATAACCTTCCCGGACCTTTACGACGCTTATGAAGACATTGGCGAGAGCAATCTTGACGGTGCCCTGCCCTGGGATACGGTACGCCCGGTTGAATACCGAGCCTATCATTCCATTCAGGCCATGCTGCCGGAACTGCGCAGCCGTCATGAAGAGCGCGCAGAAGAATCCCCGGACTTCATCTACATGCTGGATCAGATTGAACGCACTCGCGAAGCACGTGAGCGTGAGACGCTGACTCTGAACGAGATGGCCTTGAAAGCCGAGCGCGAAGCTGATCGTCGCTCCGAATTTGAAGCAGAAAACATGCGTCGCTTCATGAAGGGATTGCCGCTGCGTGAATGGGTTGATGCCGACGCCGAAGAGGAAGAAGCAGAGACCGTGGCAGCCAATGACGATACCTCATCTGCCAGTGATGAAAGTGATGAGGCTGCGGCTGAGGATGAAGAAAAAGATCCGATGCTGCTGGAAACCGGTCGCGTCCTCGCTGACTTCATTTCCATGACCGAGCATCGTTTGTCTCAGGTCGATAGTCTGCCTAGCAACCGCTAGGCAGCTCCCCACCCCGCTGATGCGCGTTTAACAAAAAAAAAGGCCCTCTGGGGAAGGAGGGCCGTAACGCGGGTCAAGCTCGAGGAGGAATCAATCAATTTGAAGTTGATTGAGTCTCCATTAAACCAGCTAAATCTGTCACCGGAGTCGGCCGAATAAGGCGATTCTCGGGTTAATTGTGTCGGTAATGTGGCAGGTGGTAGTTGTCAGGTGTTAGT
The DNA here is from genome assembly GCA_964592245.1 of uncultured Pseudohongiella sp. GTDB lineage: Bacteria > Pseudomonadota > Gammaproteobacteria > Pseudomonadales > Pseudohongiellaceae > UBA9145. The sequence continues at coordinate 313 of CAZQFA010000063.1, read as the reverse complement.
TGTCAGGTGGCATTGTGGTGAGAGATTGATTCGTCTTTCGGCTTAGCCGAAAGACTCACCCCTTTGGGGCCGCGCTGTAAAGCGCGCGGTCTGCGCCGCTGGCTCGGCTATGATTCGTCTTTTAGCTGAGCTGAAAGACTCACCCCTTCGGGGCGGCGCTGTAAGACGCGCGCTCTGCGCCGCGATGCGGCTTGCGAACTCGCGAGAGTTCTCATTCTCCCCCTCCCGTAAGTTCGGGGTTGGGAGATCTAATCGAGGGTATTGCTGCCAGAATAGCCGCTGAAGGTGAGGAAGTGGCGGAGGGGGAGAGATT
>CAZQFA010000062.1:0-12496 GCA_964592245.1 uncultured Pseudohongiella sp. | reverse complement strand
GTTCATCGTCCGGCGGCAGCACTACTACCGACGGTGGAACTACCGCTGGTAACGGCAATTCTGGCAATGGCAACTCCGGTGGCGGTTCATCGTCCGGCGGCAGCACAACTACCGACGGCGGAACTACCACTGGCAACGGCAATTCTGGCAATGGCAATTCTGGTGGCGGAACAACCTCTGGTAGCACGAGCGGCTCCGGCAGCACCAGCACTACCACCGTCGATCAGGGATTACTTGACCGCCTTGGCAATCTGTTCAACGGCAACGGCGGTGGCGGCGGCAATGGTGGTAGTAATGGCGGCGGTAATGGTGGTGGCAACGGAAATGGTAAAAACAGCCTGACACTGGCGGCAGCAACCATCGAAACCATGGATGTCAGCTGGGGTCAGTGGGATCAACCGCTGGATCAAAATTGGGTAGTAGTTCAAGAGCTCGAGAGCGAGCTGGTCAGAATCAGCACCAGTGAATTCTTCGCCGACGTCAATCCAACGGCTATCGCCAATTTGACTGGCAATCATATCTATCGCACCGGCATTGCCTCGTCCTTCATCGGCTCCGGCAGCGCTGGTGATATCAGCAGTCTGGTAGCAAGTATGGCAGTCGATTTCAGCACTGGCGCGATTGCCGACGGCTCACTGCAAGTACTTGCCGGTAATCAGGCCTGGGAGGTCAGCTTCGACGGGCTGGTCCACGATGGTATGGTTGACTTGAATGCATTGTCCGGACAGCTAAGTGACCCGACCGGTATTATCAGCAACAGTATTGGCGCTGACATCAATGGCGCCTTCACCGGCACCCATGGCGAGGCTTTCGTCGGCGGTTTTGAAATGGTTGATGAGATCAATTCCATCAATAGCGTCAACGGCCTGTTTACCATCGAGCGTTAAGGCATTCTTAGCACTTCGAGGTCTGACTCCCAAGTCAACCTTCTAACAAGGGCCGGTCTGACCACTGTCAGTCCGGCCCTTTGCTTTTCCGGCGATCCGGTTTAGTAGCTCACAACTCCACTATTGTAAACGGTTGCAAGAGCTACTTGGTGAGGTCTTGTATTCCACTTCCATCGCGCGACAATGATGACCTTCGTCAGCCATCAATTGAAGTGCATCACATGAGCAAAACAACAGCCAGCACGACCCCTCTGGCATTTACCCCCCTCCCCGAGCAGGAAATGCAATCTCGGGCCGAGGCGTTCTACAACCTGATGCAGCGCCGTCGTACAGTACGTGAATTTGCTGCGCAACCGGTTCCCCTGGCAATCATTGAAAGCTGTCTGCAAACGGCGGGCACCGCGCCCAGCGGCGCCAATAAGCAACCCTGGCACTTTGTGGTGGTCACTGACTCGGGAGTGAAAAGCGCCATTCGCGAAGGCGCAGAAGACGAGGAACGGGAGTTCTACAATCACCGTGCCAGTGAGGCCTGGTTACAGGACCTTGCACCACTTGGGACCGATGCCGACAAACCTTTTCTGGACATCGCTCCTGTCCTGATCGTCGTCTTCGCCGAAAAGTTGTCTATCGATGCCGACAACATCAAACACAAGAATTATTACGTAACGGAATCTGCCAGCATCGCAACGGGCTTTTTGCTGGCTGCACTGCATAACGCCGGACTGGCAACGCTGACTCACACGCCAAGCCCGATGAAATTTTTGAACGAGTTGTTGCAGCGCCCGGCAAACGAAAAGCCATTGATGATAGTTGTCACCGGCTATCCCGCGGCGAACGCCCGGGTACCTGCCATATCCCGCAAGTCTCTGCCGCAATTCACCAGCTACTTCTGAGCGCATGCTGACAAGCAAACAGTTAATAAAAGCCAGGCACAAAAAAGCCCGCGAGCGGCGGGCTTTTTCTTCAAACTAGTTGCTTGTAGATTACGGATTGCCGATTGGCGTGCCGGGCTTGCGCCACTCACCGTACAAATACTCTTCTGCAAATTCTGCACATTTGAACTCCAGCAACTGCATGTCTTCGCGCACATGGCGATACAGTGGCAGATTGATTGTCCACGGACGAGTGAAGGTATTGGGATCGGTAATAGTGGCAGTGTAGTCCACATGATTGGGACCTCGCGGCGTCCAGCGCTCCTCGACGACCATTTCCCAGCTGTGGTGGTTGCCCGCGCGATCAAACCAGGTGTCCGGCATTTGGCCGCTGACACGGACCACAAGTGTGTCGCCTTCCCAGTGCGCGTTGGAATGACCCATCCAGGCATCGACCTGAGATTGAATTTCCGGCTGGTCGACATAGAGAATGCGATTGGACTCGGCGTATTCGTAAGCGATCAAAATAACGTCCTGTGACTGCACTATCTGGAACGGGAACGGCAGATAGTTGGCACGCGGGACACCCGGCATGTAGCACTTGGCCAGCGGGTCCAGCTCAATGGCATTAGCCTTGTTCTCATCGCGTTGACGCAGCGCCTGTTCGGTGTAGGGAATGCGTCCACCTTCAACGATACCCAAACTGGGTGGTGTCGCCGAGAAGGCGCCCATTTCCGCCGGGTAAGGACCATAGCTGGCAGCATGGGGTTCGATGTCATAATGGGCGTTGGTCATTGCTTGCCAGATGCCGCTGAAATCAGGCTTGCCATCGGGCGTTCGCGGGAATTCATCAAGCTGTGCTGCCAGAGTTGACGAATAAACAGCGCCAACGAAAGCAGCTGTGGCCAGGAAAGTGGTTTTCAGATTTTTATAATTCATTGTCGGTCCTGATGTTAATGCTTGAATTGCTTTGATTTGTTTTTTGTCGGGAGCACTGCAGGCAAGTTATTGCTCGCCCGCTGCCCGTAATTCTTCCATGCGCTCTCCACGCAGAATGTTCACCATGCCATAGTTCCCCTCATGACAGGCATACTCATAAATCTGCCCCGCCACCTTGGTCATGGGAATGATTGCCGTAAACTTGTCCGAATAGGTGGATGGTGCTTCCACCGTGAACTCGTAGTCGACATGGTCGTAATCACGTCGGGTAAAGCGTTCGGTCAGAATCATGTCACCGCTGGTGCCGACACTGCCAAAAGGCTGACGCAAATCATTGAAATTGCGGGTCTCGACGACCAGTGTGTCGCCATCCCAATAACCGCGCGAGTCTCCGGACCACAAGCGGATATCCTCATGCAGCTGAGGCTTGTTGCCGAGGCTGACGATGCGGGCATCGTGAATCATCTCGGTCATGATCACGACCGTATCGCGGCTCTGGAAAATCTGCAGGTTATTGTTATACATGCTGGGTCGGAACGGCGGGCCGGAGTTGAAGCCAACGATGCAGCGCTCGGACAAACCTCGATCTTCGGGGCCGTCCTTGCCGATGCCGCCAACGGTATAACGCACGGGGCGTTCACCAGGCATGTCGGGTCCGAGGCCGCCAAACTGGATCGGTGCGCCTTCCACCCGTGCCGGATAACGTCCGTTATCCGGGTAGACGATGTGTGACGTGCGCACCGAATCACCGATGCCGGCACTCTCGACCCAGAAGTCATTGTAGCCACCAGGATTATCAGTGACGGGAGGCGCATCGGGATCCACAACACGCGCCGCTGCAGCCGCATCGGCTGCTTGTCGCTCTGCTTCGCGGGCGGCTCGCATTTCTTCGATCTCAGCGGGCGACAGGAATGCCTGAGTGCCATATTTCTCCGGTCTCTGCATGGGGATATCGGAACTGAAGTTCCACACACCCTGTAAATCCGGCTGACCCCACTCGGTCTTTGGCACCTGATATTCTGCGTTGTCCTGAGCGTGACTGGCAGTCATCAATCCAAGCGTCATCGCCGCCATTAATGTTAGATTTTTCATAGGAATACACCTTTCCGGGTGGCATTGAATCTGGCAGCCGATAAAGTAGAAGTTTGTGTGCGAATTAGCAACCAGCAAGCGCAGTAACTCGCACTTTTTGCGTCAAGTGGCACTGCGCCTCCGCGCGCCACAGAAGCGTAGCCCACAGCCTGATAATTGCTGCGCCGGCTGCTCACCTGTCCCTAAAAACATTTCTCAACGCCGCGTGAAGCGGGTGAGCAGGCTTGAGGTATCCCAGCGCCCACCGCCCATTTCCTGAACCTCGGCATAGAAACCGTCTACCAGTTTGGCCAGGGGTAATTCTGCGCCAAGACGTTCTGCTTCGGCCATGGCAATGCCCAGATCCTTGCGCATCCAGTCCACGGCAAAGCCAAACTCATACTGGTCAGCCAGCATGGTCTTGTAGCGATTCTCCATCTGCCAGGAGCCGGCAGCGCCCTTGGAAATGGTGTCGATCAAGGCCTCTCCATCCAGTCCTGCTTTCATCGCCAACTGCAGGCCCTCAGCCAGACCTTGCACAATCCCGGCAATGCACACCTGATTAACCATTTTCGCCAGTTGACCGTTACCCGCCGGCCCCAGTAGCTTGTGGAAGCGTGAATAGGCGTCCAGCACCGCCGTCACCTTTTGATAGCTGGCCTCTTCTCCGCCCATCATGACCGTCAGCACACCGTTTTCCGCACCCGCTTGCCCGCCAGAGACTGGCGCATCCATAAAGCCAACCTGTTGCTCTGCAGCAGCCGCGAACAATTCCCGGGCCAGAGCAGCAGATGCGGTCGTATGATCGATGAGAATGCTGCCCGGCGCCATGGCGGACAGGACCCCTGTCTCGCCCAGAGTGACTGCCCGCACATCGTCGTCATTGCCAACACAAACCAGCACTACATCACAGCCCTGTGCTGCGGCAGCGGGAGTGGCGTGATGAGTACCCTGGTGCTGCTGGCACCAGTTAATGGCTTTTGCTTCAGTACGATTGTAGACAGCAACCTCGAATCCCTTGCTGGCGAGATGGCCAGCCATGGGATAACCCATAACGCCCAGACCAATAAATGCGACTTTCATGTCGATCTCCTCTCCTGTTCCCCGTTTTTGTATTTGATTATGGCAATGTGTTGCCAATTTACCTGATTAAAACCCTCAAACCTACCTTGCCGCCACACTAAAACGCCTCGCAAGTCATCATTGCCCAACTATTGTGCGCCATTTCGGTGCAGCTGACAGTGTAACAATCGCAACAAGCTGTCACATCCTGTGAAACTTTTGCCAGCAGCGGCCCAAATTGCGGCGAACCATGTTGAGCGCATCACGAATTCAGCCGTCTGATTATTCACTGGCACAGCTTTTGCTAAACCTAGCAGTAAGAATCGCCAAAAGCTGATTCTGGAAGCTCTCCGCAAAAACGCTTGGCGCCGTTTTTGTCAGTGGACAAGTTCTTGTAACCCACATCACTGACTGGCACCAAAGCCATAACAACAACCTAGCGAAGCCGACTTTAAACCATCGTTAACCTGCGAGGTGTTGTGACGCATGAAACCATTAGAAGTAACAAGCCGAATCCTGATCGCCCTGGCGCTGGCCGTACCCGCCGCTGCCCAGGCCAACCCAGTCTACAACAAAGATTTTGCCGCCCTTGGTGATGTAATCACACAGCAAAATGAATTGCTTCAGAATCTGGAAGACGAACACGGTCGCTATGGTTTTCAATTGGTGGAGCCTCTTGAGCAGCTGACGATGCAGCAGCTGGAAGTTAATCGCCTGGGTGACGCTGCCAGTTCCGTCGATCGGGCTATTCAGATCACGCGCTTTGCCCATGGATTGTACTCGCCTTTGCAGTACGACTTGCTTGAACTGAGCATCGACGTGGAAATCCGCCGCGAAGACTGGGATAACCTGGACGAGCAACTGGAACACTACACTTACCTCATTGGAGCGGAATACGAAGGCTCCCACGCCGAACGTATTGAACGCGTCATGTGGCTGGCCAACACACATGCCCGCGCCGCTTTTCTGGTGGATGCCGAGCGTCGCCCGGCGCATCTGATTGATGCGACTCGCCTGAACGAGTTCGCTGTCAGCTACGCTCACGCCACGCAGAACACTGACAGCATGCTTTATGTGCGTTCGCTCTATGAGCTGACACAGAAATACTATCTTGAGACCCGCGCCATCCTGGGTGGCGGCCCGACCAGCTATGAGTTGCGACTGCTGACTCCGGGTGGCACCGCCATCGACCGTCGTGGCGATGCCATCGCCAAGCGCTATGAAGCCGGACTCAGTATGCTGGCCCTGCTACGCAACAAGTTACGCGATGAAGCACGCTTTGGCCCCGAGGCCAGTGCACTGGCCCAGCTTTACATCGCTGACTGGAAGGCGCTGTATGATGAATCCGACGATCTGGAAGCCAGCTATAGCGATGCCATCACTGCCTTTGCCGAGGCCGGAGTCGCCGAGACGCGCGTCGCTCGCCTGCTGGCAAACCCGATGGCATTGCCACGTCCGGATCTTGAGTTGACTATCGCTGACGCGATGGGCAGTGCAACCGACAGTCCCAACCTGCTACCCGATGTACAACGTGATGCCACAGACGCCCTGCTCCATCGCGTCCGTCTTGTCGAGCCCTCAATCGATATTCCCGGCTACGCACAGGAAGTTGCTTATCTGGACAGCAGCACTACACAAATGGATGACTGGGCGAGCATTACGGTAACTATGACTCTGGACCCGGATGATCAGGTCGGAGTTTGGAACGGCTCCTATCGCACCAAGAGCCGAGTGACCGGCACCGATATAGAAGCCCATTCCAACATCGCTTTGGGTCAGCGCGAAGAGAAGCGCATCATGAATCGCATCAAAACGCTGAGCTTCCGCCCCGCTTTCCGCGAAGGCAAGCCAGTTGCCAGCGAACTGGCACTGGAGTTTATTTACAACGGTGATTCACAGCAGGATAGCGGCTCACTGTGGTCAATGACCGCCGAGAATTCACGCTGGGCCACTAGCTATCCGGGGCAAGATCCCAACGCCATTCCTGTTGCAGCGGGAGAATAATGTCTGACATGGAGGAGAACCGGTCACGCGGGTTCTTCTCCAGACAGCGCATGGTCACTTCCTCCAGTACTCTGGGTATGCGCTGCGTAGTCAGGCTGCTCGGAGCCGGTGGCCTGTCGTTCAAAACGCTCTCAAGCACCTGATGTAATTTCTCACCCTTCGCGGGCGTTTTCCCGCAAAGGATTTCATACATCACCGCACCCAAAGAGAAGATATCCGTACGGTGATCAATATCGGGGTCACGGTTAATCTGTTCCGGTGACATATAGTGTGCCGTGCCCTGGGCTTTGCCGGCACTGGTCATGCTCAAGTCCTTGATCGCCGAGTCCGCCGCTGCCACTTCCAGCGCTGCCGTACCATCAGGATTCCAGACTTTTGCCAAGCCCCAGTCGAGCAACAGCACCTCACCGTAAGGACCGGCGAGAATGTTCTCCGGCTTGATGTCGCGATGCGCGACACCATGGGTGTGCGCGTAGTCCAACGCAAAGCCAACCTGCAATACCACTTCCATCAATTGGGTCAGGTCGTAGCGCTCCCGGTAATCGAGAATTTCCCGCAGGGTATAACCGTGTACCAGCTTCATGGTGAAGTAAGGATAACCCTTACTATCCCGACTCAGCTCATAAGTTGGCACGGTATTCGGATGTTGCAGCATGGCCGTCACTCGAGCTTCGCGAATGAGGCGTTTCTGCTCAACTTCATCTTCGGCGAATTCCGGTTTCAATGTCTTGTAGCAGATGAATCGCGACAGGTGCAGATCCTTGCAACTTTTGATCAATGATTTCCCGCCCTTGGCGATCGTGCTGAAAAAGGCATAGCGCATGCGCGGGTCGATTTTCAACGGCAAGGGTTTATCGGTTTCTTCCAGAAAAACCGAACTGTAGCTTTTGGGGGGTTCCGGGAAATTCAACATGGTCCATTTACTCGGGGTAATTCAGGAGGACTGTCGCCACCTTTGCGGGTCATAAAGAACCCTAGTAACTCACAATGTGCATTGGGTTACAACATCTCGACTTGCCGAGTTCCCCAGTCTGTGAACCAGTCAACCCGGGCGGTTCCGGTTATTAGAGTGGAATCGGACTTAAGTGCAGCTGGCCGCCGTCCGTTATAGATAGTGACGCCTTGAATCAACCAACCTTGCGACCTTGCATGAATACGCCGACCACGAAGCCACAATGTGAGTACAGTTTCCCTGTTCGCTATGCCGAAACGGATGCAATGGGTGTGGTGCATCACGCCAGCTATCTGGTGTATTTCGAAGTTGGGCGCAGTCATCTGATGCGCGCCCTCGGCTGCGAATACGCCGCCCTGGAGAATAAAGGTTTCCGCCTGCCGGTGACAGAAGTGGGTGTGCGCTATTCTGACAGCCTCTGTTATGGGCAAGATGTACGACTGATCACTATTATCGAAGAAAACCGCAGTCGGCAATTGCATTTCAGCTATCAGATTTACGCGGGCGAGTCAGATCGCTGTCTCGTCAAAGGGTTTACACGACACGTCTGGACCAGTGACAAGGGCAAAGTTACTCGCGGCCCAGATGAATGGTTCGCGCTGTGCCTACCCACTCAGTAGTGCGTTTGGCGTCAGGTTATCGGTCACTGTCGATGCTGGCAGTTGGCCACTGCAGCGCGCTTTTTAAACAGCAGGACTGACCACCAGTAGTGATCACTTGTGGCCGCCTCTCCCGGCGCACGCCGTCGTGCTAAACAAGTGCAGTACTAACTCTTGGTATATTGGATTGCCAGACAGGGACGATGAACGCTTCAGCAGACAAACTCACCGCGACTACTGTACGCACACTGACTCGCCATCTTATTGCGGCGCTGGATGAAGCACGCATTCATATCGATGCCCAGAGCATACGTCTGCGTGATCCCAAACCACCTCGCCTTAACGAAGACGCACCGGCTATTGCCGAGCGCTTCGCGCATGCCTTACAACAACATTTCGAGCACGTCTTTACCCAGGCCAGCAATCAGTTGCAGCTCGCCGACTCGGAAGACCTGACCCTGGTGGACCATGATTTCCTCGAAGCCTCACTGGCGATGGATAGTATGGTTCGGCAGGTGCACGCCCGGCAAGCATTTGGCAGCCGACGCTTCAGACAGGCGCTACAGCAGGCGCTCCCGGGACTGCCGATTGACAGCACTAACGACCCGCTGGATGCAGAGCAACTAGGCGACAGTTTCAACGTCGCCGTGCGTCCATTAGGTTACAAGGCGCACTACTTGCTACTGCTGTATCGGGAATTCAATAAACAGGTGTTTGGCAATCTTGATGCCGTTGTCGCCGAAGCCAATGCCCTGTTCAATACCGCTGCGATCACAGCGTCAGCAAATGCACATGCTGCGTCAGACAAACACAACAAGACAGCATCCACTGAGACCAGAAACAGGCAGCCATTGGCGGCAATCGCGGGACACCATGCCAGACAACCGGTGCACAGCGACTTCGCGCAGGGTGAACACAGGCTGGCAGCTACCGAATTGCCCGCACTGTGGGCGCGACTGGCGGAAGCTGAGATTCAGCCCACTGCACTGACGACCCCGATCAAGACGCTGCACAATGAGCTCACTGCCAATTCTGCTGCTGAATTAGTGCCACCGCCCGAAAGTAGAGAATTGTGGCAAGACGCGATACGCAGTGCCGGCGCAGCCCTCAACCATTCGCTCCTGACAGCGTTCAAGAGCAAGCAGAGCGCCAGCAATGTGCATCTTGCGAGTGACGTAGTAACCAGTCAGCAAAGCGCCATGACGGCCTTTGTACAGCGTTTAATCACGGAAGCCGGCAACAAGGGCATGCAGCAGACAGCGCCCGCCGCAGCAAATCTCTCGATCACCCTGTTATTGCTGAGCCAATTGCTGAAGCAACCGCACTACAGTAGCGCTGCCAGAGCCTTGCTCTTGGCGATGGTGCCTTTCATCATCGATGCGGCACTGCCACAAGCCCTCGCTGCCAGCACGCCACCGCAGGAGCACATGCGGCCTGCCGTGATATGTCCATTAAGCCCAGCGCAGCCCTGGCATACCTTGCTCAATGCATTGGCGAACGCCCTTCTGGGTTGGCGTGACGATGAGGCTCTGCTGGCCAGCCCGTCTGCTCAGCAACTGCAGGCCGCGCTAACCACAGCGCTGCAGGACGGGTCAGACACTCTGAGCAACACCGGACTTGCGCACCTGCAAGCTGCAAGCGTGCAACTGACCGGAATCGACGTTGCGTCACTGCATGCAGTCACAAGCAACTCCGGCGAGCAGCTGGACTCCGCAGTGATCGACCGCTATGTCAGGCAAACAATCGCCAGCCGGGTATTGGGTCGCGAACTGGATAACGCGATCCGTTACGCCCTCGACAATTACTTACAGCACTTTCTGTGTCGCATCCTTGGCAAGGATGGGCCAGAGAGCAAATTCTGGCAACCTGCTCTCACGACGATTGATGTCTTGCTATGGAGTGTCCAGACAGAAAAATACGCTGGTGATCTGGAACGATTCGAACGCATCCGCGAGCGCTTGCAGCAGAATTTACAAAAGGCACTGACTGTGGGCGGCGCGTCGCAGTCAAAATGCCAGCGCTTCTTGCGCCAGCTAAAGCAGATTCAGGAATACAGCTTTCATGCCAGCCAACTGCAATGCAAAGATGCTCCACCGCCTCACTTGCTGCGCCTGAACTCGCAACGTGAACCGACTATCAGTGCTTCTGCTCAACGGCAGCTGCAATTACTGGAATCTCTGCAACCCGGGAGCTGGTTTGAGTATCAAAGTTATCAGGAAGGGCCAATTCGCTGCCGATTGATAAATCGTATCGAGAGTATCGACAAGTTCCTGTTTGCAGACAGCCGCGGCAACAAGGTGCTTGAGTTCACCAAGGCGCGACTGGCCAGCGATATGCTCACTGGCAGTATGCGCCTGCTCAGCGACCGCGAACTCACTGCACGACTGCTGGAATCCATGCTGCCCGCCCGCGAATCCTCGCCGTCAGAAAAGCGCTCGGCACAGGCTTGAGTTTACAGTGGCAAGGCAACCCTCAGTTGCTGTCCAGTGCCGCCAGAATTTCCGCAAAATTCCTGTTCGCTGGATAGCCACCCTGAGTCCAGCCCAGCCTGACAATCACGGCATCGAATTCGGGCACGACGACAACGTATTGATGGCGATTGCCGTTTGCATAAAAAGTACTGGCCGGAAGGTCCGGTAAGCGCAGGCGCGCATCGCCGCTATTCAACCACCATTGATAGCCGTATGACCTTTCATTCTGTGAAGCATTCGGGGTCGTGGCTCGCCGTACCCAGTCCGGAGTCACTACTTGCTCGCCATTGATACGGCCCTCATTGAGCATCAACTGGCCCATGCGCGCCCAGTCTCGCGCCGCCGCATAAAAATAGGAGCTGCCGGCGAACATGCCGCTGGCATCCACTTCAAACACGGCGTTGCGGAATCCTAGCGGTTCGGCTATGTGGGTGATGAAATTATCGTAGGCTGCCTGCGGGGACCCCAGCGTTTGCGTGTAGATGGATGAAAGAATATTGGCGGTCCCAGAGCTGTAACTGAACACCTCTCCCGGGGGATTTGCCAATGGTCTGGACAGTGCGTAGTCGGCCATGGACGCGGAAGTGAATAACATCGCAGTGACGTCATCACCCGGACTGTACTCTTCCGAAAATTCAAGGCCATCGGTCATCGTCAGCAAATGCTCGATACTGATATCAGCCCTGCCATCGTCTGTCCATTGGGCGATGTCTGGCGTGGCAGAGAGATCGATCAGTCCTCGCATCTCCAGATTGCCGAGCATGATTGCCATGAGAGACTTTGACATGGACCAGCCTAACAACGGTGTTGTGGTTTCTGTTTGCTGCGCATAGGATTCGGCGATCAGTTCACCGTGCTGCACGACCAGCATGGCTCTGGTGTTAAGCCCTGTCGCGTTGTCTCGAACCACAATCGCATCCAACACATCCTGCACATCCGCGGCAGGCACAGGCACTGTATCCCCGCCAGGCCACATCCCTTGTTGCAATTCGGGAGTCGCTACGACAATGGCTTCTCGCGGATCGCTGGCAGTGTACTCCACCGCACAGCCCAATCCGGGAAGATAAGAGGCCCGCGTTGCACTTAGTCCAAACAAGGAGGTGTCGACAGCGCGTGCCTGTTGGTCATACGTGATAGTCAATTGCGAAAGAATGGGCGAATACTGCACCAGATCATCGAAGGCCTGATCGCGCGATTGCCCCATGACGTATTCAGCACTGCAAAGCAGTTTGGCGCCAATGCTGGCACCGACAGAAGGTGCATTGATGAGAAACACCGGCGTCAACCCGAGAGCGGCAGCGAAGCCGGCAAGCGCGCAGACGATCAAGAGCAAGCCAGCGAGTAAATAACGACGCATGTTCAGCATCCTTTTTTAAATGACTTGAAATGACTTGAAATGACAACCATGCACAGCGGTAACAGCAATGACCGATCACTTCGATCCAGACTTTGTCTGGTACTGGAAATGCCGTGCTGGCAGCTACTGCACTGTATTGTTGCTGTCACCAGTAGCCGCATGCAACGGCCCGCTGGCGAGAAATAAAACCAGACCAATAAGACCGGACAGCGCCGCCACGACATAGGATAACGTATAGTCATTATTGTTGGCGGCGTAGGCCAAACCCAGAAGCGCCGGACC
>CAZQFA010000061.1:0-13145 GCA_964592245.1 uncultured Pseudohongiella sp. | reverse complement strand
TGGTTGAGCACGACATGAGTATCGTGTTCGATTTGGCGGATCGAATTTCCGTGCTGGTCTATGGTGAAGTCATTGCTACCGATGCCCCGGGCAATATTCGTGGCAATGCACGCGTACAGGAAGCCTATCTGGGCGAGGCGGTGAGCGATGCTTGAAGTCCGTAATCTGCACGCCTATTACGGCAAGAGTCATATTCTTCAGGGCGTAAATTTCAATGTCGCCGAAGGGGAAATCGTCAGCCTGCTGGGTCGCAACGGTGTAGGTCGCTCAACCACTGTGAAGGCAATCATGGGCGAAGTGGCGCCTGAAGGCTCGATTCTTTTCAAGGGCAGCGAGATTGCCGGCAAGAAAAGCTTTGAGATTGCCAACCTCGGCCTTGGCTATGTTCCGGAAAATCGGGAAATATTTCCGACACTCACCGTGCGCCAGAACCTCGAACTCGGCGTAAAAAATGGACAGAAATCCAGTCGCTGGCAAATGGATGAGATGTTTGCCATGTTTCCCAATCTGGCGGCGCGTGCTGATGTCCACGGCGGTGTCCTGAGTGGCGGCGAACAGCAAATGCTGTGTATGTGCCGCACACTCATGGGCGACCCGGACATGATAATGATCGACGAACCTACCGAAGGCCTGGCGCCGAAAATAGTCGAGCAAGTGGGCAATCTGCTCAGGGAAATTGCCAACCGCGGCGTCGCTATCTTGCTGGTAGAACAGAAGCTGACTATCGCTCTGGACATATCCAGTCGCGTCTATGTGATGGGACACGGACAGGTAGTCTGGGAAGGCACACCACAGTCGTTACAACAAGCTGACGCCATTCGTGCAGAATGGCTGGAAGTGTGAGAAGCTTTACGGTAGCCGCCTGCCAGACCGGGACAGCCAGCGCTACTCGACCTGCGCAGGTTCCGCGCAAGCATTGACACCGCCAACCTCATTCTCTTTTACTGACATTGAATTGGAGCCGCTATGAAGTTGATTAGCCGTTTTCTCTCAACTCTCGTACTGTTGTGTGTCGCCAGTACTGGTTATACCTGGGATGGAACCGGCCACCGCTTAACGGCGGCCGTCGCGCTCAATTACGTCGATGCCGAGACGCGTTTGCAACTGTTGACGATTCTTGCTGCCCATCCGCGCTATCGCGAAGATTTTCTTGGCGCCATACCCAACTTTATTGATCGCGACGACGCTGACGAACTGGCGCAATGGCTGCTGGGCCAGGCCGCTTACTGGCCGGACATCGCCCGCGGCCTTCCTGATGCTGATCGCCGTCGCTATAACCGTCCAACCTGGCACTATATCGACGGCGCCTGGGTCCGCGATCAGGCTGATCAGCAGGGTAATGTCTACGTCGGTATTACCGCCTTTGCTGATGTAACAGGCACACCTGCCAGTGCCATTCGCAGCGAAGAGGATGTCGACAATGTTGTCACCGCCCTGGACTACAACACGCGCCTCCTTGCCGACAACAGTCGACCGCTGGACGAGCGCGCCGTCGCCCTGTGCTGGGTACTACATCTGATGGGCGACATTCACCAGCCTTTGCATACCGGTTCCTTGTTCTCTGCCAATCTTTTCGCAAGCGGCGACCGCGGCGGTAATGCCATCGCTATTGAAGATTCCAATTTGCATGCCGTATGGGATCAGGCGATGCGGGCCGAAGGCTTTCTCGCCAGCCTGCCCCCAATCCTGCAAACGTTAGAACCGCAGCCACCAGCGGCTGCTGACAACAGCGACTGGACTGGCTGGATGGCAGAGTCCCGGGAGATCCTGCAAGCACAGGTTTATACCGATGCCATGCTGGAAGCCATTTCCCGCGCAGATCGACTGGACACCGCACTCCCGACACAATCCCTCAGCGCCGACTACGAGCAAGAGATGGATCGCATTTCACAAGTGCGCCTGGGATTGTCCGGCTATCGCCTGGCGCAGTGGTTCAACCGCACGCTGACAGACTGACCCTGTTTCCCCGGTAGCGGATAATCACCCTGTTCGGACAGTGCGTTTTTCTCTCTGCAGCCGACGCAGCACGTTTGCAATCAGCTGCTGCCCCGCTTGCCGCTCCAGAGTCATAATCGATTCCGGGTGGAACTGCACGGCCATTACGGGCAGGGATTCATGCTCCACGGCCATCACACAGCCATCATCACTGCGGGCAGTCACTTGCAGGCATCCAGGTACCTTCGCTGCGACTAGAGAATGGTAGCGTCCAGCACGAAACTCTCGCGGCAGTCCGGCAAACAGCGCGGACTCGTCATGCTGTATCACTGACGGCTTGCCATGCATGGGAATCGCCAGCGTTTCCAGACTGCCGCCGAAATATTCCACCAGCCCCTGCAATCCCAGACAGACCCCGAATATTGGCAGCTGTTTATTGAGCGCCAGATCGATCGTTTCGCTCATGGCAAAGTCAGTCGGCCGCGAAGGGCCCGGTGACAAAATCAGCAGGTCAATCTCGTGCGTCTGCAAATAGCGGCGCGCCGCATCCGGGCGCATCGTCACCAGCTCCACGCCGCACTGCCGGAAATACGCCGCCAGATTGTGCACAAACGAATCCTGATGATCGACCATCAAGGCGCGAATCCCGACACCACAATCAGCAACGCTCGCCAAAATGTCAGCTGTGTTGTCTGCCTGTACGGCTTGCGCACCGCGGACGGCATCGAGCAATGCTGATGCCTTTAATCGCGTTTCCTGTTCCTCGGCCTGCGGATCGGAATCGGCCAGCAAGGTCGCTCCGGCGCGCACTTCAGCAACACCATCCTGAACGCGAATCGTCCGCAGTGTCAGACCTGTATTGAGATTGCCATCGCAACCGAGATAGCCGATCGCGCCACCGTACCAGGCACGAGGTGACTTCTCGAATTGCTCAATAAATTGCATGGCCGCCAGCTTCGGCGCGCCAGTGACAGTCACCGCCCAGGTGTGCGCCAGAAATCCGTCCAGCGCATCGAACTCCGGTTTCAGAGTGCCTTTGACGTGATCCACTGTGTGAATCAGGCGTGAGTACATCTCTATCTGCCGACGCCCGACTACACGCACACTGCCCGGCTCACAGACCCGCGCCTTGTCATTGCGATCCACATCGGTACACATGGAAAGCTCCGCCTCGTCTTTGCTGGAGTTGAGCAATGTACGGATCTGTTCGGCATCACCGAGGGGGTCACTGCCGCGCCTGATGGTCCCCGAGATTGGACAAGTCTCGATCTCGTTACCTTCCACGCGCACAAACATCTCTGGCGAGGCTGCGATCAGGTATTCCTGCGCACCCAGATTCATGAGGGCACCATAGGGAGCCGGATTGGCCTGTTTAAGACGGGCAAAGACTGCCGCCGGCGAATCTGAACAGGGAGCAAAGAAAGACTGACCCGGCACCACTTCGAACAGATCACCGCGGCGAAAATATTCCTGCGCTTTGCGCACGCGATCCGCATACTCTCCAGGCTGGTGATCACACTCGGTACGCACTTTGATGGCTGGCGTGAACGGGACTTTGCTACCACTGCGACGGTAGCCACCGGTAGTTTCCAGTCGTTGTTCCGAATCCCAGCTGCGACACTGGAACTCATAACTGTATTGCACGGTACGAGCGATACGATGATCGGCAACCAGAATCTGATCAGGTAAATACAACACCAGATCACGTTGCGACTCGCTACGCTGCTGGAATTTCTCAACGTCCTCGAACTGGAATGTCAGGTCATAGCCGAACGCACCATAGAACCCAAGATAGGAATCAGCATCACTGTGGAAGTGACGCAACAGACGGCGCAGGATGCTGAACACACCCGGCTGGCGGCTGCGTTGCTCTTCTGTGAATTCTTCTCCTGACACACAGATCTGCAGTTCAACAGCAGAATCTGTGCTGTTGATGTCACTGATTTCAACCGCATTGACAAGCGCATGATAGATCTCTGGCAACAAGACATGACCACGGGGATTGAGTGCCACAATCTGCATTGTCCTGCCGCGGGCAACGATCTGCAGCGGCGGATTCACAAAACCAATATCCCAGCGGGAATAACGCCCCGGGTATTCAAATCCGGACGAAAGCAAGACCCCAAGCTGACTGTCGAGTTTGCCAGCCAATTGAGTACTGGCTGTCTCGTAGTCCAACTGGAGTGCATGACGGCGTACACCGATGCCACTGGCACAGCGATATTGAATGTGTTGTTGAATAGTCATCGCGCTTTTCCTGTCACCTTTTCAGGATGCCTGGAGCCGCGACGTACGAAGAAATGTTATGCAATAGGCCGCCACAACCCCGGGCAGCCAGATTGGAGAGTTAGAATGTTATCTCCTGGCAGCCCTTGTTTGGGTACCACCAGAAAAAAGTCTGATTAGTGGGTTGTTGAGTCATAGCGCGGCGATAATGCGCCAGCTGCCGACCCATGTCAACCCTGGCGCATACTTCAAAGGCCCGGCGTGATGCTAGCCAGAAGACTATCCACTCCGGACAACCCAGACCAGCTCAAATGAGCCCAGTCCTGACTAGCACACGGACTCCGCCGTCTCGCGCTCAACTGTGGCGATGACAATTTGCTGACCATCACTGTCTGCCACAATCTCACCCAGAACGTGCCCGGGTCTGGCAGGCAATCCGAGACGGGATGCCGCCTGGTTTGACGGTAGAAAAGCTGTTGCGAATGTTCTGAAATTACCCAGAGCGCTATTTGACGCTGCCCACTACAAGGGCGCTACAATGGCTGCCCATGTCAGAATTACAAGAACAATCATATGCGCCTTCCGCCGAGCAGTAATTATCAGCCAATCGATCGAGTGACGATGCGCACTTTCGTAACACGGAGAAAATTCATGCAGCGCCTAATTCTGGTTTTCCTGGCCCTTATCGCCCAATCTACCGCACTCGGACAATTGGCCACACCGAATGCAGACGGACTCACTTTCGGCCATGTCCATCTCAATGTCAGCAACATCGAACAGCACACACAAATCTGGGAAGAACACTTTGGCGGCACTGTGGTCCAGCGCGGTTCACTGACAGCAGTCACTGTGCCGAACATGGTCGCCCTGTTCAGCGAGCGCGAACCGACTATGGGCTCGCAGGAAACGGTCATGGACCATTTCGGTTTCAAGGTCCGAGACATGGATGCGTTTCTGGAGAAATGGCAGGCAGCGGGACTGGAAGTCGGACGTGTTTTCACCGGCGCTGAAGGGCAAACCAATGCCTATATCATGTTACCGGACGGCGTGTATGTGGAAATGCAGGAAGATCAGTCACTGCACGAGGAAGTCACCGGCTACCACGTACACTTCTACACACCGGGACACGAAGAGCTGCTGGCCTGGTACACACAGGTATTCAATCTCGAGATTCGTCCCCGCGGCCGGATTTCCACCACCACCAATCTCCCCGGCATGAATCTCAGCTTTGCCAACTCCGATTCACCGCGGGCAGCCACACAGGGATCCGCAGTGGATCACATCGGTTTTGAGGTAGACAACCTGGAAGCGTTTTGTGACCGACTGGCAGCGCAGGGTATTGAGTTTGATGTACCGTATCGGGAAATACCCGCCATCGGACTGGCCATTGCCTTTATCACAGATCCGAATGGCGTCAGAATTGAATTTACTGAAGGCTTGGATGAATACTGACTTAGCCTTGCTACTGTTAATCAATCTATTGATCAATTCACATCGAATCTCTGCGCCGCCCACGACGGCGCAGTCATGCACCAGCGCTACACGCCTTCAGGTGGCCCCTGCCCCTTATTGCGGCGCAAGAGCCCACTAATCTGCACTTGTCGCCGTGCCAGTTCGATGCCGACCCAGTAACCCAGATACGCCACACCGATCCACAACAAGATTGAATCAGCCGGCCACCAGGTAAACCACACCAGACCTTGCAGGAGATTCCCCAGTTGATTCAGGGCAAAGTTGATGAGGAAACTGATGACGCCATTTTCCGTCATCGCGGCAAAACCGGGAAAGTCGATTGCAAAGGTAATGGCCTGTTGCGTCTCGATAACGGCAAACGTCCACAAACCTGCCAAGCCATAAAAGCCACCACCAAACCACATCCACTTATCATAAAAATAACGCGACTTACTGGCTTTGTTTTTCGATGCTGCCTTGCCAAACTTTTTCATCTCGGCCGTCAGCGTCTTGCGATCAAGCTCACGCCCCAGACTTCCCGACTGAAACAGTTTCAAAAACAGGAACCAACTGAATGCCAACACCGGCAAACCGAGCACCGTCACTGCTAATATCAGGTCCAGAGTAATTTCCACCGTTGTTACCACTCCCGCAATGCTAGTGCTTCATGCCTTCATGACGTGCTTCCAGTGGCATCAGTGCCGCACGAATACTGGAACCCCAAATCAGATTACCAAGATCGTTCAGGTGCAGATTGTCTTCCACAAATATATCGGTCATGACACTGCCATCGGCATTGAGAAACGGATTGGCAACATCGACATAGTGCACCAGCGGGTCCGCCTTGGCGATTGCCTGATAGGCGGCGTTGACGCTTTGCGCTTTGTCCCAGACATTCTCGCGCAGCACACTGGGTTTGACCGACAACACATAAATGCGTGTTTCCGGCAATTCAGTGTGAATGCGCGCAATGATTGAGCGCAGGTGACCGAGAATCTCTGCCTCCGGTATGCCAAAGGCCGTGTCATTGTCACCTTCATAGATCAGAATCGCGCGCGGCTGATAACGCAAAGCCACCCGTTCCAGATGATAATCCACGTCTTCCATCACACTGCCACCAAAGCCACGAGCGATGACTGTCAGTGGCGCCAGGGCGGCGGCCGCCTGATCGTTCCAGCGAGCAATACTGGAACTTCCAGTCAAGACAATAGCGTTTTCGGGCGGCGGGTTACGGCGGTCTTCTTCATCAAAACGCTGCATGGTTTCTTCCCAGCGTGTTGGGTCGATCTCGCGTTGCGCCTGACCTGGCAGAGCCAGTAGCAAAAGAACCAGCATAGCCAGTGTCTTGGCCGCGGCCTGTGGAAGTCGAATAGTCATCATGATTCCCCTTTTAGTGATGTTGTCGGAATTATCGTTTACTGCCTTGTTGGTTCATCTGCAGTCAATCTGATCAGTGTGCGCTGCTTGTAAATTTCTCCAGATTTCTCTGCTGGTGGCACCGGGCTTATTCGTCGGCACTGAGGAACTGATCCATGTAGATCATGGCGTCGTCAATGCTGCCACCCCAGGCGGCAAAATTATGATCGCCATCGAAGACGCGAAACTCGGTCATCTCCGGCTGATGTTCGCGCAGAGCCTGATAAAACACCGCCGCATGGTAAGCAATATCGAAGCGGTCATGGTCACCCGTATTAATATAAAACGGCACGATAATACCACTCTGTTTGTAATCAGCGATAAAAGACACCCAGTTCAGGGATGCCCAGCGATCACGATCAAATTCACCGTCAACCAGGAAGGTGTCTTGCGAGGTGGCCGAAGAATCCATCGGCGGCTGCGGCGTATAGACAGCAGGACTGAGGGGTGCTGCCGCGGCAAAAAGTTGCGGGTATTGCAGGACAATATTCACCGTCCCGAAGCCGCCAGCGGAATAGCCGCCAATCGCCCGGCCGTCTCGGTTGGTCATCGCCTTGTATTCGCTTTCCACATACGGCAACAGATCTTCAATAAACGCCGTCAGCACGGGCTCGTCGTAGCCATCTGCCCACCAGAATTTCGGATCCGCGGGTGTCACAATAATCAGCGGCTTGATGCTGCCTTCAGCAATGAGTTGATCGGCCTGTGCCTGCAGATCGGCGCCGCGGAACCAGCTATTCTCGGTACCCTGATTGCCATGTAACAGATACAACACCGGAAAATCATGCTGAGCTTGTTCGTAGCCGTCGGGCAGATAGACGTTAAACACAAAATCCCGGTCCAACAGCTCGGACGGCGCAGCGTCACTGCGCACAACGCTGTCAGCAAACGCGGCTGGCATGAGGGCGAACAAAAGCAGGCTTTTCACAAACATCGGATAGTTCATCATCGTCTCTCCGGGCGATTTGCCTCGCGAGCAGGAGGCTTTGAATTCTGCAGACGCAAAACAAGCAGACGCTTGGGCGACATTACTAAACCCTGATTGTACTACCTGTGTGCTGTGCGGGACACCGCTGACGACTTTGCATGGGCCTGCGCATAACGCTGTCCCGAATAGTTGACATCTATCAGTTCTGACTTCGTTTTAACGTAAAAAACCAACCCCCTGTGGGAAAATTTCCGTTATAATCGTGGCCCCTTCCGCGCCCCTGCTTTCCCGGCAGCGGCGCACTCCCGCGCCATACCGGCCATGCATTGGCCAGAACAAAGGATCGAACCATGAAAGACCTGACGCAAGGTTCTGTCATCAGAACTATTCTTGCCATGGCAATTCCTGTTGCCGCGAGCATGCTGTTCCAAACGCTTTACTTGCTGATTGATCTCTATTTCGTCGCCACGCTGGGTGAGGATGCAGTCGCCGGTGTCGGCGCCGCCAGCACGCTGATGTTCATGATCATGGCCATCACCCAGGTATTGGGTGTGAGTTCCGTGGCCTTGATTTCCCAGGCAGTAGGTCGCAAGGATAGGGAGTTTGCCAATCTGGTGTTTAATCAGTCGCTGGTACTATCAGCCTTGTGTGCGGCTTCGACTTTACTGTTCGGTTATAGTGCCGGTCACGGCTTCATGGCCGGCATCACAGCCGATACCGGTGCCCAGGCACAAGGCGTGACCTTCCTGTTCTGGTTCCTGCCCGGCATGGCGATGCAGTTTCCTATTATCGCCATGGCTTCATCCCTGCGCGCCACCGGTATTGTCAAACCGGCCATGCTGGTGCAAATCATGACGGTCATTCTCAATATCATTCTGGCTCCCACCCTCATTACCGGCGCAGGCCCCTTCCCGGCACTGGGCGTCATGGGCGCGGCATTGGCAACAACAATTTCCTCTGCATTCGGCTGCGCACTGCTGATTGGCTATTTCATCAAGCTGGAGAAATACGTCTCGTTTGTCCGCACGCTATGGGCTCCGGATTTCAAACTCTGGTTAAAAATGCTGAACATCGGTTTGCCGGCCGGTGGTGAAATGTTGCTGCTTTTCGTCTATTTCTTTGTCGTCTACTGGCTGATTCAGGATTTCGGCGCCACTGCCCAGGCAGGTTTCAGCATTGGGGGTCGCGTCATGCAGTCCATTTTCATGCCGACCATGGCGATCGCTTTCGCAGTCGGGCCTATAGTTGGCCAGAATTTCGGTGCCGGACACATGGCGCGCGTTCGCGAGACATTCTACAAGGGCATCATGCTCAGCGCGGCGGTGATGGTCACCGTAACCCTGATTATGCAATGGCATCCCGATGTGGTGGTGGGCGTGTTTACCGACGATGCTGACATCATTGCAGTCGCCGCTGTATTCCTGCAGATCGTCAGCTGGAATTTTGTGACTCAGGGCATTGTCTTCACTGCCTCCGGTGTTTTTCAGGGTCTTGGCAACACGCGCCCTGCCTTGCTCAGCTCTTGTCTGCGCATTGCCGTGTTTATCCCGCTATGCCTGTACTTCAGCAGCCGTGAAGATTTTGCCATCGAACACGTCTGGTACGCATCGGTTGCCTCTGTTGTCCTGCAAGCCTGTTTCAGCATTTTGCTAGTGCGACGTGAATTGCAAAGGCGACAGGCTCCACCAGCGGCGCCAGCAACGGCAACAGGCGCTGACGCAGTAACGCCTCTGGCCAACGCAGGCGACACGCCGACTGTTTGAGACGCCGCAGCAGGCCTGATCCTGCTGCCTCTCCGGCCCATCCTTACGCTTGTCACGTCCTCCCTGCTATAGTCATCGCTATGGCTGTCGCGGGGATGGCATCGAGGCTGGCAAGGGAATTGCATTGACCTGTTCATTCCCGACGCGGCATTCGCCAGTACGGGAAGGCGGGTGTTGCTTGTCGACACCGCCGTGAAGTGACTAATGGCCAGGAGAAGGAGTTAGCATGATCTGTGATTTGCTGTTGATTGGAGGCGATGGCGATCTCGCCCTGCGCAAGCTCTATCCGGCCCTGTACCATCTCGAATGCAGCGGCTGCCTGCCGGCCTGCCTGAAGATCGTCACCGTTGCCCGCAGCCAGATTTCCCAGTCTGACATGAGCGCAAAGATCAGAGCGCGCTTTGAAGAGTATCAGGGAGAAACACCCGACGAGGCCCTCTGGAAAAAATTCATTAGCCGCGTGGAATACGTGGCCGGGGATGCTACCTCGGAAAAAGATCTGCTGCGTCTGCGCGAGCATCAGTTTGCTGACAAGTCACGCGACCTGATTGTCTATCTGGCGACGCCGCCTTCCATCTTTGCACCAATCTGTCAGTCCCTGTGGGCCGTCGGGTTAGTGCGACCCAACACACGCATTGTGGTGGAAAAACCACTGGGCGAGAGCCTGAAAACCTTCGAAGACATCAATGCCAGCCTCACGGCGATTTTCAAGGAGGAGCAGGTCTACCGAATCGATCATTACCTCGGCAAGGAAACAGTACAGAATCTGCTGGCCATGCGCTTCGCTAATGCCCTGTTCGAACCGTTGTGGAACAGCAAGTACATCGACCATGTGCAAATTACCGTGGCCGAGACCGTCGGCATCGAAGGGCGCTGGCAGTTTTACGATGATGCTGGCGCCTTGCGCGACATGGTTCAGAATCACTTGCTGCAACTGCTTTGCCTGGTAGCGATGGAACCTCCGAACAAGCTGGATGCCCAGTCGGTACAGGATGAAAAACTGAAAGTACTACGGGCACTGCGGCCGATACAGCGCGCCGACATCAAAGAGAAGACCGTCCGCGGTCAGTACCAGAGCGGCGCCGTTAGCGGCAAGGCTGTACCGGCCTATCTCGACGAGGAAGGCGCGCGTCAGGGATCCAATACGGAGACGTTCGTCGCCCTCAAGGCAGAAATCAACAACTGGCGCTGGTCTGGCGTGCCCTTTTATCTGCGCACCGGCAAACGTATGCTGAAGAAAGTCTCGGAGATTGTGATTCAGTTCAAGGGCGTACCGCACCGGGTATTTGGCGAAGATACCGACAGCACCACACCCAACAAACTGGTCATTCGCTTGCAGCCGAATGAAGGCATCCGCTTGTTGCTGATGAACAAGATGCCTGGTTTGAATGATCCGATGGATCTTGAATCCGTATCTCTTAATCTGTCATTGTCCGACGCCTTTACTGGCCAACGTGTGCCCGACGCTTACGAACGGCTATTGTTCGATGTGATGCGCGCCAACTCCACCCTCTTCATGCGCGCCGATCAGCTGGTCGCTGCCTGGCAATGGGTCGATGGCATCATCGACGGCTGGCGTAAAACCAATCAGCGAGCGGTCGGTTATACCGCCGGTAGTTGGGGCCCCTCGGACAGCATCGCTCTGATTGCCCGCGATGGCCGCACTTGGGAAGAGGGTTAATCAGCAAGCACATGGTCTGGCAAGTTCACAGTTATGCACACAGCAAAGATCTGGTCGAGCAATTGGCAGACCGACTCTGCGACGACCTGAAAGACGACATCCAACAACGCGGTGAAGCCAGCCTGATTGTGTCCGGTGGCAGTACACCCGTCCCGTTATTCGAATGTCTGGCACAGAAACCCTTGAACTGGTCACGGGTACAGGTCAGTCTGGCCGATGAACGCTGGGTTGATGTGGACAGTCCGGATTCCAATGCCGCACTGGTAAATCGCCACCTGCTACAGGGGCGCGCGGCGAAAGCGCAATTCATCGAACTGTATAACGGTATGAATAGCCCTTTTGACGCCGAAGCAGCCATCGACAAGCGCCTGAAGGAGATGGCCTGGCCAGTCAGTGCTGTCATTCTCGGCATGGGAAACGATGGCCATACGGCGTCGTTATTTCCCGGTGCGCGCGAGTTGCAGCAGGCCTTGATCGGCACGCAGGCGGTTGATTGTTCGGTGCAATCACGTTGTTGCGCCATCGCGCCCATAACAGCACCACATGAACGTATGACCCTGACACTGCCGGCGTTAATGGACTGTAATCATTTGTATCTGCATATTGCTGGCAGTGCCAAGAAAAAGGTCCTTGATGAGGCCATGCAATTGGGCGCTGTGGACGAATACCCGATTCGGGCATTCCTGCATCAGCAACAAAGACCTCTGGATATTTATTACAGTGAAGACTGATTCGATCAGTGGAGGAACTCCGTGACAACCTTGCATCCCGTGCTGGAAGAAGTGACTGCCGAGCTCAGCAAGCGCAGCCAGACCTCTCGCCAGCACTATCTGGACATGCTACAGAAAACCCGGGATCAGGACCCGCCCCGTCAGAGCCTGTCTTGTGGCAATCTGGCCCATGGCTATGCCGGCTGTAATGCGGCGGACAAGCAGAAAATCCGCCTCATGCAGAGTGCCAATATCGGTATCGTCAATGCCTACAACGATGTTCTTTCCGCGCATCAACCGCTGGCTGTTTATCCGCAATACATCAAGGAATTTGCCAATGCACTCGGATCCTCGGCACAGGTTGCCGGCGGGGTCCCCGCCATGTGTGATGGTGTGACCCAGGGGCGCGTTGGCATGGAGTTATCGCTGTTCAGTCGCGATGTCATCGCGCTGGCAACCGCAGTCAGCCTCACTCATAACCTGTTTGATGCCGCACTATGTTTGGGCGTCTGCGACAAGATTGTGCCGGGTATGCTCATCGGCGCCTTGCAATTCGGCCATCTCCCCGTCGCTTTCTTTCCTGCCGGGCCGATGCCATCGGGCATCTCCAACAAGGAGAAGGCCAGCGTCCGTCAGCGCTACGCAGAAGGTAAAGCCAGCAAGGACGAATTACTGGAAGCCGAGTCGGCTTCCTACCACAGCCCGGGTACCTGTACTTTTTACGGCACTGCCAATACCAACCAGATTCTGGTCGAGGTGATGGGTATCCAGTTGCCCGGCGCTTCTTTCATCAACCCGGCTGAACCCTTGCGCAAGGCGCTCTTGCAAGAGACCACCACACGCCTGATTCAGGCCACCCAACCCGACAAGCCCGGGCTTGGACAAATGATTTCGCCCGCCAGCATTATCAACGCCCTGGTGGCACTGTTGGCAACTGGCGGCTCAACCAATCACACACTGCATCTGGTGGCCATGGCACGTGCGGCTGGCATTCAGTTGAACTGGCAGGATTTTGATCGCATCTCGAAAGTGGT
>CAZQFA010000060.1:10490-14002 GCA_964592245.1 uncultured Pseudohongiella sp. | reverse complement strand
TTCCACTACATTGATTCCAGCGATATCCGTGAACAGGGAACAGCAGCACTGGAAAACATGGATGCCATACTGGTGCCGGGCGGCTTTGGTGAGCGTGGTGTAGAAGGCAAGATCAAAGCGGTGCAATATGCCCGCGAAAACAAGATTCCCTATCTCGGCATTTGTCTCGGTTTGCAAGCGGCGGTCATCGAGTATGCACGCAATGTCGCCGGCATCCCGGGAGCACACAGTTCCGAGTTTGACCCGGAATGTGCCGATCCGGTGATTGCCCTGATCAGTGAGTGGACAACGGCCGGTGGTGACAAGGAACAGCGCGACGCCAATTCCGATCTTGGCGGTACCATGCGTCTGGGTGGCCAGAAATGCATTCTCGACAAGAACTCCAAGACCTTTGCCTGTTATGGCAAGGAGGAGATCGTCGAGCGGCATCGCCATCGCTATGAATTCAATAATGATTACATCGACAAGCTCACCGCAGCCGGCCTGCAACTGGTGGGCAAATCCGCTGACGGCATGCTGGTGGAGGTCATCGAAGTGGCAGATCATCCCTGGTTTGTCGGTTGTCAGTTCCACCCGGAATTCACCTCGACGCCGCGCTATGGCCATCCGCTGTTTACCGGCTTCATTGAGGCTGCCAATGCGCACCGAGAACAATTATCATTAGGCGGTGACTCGATCGCCACAGTCTCGACCAACGTCGCGGCGGCCAACTCTGCCCAGGCATCGTAATTCAGGCGACACCTTCGCCTGCCAGGGCAGGCGAAGACAACGACAAGAGCAACAAGCCCCAAGGATCGCAACATCCCCATGAGCCCGAAACAGCTAACGATCGCGGATATCGCGGTCGCGAACGACCGACCTTTCGTCCTTTTCGGTGGCATGAATGTGCTGGAATCCCGCGATCTTGCCATGCAGGTCGCGGAAACCTTCAAGGAGATCACCGCCGAGCTGGGTATTCCCTATATCTTCAAGGCCTCATTCGACAAGGCCAACCGCTCCTCCAGGGACTCCTTTCGCGGGCCTGGTATGGAGGAGGGGCTGAAGTGGCTGGCCGAGATCAAACAACAGTTTTCGGTGCCAATCATTACCGACATTCATGAGCCGCAGCAGGCCGCACCAGTAGCTGAAGTGGCCGACGTGCTGCAGCTGCCGGCATTTCTATCCCGGCAAACAGACCTGGTCGTTGCCATGGCAGAGACCGGGGCGGTGATCAATATCAAGAAGGCCCAGTTTCTGGCACCGCAGGAGATGGGGCATATCCTCAACAAGTTCACCGCAGCGGGTAATGAGCAGCTAATGCTGTGCGAGCGTGGCAGCAGTTTTGGTTACAATAACCTCATCGTCGACATGCTCGGCTTTTCGGTCATGAAGCAGTTCGGCTATCCGGTGATATTTGATGCCACCCACGCCTTGCAGCGGCCAGGTGGACGCGCTGACAGCGCCGATGGTCGCCGTGCGGATATCACCACGTTATCCCGGGCAGGTCTCTCACAAGGTCTGGCAGGCTTGTTCATCGAAGCGCACCCGGATCCCGATGCGGCCAAGTGCGACGGCCCCTGTGCCTTGCGTCTCAAGCAGCTGGCGCCGTTCCTGCAGCAGATGCGTGATCTGGATGCGCTGATCAAGGCCATGCCGGCACTGGATACCGCATGAGAGTGGCCCAAGCACCCTCAATCTATAATTCGAAATTAAGTTAGAAATAAGTACTAAGGTATTGAAATGAATAATATTAAGGATATTAAAGCCAGGGAAATTCTGGATTCTCGCGGCAACCCCACTATCGAAGCCGACGTCATTCTAGAGAGTGGTGTCATCGGCACAGCCTGCGCGCCATCAGGTGCCTCAACTGGCTCGCGCGAGGCACTGGAGCTGCGTGACAAGGACGGCTCGCGTTACCTCGGCAAAGGTGTGTTGCAGGCGGTGGCCAACGTCAATGGCCCGATCAAGGCCGCACTGGTAGGTTGTGCGCCGGAAGATCAGCAGGCGCTGGACAAACTGATGCTGGAGCTGGATGGCACGGAGAACAAATCCAAACTGGGCGCCAATGCCATTCTGGCGGTGTCACTGGCAGCAGCTCGTGCGGCGGCGACCGCCCAGGGTATTCCCCTGTACCAGCACATTGCCACCCTGAATGGCAGCGCCGGCATGTACAGCCTGCCGGTGCCGATGATGAATATCGTCAACGGCGGCGAACACGCTGATAACAACGTCGACATTCAGGAGTTCATGATTCAGCCTACCGGCGCCCCCAGCTTCAGTGAAGCCCTGCGCTACGGTGCGGAAATCTTCCACGCCCTGAAGTCGGTGTTAAGCAAGCAGGGGTTGAGCACCGCAGTCGGCGATGAAGGTGGCTTTGCGCCTAACCTGCCGTCCAATGCGGCGGCACTGGATGCGATCCTCGAGGCCATTGAAAAAGCCGGATTGAAAGCAGGCTCCGATATCCACCTGGCGCTGGATTGCGCGGCGTCAGAGTTCTACAGTGACGGCAAATACAACCTCAAGGGCGAAGGCAAGAGCTATGATTCGGCCCAATTCGCCGAGTATCTGGCCAAATTGTCACAGGATTACCCGATTCTCTCTATCGAAGACGGCATGGATGAGTCCGATTGGGACGGTTGGGCTAAATTATCGGCGCAAATAGGCGATAAAGTGCAGTTAGTAGGCGATGATTTATTTGTCACCAATACCAGTATCCTGCAACGTGGTATTGACGAGAAAATCGCCAATTCCATCTTGATCAAGTTTAACCAGATTGGCTCCCTGAGTGAGACACTGGCGGCGATCAATATGGCCAAGCAGGCGGGTTACACCGCAGTGATTTCGCATCGCTCCGGAGAGACTGAAGACACGACTATTGCCGATTTGGCTGTAGCCACTGCTGCAGGACAGATCAAGACGGGCTCCTTGTGCCGGTCAGACCGGGTGGCCAAATACAACCGCCTGCTACGCATAGAAGAACAACTGGGCAACGCGGCCATTTACAACGGCCTCAAAGAGTTTGCGCGCTTTACCGCGTAACTGAAAAAGAAGGCAATAGCCGCTGCCGAACGGGCTAAATCCGGAATGTGCGCCGCGTCGGCGTGCATTCCGGTTTCTCGGATGCTGCACATGTAAGTTACACATGTAAGTTACCGAAGTAAGTTACCGAAGTAAGTTACGCAATTAAGTCACACATTAACGCTTGGGAACCCGACACAACGCCGTCATGAAAGCTTTGTTTTCCACATTGGCTGTACTCTTTGTTGTGCTGCAATACAAATTGTGGCTTGGTGAAGACAGTGTTCGCGCGCTCAACATGCTGGAAGACGACCTGGCGGCACAACGGGCCGTCAATGAAGAGCTGGCCGCGCGTAATGATGAGCTCGAAGTGGAAGTACTGGATCTCAAAAATGGTCTGGAAGCGGTTGAAGAACGTGCCCGTTCCGAGTTGGGCATGATTCGCAAAGACGAAACTTTTTTCCTGATCGTTGATTGATTGATGATTGATTGAGAGTCAATTGGAAAGTCGATTG
>CAZQFA010000060.1:4731-10390 GCA_964592245.1 uncultured Pseudohongiella sp. | reverse complement strand
ATTGGAAAGTCGATTGCGAGCCGAATGAATATAGACTGCCACTAGCGCAGTCCCACCACGACCCACACAGGTAGCAACTCGACTGACGTCGAGTGCTGACAAGCATTATGAGCATTTGGGCTATTGTGCCAGCCGCTGGCATCGGTCGCCGTATGGCGTCGATTACTCCCAAGCAAGTTGCCAAACAGTATCGTGAAGTCGCCGGCCAGCCGGTGCTGGCGCATTCCCTGAAAAAACTGCTGACACTGCCGGCGCTGACGCAGGTGGTTGTTGTACTGCATCCCGAAGATACGCATTTTTCTACGCTGGACGTGGCTGCCGACCCGCGCATCACCACGGTCAGTGGCGGTGCTGAACGACAGGATTCGGTGCGCAATGGCCTGGCGGCGCTGGGTGCCGCCCAGCCGGATGACTGGGTGCTGGTACACGACGCGGTGCGTCCCTGTGTAAGTCACGAAGATCTGCTGAAGCTGCTGCAGGAATTGCAGGAGCATCCTGTAGGCGGATTGTTAGCAGCCCCTGTAGACAATACGCTCAAAGCCGCTAACGCCGTACAGCAGGTGCAGCAGACGGTCGATCGCAGTGCCTTGTGGCAGGCCTTTACGCCACAGATGTTTCGTTATGGCCAACTCACCACTGCCTTGCAGCAGGCGCGCGAGCAGCAGCTGGCCATCACCGACGAAGCGTCGGCAATAGAGGCGTGTGGCTTGCAACCGCAGCTGGTGCTGGGGAGCAAACTGAATTTAAAAATCACTCACGAAAGCGATTTGCAGTTGGCAGAGTTGATCCTGCAACAACAACTGGCTGCCGTGTCGAATGAGGGCAGCGCATGACTGACAATCACTTCAGAATCGGTCATGGTTTCGATGTGCATCGCTTTAGCGACAGCTTCGATCCCGCCAAACCCTTGCTGTTGGCTGGCTATTGTTTGCCGGAGCAGTTAAGTCTTGTCGCTCACTCGGATGGCGATGTCGTGTTGCACGCCGTCTGCGATGCCATTCTCGGCGCCGTCGCTGCCGGTGATATCGGCGATTTATTCCCCGACACCGATGCCCGGTTTGCCGGCGCTGACAGCGCCGTGTTGTTAACGCAAGTGCTGGCTGTAGCCAGCGACAAAGGCTTCGCGCCCGGCAATGTAGACGTTACTGTGGTCGCGCAGGTGCCGAAGTTAAGCCCGCACCGACAGGCCATGCGTGAGCGTTTGGCGGAGATACTGCAGCTGCCGCTCGGTGCGGTGAATATCAAGGCCACTACCACCGAGCGCTTGGGCTATCTCGGTCGGGAAGAGGGCATGGCCTGCCACTGCGTCGTCCTCATGCATGGCAAACCCTGAGCTCCCCGTGACTGCTGATTACCGCCAACTGGATGATCTGGCTTACGCCGCTGGTCGGCCGTCTACCCACGCCACGTTAAAATCCGAGTTTGCCGATTTTCGGGTGGACGAAGAACTTGGCTTCGCCCTCAGCGGAGCTGGCGAGCACCTGTACCTGCAACTTCAAAAAGTGGATATCGGCACCACCCAGGTTGCCAGACATCTGGCGGAAGTCACCGGTGTGCCGCTGCGCGATGTGGGTTATTCGGGTATGAAAGACCGGCAAGGTGAGTGTACCCAATGGTTCAGTCTCAAGTTACCGCCGGCAGCAGAATCGCGCTTGCAGCACATTGAAGGTGACGGCCTCAGTGTCAAAGCAGTGCAGCGCAACAAGAAGAAGCTGCGCATCGGCTCGCACAAGGCCAACCACTTCGCTCTGCTGCTGCGTCATTGCATTGGTCCCCGGGAAGAGTTTGAGCAGCGCCTGACAGGTATTCGCCAGCGAGGCGTTCCCAATTATTTCGGCGCCCAGCGTTTTGGTCACAACATGAGCAATATCGACCAGGTGCTGGCCTTGTTTCGCCAGGCGGAGGCGTCTGAAGACGACTCAAGAAGGTCAGCAGGGCGCCAGCGGCGGGGGATGCTGCTATCGGCTGCTCGCGCCTACCTGTTCAATCAGCTACTGTCCGAGCGAATTGCCAATGACAACTGGCAGCGTTATGTCGCCGGTGATGTGCTGAACCTCGACGGCACGCAGCGCTTTTTTGCGGTGGCGCCGCAGGATTGGGACCAGCAACTGCAGTCGCGACTCGACAGCTTCGATATACACCTGACCGGCCCATTACCGGGACGGATTTCTTCAGCAGATCGCTATGTACCACAGGCGCAAGCGGCCGACATAGAGAAAGCGGTCCTGTCAAAATACCCTGAACTGGTCTCCGGGCTGATCAGGCAGGGATTGGACGCCGATCGCCGACCCTTGCGCTTCATGGCGAGCGCTTTGAGTTGGCGCTGGTTGGCACCGGAAAATACTGACAGCACCGGGGTAGAGGCGACGACATCGTCGGCCGATCCGACCGCATCCGAGGACAATATCCTTGAATTGAATTTTCAATTGCCCCGCGGCGCCTACGCGACGAGCCTGCTGCGGGAAGTGTGTATTGCACAAGAGCCGACGAGGAATAACAGGCATTGATTGAGAAAAGAAATTTAAGCGGCATCGGTATGACGTCGCAAAGAACCAGAGAAAGATTGTTAGGTCGTTTGATAGATCAGGGTATCGATAGCATGGCAGTGCTGGATATCATCCGGTCAACTCCGCGTCATATCTTTCTCGACGAAGCGCTGTCCCATCGCGCCTACGAGGATGTGGCGTTGCCGATCGGACACAATCAGACTATATCGCAACCCTATGTCGTGGCGCGCATGACTGAGGCCTTGTTCAAGAGTGGTTCTCTTGATCGTGTACTCGAGATTGGCACCGGCTGCGGCTATCAGACAGCCATCATTTCCCGTCTCGCCGGCAAAGTCTTTACCGTCGAGCGCATCAAGCCGCTGCTGGAGCGCGCACGTAAAAACTTGCGCTTGTTGAAATTGCGCAACATCGAATTCAAGCACGATGACGGTTCTCTTGGTTGGGCTGCGCGCGGACCCTATGATGCGATTATTACCACAGCCGCACCGCAGTTCATTCCGGCGGAGTTGCTGCAGCAGTTGGCCGATGGCGGGCGCCTGATCATACCGGTGGGTGGCGACGCCGGACAGGAACTCAAACTGGTAACCCGTCACGGTGATGAATTTGCCGAGCAGACCCTGGAAATGGTGCGCTTTGTGCCCTTGCTGTCGGGGCAGCTGCAGCACTGACGACCTTGCCATTGCGCGCCGGATCGTTGGGCTGTCCATACGAATACGAATGTTATGAGTGATTCTCCCGAGCACAATCACGACGATGAACTCTGGCGGCCACAGTCGGCAGCAGACTACCTGCGTCTTTATGGCAAAGGGATAGCGATGGGGCTCGGCGATTCCGTGCCCGGGGTGTCAGGTGGCACCATAGCTGTCATTACCAACATCTATGACACACTGATCTATTCCATTCGCGCCGTCGATCTCGTTGCCGTCAAACTGTTGTTATCGGCGCAGTGGCAGCGTAGTTGGCAGCACGTCAATGGCAGTTTTCTGCTTGTGCTGGCGTTGGGTGTATTGAGCGGGTTGTTATTATCAGCCAATACCGTCCTGTTCTTGCTGGCTAATTATTTCGAAGCGCTGATGGCGTTTTTCATCGGTCTGGTGCTGGCCTCCACCTGGTTGCTGCGGCAACAACTGAACTGGCGCAGGTTAAGTAATGTGCTGGCAATGGTACTGGGAGGGCTGTTAGTTGTCGGCATTGGCCTGCTGGAGCCGGGAACGACGACACCCTCACTGCTTATGCTGTTTGTCAGCGGCGCCATTGCCATTTCAGCGATGATTCTCCCCGGGCTTTCCGGAGCCTTTATTCTGTTGGTGCTCGGCGTCTATCAGTTCATCCTGCAAGCGTTGCTATCGTTTGACTTAGCCAGTATTGCTGTCTTCATGCTTGGCTGCGTGCTCGGGCTGTTGGCATTTTCGCGACTGCTGGCCTGGCTGCTGCACCACTATCACGAGCTTTGCTACGCTACGATTTGTGGCTTGCTGCTAGGATCGCTTTGGGTACTATGGCCCTGGCAAGTTGCCGTCAGTTTTTACACTGACAGCGACGGCATACAACAGGCATTGCAGACAGAAAATATCTTGCCGATGTCCTATTTGCAGGCAACCGGAAATGAGCCCATGTTGCTGCCCGCGCTGCTGGCTTGCCTGCTGGGCTGTGCAGGTGTATTGCTGATCGCACGCCTGTCGCCACCCGCTGCAAGGCACTGATCACGGCTGCAGTGACAATCGTCACGCAATCGGGCTGCCTGCGTCTGTTCAGCAACAACGAAGCAGTAGTGGCACTGTTTTTAATTGCGGGTTTTATGTACTGGCTTTATGCACTGGAAATTGGCGCGACAATACACACGAGTTAGCAACACCATGGTGACATATCGGACAATGCCCCGTCTTTGCCTCAGCAGTTTGTTGTTGGTAGTGGCAGTCAGTTGCAGTAACAATACCCCAGCGCCGGTGACCGAGTCGGGCCAGCGCCGCGTCATTACGCCGCCGCTGATTGCTGACAGTACAACGCCCCAGAGCAGTCTGCGCACACCAGCGCGCAATACCACTATCGCTTCCAGTGGCAGTTCCACAACCTCCGGGTCAACAACTTCATCGGCGACCCGTCCTGCCAGTTATCGCGTGCAACGTGGCGATACACTGTTTTCGATCGCTTACCAGTTCGATCTGGATTATCGCAGTCTTGCCATCGCCAATGGCTTGCAGCCGCCATACACTATTTTTGTCGATCAACAAATCAATCTGGATATCACCCGCGTAGCTGAACCGTCACGCCGTACCAGCAATTCCTCGCTCGGCACGCCGGTCAGTGACAGCACGGTGGCGCAATCCCGGGGCACAGGCAGCAACAGCCGCGGTGTTATCCGGCAACCCATTGTCTCCGAGCCAGCGCCGCCATCCTGGCGTTGGCCTTATCAGGGGCGGGTGCTAAGAGCCTTCGGCAATGAGGGCAACGAGGGTATTGATATCGCCGGGGCTTCAGGTGATCCGGTGCTGGCCACCAGCGACGGTGACGTGGTTTACGCCGGTCGCGGCGTGCAGGGGGCGGGTAATCTGATCATCATTCGTCATACCGATCGCTATCTCAGCGCTTATGGTCATAACAGTGCCTTGTTGGTGACAGAAGGTGAGCATGTGACAGGCGGGCAGCAGATTGCCACCATCGGCGAGAATGCCGGTGGCGTGTCCATGCTGCATTTTGAAATCAGGAGAGACGGATTATCGGTGGATCCGATCGGCTTGTTACCGGGTCGCTGAGAATTTCCTCTGCGACCCGGATTCGGCGCTGACTGGCAGCAGCCGGGAGGCGACTAGCGCTCCAGATACTGCAGTTTGTTGGGTTTGTCAGCCCATTCCTCGGCGTCAGGCAGGGCGTCTTTCTTTTCGGTGATATTCGGCCACTGCTCGGCCAACTCGGCATTGAGTTGCAGGAATTCGGCCTGATCCTCCGGCAATTCATCTTCGGCATAAATGGCGTCGACCGGGCACTCTGGCTCACACAGGGCGCAATCAATACATTCATCCGGGTGAATGACGAGGAAATTGGGGCCTTCGTAAAAACAATCTACCGGGCAGACTTCCACACAATCGGTGTGCTTACATTTGATACAGTTATCACCAACTACGAATGTCATCTTTCTTGTCCCTTATCTTTTG
>CAZQFA010000060.1:0-4631 GCA_964592245.1 uncultured Pseudohongiella sp. | reverse complement strand
GCCTGACCAATGACTTCGGCCGGAATACCGGCCAACTGCGCAACCTGCAGGCCATAGCTCTGATTGGCCGGGCCGGATTTGACTGCGTGCAGGAAAACGATGCCGTTGTCATGCTCGACGGCATCCAGATGGACATTGCGAATGCCGGCAATGCTGTCTGGCAATACTGTCAATTCGAAGTAATGGGTGGCAAACAGCGTATAGGCCTGCAATTTTTCGGCAATAAACACCGCCGAGGCCCAGGCCAGCGACAGGCCATCAAAGGTACTGGTACCGCGACCAATCTCGTCCATGAGCACCAGGCTCTGGGGCGTGGCGTTGTGCAGGATATTGGCCGTTTCCGTCATTTCCACCATAAAGGTAGAGCGGCCACCGGCGAGATCGTCTGAAGAGCCTATGCGGGTAAAGATGCGATCGACCGGGCCAATAGTCGCGGCGCTGGCAGGCACGTAACTGCCACACAGGGCTAATAGTACGATCAGCGCGGTTTGCCGCATGTAAGTGGACTTACCGCCCATGTTGGGGCCGGTAATGATGAGCATCTTGTCGGTGTGATCGAGATTCAGGTCATTCGCCACAAACGCCGTGTCAGTGACGGTTTCCACGACCGGGTGGCGACCCTGCTCAATCTGGATGCCAGGTTCGCCGCTGAGGCTCGGACGGCAGTAATCCAGATTTACCGCCCGCTCGGCAAAGGTATTCAGCACATCCAGTTGCGCCAGCGCCTCGGCGCTGATGATGAGGGCGTTGAGGTGTTGGGCCAGCTGTTCCAGCAGCTCGTCATAGAGCGCTTTTTCCCGGCTCAGGGCCTTGCTCTTGGCGCTCAGAACCTTGTCTTCAAATTCCTTCAACTCGGGCGTGATAAAGCGCTCGGCATTCTTCAGGGTTTGCCGCCGCACATACTCGGCCGGCATTTCACCGCCGGCCTGACCCTTGCTGATCTCGATGTAGTAACCGTGTACGCGGTTATAACCGACCTTCAATGTGCTGATGCCGGTACGGGCTTTTTCCCGTTGTTCCAACTCGACAAGAAAATCACCGGCATTGCTGCTCAGATGACGCAGCTCATCGAGCTCTTCGTCAAACCCTTTGGCAATGACGCCGCCTTCGCGAATGACCACCGGGGGATTTTCTTCGATGGCCCGTTCCAGCAGTTCCACCTGATCGGGGAATTCACTGATCGCTGCCGCCAGTGCAGTCACCGGCGTGGCATCAATCTGCGCCAGTAGTTTTTGCAGGGCAGGGAGTTGCTGCAAGCCGTCACGCAGACGCGCAAGGTCGCGTGGCCGGGCCGAGCGCAAGCCCAGCCGGGCGATGATGCGCTCGAGATCGCCGATATTGCCGAGTACATCCGCCAGTGCTTCGAAGTGGAAATTCTCAATCAGTGCAGCGACCATCTGTTGCCGCTGTTGCAAGGCGTCATGGCTGCGCAGTGGCCGATTGAGCCAGCGTGACAGCAAGCGGCTGCCCATGGCGGTGGCGCTGCGATCCAGTACCGACAGCAAGGTGTTATCGCGGCCGCCCGCAAGATTGTTGTCGATCTCCAGATTACGCCGGCTCGCAGCATCGAGAATGACGCTGTCCTGCAGGCGCTCGACACCCATGCTCTGGATGTGTGGCAAATCCGACTTCTGTGTTTCCCGGGCATAGAGAAAGACACAGCCCGCCGCGCACAGGGCTACGGGCATGTCTTCACAATCGAAAGCACTAAGGTCGCGGGTACCGAAGTGATCGTTCAGGGTCTTGCGGGCACTGTCCAGATCGAAGTCCCAGGGTGGTCGACGGCGCAAGGCGCTATGGGCGAGCTGGCTGGCCAGTTCAGTCTCGCCGTCGACGAGAATCTCGGCCGGTTTCAGGCGTTCAATTTCGGCCTGCAGCGCTTCCAGTCCGCTGACTTCATTCAACACCAGACGGCCGCTGGCGATATTCATCAGTGCCAGGCCATAGATTGTTTGCGTGTCATCGCTGACGCCACTCTGGGCAATGGCCAGCAGGCTGTTGTCACGGCGTGTATCCAGCAGCGCTTCATCGCTGACCGTGCCGGGTGTAATCACCCGCACGACTTGCCGTTCTACCGGGCCCTTGCTGGTGGCCGGGTCGCCAACTTGCTCGCAGATGGCTACGGAGACACCGGCATCTACCAGTTTCACCAGATAACGATCGACAGCATGAAACGGGATGCCGCACATGGGAATGGGCTCTCCGGCAGACTTGCCACGTGCGGTCAGGGTGATGTCGAGAATATTGGCGGCGCGCCGGGCATCGTCAAAGAAGAGCTCGTAAAAGTCCCCCATGCGATAGAACAGCAGGTCATCCGGGTGCTGGGCCTTGATGCGCAAAAATTGCTGCATCATCGGAGTGTGTGAGGAGGCGTCGGCCAAGAGTGTGCAAACTGCGTTGATCTTGATAAAGGCAGTGATTCTACACGCTTTGCCGCCGTACTTGGAAACCCAATGCCGCCGGCGCGGGAATGGCAGCGCAATTCGGTAGGTTGGCATCAGTTGAGCGGCTGGCGGCAGTCCCGGTTGGGGCCCGCCGTAAACCCGTCCCTGGGGGCTCGAGCTCGGCATCCCTGCCTCACACGTCCCCAACCGGCACCGCCGCCAACCGCTTTGCCGGTCCAGCACAGCTGACCCACTGATGGAAAACACTCGCTACTAACCGCGCCCGGGGTGGGGGTTGCTTCCAGTGCATGAAGCGCTACCATAGGTCTATGTCCGACTTAGAGATAGGCAATACAGACGAACTCGCCCGGCAACTGGCGGAAATTCTCAGCGCCAAGGAAGTCTTGCTGGCAACCGCTGAATCCTGCACAGGGGGCGGCATTGCCGAGGCTCTGACCCGCATCCCCGGCAGCTCGGAGTGGTTTGACTGTGGCTTTGTCACCTACTCCAATGAGGCCAAGTCACGCCTGCTCAATATTCCCGAGTCGCTGTTCGACATCGTCGGCCCTGGCGCTGTCAGCGAGGAAGTGGCACTGGCCATGGCCAATGGCGCGCTGGCTAACAGTCGCGCCGACCTCAGTGTGGCTGTGACCGGTATTGCCGGCCCTGATGGCGGCAGCAAGGAAAAGCCTGTGGGGACAGTGTGGATTGCCTGGCACTGGGGTGAAAAGCATTTCGCCAAGTGCTTCCATTTCAAGGGCGATCGCCATGAAGTGCGGCTGGCGACGGTGACAGCGGCGCTGGAAGGCCTGCTGGCGCTAGTCGAATAATTCGACGCTAATCCACTCTAAAGCTATTTCAATTTCTGCCAATATACTGGTTGTATATACAGTAATATTCTGGTTTAATTTTTACTGTTCGAATATACAGTAGTATTCGTTCTGGCGTGTCCGGTCGAAGAACAGAAGTAGCGCCGGTAGCAGTCGTGTATCAGTGCTCGCAGGTCTTCGGCAGACAGGAGTAGGGATTTCGCCGGAAGTTTGGCAAGTAGTAGGGGACAACACTACTTTATGGACGTAACAACTGCATTACTCATGGAACCAGCATCAGTTGTAAATAGTAATTTAAGTCATCGCATTACACGGAGTTACAACTCATGATTGAAGACAACAGCAACAAAGAAAAAGCATTGGCAGCGGCGCTGTCACAGATTGAGCGCCAGTTTGGCAAGGGTTCCATGATGCGGCTGGGCGATTCCGAACGCGTTGCCATACCCTCGATTTCTACCGGCTCGCTGGGCCTGGATATTGCGCTTGGTGTGGGCGGTTTGCCCCGTGGTCGTATCGTCGAGATTTACGGCCCGGAATCATCCGGTAAAACCACACTGACACTGCAGGTTATTGCTGAAGCGCAAAAGGCTGGCGGTAGCTGTGCCTTTATCGATGCCGAGCATGCCCTGGATCCTATTTACGCCGAGGCGCTGGGTGTCGATGTGGACAACTTGCTGGTCAGCCAGCCGGATACCGGTGAGCAGGCCTTGGAGATTTGCGACATGGTGGTCCGCTCCGGCGCACTGGATGTCGTGGTCATTGACTCCGTCGCCGCACTGACACCGAAAGCGGAAATCGAAGGCGATATGGGCGACAGCCACATGGGTCTGCAGGCGCGCCTGATGTCACAGGCACTGCGCAAAATGACCGGTAATATCAAGAATTCCAATACGCTGGTGATCTTTATTAACCAGATTCGTATGAAGATCGGCGTCATGTTTGGTTCGCCGGAAACCACCACTGGTGGTAATGCGCTCAAATTCTACTCCTCTGTCCGTCTCGACATTCGTCGCATCGGTTCCATCAAGGAAGGTGACGAGGTTGTGGGTAATGAAACCCGCGTCAAGGTGGTGAAGAACAAAGTGGCGCCACCGTTCCGTCAGACTGAATTCCAGATCATGTACGGTCAGGGTATTTTCCATCTGGGTGAGGTGATTGATCTGGGTGTGAAACAGAACCTGATCGAGAAGTCCGGTGCCTGGTACTCCTACAAGGGTGAAAAGATTGGTCAGGGCAAGAAGAACGTGGCTATCTATCTGGAAGAGAATCCGGAGATCGCCAAGGAAATCGAAGACCAGATTCGCGCCGAGTTACTGACCAGCAGCAAGCCGAAGGCCGACAAAGCGGATGGCAAGAATGATGATGTGGTCGTGCTGGCTGACGCCAAATCGAAGAGCGCCTGATCGCCGCGAAGTTA
>CAZQFA010000059.1:12994-14222 GCA_964592245.1 uncultured Pseudohongiella sp. | reverse complement strand
CTCAATCGGCGCGAAGCCGATATCGCTGTGCGCGCTACCATGAATCCTCCCGGGCACCTGGTCGGACGCAAGATCATGGATCTCAACTGGTGGCTCTGCCGGCATAACGCGGCGCGCAGCAAAGCACCGACCGAACTCGCCGAGCTGACGAATCTCGAACTGATCGGCGCCGACGCCGGCCTCATGCGCTTGCAGGTGTTTCAATGGTTAGAGGCGAACTACAGCAGCGCCATCGTCGCCCGCGCCAACGATTTGTCGACCATGGCGGCCATGGCCCGGGCTGGCATCGGCTATGCCCTGCTCCCTTCTGACCAGAGCGAGCTGAGTCTGCAGCAGGTCTTGCCGATTCCCGACTCGCAAGGCGCGCTGTGGTTACTCACTCATCCCGACCTGCGCGGCGTCACCCGCATCAAAGTGGTGTGGGATGCACTGGCGTCCCATTGCGCCGGCTAACAATCGCCACCCGCTTTGATGCCAGCTTGCGGTACACTTTGCGCGGATCACATTGCATGGATCAATTGGCGAGAGCGATTTTGCGAGTAAAGATATCAAGACAAAGATGAAGCACAACAATGACTAATAACAAGGCGCATACCAAACCACTGCAAGGGCTCACCGTCATCGATTTTTCGGCGGTGTTTGCCGGGCCACTCTGCTCACGTTATCTGTTGGACTGTGGCGCCGAGGTCATCAAGGTAGAAACCCCCGGCGTCGGTGATCACACCCGCGGCGTCGATGGCATGAGTCGAATCTTTGCTCATTTCAATGCCGGTAAACGCAGTATCGCCGTTGATCTCAAATCCGCGGATGGGCAGGCGCTGGTGAAGCAACTTATTCTCGACGCCGACATGGTCATCGAAAATTTTCGCCCCGGCGTCATGGCCCGTTTTGGTCTCGACTACGAGTCACTGCAAGCCGAGCACCCTGGCCTTATTTATTGTTCCATCTCCGGTTTCGGCCAGTCTGGCCCCTATGTACACCGGGCGGCCTATGCGCCGATAGTGCATGCCACCAGCGGCTTCGACACAGTGTTCGGCCGCTCCCAGGACGGCAGTCAGCGACCTCCCAATTGGGAAATCATGATGGCGGACATTGTCACCGGCACGCTGGCCTTTGGCGCCGTGCAAACCGCCTTGCTGGGCCGGCAACAAAGCGGCCTGGGTGATTATGTCGACGTCAGCATGATGGATACCATGATGACTTTGATACCGGCCCATATTCAGTACGA
>CAZQFA010000059.1:9922-12894 GCA_964592245.1 uncultured Pseudohongiella sp. | reverse complement strand
ACGTCAGCATGATGGATACCATGATGACTTTGATACCGGCCCATATTCAGTACGAACAAAGCCTGAGCAGCGACAATCCGGATGTCATCGGCCGCTACTGCCCGGCGCAAACCAAAGATGGCTTCGTCATGATCTGTGTGGTCTCTGACAAGAACCTGCAGGGGCTGGCGACCGCGTTAGAGCGGCCGGATTTACTGGCGGACCCGCGCTTCTCCCGTGCGGCGCGGCGCGCCAATGTCAGGCAGCTGATTGACGAAGTCGAGACCTGGTCACGCCAGCGCAGCGCCCGCGAGTGCGAAGAGATTCTCAACAAGGCCGGCGTCCCCTGTGGTGTCCATGCCCGGGTCGCCGAGCTGTTTGACCACCCGCAAGTGGTTGAGCGAGAGTCTTTTTCCACCGTCCATAATGACGAGTTGGGTGACTTTCTAGTGCAGAACCTGCCCGCCAAATTCCGCCACATCGATAGCAGGGTCACGCCCTGGGCAGCACAGCTTGGGGAACACACCGATGCGGTGCTGGCCGAGCGTCTGCACCTCGATCAGGCCGAGATCGCCCGCCTGCGCGAGGCCGGAGTCGTCAGCTAGCCTGC
The DNA here is from genome assembly GCA_964592245.1 of uncultured Pseudohongiella sp. GTDB lineage: Bacteria > Pseudomonadota > Gammaproteobacteria > Pseudomonadales > Pseudohongiellaceae > UBA9145. The sequence continues at coordinate 12,305 of CAZQFA010000059.1, read as the reverse complement.
CGCCACTGTTGCACACTGTCATACATTGGCGTTGGTTTATCGCCGCAAACATCTGCTAAAGTGTGGGTTCGCCCTGTGGTTCTGGCACGGCTGTTCTGGTTCAGCAGTCTTAAAGGGTCTGGAGCCCGTAGAGGGCCCGGCACAGCAACTGCAGGCAAGCGACATTACTTGCGAATAATAACAACGACTATTCCGGACTATTCACTACAACCCGGTGAGAACCTGGAGAGAGTCTGGAAAGAGTCTGAAGAAAGACTGGAGACATCCCATGCACCGCGGACTGTCCACGAAAATTCTCACGCGACCCGCCCGTCGCCGTGCAACCCTTGGCAGCGGTCTGACTCTGGCCGCCCTGCTGGGCACACTATTCAGCGCCCCGTTACTGGCACAATGGTCCGGCCCTGCTGACTGGCAAGACGATCTCACCCCGATTAGCGAATCCAGCTGGAACTATGAAGCGGCAGCGCACTTGCTGGAGCGGGCCGGCTTTAGTGGCACGCCGGAAGAAATCTCCGCACTGACGGCACTGGGCCCGCAAGGCGCAGTCGCGCAACTGGTGCATTTCGATGCCAGCGCCCACTCGGCACTGGCGCCGTTCGATGAGTCCGATATCTTCGACCCGGGTCTGGACCCGTTCCCGCCGAGCCGGCCGGCCACCACCGAGCTGGCCAAGGCCAACGGTGAAGCACTGGGTATCAAGGTTAAACCCGACGGCAATCGTCCGCTGCAACCCATCGTCAACAAGTTCTTTTACTGGCTGCGCGCTTCGACACTGGAAACCAATCGCGTCGCCTACTGGTGGGCCAATCGCATGGTCAGCAGTGATGCGCCACTGCAGGAAAAGATGGCGCTGTTCTGGCACGGACATTTTGCTGTCAATGAAGGCAAGGTGCGTGACTATCGCAAACTGCTGCAACAGATTGAATTGTTTCATGCCCAGGGCACCGACAGTTTCCGCGACCTCATGGTAGCGGTAGCACAAGACCCGGCGATGCTTGCCTTCCTGGATGCCGGGGTTAATGTCAAAGGCGCTCCCAATGAAAATTTTGCCCGCGAAATCATGGAACTGTTCACCATGGGTGTGGGTAATTACAGCGAGCGGGACATTCGCGAAGCGGCGCGCGCTTTTACTGGCTGGAACTTCGACGGACTGGAATTTGTCGTCAATGCCGAGCAACACGACACCGACAGCAAAGAGTTTCTCGGTCGCACGGGCAACTTCGATGGCGTCGATATTATCGACATCATCATGGAGCAACCGGTCACGGCCGAATACATTGCCGGCAAGCTCTATCGCTTTTTTGTCCGTCAGGAGCTGAGTCCGGCATTGCAAGCGGAACTGGGTGATGTCTTGCGTGAGGCTGACTACGATGTGGCCACATTGCTGCAGACTGTTTTCCTGTCGCGTGATTTCTACAGCCCGCCCTCGGTTGGCACCCATATCAAGAGCCCAGTTGAGTTGGCCGTGTCTACTTACCGTAAGCTCGGCCTGCAAGATGTGCCAGGTGTCCCTGATTTTAATCGCGCTACCGGTGCTTTGGGCCAATCCCTGTTGCGTCCGCCTACAGTTGCCGGCTGGGCCGAAGGCCAAAGCTGGATCACACCCGGCCTGCTGCTCGAGCGCGGCAACTTCGCGCGTGACGTGTTGTTCCCGGACATCAATTTCATTCCCTATGACCGTTATAACGGCAGCAGCGAGATCCGCAGCGTTGCCACACGCATTCGTCAGGGTATGGATATCACTTCAGCCACACAACCGTCTGGCATCGGCGATGGCATGGTGATGGCAGAATCCAACATGCTCGCCGACCGCGATGAGGATTTTAATACGCGCTACGGCAGTTTCCGTGGCTGGCAAATGGCCATTCAGCGAGTGAAGCCCATTCCGCGTCATACCGCGGCGCTGGATTTGAGTAGCATGGTACAGGCAGCAGGCCTGACCAACAGTGACGAAGTCGTGGATTACCTGCTCGCGCGATTCCTGCGCGTTCAGCCGGCACCGGAGTCAAGGGCACTGATCGTCCGTTTTCTGGAAGACGAGCTGGGCACCAGCGACATCGCCCGCGCCGAGACTTACATGGAAGATGCCCTGCGCATGACGCTGCATCTGATCATGAGTCAACCCGAGTATCAGTTGAGTTAAGCCAGACAAACAAAAGAGCACCGATCGAGAATAACAAGGATCAAGCCAACCCTGTTGCGCTTTCCAATGAGGCCCTGCAAATGAAGAAACAACAACAAGCAAAAATGTCCGCACGCGGACGGCAGCGTCGAAATATTTTACAGGCCAGTCTGACCGGACTCGGTGCGGGCGCCGGTGTCGCTGCAGTTGGCGGCAATGTCATCATGCCGTCTCTGTTTGGGCGGGCGGCCGAAGCGGCTG
>CAZQFA010000059.1:7308-9822 GCA_964592245.1 uncultured Pseudohongiella sp. | reverse complement strand
GTGGTCGGCAGTCAGGTCAAGGGCGGCCACTACGGTGACCTGCCTAGCCTGACCGAGTTGGGAGAAGGCGACAATCTGGCTCACACCACCGACTTCCGCAAGGTCTATCAGACTATGACCCAGGGCTGGCTTGGCCATCGTAATGCCAGCCAGTTGCTCGGCGGCGATTTCGGCCGCTTTGATTTCGTCTAGGCCGGCACCACCGGCAAAATGCGCGCTGCCGGGCAGTCGCGCAGATGACGAAATGGTCACCCGTCGAGTCAGCCATTGGGTTACAATGTCAGCGAAATACGCGGATTCACCCCTGCTTCCGCCCAATTCAAGTCAAAACGCCTAAATAATCGGCGGGCAGCCTAGGCTTGTACCCCCGAAAGACGTTTTAATAACCTGATTCTGAAACAGAGAAGGAAACAACAATGCTTCGCTCAATGCTAAATCTTGCGGGTGCCTGCTTGCTCACAACTGCCGCCGCAGTGGCCAGCGCCCAATCCGACATTTACTACGCCTCACACCATAACTACCGTGTAGTGCCGGTAGTCGATGGTCTGGTTCACCCCTGGTCCATGGCCTGGCTGCCGAACGGCGACATGCTGATCACGGAAAAGCCCGGCCGTCTGCGCATCGTCCGCGACGGTGAGTTGCTGCCAGAAGCCGTACCCGGCACACCGGAAGTCTTCTACGAAGGCCAGGGTGGTCTGTTCGAAGTATTGCCACACCCGGATTTCGAGGATAACCAGTGGCTCTATCTCAGCTTCTCCAAGCCGGTAGGCGAAGGCTCAACCACCGCGATTGTGCGTGGCACTCTGGAGAATGATCGCCTGACCAACGTGGTAGAAATTTTTGCTGCACAGGCCGAAGGTCGCAGCCACTATGGTGGCAAGATGGTCTTTGATGACGAAGGCTATCTGTACCTGACCGCCGGTGACCGTCAGGCACCTTCAACCGGCGATCTGGAAGCCCACCAGGCCCAAGACATCAGCAATCATGCCGGCGTCATCGTGCGTCTGCACGACGACGGCAGCGTCCCTGATGACAATCCGTTTGTCGGTCAGGCCAATGCCATGCCGGAAATCTGGAGCTACGGTCACCGCAGCCCGCAGGGACTGGCGATTCACCCGGAGACAGGTGATCTATGGGAATCCGAGCACGGCCCACAGGGCGGTGACGAGATTAACCTGATCGAGCCGGGCAATAACTACGGCTGGCCCGTGGTTGGTTATGGTGTGAACTATGTATCCAGCAGCCCGATTCACGCTCGTCAGACACTGACAGGCATGGAATCTCCAACACACTTCTGGGTGCCCTCTATTGCCACTTCAGGCTTGATGATTTACACCGGTGACAAGTTCCCCGGCTGGTACGGCAGCATCTTCTCCGGTGCGCTGGCTGGTGAACAACTGGCTCGTCTGCACATGGACGACAGCTATCGCGAAGTGATCATCGAAGAAACCCTGGCTTATGGCATCGGCCGTATCCGTGACGTCCGTCAGGGTCCGGATGGCTACATCTATCTGGCAATCTCAGACCGCGCTGCTGCGCCGACCGCCATCATGCGGATGGAACCGGTAGAGTAAGAAGCACGGCGATTACAGAAAATAAAAAGGGGCTCATTAGAGCCCCTTTTCTTTTTACCCCTGTTTATGCCTCTGTAAAGTGGCTCGTTGTTACACGCAGGCTCCCCCGCCATTAACAACAACCCGCTATTTTCACGGTCTGCCCTGATCCCGTCTCCCGCCTTTATTTGCTCAGTCGAATATTCAGCTCATCGCTCATTAGTCGCACCCTGTCGTGCTGAGGCCATGGCAGTTGATCGTTGGACCGGCAACGAGCGTTGGCGCCTGTAGGTCGTTGACTCACCCCGTGAACAAACAGACACCATGGCTGTCCGCGACCCGTGTAGGGCGGCGATTCCGCGCATTGCCGGCGGCCGAAGAACACCGTCTGCTTTAATGGCAACCTGTCGTGTTTGGGGTGATATCTCGCAGGCAAATTGTGTAGGGTTGCGGTTCTTTTTGCTTGGCAACAATTCCGCCGATATAACAACACGAACCTAATAGCACGAACCTGAAAGCAAAAAGCGAATCAACTACAGGGCAACGCAGTTACCGACATGAATCGACTTACCACATCCTTGCTGGCCGGCTTGCTGTTGATCGGCACCGAAGAATCCCGATCACAAGAAGGCACACCGGGCACCTCACAAACAGCTGCACCGACGAGTGCTCGCCCGGCCGGCGCCAATGGTGCCGCTGACGAGAACATTGCAGACAGCAACGCTACGGAAGTTGATAACGCCGACTCCACTGTGGTGTACCCGGCTGACTTCTTCGCTGCCTACAATCCGGTGACAGCCAATGACATGCTCGATCGCATTCCGGGTCTGTCTATCGACAATGGCCCGCGTGGCGGTGGCGGCCGCGGACTCGGTACCGGCGGCAATCTGTTAATCGATGGTCAGCGCATTGCCGGAAAAGACAACTCCCCACGCGACCAACTGGACCGAATCGCGGCACG
>CAZQFA010000059.1:1876-7208 GCA_964592245.1 uncultured Pseudohongiella sp. | reverse complement strand
GCATTGCCGGAAAAGACAACTCCCCACGCGACCAACTGGACCGAATCGCGGCACGTGAAGTTCAGCAAATCGAAATCATCCGCAACACCTCCGGCGACTTGGCCGTACGAGGCGCCAGTCAGGTAGTCAATATCGTGCTCGCGCCTTCGGCTTCCCGTTCCAGTACGTCTGTGGAACTGGTGAATCGTCTCAACCATGACGACACTTTTGAAACCGGCGGCTCCATCGCCCATTCGAGACAGATTGGCAACTTGCAGGCGCTGATTAATTTCGAGGCCCGCCCCAACTACGAAAACCGGGAAACCCGCGAGGCCCGCATTGGCCCGAACGGTGAACTCCTGGGCACGCTGTTTGAAACCGAGATTCGCGACCAGGACGAGTACACCCTGTCCACTAACATGAGTTACAGCACTGGCCCCCATCGCCTGCAATTCAACACCCAGTTTCGTGACGGCGACCATCCGCGCCCCATTCAGCGTGACTTTATTGATCACACGGCAAGTGATGCCGGTCTGAGTTTCGAAGAGGAACTGCGGGAGAACACGGAAAGCGATTGGGAAATCGGTGGTGATTACGAATACAGTTTCGATAACGGTTCCCGGGCATCAATGCTGTTTGTCGTTAACGAAGAGACTCGCGACTATGTCCGTGAACGATTCCGGGCTGACTCGGCCGACGAAGCGCTGGCAAAGAATCTGTTCATTGAATCCAATCGCACCACCAGCGAAAAGATTGTGCAGGGTAACTACAACTTCTCACTGACTGCCGCGCAGAGCCTGCGCGTCGGTGCTGAGCGTGCTGACACGCAACTGGACTCCAGCCTGTTGATTGGCAGCAGTTCCGGCTCACTGCCACCATCGGAAAATTACGGTGGCTTGTCACCGTTGCCGTCGGTATCCAACCCGGGCACGTCTGTACAGGAAATTCGCTACGAGGGTTTTGCTTTTCATAACTGGACGCTGAATGATCGCATGTCTCTGGAAAGCAGTCTGGTTTACGAGACTTCAGAAATTGCCCAGACCGGCGTTGTCAGCAAGACCCGTGACTTCCAGTTCTGGCGCCCCTCGGTCGACTACCGCTTCAATATTACCGATAACTTTCAGTTCCGCGCCTCCGTGCAGCGCCAGATTTCCCAACTCAGCTTCAGTAACTTCGCCGCCACGGCCGACGATGATGACCGCGACACCAACGCGGATGCCGGCAACCCGGAGCTGGTGCCGGAAAAAACCTGGCGCTATGAATCAAGAATTGAGTACCGCCTGCCTAACGACGCCGGCGTGCTGAACACCACCGTGTTCTATGAAGATGTGGAAGACTACATTGGCAACATCAATGCCACGGTGAATCCGGACCGGCCACTGTCCGCCACCGGTAATGTCGGGCCGGCAGAACGCTGGGGCATGTTTATCAATGCCAGTACCCGTCTGGCCTATTTCAATATGCCCAATGCGATCGTTTCGGCCGATCTGGGCTTATTCGACTCGGAAATCATCGACCCGTTCCTTGGCAACAAGCAACGCATCGGTGGCCGCGGCTTTGGCAGTTTCAGCTTCCGCCATGATGTCACCGAGCTGGGCCTGAGCTACGGGGTCGAATACCGTCACCCGATTCACGGTGGCAACTACGACATCGATATCAATACCATCACTCGCAACGACCGCAGCCAATCCTGGGACATGTTTGTCTCCAAGGTCTTCTTTGACGATGTCACTTTCCGGATTGATTCAGACAACACCTTTGGCGATGCCGACTGCCGCGAACGACTCCGTTTCAATGGCACTACCATCGATGGTTCGTTGCTACGCATCGAAGACTCTTGCAGCAGCCGCTTCCACCGCCTGACTTTGAGCGTGCAGACTACTTTCTAAATCGCCCCTGCCATCACTGGCCAATCAGGTTACACTGTAAGTCACTCAATCCAGCGGCGCCATCGGCGCCCTACCGGTTTTGGCAGGCATGGTGATGAACCACATTCGTGAACAATTCAGACGTCGCCCCTGGTGGATGACACTCCTCATGCTGTTCTGTGCCTACATGGCGTTCATCTACGTGCCTTGGGACTTCCTGTCCAAGCCGGTCGCCGATGCCGAAGAAGTCTGGTTCGGCATCATGCTCACCGGCTATGCCGCCAAAGCGACCGAACCATTACACCTGCTCATTTACCTTGCCGGCGCCATCGGCTTCTGGCGCATGTCGCCGCTCATGCATCCATGGGCCGCACTCTATGTGGGACAAGTTGCAGTGGCCATGTTCGTGTGGAATCTAGTCAACGCAAGCGGACGCGGCCCGCTCAGTGGTTTGATCACAGCCTTGCCTTTTATTGTGCTGGCGATATTTTTATGGCGAGCGCGATCTCGATTCAGCGGACAAACCACAATAGCCAGCAACCGGCAAATCGGTTAGCTTTGTGGTCAGGGGGAGCTTAACGCTCGATCACCACCGTTGGTGAACAAACCATAACAAGTGCCAGCAGGCACGCAGCAAGGATACTGTAATGCCGATTCCCAACTGCATGCAGGGCCGACTGTCCATTCCCGTCGTCGGCGCGCCACTCTTCATCATCTCCAATCCCGATCTGGTCATCGCCCAGTGTAAAGCCGGTGTCGTCGGCTCATTCCCGGCGCTGAATGCGCGCCCGGCAGAAGTGCTCGATGAATGGCTCACCCGTATCAATGAAGAACTCGACGCCTACAATCAGGCCAACCCTGACAAGCCGGCAGCTCCCTATGCGGTAAACCAGATCGTGCACAACTCCAATGACCGGCTCATGCATGACGTGGAGATGTGTGTGAAACACAAGGTACCGATTGTCATTACTTCGCTGGGCGCCCGCCCGGAGGTATTCGAGGCGGTGCATTCCTATGGCGGCATCTGCCTGCATGATGTCATCAATAACCGCTTTGCCCACAAGGCCATCGAGAAAGGCGCCGATGGCCTGATCTGTGTCGCAGCCGGCGCTGGCGGTCATGCCGGCACCCTGTCTCCCATGGCCTTTATCAGCGAAGTACGGGAATGGTTTGATGGCCCGATATTGTTATCCGGTGCCATCGCTACCGGAGGTGGCGTGTTTGCCGCGCAGGCCATGGGCGCCGATCTGGCCTATATCGGTTCGGCCTTTATCGCCACGGATGAAGCCAATGCCGATCCCGCTTACAAACAGGCGTTGGTGGACTATGCTGCCAGTGACATCATCTACACTAACCTGTTCACCGGCGTGCACGGCAACTACCTGCGCCCGTCTATCGAAGCCGCCGGACTCGACCCGGACAACCTGCCACAAAGCGATCCGTCGAAGATGAGCTTCGGCTCGGGCGGCAGCAGCAAATCAAAAGCATGGAAGGATATCTGGGGCTGCGGTCAGGGCATTGGCGCGGTGAAGAATGTGGTGCCAGCCAGCGAACTGGTGAGCCGCCTGCAACGAGAATACGCCGCAGCCAAACAACGGCTGTGTGACTAACGCCGTTGGCTGATCCTGCTCAGGACTTTTTCTTGCGCGTATAACGGCACTGCGGAAAGTTAACGCAACCCCAATACTTTTCACCCACATTGATGCCTTTCATGACCATGCGCTCGGTCATCTTCGCGCCGCATTCGGCGCAAACCGGCGGGCTGTTGGGAGATTGTTTTAACGTCACTGAATGTTGCATAGGATTCACCTGATCAAGCGGCCACGTGACGAACATGCGGTCGGCCAGAATTATTGCAAGTGGCTTGCTCGCTCAGTCTAATAGACCGCTGCCCTGACTTTCGCCGACACCCATTCGGAAAGTATTACCGTAGCAAAGATCAGCACGAACACGGTCGCTACCTGACCCCAGGCCAGATTATTGATGGCCGCGTTCATCTGCAGGCCGATACCGCCGGCGCCCACCAGACCCAACACGGTCGACTCGCGAATATTGATATCCCAGCGGTACACCGCCGTGCCGACAAAGGCCGGCAGGATCTGCGGCCACACGGAATACGCGAGTACTTGCGCGCCGCTGGCGCCACTGGACTGCACTGCTTCCACCGGCTCCGGATGAATTTCCTCAATTGCCTCGTACAACAGCTTGCCAACGAAACCGATGGAGCGCAGCGCAATGGCCATCATGCCGGCGAAGATGCCCGGTCCGACGATGGTCACCAGTAACATGGCCCAGATGAGCGCGTTGATGGAACGTGAGCTGACAATGACCAGCAAAGCCAGCGCCCGCAGTATCGGATGCGGTGTGGTGTTGCGCGCAGCGAGAAACGACAGCGGGAAGGCAATGGCGATACCCAGCGCCGTACCGACGGTGGCGATATTCAAGGTGTCCCACAGTGGTCGCATAAGCGAGCCGGTGATAGACCAGTCCGGGGGAATCATGCGATCGATCAGGCTCATGCCCTGCACGCCGGCGTCTTCCAGAAATTCCCAGATAGTGTTGTCGGAAATCACTTTCCAGCAAATCAGAAACAGCACTACGCCGACAAACCAGCCAGCCCACACTAACAATTGTTGCTTCGGTTCGCGGCGCTGCCAGACGGCTTCTTGCCCTTTCTCGATCAGCGGCATCTTACTGTACCCACTTGCGCACATGGCCAGAGAAGTACTCACTGGCCAGCACAATCACAATGATGAGCAACAGAATCGCCGCGGAGGTATCGTAGTCGTAGCGATTGATTGAAGTGTTTAACGTGGCACCTATGCCGCCAGCGCCGACAATGCCAATCACCGCCGACTCGCGGAAATTGATATCGAGGCGATACAGAGACAAGCCGATCAGACGCGGCATCACCTGCGGCTGCACCGCGTAATTGATCCACTGCAGCCAGCTGGCGCCGGTGGCGCGCACGGCTTCCATCTGGTCTGGCCGCGCGTCTTCAATATCTTCAGCCAACAATTTGGCCATGAAACCAACGGTTGCGAAGGCCAGCGTGATCACCCCTGCCAACGGCCCGAAGCCCACCATGGCGACGAAAAAGATAGCGATAATAATTTCCTGAAACGTACGGGACAGGGCAATGATCAATCGGCAGAACAAATAAACCGGTAGTGGCGCGATATTGCGCGCCGCACCAAGACCTATCGGAATCGACAGAGCCACACCAATGACGGTCGAGGTCAGCGTCATCGTCAGACTCTCGCGTACTCCGAGAAAGATCTCGCCGCTACGACTGAAGAAATCCGGTTGCAGGAATGAGGCAATAAAGTTGAGACCACGATCCAGACCTTCCGCCACGCGTGCCCAGTTCACATCGACACTGAGCCAGGCCAGGACGAGATAGAGCAATACCGCCCCGTTCAGTGTCCAACGCAGCCGTGCATCACTGACGAAAGGCAACGGCCGCCACTGGCCCTGCTGCGCCA
>CAZQFA010000059.1:0-1776 GCA_964592245.1 uncultured Pseudohongiella sp. | reverse complement strand
CGCAGCCGTGCATCACTGACGAAAGGCAACGGCCGCCACTGGCCCTGCTGCGCCAGTTGAATGCGATCAGAGCTGCCAGACAAGGTGTTCAGGGGTGAGCTCCTCGGGCGATGTTCTGCAACGGGTCGGCTGATTCCTGGGCGGAGTTACCATCATCGTCGACTTCGCTGTCTTCGGCGTCGGTTGCTGTGGACCAGTCTTCTTCACCGTAGATCAGAGTCAATGTTTCTTCGCTAAGGCCATCGGGTTTGCCGTCAAAGACAACCTTGCCGGCGGCCAGGCCGACGACGCGATCCACAAACTGCTGCGCCAGTGCGACATCGTGGATGTTGATAATTACAGCGAGGTTTTGTTCGCGACACAGCTCAACGATCAAACGCATGATCTGGCGCGAGGTTTTCGGATCGAGACTGGCGGTCGGCTCATCGACCAACAGCAACTTCGGCTGTTGCATCAGCGCCCGGGCGATGCCGACCCGTTGTTTCTGGCCACCGGACAGAGCATCACCACGTTTGTCCAGCATGGCAAGCAGGCCGACGCGGTCGAGTAATTCGCAGGCGCGTTTAATATCTGCACTGGCAAACTTTCTCAGCAAACTGCGCCAGAAACCGAGATACCCCAGACGCCCGGACAACACGTTTTCCATCACCGACAGTCGTTCTACCAGCGCGTAGCTTTGAAAGATCATGCCGATCTGCCGGCGTGCCAGACGCAGCTTGCTGCCACGCAGACGGGTCAGGTCTTCCCCATCGAGCAACACGGTGCCGGAAGTCGGTTCCACCAAACGATTGATGCAGCGAATCAGCGTGCTCTTGCCGGCACCACTGGGACCAATCAATGCCAGCACCTGCCCGGCCGGCACTTCCAGATCGACGCCATCAAGTGCCAGGTCACCCGTGGCGTAGCGTTTTGTCAGTCCTTTCAATGCCAGCATGGTGAGTGCGATCCTCGTTTAGTCACAGTTATAGACGGTGTTGTTGGCTTCATCGATAGTGCGGATCACTTGCCAGTGTTCCTGATAGTTAATGGGCAGAAACTGCGCCATGCCTGCCTCGCTGAATTCTTCCTGCAGGGCTGTGCCTTCCCAGTCGAAGGTGAAAAACGCCTGCTTGATGTTTTCCTGCAACTCGGGCGTCAGAGTATTGGCCAGGCCATAGGCCGTAGTCGGGAATGTCAGCGACGTGTAGATAGTGCGATATTGCTCAGGGGACACCACATCCCTGGCCTCCATGCGGTGCAGCACTTCGTTGGCCACCGCGGCGGCCTCGTAGTCACCGTTCACCACACCGAGAATGGAATTGTCATGACTGCCGGAGAATGTCGTGGAGAAATCCCGGTCGGGCTGCAGACCGAATTCGGTATCCAGCAAGGTGGACGGCGCTTTGAAACCGGAATTGGAAGTGGGCGAAGTAAAGGCCAACTGCCGACCAGCCAGATCTGCGGCTGATTCTATGCCGCTGCCCGGGTAGGTAATGATCTCCATCTGGTAACCGAAACTGCCGTCCTCGGCTGCCATCAAGGTAAAGGGAACAAAGCCGGTGCAATTCACCGCCACCGGCGTGGAGCCGGTATTGAAGCCAGCCACATGCAAACGGCCCGCGCGCATGGCTTCCAGTTGCGCGGCATTGGACTGCACCGGGAAAAAGCGCACTTCCTTGCCGGTCATAGCCGACAGGTAATCAATAAACTCATCCCAGACCTGGGAATACAGGGCCGGGTCTTCAACCGGGGTATAGGCAAAGATGAGGATGTTCGGGTCCCGCCAATCCTCGGGAT
>CAZQFA010000058.1:0-14953 GCA_964592245.1 uncultured Pseudohongiella sp. | reverse complement strand
GGAAGAATGGAAGAATGGAAGAAAGGGGGCGCCGACCAGACCGGGCACAGGAGTTTACGGGTTGGTCTGGTCGACACCGGAGCAAGCGGGTGTTGGTCGGGTTGTATCAGTTCAGAGAGCAGCGGACTCAGGCAGCGCGATGTTGCTTCGCATCACGTGCGGATTTGAGCTTAGCTGCTAGCGACTTTTCCTGGCGGTCAGCTCCTGTCGGGAATTTTTGTTTCTCATACAGGAAGCGTAAGGCCTGATTGCGAATCTGGTTGAACTCGGCGCTCTCCGCCAGTGCCAGTCGCGAACGTGGTCGCTCGAGATTCACTTCCAGAATTTCACCCACAGACGCCGCCGGGCCGTTGGTCATCATGACGATGCGATCGGATAACAACACCGCTTCATCGACATCATGGGTAATCATGATTACCGTGTTACCCAGATCTGCCTGAATCTCCATGAGAGAATCTTGCAGGTGGGCACGGGTGAGTGCATCCAGCGCGCCAAAGGGTTCATCCATCAGCAAGACTTTTGGCTGCATGGCCAGACAGCGGGCGATACCCACACGCTGTTTCATACCGCCGGAAATTTCATGCGGCATCTTCTTCAGCGCATGCCCCATGTGCACCAGTTCCAGATTGTGTTCAATCCAGTCGTGCATCTCGGCGCGGGATTTACTGTTCTTGAAGACCTGCTTCACGGCCAGTTCCACATTCTGGTAGACGCTCATCCAGGGCAGCAGGGCATGGTTTTGAAATACCACGGCGCGATCCGGCCCCGGTGTATTTACCTGCTTGCCTTCGAGAATGACGCCGCCTTCGGTGGCCTCAAGCAAGCCGGCGACAATATTCAACACCGTCGACTTGCCACAACCGGAGTGACCAATGAGCGAGACGAACTCACCCTTGGCGATATTCAGGTTGATGTTTTCCAGCGCGCGAAAAGGACCGCTGTCTGTGTTGAATTCGATGCCGACTGCACTGATTTCCAAAAATTTATTCATGAGAAGCTCGTTGTTGTGTTGTCGTAATGAATGCGTCGTTTATTTCAGGACGGTGTTCTTGTCCCAGCTCACTCGCTGCTGCGCGAGCAACATGAGGCGGTCAAGCACAAAGCCGATGATGCCAATAGTGACCACGGCTACCATGATGCGACCCAGCGAATCGGAACTGCCGTTCTGGAACTCGTCCCAGATGAATTTTCCGAGGCCGGGATTTTGCGCCAGCATCTCCGCGGCGATCAGTACCATCCAGCCGGTGGCCAGCGACAGGCGCAGACCGGTGAAGATGTAGGGAATGGCAGAAGGGATAACGATTTTCTGTACGTGCTTCAGTGTGGGCAACTGGATAACCCGGCTGACATTGACCAGATCCTGACTTACCGAACCGACACCCACTGTCGTGTTGATGACCGTCGGCCACAGGCAACACAGGGCAACTGTGAAGGCCGAGTTAAGGAAGGACTTGTCGAACATGGGATCATCGCTGACATACACGGCGCTGACGACCATGGTCACCAGGGGTAGCCAGGCCAGTGGCGAGACTGGTTTGAATACCTGAATCACCGGATTGACGGCGCTGTAAAGTGTCTCGCTGAGACCGCAGGCAATGCCCAGTGGAATCGCGATCATCGTGGCGAGGAAGAAGCCAAAGGCCACGGTTTTCAGGCTGGTGAAAATCTGGTCGAAGAAAGTCGGCTGGCCGGTGTATTCGCGCCAGCGTATTTCTGCGTCCGGGTTTTCCGCCAGACGGTCGGCATTGCGTTCTTCCTGGCGTTCGTAGAAGGCCGCTTCGCGATCTTTCTCACGCTGGTAGTCTTCCACAATATTGCCCATTTGCTCCCACACCTGCACCGGGCCAGGAAACTGGCCCAGTGAAGTCTCGATGCTGTTGGCAGTGCTTTGCCAGAGCAGCATGAAGGCCAGCACGCCTGTTATAGACAGGATCACAGTGCGCAGCATCTTTACCAGAGCCGGGCTCAGTCCCGACTTGCGACTGACCATCTTGATAAAGTTGCCTTGAACCACGGATGCATTAGCCATGCTGTTTTCTCCTGCTGTGCAAAGGTTGTCCGTTACAGGACTTCGTCTTTCAGACCAATAGTGAGTTTGTTGAGGTAGTCATTCGGTTTGCTGCCATCGAAGGTGACCTTATCGAGGAAACCGTCTTGCGGTGGCTTGAAACCGTCTTCAGTGGCGAAGTCCGGAAATTCGCTCGCCTTCATAATGCCTTCGGCAATCAATTCTTCTGCTGCCATCTGGTAGAGGTCAGGGCGATACACTGACTTGGCTGTTTCGATAAACCACTCATCCGACTTGGGTTCGGCGATCTGTCCCCAGCGACGCATTTGTGTCAGGTACCAGATAGCATCGGAGTAATAAGGGTAGGTGGCGTTGTAGCGGAAGAAGACGTTGAAATCCGGGACTTCACGCTTGTCGCCTTTTTCGTATTCGAAGGTGCCGGTCATGGAATTGGCAATGACATCGTAATCAGCGCCGACGTATTCACGGCGCGACAGGATCTCAACGGCTTCTTCGCGATTGGCGTTGTTGTTTTCATCGAGCCAGCGTGCTGCACGCAACAACGCCTTGACGATACGAATAGTGGTGTTCGGGTACTGCGTGGCAAATTCATTGGTGATACCGAATACCTTCTCCGGATTGTTCTTCCAGATTTCATAGTCGGTGATCACTGGCACGCCAATGCCCATGAACACAGCTTGCTGATTCCAGGGCTCACCCACGCAGTAGCCGTAAATCGTGCCGGCTTCGAGAGTGGCTGGCATTTGCGGTGGCGGTGTGACTGACAGCAGTACTTCGGCGTCAATGGTGCCGGAAGTATCACCGCGATTCGGCGCGTAATAACCCGGGTGAATGCCACCGGCGGCCAGCCAGTAGCGCAGTTCATAATTGTGCGTGGAGACCGGGAAGACCATGCCCATGTTGAAAGGATGGCCACGGTCACGATAGCTGTCGACCACCGGTTTCAGGTAGTCGGCTTTGATCGGGTGTACCGGATTGCCATTCTCATGCGGGATGTTGGCTTTCATCTCTTCCCACACGGCGTTGGACACAGTGATGCCGTTGCCATTCAGATCCATGCTGAAGGGAGTGATGATATGGGCTTCAGTGCCGTAGCCGATGGTGGCGGCCAGCGGTTGGCCGGCAAGCATGTGAGCACCGTCGAGCTGGCCATCAATGACGCCATCGAGCAGGACTTTCCAGTTGGCTTGCGCCTCGATCGTTACGTACAGACCTTCGTCTTCGAAGTAGCCGCGTTCGTAGGCAATGGCCAGCGGCGCCATGTCAGTGAGTTTGATAAAACCAAACGTCAACTCGTCTTTTTCCGGCGGGCCTACATCTGCCTGCGCCGGTTTGCTCAGATTAATCAGTGTGATGAGGATGACGCCGGTCATCCACAGTAGCGAGTGCCGGTAGGAGTTGTCGTTACTGCTCGTGCGAGTTCCTGCATCCAGAGAATGAGTCATAGCGTTTCCTTCAAACCTCCTGAGGTTTTTTTTATGCAAAAAAAAATGCCCACACAGAGCGAACTCCGTGTGGGCATCATTGCCCAAATTTAGTACTTGTCGAATATCCAGATCAGGTGATCAAGCCTGGTCTGTAAAACTGTTGATTAACTGACAGGCAGTGTGTTGCGTTGCAGTCAAT
The DNA here is from genome assembly GCA_964592245.1 of uncultured Pseudohongiella sp. Taxonomy (GTDB): domain Bacteria; phylum Pseudomonadota; class Gammaproteobacteria; order Pseudomonadales; family Pseudohongiellaceae; genus UBA9145. Next base: position 11,298 of record CAZQFA010000058.1, on the reverse strand, counting down.
CGGTGTCTGCAGTTCAGTGCAGAGAACTTATGCAAAGAACTTATGCAGAAAACTTGTGCGTTCCATTACGCGATTGATTATTACTAAGCAGAACCTGTGCCAACTTTAAGAATGCCCGGTTTATAAGGGCTTGCAGGCTTGTCGTTTGAACAGGAGGGGGAGAAGGCGAACTGTTTTGAATCAATATACTGCGTGACGCACAAATAAAGTGCCATGTTGCTTTCACTAAGGACAGTGCTGGCTGAGCTACTCTGCTGTCATGCCAGCAGACAGAATCGCTAGTCGTTAATTCCGCCTAAACTGTCGAGCATTCGATCGGCGCCCAGTTCGATGCCCGGTTCCAGTTGCCACTGGCTGTCGTGGCGATCGTCTTCCTTGAAGTCGCGGGTGGGTGATTCAATCCCCATCAGGCGTGCCGATTCGCGATACAGATCGGTGCGATAGCATTGTTGCACCAGACTGGAAATAGTCTCCTGAGTGAATTTTTTGCCCATGGTCTCTGCCGACATTTCCACCAACGTTTGTGCGTGTGAACGCCAGGGGAAACAGGCCTGATAGTCCCAGAATAAATGGAAGTTCTCGATATGTTGGGTAGGTTCACCCTTGCGGAAACTGTAATCGCCGGTCAGTGACGGCAATAAATACATGGATGGCAGATCCAGATACTCGGGGCCGCTCATGGTCTCTGCAGCGGTCTTGCGGAACTCGGTGTCGGTCAGAGCCTGGCAGGCTTCCATCAGTGCCAGGCGCAGTCGCGCATGGGTGCCGGGATGATTGCTGTGCCAATCCGCAGTCACGCTCAGGACTTTTTCCGGTGCGTTATTCCAGATGTGATAGCCACTGCTGGCAACACTGCCAATACCTTGCAATACCGCCAGTGAGTTCCAGGGCTCGCCGACACAGAATCCGTCGATAATGCCGCGCGCAAGGCTGTCGCACATCTGTTCCGGTGGCAACACAAGAATACGCAGGTCACGATCCGGATCTATACCGCCGGCCTTGAGCCACAGTCGCAACAAATAGGTGTGTGTGGAAAACAAATGCACAGTGGCAAAAGTCAGCGTGTGATTGTTTTCGTTTCTGCGGATATAGGTGTTCAGTGCACGCGCTGCCTGCAAGGACTGCTCGCTGCTGTTACCGGCACTGATGCCGGCATCGCGATAGACCTGATTGGACAGGGTGATGGCATTGCCGTTGAGGCTCAATGATAAGCCGGTGAGCAGATTGGCACGGATACCGCCCGCTCCGTAGCTGGTCATCATCGGCAGGGGTGCCAGCATTTGTGCAGCATCCAGTTCACCCATGACAAGCCGGTCACGGATGTTGGCCCACGATACCTCCCGTTGCAGGCGGACATTCAGACCGGCGCGGGCAAAGAAACCGCCTTCTTTGGCCATGATCAAGGGGGCGCTGTCTGACAAGCGCATATAGCCGACAGTAATCTGTTCTTTCTCCAGCGGCGGCAAGCGGTGCGATTTATCCATTGGCCAGGTTACTCTCCTGCACTGTCTAAAGTAGAGACGATGGTTCGTGCTACTTCACTGAGTTTTAAATTGTTGTCCATCGCCGTGCGCGTCATCATGCGATGGGCGGCTTCTTCGTCAATGTTTTTGTGTTTCATGAGCAAACGCTTGGCCCGATTCACCAGCGTTTGCGATTCGAGTTGCGTTTTCGCGGTGTTGAGTTCATCGCGCAGTTTTTGGAAGGTGGAGAATTGTGCCATGGCGAGATCGATGACCGGTTTTACCTTGTCGGGATTGATGCCCTCGAGCAAATAGGTACTGACACCGGCCTGCACAGCCTGCTGGATGTAATCAGGGTCATCCTGTTGGCTGAACATCACCATGGGAGTCGGGTTATGAATGTTAACCACCGCCAGACTCTCAAGAATGTCTCGACCGGGAAACTCCAGATCGATAAGCACGACATCGGGTCGATGCTGTTCGATCTGGAACAGCAACGCCGAGGTGGAGGAAATAATGGAAATCACTTCGATGCCTGACGATTGCAGACTGGCCTCAACAACTGAAGCCCGGTCTGCATCATCATCCACCAGCATAATTCGAAGTGGTTTCTGCGTTGTACTTTCTGGCAAAAGTTACCCTGGTTATCTGGCCGCACGGGCCTGCTAAAGCAATCAGACGAACTCTGATTGACGAACCCTGATTTTAGAACACCACGTTGATCATGAGCCAGAGTTTGTCAGTATCAACCGCAAATCCGTCGCTGTCATAAGTGGCGTATTTCAGTTGCGTGCTGATGGCATCGTTGATCGGGTAGTTGGCAATCAGGTCCCACTCCGAGCCATATTCCCGACCACCGACATCCGCAGAGAAATCATGCCAGGTGGCTGAGAGAGACAGCTTGCCGGCATTTCCGGCCACTGTGATGTAGTGGTCTTCGATACCTGTAGCCGGCGTGCCGAGGAACAAATCCGCCCAACCCTGCCAGGCGTGCAGCGTGGCCAGTGGCGTGGTAAAGGCCTTGACGCCGTTATCGCTGCCCAGCAGCTGATATCCCAGAGTGACTCGCGCCGGGCCGGTATTGACGGTGCCCGCAAGATCCACAAAGGACGCATCGTAACCTACCGGGTTGTCACCGTAATCACTCTGCGTGGCGACGGAGGCATTGAGGGCCACCGGGCCGATTGTGCCGGCGTAACCAAGACCGAGAGTGAAGGATGACAGCGCTGCCGCATCGGCGAAATCAAGTGCGTAGCTGTAGCCGGTGAAGGCGCCTGCAGAGGTCTTGCGTGTCGCCAGCAGGAAATGGGTATCGCTGTCGAGATCGGTGAGCTGGGCACTGGTCTTGGAAGAGTTGAAGATTCGATTGACGTTCCAGACATAGCTGTAATCGACATCCCAGGTCTCGGATCGGTATTGGCCACTCAGTGCGTCGTATGTCTGTTCATTCTGCCGCCAACCAACACCACCCACGAAGCGTTGATTGGCATGCAGAATTCGCTGTGTGCCTAAAGTGGCGTTGAAGCGCTCGTTAAAGCTGTATTTGATGAGTGCCTGGTTAACTTCAGTGCCCACCGGGTCGGGAATGACCGAGTATCTGCCGCGGTATTCATCCAGTACGAATGAGTCATAGTGATCGGAGCCAAAAGTCGAGACATTGTCGACCTCGAAAACCGCGCTGAACCCGTTCACTGTTCCTGACTGCAAGGTCAGCCGGGTAAGGACTGTCGATGCGGCGGCGTCGGCAAGTGCATTGTCCTGCTCAACCGATTCATGCCGAAAGCGCATGTTAAATTTGACACTGCCTTCGGAAATGGCAGTGCTGATCTGATCAAAGACAGACTGACCCTGAACGGTACCGCTACCCGCACTGGCCAGCGTGATGGCGAGTGCTCCCAGCATACGACCCTGTTTATTCATTGTGAACTCCACTAGTTAATCCAACAAATTTGAACCAAAAAAAAGCCCGCACCCCCTGTGAGGGTGCGGGCTTCTTTGCCAATAAAATTGCGCTGTCTGTGTTGAGTCAATAACGAGTGGAACTGCAGGTTAGCCCGATACTGCTAAAGCTAACCAATCGACCCGTTATTGAGCCAAGCCAACATTCACTGCATGCTGACTCTGTACCGGATCAATACAATAACCGTGCCAATCGTTATAATTTATAAAAAACACTGAAATTACAAAGCACTGCAGAGACTTGCCGGTTGACCAAGGCATTACCTATGTGCGCTCTACGAAGGCATCACAACTACAGCGCACAGTAATAGTGCGATAAACTCGTGTCGTGGTAAGTTAAAGCGAAGACAAAACTGCAGTGCCTGTTTGCTAAAAACAGACACGCGGCACGTATTGGATGGCTGTGCATCAGGCAGCATGACTGACTGCAATTATCGAGCACGCGCACGACGAAGTTACATCATCTCGGCGTCAGCCTGTCGTACCGGCTTTAAAGATGCGGGCCAACAAGCAGACTTAGTGAGTTGCAGGCACAGGAACCAACGTAGGCAATGAGTAGCAAGAATCGGGATCAGCAATGCACTTGATGAGCAAGCAACAATCAGCAACAACAATGACAGGGTGGCGCCATGCCGCGTAAACCGGTGGCGGTCATTCTGGCTGGCGGCAGTGCCAGACGCATGGGCGGTGTTGAGAAGCCCTTGCAGTTATTGCAGGGCAAGAGCTTGTTGCAGCACGTGATCAACAATATTCGCGCCGATGTCGACGGACTCGTCATCAATACCAATTCGCATTTTCCCGAGTACAAGGAATTCGGTTTCCCTGTCGTGGCCGACGTGCCTGCTGAGGAGCGTAGTCCTCTGATCGGGGTCTACAGTGCCCTGTGCTGGTACAAGGCGCAGAAAACAGAATGCAGCCACCTGCTGACTGTGCCCGCTGATGTCCCCTTTGTTCCTGACGAGCTGGTCACAGCGCTGGTCGCTGCCGCCAGTGATTGTGCCTCGGGTCTGGTAACAGCGGAAAGTGCAGGGCAGAAGCAACCGCTGTTTGCGCTCTGGCCCTTTGCCCGGCTGCCGGCACTGGAGGCCGAAATCAAGGCGGGTAATCTGGGTTGCAAGTATGTGCTCGACAAACTTGGTGCCTGTGCAGTGACGTTTGACAACTGTGCAGCGCAGGATTTTTTCAATATCAACACACTGGAGGATCTGGCCAGGCTGGATGATCGTTGACAGCGAGTCGCCTGATCAGGCTGTAAACCAGGACAGAAAAAGCAGAATAAAAAAAAGACAGACAAACCAGCACTGATAAACAAGGACAGATAAACCATGACAATTACCGGCATTATTTTTTCATTATTACTCGGGCTTGCCTTGTTGTTATTGGGGCGAGCCCTGTTCTGGGTTTATGTAGGACTGCTGGGTTTTCTGGTCGGCTTTGAAGTGACGCTGCAAACACTGGCCACCGAAGTCGTCTGGTTGCCGGTGTTAGTGGGGCTAATAGTGGGGCTGGGCTCGGCCTTGCTCGCTGTGATGCTGCAGTATGTCGCCGTCGGCGTTGCCGGTTTCGTTGGTGGTGCCTATCTGGCACTGGCGTTGTTTGGCATGAGCCTGGAGCCGCAACCCGGGTTCTTGCCCCTGCTGGTTGCTGTATTGGGCGGCGCTGTCGGCTGTGTGTTATTCCTGCTGATCTTCGACCCGGCGTTGATTATCCTGTCGTCGGCCACGGGCGCATTGCTGCTGACACAACCTTTCCCGCTGGAGTCACAGGTTCACGTGATCGCGCTGTTGGTGCTCACCGCCATCGGTATTGTCTTCCAGTATCTGGTATTGAGTGCCCCGGAGGTGCCCGGGCGCAAAGTCAGGAAACGTGCCTGAGCTTGCGCCGGGTTGAGATGCGCCAGGAGCAGGCGCACTTGAGCACTGCGTCAGGCGATCTCGACGAGGACATCACCGGGGGTAATGCGATCGCCTTTGCTGACGTTGATGGCTTTGACTTCGCCGGCGATGTTGGCGTGGATCTCCGATTCCATCTTCATGGCTTCGGTGACCAGCACGGCCTGACCAGCTTCTACCTTGTCACCGACTGCTACCAGTACATCCACAACGTTACCAGGCATAGCGGCTGTCACATGGCCAGGTTCGCTGGCCTGTTTACGCTTGTCACCTTTCTCCGCCACGTATTGATTGAGAGGCTCGATAATGACTTCTTCCGGCATGCCATCCAGTGACAGATACAACTTGCGTCGGCCGGCGCCAAACTCACCGATACCGGTGATGGCAATGTCGTAGGATTCACCGTGTACATCCAGCTTGAATTCAGTGGCTACGGCATCACCGCTTGATTTCTGTCGGCTTTCCGGTGGCAGCAAGGGCTCCGGTTTCAGCTCGCCCGCGGCGCGCTGTTGCAGGTACTCACGACCCAGATCCGGGAACATGGCGTAGGTGAGAACGTCTTCATCGTTGGTGGCGAGGTCGCCGATATCAGCACGCAGCTTGTCCAGCTCGGGCGCCAGTGCATCGGCAGGGCGCTCGTCACTGTATACACCAGTGCCGATTCCCTTGCGGCGCAAGTCTTCATCCACTTCGGCAGGCGGACGACCATAGCCACCCTGCAGATAGCGCTTCACTTCGTTGGTGATGGTCTTGTAGCGCTCGCCAGCCAGCACGTTATACACCGCCTGCGTGCCAACGATCTGTGAAGTCGGCGTCACCAGCGGCGGATAGCCGAGGTCTTTGCGGACACGGGGGATTTCGGCGAACACTTCACGAATGCGGTCGAGCGCATTCTGTTCTTTTAACTGGTTGGCCAGATTGGACATCATGCCACCGGGCACCTGATTGATCTGGACGGAAATATCTTCCTTGGTAAATTCGCTTTCGAACTGCTGGTACTTCTTGCGTACTTCGGTGAAGTAGTCGGCGATCTCGGTCAGCAGATCAAGATCAAGCCCGGTGTCGTAAGCCGTGTCTTTCAATGCCGCGACCTGAAATTCGGTTGCCGGGTGTGAGGTGCCGCCGGCGAAGGCGCTGATGGCGGTGTCGATGCGGTCGGCGCCGGCCTCGATGGCCTTGAGCTGGCAAAGAGGTGCCAGTCCGGATGTGGAATGGCTGTGAATCACCAGATCGAGTGGTACCTCGGCTTTAATCGCGGCAACCAGTTCGGCTGTCGGGAAAGGTGCCAGGAGTCCCGCCATATCCTTGATGGCAATGGAGTCGGCGCCCATGTCCTGCAGGTCTTTGGCCTGTTTGACGAATAGCTCGGGCGTATGTACCGGACTGGTGGTGTAACAGATCGTACCCTGGGCGTGTTTGCCGGCATCCTTGACCGCTTTCATGGCGGTTTCGATGTTGCGCAGGTCATTCAGGGCGTCAAAGACGCGGAATACATCGATGCCGTTCTCGGCAGACTTGGCCACAAACGCAGCGACGACGTCGTCAGCATAATGGCGGTAACCCAACAGATTCTGGCCGCGCAGCAGCATTTGCAGGCGCGTATTGGGCAGGGCAGCACGCAATTTCTGCAAGCGTTCCCAGGGGTCTTCTTTCAGGAAGCGAATGCAGGCGTCAAAGGTGGCGCCGCCCCAGACTTCCAGTGACCAGTAACCCACGGCGTCCAGCTTCTCGCAGATCGGCAGCATGTCTTCTGTACGCATACGCGTGGCAATCAGGGATTGATGCGCATCTCGCAGAATAACATCAGTGATTTGAATGGGTTTTACTTCGCTCATTGTTTCTCCTCACCGTACCATCCAGCATGGGCAGTAATTGCAGCGGCCAATGCCAGGGCGACTTCGCTGGGGTGGCGTTTTTCTGAGTATTTTAAAAGTTCGGGGTGTTCGGCCACGAAGCTGGTGTCAAAGTCACCGCGACGGAAGTCTTCGTGTTCCAGAATCTGTTGGTAATACGCTGCCGTGGTTTTAATGCCGTGCAAACGCATGTCATCGATCGCGCGTTTGGCACGGGCAATGGTGTCTTCCCAGTTTAGGGACCAGACCACCAACTTCAGGCACATGGAATCGAAGTAGGGTGGAATCTCATAGCCGGTATAGATGGCGGTATCGACTCGCACGCCCGGACCACCCGGCGCATAGTAGTGGGTGATGCGGCCAAAGCTTGGCAGAAAATCATTCTTCGGATCTTCGGCGTTGATACGCAGTTGCATGGCGAAGCCGCGGTAGTTGATATCGGACTGCTGGTAACGCAGCGGTTCACCTTCAGCGATGCGCAGCTGTTCGCGCACGATATCGACGCCGGTGATCTGTTCGGTGATGGTGTGTTCCACCTGAATGCGCGTATTCATTTCCATGAAGTACATGTCTTCGCCATCCAGCAAGAACTCCACGGTGCCGGCACTTTCATAACCGACGGCACTGGCAGCGCGAACCGCGAGGTCGCCGAGTATCTTGCGCTGCTCTTCACTGATTTGCGGGCTGGGAGCAATTTCGATCAGTTTCTGATTACGACGTTGTACGGAACAGTCACGCTCAAACAGGTGAATCGTGTTGCCTTGTGAGTCGGCGAGGATCTGTACCTCGATATGGCGTGGATTGACGATGCATTTTTCCATGAACACTTCGGCGGAGCCGAAGGCCTTGGTGGCTTCCGAAATAACGCGCGGGTATTGCTTGCGCACGTCATCGGCACTGTCGCAGCGCCGAATGCCGCGACCACCGCCACCGGAGGTGGCCTTGATCATCACCGGGTATCCGATGCGCTCGGCTTCTTTCAGCGCGTCTTCAAGATTGTCGAGATTGCCATCGGAGCCGGGGGTAACTGGGACACTTGCTGCCTTCATCGTGGCACGTGCCTGGGTCTTGTCGCCCATCTTGTGGATTACTTCGGCAGCCGGGCCAACAAAGGTAATACCCTTGAGCCGGCACAGGCGGGCAAACTGGGCGTTCTCGGACAGGAAACCGTAGCCAGGGTGGATGGCATCGCAACCGGTTTCCACAGCGAGATTGACGATGCGCAGCGGATCAAGATAACCCGCCAGCGGATCTTCTCCCAGGAAGTAAGACTCATTGGCCCGCTTGACGAACAAACCGTAGCGGTCAGCTTCGGTGTATATGGCGACGGAGCGGATATTGGCTTCAGCACAAGCGCGCACTATACGCAGGGCGATCTCACCGCGGTTGGCAATGAGGAGTTTGTTAATCTTTTTTCTTGTCATCAAGTCATTCAGTCTTTAGTCAAGCCATGCCCGGTGCCGCCAGCTGGCAGGCGCTCGAGCGCGTATCGAAGTTGCGGTGCAGGTAGCTGCAAATTTGGCAGCGGCGGGTGGCGATACCCGGAGCCCCAGAAACCCGAATTTTGGCTGTTCCTCGTCGCCGCTTCGCGCCGATGGCCAGCCAAGGGGCGAGATTTTACCTAATACTGGCCCGGCAAGCGACCTGAATAGCACAAGAAGTGGGGTGGCAGCCTGTGCAATTAGTCTTGATTTTTCAATGACTTCGTGTCTAACAGACTGGCTGTTAGGGTGTCGGCAGCACCTGCCACTCCGGTTCGTCGAACTCTCCCACCAATTCAATACGACAATAATGGGTCTGGGCAGCGATGATCGCCTGCACCGCGCTGTTACTGCGGGCATCTGCCTGATCACGCGCGTTCTTACTCTGCCAATGGGCGATGGCCAACAAGCGTCGGGGGTTATTGAGGTCACGATGCAGGAAAGTCCCACGGGCTCCTGCCGCTTGCTGGATAATCTCACTGGCTTCCACCCAGGCTGCTGCGTATTCGTCGGCCGTATGCGCGGGGTCGATGTGCACCAGAAACAGGTATTTCATGCTTGTTCTCCGCTCTTGTTATGCTTGCAAGGTTAGCCGCAATTGCTGCTTGTTACAGGAATAACACATGAAGCCCTTTCTGGTGATCCAGCTTCGTCCCGAAGATGCCACGGCTGATAACGAATTTGCCAAGATCCTGCACTACGCCGGATTGAGCAGCGCTGAGGTAGTGCGCATACGGGCTGAGCAACAGGGCTTGCCGGCTATCGATCTGGCGACTTACTCGGGGATTATTGTTGGCGGCAGTCCCTTTGATGTCAGCACGCCGGTGGCGGCAAAGCCACCGATACAGACACAACTGGAAGCCGAATTTGCCATGCTGTTTGCCGCCGTGCTGAGTGCAGATTTTCCGTTTCTCGGTTGTTGTTCTGGAAACGGGTTGCTTGGTCATTATCTCGGCGTCCCTGTCTCACGACGCTACGGGGAGTCCGTGGGTTGTGTGTCAGTTACGCTGACCACCGCAGGCAAGGAAGACGCTTTGTTGGCGGGATTGCCAGAGACCTTCGCAGTATTGACCGGGCACAAGGAAGCCTGTGATGTTCTACCTGCTGAAGCGGTACTGTTGGCGAGTAATGAGCAGTGCCCTGTGCAGATGTTTCGCGTCAAGAACAACATCTACGCCACCCAGTTTCATCCCGAAGGTGATGCCGAAGGTTTTGCCGTACGCATCGGTGTCTATCGGCATTACGGTTATTTTCCGGCTGAGACTGCCGAGCAATTAATCCAGACAGTCGCCGCCGCCAATACTCCCCACGCGCACATGATTTTGCAGCGCTTTGTCGCGCGCTACAAAAGTCATTGAATAAAATCTTAATTAGCCGTCGACTGGTAGGCGGGATGTTCGTCGATAAGGCGCTGTAATTCCGCCGGACTCATATAGGCGCCACCGCCGCCTTCACTATCAAGAGCCGTTTCACTATCGCCAGTTAGCTGCGCACGCACATACAGCGCATGATCGTAGCGCTGCCAGCCGAGTCCGTAATCCAGCAGGCGACGATCCGTGTCGCGCTCAAACTGCAGGCGGCAATCCGACAACTGGCACAGCGCATCGGCGACGATGCCGAAGAAAGACCGCTCGAGATAATAGACAGTGTGAGCCAACTCATGACCGAGAATACCGATCTGGGCATTGAATGGCTGATTGCCCAGCAACAAAGCCTGGCGATCGCCGCTGCGCTCAGTATCAATCACTACCAGGTAGGTGCGCTGCTTCGCCGAACGCAGCATGCTGGCCCACCAGGGGCGCGAAGAGAGGGGGATGTCCACATCATTGACAACAAAGCGAATGCGCACGTCTCGCAGTTCGGGGAAATGGCTCAACGCCAACAGTGCCTGCAACTCGTAGCCGGGCGGCAGCGTTTTGTGTTGCCCGAATGTTGCCTGCAGTTCGGCCAAACGTTGCTCTTCTTCACTGCGTACATATTCACGTACCACTTTCCGCTCAGTCGCGGCAGCGGTTCGTGCCGCAGCCAGCGTCTGCAAGGCAGGCCATAAGCCGACGACAAGGAGCAGCAGAATCAGCGGCAGGGCAGAGCGCTGCGCACGCAGTAGAAACGGTTGCTTGCTGTTGTCTCGCTGCCGGTTGGACTGCATGGTGTTAGTCGCTGGTTGGCATGATGCGCTACTGGCGCGCTGTAGGAATATTCTTGTTTTTTGCGGGTTTTCGCAACTTTTACCGATGCGTTAGACTAGCGATTATTGCATGATCAATCGCGCAGCTGATCGCAAGCACAGGCGGCTGCAACGAAAATCTCCGTATTTCTACGTGTATTGTTATCGCCACATGACAGTTAAGTTGTGATGCGGCTCATGTTTTCTGTGGCAGTCTATGTGAGGTGGATACGAGGCGCCAAGTTGCCCTTCTTGTCGCGCTGGCAGCAAGAATAGCCGCTCGATCGTGTTTTTACGGCGAATTAGTTGCCTGATTCTTTGCCGAACGATTAAAAATGTGCAACAGATCAAGTAAATAAGTGCGATATTGGTGAAAATAGGCTTCAGTTTTCAAGCGAGCCTGCCGTCAGTTTAATTAGGTGGAGACATGAAGAACGAACGACGCAAATATCCTCGAGTCAGTCTGGCTGGTGAAGCCAGCAT
>CAZQFA010000057.1:15681-15905 GCA_964592245.1 uncultured Pseudohongiella sp. | reverse complement strand
TTAGATGTTAAGTTCGTTGCTGCCATAGGTGCAGTATTTGATTTTTATGCGGGAACTATCAAGAGACCAAACCCGATACTCCAAAAGATAGGGCTGGAGTGGTTTGGAAGACTTATTAAAGAGCCGAAAAGGCTATGGAGGCGAACGTTTGTCTCTGCTCCGAAATTCTTGTTAGACGTTTTGATATATAGAAAAGGGTAGAATAATGGGTAACAAGAGAGCAT
>CAZQFA010000057.1:0-15671 GCA_964592245.1 uncultured Pseudohongiella sp. | reverse complement strand
TACTTCTTGATAAAGGGTACGAAGTCCACGGAATTAAGCGCCGCTCATCTAGCTTTAATACTGCTAGGGTAGATCACTTATACCAAGACCCCCATGTCAATGATCAGAATTTTATACTTCATTATGGGGACTTAACTGAATCGTCTGGATTAACTAGGCTTATTAAATCTATTTCTCCGCATGAAATATATAATTTGGCAGCTCAATCTCATGTTGCTGTTAGTTTCGAATGTCCCGAATATACAGCTGATGTAGACGCGTTAGGGACGCTGAGAATTTTAGAGGCTATAAGATTACTTGGTTTGGAGAAAAAAACTCGGTTTTACCAGGCTTCCACTTCAGAACTTTTTGGTAAAGTGCAGCAAGTTCCACAAAAAGAGTCAACACCGTTTTATCCTCGGTCTCCATACGCGGTCGCTAAACTTTATGCCTATTGGATAACAGTTAATTACCGCGAGTCTTATTCAATATATGCCTGCAATGGAATTCTTTTTAACCATGAGTCACCTCGTAGAGGTGAAACATTTGTAACTAGGAAAGTAACCAGAGGATTGGCAAATATCGCGCAAGGACTAGATAAATGCCTTTATATGGGGAATTTAGATTCTCTTCGTGATTGGGGGCATGCCAAAGATTTTGTAAGAATGCAATGGATGATGTTGCAACAAGATATAGCGAAAGACTATGTCATATCTACAGGAAAGCAGCTCTCAGTGAGAGATTTTATTAGATTATCAGCATCAGAGATTGGTATCTCGATTGAATTCGAGGGAAAAGGCCTTGATGAGATAGGAATAATTGCCGCAATAGCTGGTGAAAATGCGCCCGCATTGAATGTAGGAGATACGATAGTTAAAGTAGATCCTCGTTATTTTAGGCCAGCAGAAGTAGATACTCTTTTGGGCGATTCGACCCTAGCTAATGAAGAGCTAGGCTGGATGCCATCTATCACCATCGAAGAGTTATGCAAGGAAATGGTGGAAGAGGATTTGAATTTTGCTAAGCGGAATTCCTTTCTAAAGCAACATGGGCATGATATTCGTGCGGGTTTAGACCAATAATTTGGGCAGGACATCAGGTTATGAGTAAGAGAGTTTATGTTGCTGGGCACAATGGGATGGTCGGCTCGGCAATCGTTAGGCGGCTATCTTGTGAAAAAGATGTAGAGATGCTCTGTGCTTCTAGTACAGAATTAGATCTTTGCAACCAAGGCCAAGTGAATGATTGGATGAAGGAGAACAAGCCAAATATTGTCTACCTCGCGGCAGCAAAAGTGGGTGGGATTAAGGCGAATTCAGACTTTCCCGCTGAATTTATTTACGAGAATCTTATGATTCAAGCGAATGTAATTCAATCTTCTTACATAAATAACGTTTCAAAGCTGTTATTTATCGGATCGTCCTGTATATATCCTAAGTACGCGAAGCAACCAATTGAGGAGTCTTCACTTCTCGGTGGATACCTAGAGCCTACCAATGAGCCTTATGCTATAGCCAAAATATCAGGCATTAAACTTTGCGAGAGCTACAATAGACAGTATGGATGTGATTATAGAAGTATTATGCCGACAAACTTGTATGGGCCTGGCGATAACTTTAGTTTGGAAAATGGGCATGTAATTCCTGCATTACTTAATCGGTTTCACCACGCAACGGAGCAGAAACTTGCGGAAGTTACTATTTGGGGCTCTGGCAGTGCGTGTAGAGAGTTTTTGCACGTAGATGATCTGGCGGATGCATGTGTGTATGTTTTAGATCTTCCAAAAGAAAAGCTAAATGCGCCAATAACTCAGTCACACATTAACATAGGGTCAGGCCAAGAAATATCGATTCGGGAACTTGCATTCATTATTGCAGAAATTACGGGTTTTGAGGGGGAGTCGTAAATTACTTGATGGACTCAATGAAACCTACAATTGGTATATTGAAAATATATCGAGTGTTCGAAACTGAATCATTGAGAATTAAAAGGTGACTAAAATCCTCGTTACAGGCGGAGCTGGGTACATAGGTACCCACACTATATTCGCGTTATTGCAGCAAGGTTTCTCTTTAGTCGTTCTGGATAACTTTGTGTCCGGGCACTTGCTTGCCATAGATAGAGTGCGAGAGCTAACGGGTAAGCCTGTCGATGTAGTATGTGGTGATATTCGGGATAAGGCGCTTCTTACTAGTCTTTTTAACGAGCACGAAATTTCTGCGGTAATACACTTTGCGGCCCTAAAATCTGTTTCTGAGAGCAATTCGAACCCACTAAATTACTATGAAAATAATGTTGGTGGAACTGTCACATTGCTTAACGCAATGTTAAAAGCAGACATTAAAAAAATTATATTTAGCTCTTCTGCGACGGTGTATGGTGATGGTTTGAACATGCCAGTGTCAGAGTCCGACCCTGTGGCAGAGCAAAAAAGTGTTTATGGGACTACCAAGTGTTTGGTTGAAAGGATATTGTTTGACCTTGCTCAATCTGATCCTGAATGGTCAATTGGTATATTAAGGTATTTTAATCCAATTGGGGCGCACCCTAGTGGTTGCATCGGGGAAGATTGTGCAGGTTGTCCGAATAACCTTTTACCGCACATTGCTCAGGTTGCACTCAAGCAAAAAGAGTACTTGCCAATATATGGGAACGACTATCCTACGATTGATGGTACTGGAGTTAGGGATTATGTTCACGTTATGGACGTTGCTGAAGGTCACGTACTAACTACTGAGAAAGTTCTTTCAGGCTCATTCATCGATTATTGGAATCTTGGAACTGGAAAAGGGCATAGTGTATTTGAAATAGTTAACGCTTTTGAAGTCATAACTGGAGAGAAATTGCCAGTAAAAATATTTCCTCGGCGGTCGGGCGATGTAGCTGAATGCTGGGCAGATGTAGGCAAAATTGAACGTGAGTTAGGCTGGGTAGCTAAGCGCGATTTAGGTCAAATGATTCGAGATATGTGGCGTTGGTATAATATGAATCCAAACGGATATAACTAGTTAGATTTCTTATGGGGTTAGCGAAGAACTAAATTAGCGTATTGCTTCTCCATGAGCAGATTGTTCATATAGTAAGCTAAATAAGACGAATTTAGTGTAGGAATATTTTACTCAAGCCGTATGGCATTTACTAGATTCCAAGACTTCCTCTCAAACCTGGTCACCCGCCAGCGCTCTCTCTTTTCTGGCAGTGAATTCTCCCCAATCGATGAGCTCCTCGACAAGCTCATGGGAACCGTGGGCGAGGTGTCCGGTATTGTCACTGCCAGGCAGGTGTTGGATCAGTACGAACAACTTGACGATGAAGCCAAGCTCGCGTTTTTCCAGAACCTCGAGCAGAACTTTAATGCGGATCCAGAGAAAGTCGCGTCTGCTTTTACTACTTACTCCGAAGATAATTCCAGTGCCAATCTCAGTAAGCTGACGACTGCCGCCGAACCAAAGCGCATCAAATTATTGCGGCGGCTCAATCAGACCCCTGGTGCTACTCATGATCTGGTTGCCATGCGCACGGATCTGCTGAAGCTGTTGCGCGAGCATCCTGAGCTGAAGGCGGTGGACGAAGATTTCCTGCGTGTGTTCAAGTCCTGGTTCGGGCGTAGCTTTCTGCAATTACAAACGATCAACTGGTCTACTTCGGCGGCGATCCTCGAGCGTATTATTCGCTATGAGGCGGTGCATGCCATCAAGGACTGGGATGATCTGCGCAACCGTATTGATCCACCCAATCGTCGATGTTTTGCTTTCTTTCATCCGGCACTGGTGGACGAGCCACTCATCTTTGTCGAGGTTGCGCTGCTTAATGAAATTCCCTCGTCTATCAACTCCATTCTTGATGATGACATTGACGAAGAGGACAGTGAACCTTCAGTGGATGAATTCACCACGGCAGCCTTCTACTCGATCAGTAACTGCCAGCCCGGTTTGCAGGCTGTCTCATTTGGTAACTTCCTCATTAAGCAAGTTGTGCAAGAGCTGCGTAGCGAGTTTCCCTCTATCAAGCACTTTGTCACTCTGTCGCCGATCCCCGGTTTCGTACGTTGGCTGGAGAAAAATGACAAGGGCGAGGCTGTCGAGCTGGCCGATCTGAAGGCCGAAGTGTCTCGCCTGGAGCGCACACCGGAAGTGCTTGAGGACAATGCCGACCTGATCCGCAAGTGCGTGTTTAATTACCTGATGCTGGCCAAGCGCGGAAAGCATCCGCTGGACCCGGTGGAGCGCTTTCATCTGGGTAACGGCGCTTCACTGTTCCGTTTGCACACCGGTGCCGACTTCAGTGACCGTGGCATTAGCCAGTCCCTGGGTGCAATGGTGAATTATCTGTATGACCCTCGCTACATCGAGCGCTATCACGAAGGCTACGCCATTGATGGTGATATCGAATTCAGCGATAAGCTGAAATCTTTGTTGCTGAAGCTCTAGTCAGTACTTCCTCCCCCTTCTTCTCTCTTTATCATTTTCCTCTATGCTCCTGCCGCGACCGCAAGCACTAGTCGCTCTGGTCGCCTCGCATTGTGCTGCCGCATCCTCCATGGTATTCACTGATCTCACTTTGCAGAACTCTGAAACTTAACCACGAGTCTGCTGTGCAATGATTCGTTTCTGGTAATCACCTGACAATTCGCTTATTCAGTCATTCTCTACTTGACCGTGATACTGTTGCCTCTTAATATCTGGCTTTAAAAAATAATACCCGGATAAAAAATAAGAAGAGGAATCCCTCTTTGCCTGACCGGGTCGCGCCTGTTGCAGGGATTAACAGGAAAGGGAGCAGAAAAGGGAACAGGAACAGGAACAGGAATGAGAACAGAAAAAGGAACAGGAACAGGAGATTGAAATGCCAGCTAGCGAACAACAACTGCAGGCCTTTGCCGGTCATGAACTTATCGCCACAGGGCAAACCGCCAGTGTGGCAGCGCAATTAAAAGCGTTACCGGACAGCGACTTGCCAGGGCCGGTGCTGGTATTTGTCAAAGAGACAGGGCAGCAGATCGATCTGGATCTGTCCGGTAGCGAGAGTGATATAAGTGAGCGCTATGGTCAGCGCGACAGCGAGCCAGCGCCCGAGCAACAGGCAGCCCCACCGCGACGCGGCCGGCCCAGGTTGGGGGTGGTGGGACGTGAGGTGACCTTGCTGCCTCGTCACTGGCAGTGGCTCGATCAGCAGCGGGGTGGCGCCTCGGCGGCCTTACGGCGCTTGATTGAAGCGTCGCGGCAGGCCAGTAGCGCTGAAGACCGTATTCGCCAGGCACAGGATGCCAGTAATCGCTTCATGACAGCCATTGCCGGTAACTTGTCGGGCTTCGAAGAGGCCATGCGGGCACTGTATGCGCGCCAACGTCAGGACTTTGAGCGGCACACGGCGCGCTGGCCAGCCGATGTGCGGCGGGCAGCTCAGGCGTATGCGGACCCGGTTTGGACAGAATAGGGCAGTGACTTCACCAGACCTTGCCCCGTCTGCCTTGATGCTGGCTCGTAGCTGGATAATAACTGCTAGAATAGCAGTCGCTGCTGCAAGGGCGCTCAGGGTTAAATGAGCGCCTAGACGCGCGGTGGGCAGGTCAATAGGCCTGTCCATTAAAAGGTAAAGTGAGTTAACTGGGAAAGTGAGTCCAAGGGTATCCTTAGACCACTATCAGGCACTCCGGACAACATCCCGGGATTAAGAAAAAGAACAGCAAACGAAAACGCAGCTAATTTCCAAGGACAATGAACAGACATCACAAGTAACCAGACGATGACAACCGAACAGACCCTAACTCCGGAACAGTTGCGCGAATTGAGCGATCGTATTATCGCCAGTGGGGTATTGGGTCGCTCAAAGCACTATCGCAATCTGCTGGAATACCTGGTGGAATGCTCGATTGCAGACAAGGCGCCCAAGGAGATTGATCTCGCCGTCGATGGCTTGAAACGCGGGGACGATTACGATGTCTCGGCCGATTCCTCAGTGCGTGTCTATGTGCACCAGTTGCGTAAAAAGCTTGATACCTATTATCAGCAGCATGCGCCCGAGTCGGCCTATCGGCTGACGATCCCAAAAGGGCAGTACCGGTTAGTCATGGAGGCCAATGCGGTTGCAGCGCCCGAAAAGAAGATGCCGGGACCTGCGAATCGCTGGCAGTGGTCACTGAATTCGGCGTTGCTGGCGTCGGTGTTGATTCTGTTGGTGATCAATCTTGTGGTGTTGCTGACTCGTGATGAGTCGGCGGCAACAGCCAGTCCCTTGTTGGCTTCCGAGCATCCGGTCTGGCAGCAGGTGCTGAGTGATGACCAGCCCATATTGCTGGTTATGGGGGATTACTACATCTTCGGTGAGCTTAACGCCAACGGCAATATCGCGCGCATGGTGCGCGAGTTTAACGTCAATTCGCGGCGCGATCTGGAAGAGTTGCAGTTTACGGATTTTGCACAGGCCGAGAACTATCTGGATCTTGATCTCAGTTACATGCCGGAAGGCAGCGCTTTCGCGCTGGCTCGAATCGTGCCGCTGCTGCAGGAAAGCGGCAAACCGGTGAACATCACCATGATGTCGGATCTCACCACGGCTGATATTCGCAGCAACCATATCGTCTACATAGGCTACATCAGCGCGTTGGAAAAACTCACCGCCATGACCTTCGCTGGTTCTGGTCTGCAGATCGGCCGCAGTTATGACGAGCTGTTGAACCTGCAAACTGAGCAATACTACACCAGCGATGCCGGTTTGCCGGAAGAGGGGGAGCCCTTCCGCGACTTCGGCTTGTTCTCTACCTTTCCTGCCAGCTCGGAAACCCAGGTCATACTGGTGTCCGGAATGCGTGATGCCGGTTTGATGCATACGGCCCAGGCGCTATCGACTGTGGATTCTCTCAATGAACTGGTGGCGGCCATCGACCACGACACCGACGAAGCCATTGCCAGTTTTGAAGCATTGTATGAAGTGTACGGTGTGGATCGACTGAACTTCGATGCCAACCTGGTCTATGCCAATCAGCTCAACACCCAGCGCATCTGGCGCTCGGCTCCGGAAACCGGTTTGAACTGATCCAGTCCAAGTCGCTTGCATATCCACCGTCAGCTCAAATTACGGTCCGATTACTTTCTCCACAAACCTCTTTACTACTGCCAAGCCGCTCCTTGTTAGCTCCGCTGTTGTTAGCCGTTCCTGTGGATTCAAAGTAATCAAACACACAGCAAGCACAACAGGGCAGACCGGAATCATTGATGTCTCCGGTCTGCCCTGCTGTGAGACTGCTTTGGGATTATTGCCAGGCTTTTCGCCAGCTGCAGCTGGCTACGGCCTCAACGGCTATAGCTACTGAATGCGGTTTTCTTTCACCGCATCGCGACGAGTCTTGACCGCCATGCGTTTAGCTTTGTTCTCGCCATACTTGTTGATCGAGAAATAGGCGTTACGCTGCTTGCGGCGCGCACCGCGGCCTTCCTGCCAAGTGGCGACCCAGGAATGGTCTTTTTCAGAGTAGCTCACGCCAATCTCACCGGAGCTGTTGAGTGGTGAAATCTTGCGCGGGCTGTACTTGGCATAGGGCCAGTGTTCGCCGTAGATCTTCTTGCCTTCTTCATCCCGTTTCTTTTTCGCAGCTGCGATGGCTTTAAGCTTGCCACCATACTTCTTGAACGGGAACGACTCCTGAAAGCTCTTGCCGTCGTACTTGATACGAACCCACGCACAATTGGTGCCGCGGGATTCGATAATGCTGATATGGTGTAAAGCGCTAAGTTTTTTCATGAGAAACTCTCCATTGATCTCTATCGATCTGAATAGACCACTGATCTACACAGATCATGTATGAAATGAAACTTGAACCTTACCGATTACCTCGTTGTTATGATGTCATAGTATCGAATGTCCAATATTGCATCTGTGATGCAATTTGCAATACCAGCAACGCTGAAGGTATTTATTTTTCAGTCAGCCCACTTTTTACCGGAAGATTGCGAAATATTTACAGTTTTCTTCTGCCATAGATCATCAGAGAGTTGTTTGCGGGATTGGCTCGTATCCAGTCAGGTTCTGCGTAAATTGTGCAGTAATTGCCGTTGCCGTGAAACATGGCGTTGAACATTTTTATCCCGCCGCTGCAGTCGTGTCCAATATAGATGTTTGCTCCAGAGGGCGCTAAACACGTGGCCTCCAAGTGAGCGGAGGGTAGGAACATTGGCAAAGTATCCCCGTGTGAGATTAATGCTTAAGGGCTTATTTTCCTTATAGGAGATTGATCAGTCTGCAAGGCTATAGATTGGCTGGCGCCAATGTAATTGAACGATCGGCTCAGCAAGGGGTTTGAGAGAAAATAATGCACCCACTTGTTTTAAACCGCCCGTTTTATATTTTGTGGTCGTGCTGCGAGCAGCTCTGCAAGTGCCAACAATTAGATTGTCTGGTCACCTGCCCTCCGGGTCTCTTCATCTCTTCATCTCTTTATCGATAGGCAAGCAAGGTTGGCCTTGTATGGAAGAATGGATTCAATATTACTGCGAGTGGCGTCAGCGGACTGGCTGCAGCGGCTTGTAATGCCGCAACTTTCATGGGGGTGCTTTTTCCGGGAGGGTAGTGAAGGTAATGAGGATGCTGCCAGCTGCAAAGGAGGCTTATACGCCGTTAAACCAGATTAACCGCAGGCGTGGGCTGCCATGTGCTGGATAACGCCGGGTTTGCGGCTTTCCAGATGGGAGATGCTGTAGTGGTAGCTCTTGGCGCTGGGGTCGATATCCATTGCCTCGTCGATGGCCGCTTCAAGGTCGGCCTGGGCTGCCTGCTGAGTCAAGTAAGGGCCGGATATTTTGACCTGAAGACTGGGCTCGTTGGGTGCAGTTGCTACGATGTAGTAGTTCTTTGCGTTCACTGGTTTCGGTACCACATTCCATTCAGTTGGAGGCGTCTGCCTGCACTGACTTCTCATACCTGAATCTCGCCGTTGGTCCGGGGATCGCCCTTGATATACGGCTAATATCGGCCGCGTATTAAAAACCAACAGCCCCTGTAATACAAGATCGATCCGACACAGATTTTCACTATTTCGTGCCGCGCCGATCTGGACAGTTTCAGTTTCTGCCCCGACGGCTGAATCCAAGCTTAATCCTTGGTAAATCAAAGGTTTGCTAACTGGATCACAAACTGTTGTCATGGCTTGCCCTGTGCTTTACCTGACTGTCTATCTGTCTTCCTACCTGTGTTTACGACGGCGGCAGTGAGTTGGTTGAGTCAGTTGTCTTATAATTCAACGTATTATCCGTAGAGGTGCCGCTGTATTGGCGACCTCCTGCTTTCCTGATCAACAGAGCTTGCGCAATCCCGATGACAAAACCTGATACCGTGCCCAGCTTTGCTTTCATCATCCCGGTGCTGAATGAGGCGCCAACGATTGCTGCGCAGTTACAGTCGCTACAGCAGTGGCGACAACAGGGGCACGAGGTGATCGTCGTCGATGGCGGCAGTCAGGATGCGACGACGGCGGTTGCGCAGCCTTTAGCCGATCAAGTGCTGCACAGCCCGCCTGGCCGGGCGGCGCAAATGAATCTGGGAGCCCAACACGCCGCCGCTGATGTGCTGTTGTTCCTGCACGCCGATACCCGGCTGCCAGCACAAGCCTTGCAGTTGGTCAGTCAGGCCATGAGCCGGCATCAGGGGCAATGGGGTTGGTTTGATGCTCGCCTGAGTGATGCCACCGGTCTGCTGGCCGTGGTCGGCAAGGCCATGAGCCTGCGCGCCCGGATCACCCGGGTTTGTACCGGCGATCAGGCAATGTTTGTGCAGCGCAGCCTCTTCGTTGCGACAGGCGGCTTTCCTGACTTGCCGCTCATGGAGGACGTTGCCATGAGCAAACGCCTGCGCCAGCGCGCCAAAGCCTGTGTGGTTGCTCAATCGGTCGTCACGTCCAGTCGCCGCTGGCAGGAAAAAGGCGTCTGGCGCACGATTCTGCTGATGTGGCAGTTGCGTCTGCTTTACTTTCTCGGCGTGCCACCACACCGTCTCGTGGCTCGCTATTACCCCGGCCGTCCCCAGGCTGACTCATGACGTCAGTTTTGGATTCGCAAGCCTGCATCGTCATCTTTGCCCGCGAACCGGTGTCCGGTCACGTCAAGACACGACTGGAGCCCGCTCTCGGAGCGGACGGCTGCCTGCAGTTGTATCAGGCCTTGCTGCAGAAAACGGTGCAGACGGTCAGCACAGCGCGGCTGGCCGCATGGCAACTCTGGGTGAGTGGCGATCCCGATGCGCCTGCATTTGCGCGCCTGGCTGAGGCACCGCTGCGGCACCAGCAGCATGGCGAGGATCTGGGCTTGCGCATGTTGCACGCCGCCAGCACCGTCTTGGCGACTCCCGAGATCGATAAGGTAGTGCTGGTTGGTACTGATTGCCCGGCTATTGATGCGGATTATTTACAGCAAGCGCTGGCCTTGCTGGACGCCACCGCCGGCATTGATGTGGTATTGGGGCCGGCAGAGGACGGCGGTTATGTATTACTGGGTATGACCCGACCTGTGCCCGAGATCCTGACGGCCATGGAGTGGGGGCAGGAGCACGTGCTGAGCGAAACGGTCAGGCGCTTGCAAGCGGCAGGGATAGCCTATGCGCTGTTGCCAGAGCGCTGGGATGTGGACAGGCCGGAAGATCTGCACAAACTGCGCAGCGCTTTTCCGGAGCTCATGACTGCTGCCGGGTTGCCTGACGGAGATGGGGTTGCGCCATGACCTGCACAATGACTTGAGACATCAACGGACAAGCTGCTTTCATTGCAGTTTGCCAGCTTGAGTGGCAGGTGAAGTTTGGCGGGGCAGGCGAGCCTTTAATTGCGGATTGATGCTGACTAGTCAGACTGGCCGTGGTCAAGCGCCGATTCCAGCGCCAGCAGGCGCTCGGTCAGCCGAGCGCTATCGACTTGATAGTCCTCTGTCAGCAAGCGCTGGTGCAGTTGTACCACGCGTGTGGGATCGAAATCGGGCAATTGCTCCACTGCTTCGCGCATCCGGGCCAGCAAGGCGTCGTGCTGTGGGTCCAGTTTGGCACTGTACTGGTTTGAATTGAACTGGCCAGGTTCGGAAACGCGACGCCGTCGCGGTGAAAGTTGCGTGACGACGTCCGGGTAATCGGCGCGTGTGCTCTGCTTGCTGGGTTCGATTTTACTCACTGGGAAACTGATCTGCTCGTGCGCTGCTGTATTTTCTTTAGCCCGGATATTGTCGGGCATCGGGTTTTGTTGCTCATCGCCCGCACACTTTGTAGTGGCTTGAGGAGATGTTCTGGAGGCTGGATATGCCTTAATTTTCCGGCTGTTGCTCATGGTCAGCAGCAGCGGGTTTCAATTATAACGACTGGTGTAAAAATATCTTTATAGCACTGTCGGGATTTTCTTCCCGCATTTTCCCCTGATAGCCCTTTGGCCGCTATGCCTGTGTTCTGTATCTATCCTGTTGATATTCAAGCACAAAAAGCTATCACGATACGACGGCCGTTCTCTGGGCAGAGTGTGTGACTGCACTGGCAGCAGGCCGTCCTCGCGATTACAAAACCTAACAATAGATATATGATCCAGTGATAACGGGTGTTAGCTGGTTAGTAAATACTGGGGCGAATCTATTGGCCCACGATGGAGGCAGGAACTGGTTACAAATTGTCAGTTTTTATCATCTCATCGCTTTGCAGGTGCCGTTCCCGATAATGGCTACTGCACCCCTCGGCAATACCAGGGGCGTAGATATCAATCCGCAAACGGCGGAGTCAGGTAGAGGTGTGCAAGGCATCGGGCCGATGGGTCAAGTTGGTGCGCTCCGGCAGGGCTGGCCGGGCACGATGGATGTCAGGTTCAGATACAGTTTGGCTCTTATCCGGCCGGGGTGTAGGCCAATGGTCTCCGGCAAAAGTGTCCGGTAGCGGCCGTCAACGCGAAGAATTACGGAAGGAATAGCTCATGGTTTTCGCCTACCATGGTGGCAACTGGCGGGATATAAGCGAGCTTGCCTGTGACTTCCCGGGGCAGGCTTTAGCCGCGAATAACGGCAGTGCCATAGGTGTCGATAAAAGGCTGAGGGAAACGCGCTGGTTTGCCGGTCTCAACATTGATACAGATGAGATCCCAGCAACCACGCAATAGCGTCGCGCCACTGAGGCGGTGAACAATCTGGAAACGGCGCTGCAGGCGTATCTTGTTGTCGCAATCGGTAAGCCAGGTCGCCAGGACTAGCGGATCTCCGAGACGGCCGGGCGCAAAGTAGTCATAGTGAGCCTCGCGAATGGCGACGCCACGGTTTAGGGCCTGATAGTCGTTGATTGTCAGACCCAGTTGCGCAGAATGCTGCCAGGCACAATCCTGGCACCAGAGTACGTAGCAGGCATTATTAACATGACCCATGCCGTCGATGTGCGATTCATCAACCGTGAGATCGGTCAGAAAGGGCGTCGGGAAATCCCAGAGAGAGTCCGGGAGAGAGTCCGGGAGTGAGTCCGGGAGTGAGTCTGGACGGTAGCCTGATCGAGAGTCTGGTTTAGCATCTGATCGGGAATCAGGTAGAGAGTCAGGTAGAGAGTCCGGTAGAGGGTCCGGTAGAGAGTCCCGATGAATATCCTGCAAAATGTCTGACAAAGCGCAGCCCCAAACCTGTGTAGAATGAACGCACGATCATAGCATGTAGCGCCGCGAGCTTAACCGTGGCGCCACAAGCTTAAACAGCGCCGATTCAGAGTAGTAAACCCACGTATGTTAAGAGTGATAGCAGCACAGGATAGGGAATTCGCCAGCCACTGGCAGTCGCTGGTCATCGCCGACCGCTATCGCAACCCACTGTTAACAACACTCTCGTTGCAACCGTTGCAACCACTGCAACAAAGTCCTGACGTTAGAATGAGGCGCGCGGCGGCGCAACTTGATACCGCTGTGCCGTTGACCGGTAACGTTCCGCAATATGAAGATCATTCGTTTATTGTCGTTAGTCAGGGCCAGCCGATGCTGGGCTGTGCCATCACGACCCACGCCAATGCGCGTGGTGAATGCTGCGTCGGCTACCGTGGCCGTGCCGCGTCAATCGTCCTGAACCGGCAGGCGCTGCAGCAATCAACCAACAATCTCAACGCCGACACGGTCGACTTTACCCAGGCCCATGTCAGACGCTTGCTGCACCAGATCATGCCGGAACGGCTCGAGTTCATTGATCCGGTACACTATGGTTTGCTGTCCCCTGTGACCCAGACGTTGCTGGAACAGGGTGGCCAACCGGTGTTGAGCC
Source organism: uncultured Pseudohongiella sp. (assembly GCA_964592245.1). Classification (GTDB taxonomy): domain Bacteria; phylum Pseudomonadota; class Gammaproteobacteria; order Pseudomonadales; family Pseudohongiellaceae; genus UBA9145. The sequence goes on along the minus strand of CAZQFA010000057.1, from coordinate 2,457 downwards.
AGACCCAGGTGATCAACCTGCAGCAGGCGCAATCGTCTTTGCTGGCAGACATCGATGCCGGCTATCGGCAGGCAATCGAAGTGGGTAACGGGCAGGCAGCAGAGGATACGATCCAGGTGCTGTCGGCGCCCGAGCAGGAAAACGACTTGCTTGCCTGTCTTGGGCAATGGCAATCGGCACTGCTCACCAGTTTGCCCACAGGGCCGGCACGCATTACAACGTTATGGCCAGTGCTGGTGGAACTGTTATTAACAGGACAGGGCTTTTTACTGACGTCACGGTCAGTAGCTGCGCAATGCGATGGCGCTGATGGTAACCGCTCGGTGGTGCCAGCAAGTGAACAGCCGGCCGCCATCTGCTTGCAAAACGGCGTGCGCTGTTACTGGATTGCGGCCAATGCCGCAGCCCTGGCCGCCGAGTCGACACTCATGCCACGACTGATTTGGCAGGCAATGCGCCACGCACAAGCTATCGGCTGTCAGGAGTTCGCGCTCGAAACTGATGGTCTGTTGCAGCAGTTCGCCCCGCAGGCGCCAGTGCAAGGCACTAATAATATTCCGCTGTTGGAACCGGCGCGCTTTGGTGGCGTGGCGCAAACCCGCATTCGCATCAACTGGGCCTGATCCGGTTCGCATTCTACTGACTCAGACAAAAACTCCGGATTGCCAAAGCGCGAGGCCAGGGCACCCGCAGCTGCTGCGACAGCGTGATGAATTTCCCCCAATCACGCGTGGGCCTGTGATACATTTGCTACTCCTGTCATTGTCTTCTGACGACCAGCTCTTCGCCTAAATCAGGTGAGCTGGCAAGCAAGTTGGAAAGCGAATTGGAAGACAAATTAACAGGTATCACTAGCCAAGGACTCCCTGATCAGGCCCATGACCGAGAACTGTAAAATTCTGTTGATTGACGACAATGCGGAGACGCGTCGGGATTTGCAGACCATACTGAATTTTCTTGGTGAGGAGTCGGTGCTGGCAACTTCGGCGGACTGGGCGCAGCAGGTGCAGTCACAACCGGGCAACACTGCCAGCTCAGCACATGCGGCCGGCGATTACTGTGCGGCCTTGATTGGCAGCTGTGAATTGCGCGGCCTGCCTGAATTACTGGCGGCGCTTTATCAATGGGAGCCAGGCCTGCCGTTTGTGCTACTAGAAAAGCAGGCTGAGGCGACGACTCTGGCGTCGGAGTTACATTCCCGTATTACTGCCACCCTGAACGGCAATTTCAGTTATCAACCGCTACTCGATGCCCTGCACAAGGCCAAGCTGTTTCACGACAATTATCACCGGCTGCGCGAAGTTGCGGGCATTCGGGACTACAACCTGTTTCATTCACTGGTGGGTAACAGCAAGCCGTTACAAAAAGTGCGGCACATGATGGCGCATGTGGCCAACCGGGAAGTCAGTGTACTGATCACGGGAGAATCCGGAACCGGTAAAGAGGTGGTTGCCAGAAATCTGCATCTGAATTCTGCCCGGGCCGAGAAACCATTTATTCCTATCAACTGCGGTGCCATTCCGCGTGAGTTGCTGGAGAGTGAATTGTTTGGTCACGAGAAGGGCGCGTTCACCGGTGCGGTGGCGGCGCGCGCGGGACGGTTCGAATTGGCCAATGGCGGTACCCTGTTTCTCGATGAGATCGGTGACATGCCGTTGAGCATGCAGGTGAAGTTACTCCGGGTGTTGCAGGAGCGCAGTTTTGAGCGTGTCGGTGGTGTGCAAACCATTCAGACCGATGTTCGGATTCTGGCTGCCACACACAAGGATCTGGAGCAGATGATTGCCGCCGGGCAATTCCGTGAAGACTTGTACTATCGTCTGAATGTGTTCCCGATTGAAATGCCACCACTGCGTGAGCGGGCAGAAGATGTACCGCTACTGATTCATGAATTGATCTCAATCATGGAAGCAGAGGGGCGTGGCTCGGTGCGCTTCAATTCGGCGGCGATACGTTCTCTTACCCACTATGACTGGCCGGGTAATGTGCGTGAGCTGGCCAATCTGGTCGAGCGCATGGCCATTCTGCACCCGCATGGCATTGTCGGTGTCAGTGATTTGCCAGAGAAATTTCACAACGATGAGGCTCTGGAAGAAAAAGCCAGTCGCACTGCCTCTGCTACCGTCGTGTCGTTACAGCGTCAGGCAGCGAGATCTCAGGAAGACAGCAGTTCCTTGTTGCCTCTGAATGGTCTGGATCTGAAAGAATATTTGTCGAACCTGGAAAAAGATCTGATCACCCAGGCCTTGGCAGACAGCGCCGGTGTTGTCGCCCGGGCTGCCAGTCGTTTGCACATTCGTCGCACGACGCTGGTGGAGAAGATGCGCAAATACAATCTGGTGCGACCGCAGGACGAACAGGAAGAACAGGACATACAGGACGAACAGGAAGTAAAAGAAGTAAAAGAAGCAAAGGAAGTAAGTGCAGCACAAAAAGTGCAAGATGCTGACGTGAGCG
>CAZQFA010000056.1:0-16823 GCA_964592245.1 uncultured Pseudohongiella sp. | reverse complement strand
CTGCGGGCCTTGCGCGATTTCAGCAAAGACTCTGGCCAGACAGTCAAACTGCTGGAACAGCAACTGCGTCACTAGTCAGGGAATACCAGAGCAATGATTTTTCGCTTACTCGTGCTGCTGGGGCTTCCCGTTCTCGCCTACTATCTGGCGCGCTCAATCTCACGTCGCTATTCCCTCACAGCGCGCCAGAATCAGATTCTGTTTTTTATCACCGCTGCATTGCTGATCGTGGCCGTGTTGATCGTCCTCGGGCGATTACCTGTGCATTTTATCATTGCGCCGCTCGGCGCGGCGGGCGCATTCCTGCTACGTTTCCTGCCAACACTACTGCGTCTGGCACCATTTTGGGGGTTACTACGCGGACGTACTTCGAGCGCTGGCGGACGCCGCTCGCAGCAAACCTCGACGATTCGTACGGCGTATTTCGCCATGGAGCTAACCCATAACACTGGCAATATGGATGGCGAAGTTGTGCGTGGTTCACAGCAGGGCAAGCAGCTGAGCAACCTTGCGAAGGAAGAATTGATCGAGCTGCTGCGTGAGTGTGGCGACGATGCCGATTCAGTGCAGGTATTGGAAGCCTATCTCGATCGCATGCACGAGGACTGGCGCGAGCAGGCTGGCAATGCAAGCGCCGGCAGCGGGGGCAGGGAAGAGTATACCGAGGGTTTCATGAACCGGGCGCTGGCGCTGGAGATTCTGGGTCTGGATGAGAAGGCCGATCGCAAGGCGGTAATCAAGGCGCACCGGCAATTGATGCAAAAGCTGCATCCCGATCGTGGTGGCACCGATTATCTGGCGCAGAAGATTAACAGCGCCAAGGACTACCTGCTCGAGACTCTGTCTGACTAGAAATCCCCGATATTCCTGCTCGACCAGTGTCAGGTGCCCGCCTATAGAGTTGTCGCTGTCTGGCGATGTCAGAGGTGTTAGAATAGCGGTTTTTCAGGCAGCCCTATCGCAACTCGAGAAACGACATGACCCTGATTCGTAATGAAGATTTCATCCAGAGCGTCGCCGACGCCCTGCAGTACATTTCCTATTACCATCCGCTGGATTTTATCAAGGCCGTGCATGAGGCCTACGAGCGCGAGGAATCTCCTGCGGCGAAAGATGCCATGGCGCAGATACTGATTAATTCGCGGCTGTGTGCCGAGGGCAAGCGCCCGATCTGCCAGGATACCGGTATCGTCACCGTGTTCCTGAAAATCGGCATGGATATCCAGTGGGAGGGGGGTATGTCGGTGGCCGATCTGGTCAATGAGGGCGTGCGTCGTGCCTATTTACTACCCGACAACGTGCTGCGCGCCTCGATCCTCGAGGATCCTGCCGGTGCCCGCAAGAACACCCGCGATAACACACCGGCCGTGATTCATATGGAAGTCGTGCCGGGCAACACCATCGATGTGAAATTGGCGGCCAAGGGCGGCGGCTCAGAAAACAAAGCGAAGATGGTGATGCTTAACCCCAGTGACAGCATTGCTGACTGGGTAGAAGCCACATTGCCCACCATGGGTGCTGGTTGGTGTCCCCCGGGCATGCTGGGTATTGGTATCGGCGGTACGGCAGAAAAAGCCGCAGTACTGGCGAAAGAATCACTGATGGATCCCATCGATATTCACGAACTGCGTGAGCGCGGGCCAGCCAACCGGGTAGAGGAATTGCGCCTGGAGATCATGGAGCGAGCCAATGCCCTGGGTATTGGTGCACAGGGCCTCGGTGGCCTGACTACCGTGCTCGACGTCAAGATCATGGACTACCCGACACACGCCGCGTCACTGCCTGTTGCCATGATTCCCAACTGCGCCGCCACCCGCCATGCGCACTTCACCCTCGATGGCTCCGGCGTCGCCGAACTGACACCGCCGAGTCTGGATGAATGGCCGCAGATCACCTGGGATGTTGGCCCTCGCGCCAAGAAGGTGAATCTGGATACGGTGACCCGCGAAGAAGTGGCCAGTTGGCAGCCCGGCGATACGCTGCTGCTTTCCGGCACCATGCTGACCGGCCGTGATGCCGCGCACAAGCGCCTGCTCGGGATGCTGGAGGCGGGCGAGTCCCTGCCGACTGGCGTCAACTTCAAGGATCGGTTCATTTACTACGTGGGTCCGGTTGATCCCGTGCGCGACGAGGTGATTGGCCCTGCCGGTCCGACCACTGCAACCCGCATGGACAAATTCACCGGTCCGTTGCTGGCCAAGACCGGATTGCTGGGCATGATCGGGAAAGCCGAGCGCGGTCAGATCGCTATCGATGCCATCAAACAGCACAAGTCCGTCTATCTGATGGCAGTGGGAGGTGCGGCTTATCTGGTGTCGAAGGCGATTCGCAAAGCCAGGGTTGTGGCATTCGAAGATCTGGGTATGGAAGCCATCCACGAGTTCGAGGTGGAAGAGATGCCGGTAACAGTCGCAGTCGATTGCAACGGGACTTCCGTGCACCGCACTGGGCCGCAGCTTTGGAAAGAGAAGATTGCCGAGCAGCACGCGCTCGAGGTGACTGACTAGTCACTAATCCTTGTCACTAATCCATGCCACTAAGCAGAGTGTGGCGCGGGCGATCAGCTAATCGTCCGCGTCCGCTTCACCACACATGTCGTCGTAGTGATTTTGCAGTTGCAAGGTGACGGCCTTTGCATAGTCTTTGATGCGGATGGAATCCTCGGTCAGTTCAATATCCTCACCACCCAGCACATTGTGATCAAACTTGTAGATTGTCGCGTTTTTGCCAGCGCTGGCGCCAGCGTCGTAGTCGGCTGCGCGGGCGGCGACGGTTTCGTTGCGGGCGCGATATTGCGTGAGGGCTGCCTTGCCGTGGCGTTTGCCGAGCATACGCATGGCGATGTGGGGCGCTAAGATCGAGGCGCTGGCGTTATTGCCACCGAAGCCTTTGGAGTTGATGATGACTGCGTCCATACCCTCTGCACCCACTTCTTTGTGTGCCAGCAGGAATTCCAGATTATCTGCCGTGACATCGTCGGCCAGCTTGCTGGTCGAGGTGATGCCCGGAATCCAGCCGCCAGACCAGACACCAAGACTCGCTGCCAATTGATCACCGGCGGATGTTGCCAGTGAGTGACCGACGTAGTTCTTTATTGCCGCCACGGGCCATTTGCTGATGCCATTGTTGCGCGCAATTTCGTTGAGAATATGGGACTCGGTGATGCGATTTTGCGGTGTGCCGGTGCCATGAGCCTGCACGAAAGTGCGTTCGCGCAAGGCCTCGTCGCCCAACACGAGGCGCGTCGCTGCCGCCGCCTTGGCCATGGACAGGTAGTTCCCCAGCCCCGGGCTGGCGATGGATTTTTTGTAACCGTCGGCGTTGATAAACACATCATTCACTGCACCCAGTACAGTCGCGCCGAGTTCCAGTGCTAGTTCGTCATCCATAAGAATGACACACTGCGCCGACTCGGCCAGTGTAAAGCCGCAATTGTCGCCAAACGGTCGGCAGGCGCGGCGATAGTTCGGGGCACTGCCGAGGTCGAGTCCGTCGAGCTTGGCCAGCCCGGCATCATCAGCCAGAGCACCCATATTGACGAAACCTTCGACAATCTCCGGCACCAGCGGTGCCTCACTGTTACCAACGATGGCAACGCGATGCGTGCCCGTCTGGATATCACGTGCTGCCTGACGCAGGTTGTAAAGGAAGGTGGCGCAGGCAGCGACGTTGGTGCCAGTTGTCCCCAGATTGCCCAGCAGGTAGGCGTTGATGAAGTCGGCGGGCATCTCCGCGTAGCCGAGCGGTAATTGTTTGGAGGTGACTTTTTTACCCAAAAGCCGCGCCTGCAGCATGCCACCGAAGCCGTTGTAGTCCAGTTGTCCCATGCCGCTGCCGGCGTAGACGCTGATCTGGTCAGCAGGAATAAGCTGACGGATGACATCCCAGTCGATACCCAGTGAGTTGAGGGCATCGGAGGCCGCGAATACCGTCATCTGCAGTGCCCGTGGATGATTTCTGGAGGCATACAAGGCTGCCGGGTCAAAGCCGCTGGGCAGTTGTCCGGCGCTGTTGACACTGGAGGCGTGCTCGCTGGGCATGGTGACTTCCAGCGAACCGGAAATGCGCACCAGCACGTCGCCTCTGGCGAGAGAGCTTGATTCGACCAGTTCCCAGCCTGGCGGCAGAGGATGTGGTAAATGCGTGCGACGCAGGGTGAATTCCAGCGGTTCGCTGCTGCTGCTTTGCAGTATCGCCGGTCGTTGCGTAATCAGGCGTTGGGGGTCATACAGGTTGTTTTCCAGTTGCCGGATCAACGTCGCCGCTTCCAGCTCGCTCGCAATCGTCTGTAGATAGTCCCGGGGATTGACGCTCTCGCCCGCCTCGTTTTGCCAGCCGTTGTCAGTTTGCCGCAGGCGGCCGGTGAGGGCGGCCAGACTCTGCAGGGTCTGCTGTTGCTGTTCTGCAGACAACACATCGTGCACCATGCGGCGGTAGCCGTGGTGGCCCGAGCTGCGGCCTGCGGCATTGATGCCGCCTAGTGCAGTGATTAATGGCAAACGCGTCATGGTTTGGTCATATCCCGTGAAAACGGTAGGAATAGTAAGGGCTTGCGGTAGAATTCATTTAGGCTATATCGGCCATATGCTATGGCAAAATAGCCAACACCGATAGTAGGAGGGTCGACGCCGGGAGAATGGGGAGAATCCGCCAAAAGCGCGGCTACCGGCCAATCTGCACGGGGCTGACTTGCAACTGCCCGGAGCGGCGCATAGCATGGCTAGCGAGTGAACAGGCAAGTCCACCGGTCATCGGCGCTTGTCACAAAAACAGGCTGCACAGCCGAGGAGAGGTCATGCACAACCGTCTACAACATTTCACCACACAGTTTCGCCAGCAGACACTGCGGCGCGGCGCGCTCGCCATGCTTGGCAGCATGGCTATGCTGTTACTGGCGCCTGCCACCCAGGCGCAGGACTTCTCCAACGTGACGATTCGTACCGTGCCCGTGGCTGGCAATGTTTCCATGCTGATGGGACAGGGAGGCAATATTGGCGTCTCAGCCGGGCCAGATGGCGTGTTGATTATTGATGATCAGTTTGCCCCGCTGGCGGATCAGATTCGTCAGGCCCTGAGTGCACTGGGTTCGGATGTACCCCAGTTTCTGCTCAATACCCACTTCCATGGTGATCACACCGGCGGTAATGCCGAATTTGGCACCGACAGCGTGATTGTCGCCCACGAAAATGTACGCGTACGTTTGCTGTCCGGCGATGCGCCAGCACAGGCCTTGCCCGTCGTGACCTACGATGACGATGTCTCATTGCACTTCAACGGCGAGGAAATCACGCTTATTCATATGCCGCGTGGTCATACCGACACGGACAGTGTCGTCATGTTCGCCGACTCCAATGTTATTCACATGGGGGATCATTTCTTCAATGGCGGCTTTCCCTTTGTCGATCTGGGCAGTGGCGGTACCGTGCAGGGCTATATCAACAATCTGGAGCGCGCCCTGTCATGGATCGATGATGATACGGCGGTGATTCCGGGCCACGGGCAGCTCGCCAGCAAGGCCGACTTGCTCGAGTTCTATAACATGATTCGCGATACTTCAACGGCTATCCGGGTCCTGAAATCCCAGGGCATGAGCAAGGAAGCCATTGTCGAAGAAGGACTCGCTCCCGAGTACGAGTCATGGGGCCAGGGCTTTATCAATGAACAGCGCTGGATCGAGACCGTCTTTGACAGTTATCCACGCTAGGCTATTTGTTTGACGACAGGGGTGGGGCGACGATTGTGATAATCGTCGCCGGCACTTTGGTCTGCCGCTGTCCGGAGCAATGTATTCATGAGCAGTGATGGCGCCTTTCTGGCGCGAGTACGGCAAGTTCACGCCGAGTTGGGTATTCCTGAAGACTACGTGCGCGAATGCGCGCTACCCCTCTGTCCGGAGCCAACCACACTGGTGGACACCGAGCCGGACTTCTATGACCGGCCGCAGAAACTCACTCCCCCAGCCTGTCAGGCCTGGACTGCGATGCGCGCTGCAGCGGCTGAGGCGGGCGTCACCCTGTTCCTGATTTCCGCCTACCGCGGCCTTGATTATCAGGCCGGGCTGATCGCGCGAAAGCTTGATAAAGGTCAATCCATCGAGCAAATCCTGACAGTCAACGCAGCCCCCGGATTCAGTGAGCATCACACTGGCAGGGCCATCGATATTGGCACGCCGGGCTGTGATGCACTGCAGACGGAGTTCGAAAATACTGAAGCGTTTCAGTGGCTTGAGGAGCACGCAGGGGAGTTCGGCTTCGCCCTGAGTTACCCTCGAGACAACGCCTTTGGCATTATTTACGAACCCTGGCACTGGTGTTTTCGGGGGGATGAATAAACTTAGACAAACCGATTCGATCGCGCTAATCTACAGGTGAGTAATACGAAGGAGGGGCGATGCCAGCGCGAACCAGTCTGGTAGCAAACGAACCGCAAGTCCTGAGTACTGGTCACTCAAGCACTCTTGAGCAACCGGTCAAGCAGCCACTTGATACCCCTGCTCAATCTCGAAAAACCTCATCCCGGCAGCTTCTGCCACTCCACTTCTTTTTGTCCTGTTTAGCTGAATTCACCGACAGTTTTCGTTGGTTGGTTTCTGCGCGCGCGGAATCCGCACTGCTTGTGATTCCTGTTCGGGTACAGCGAGATGTGAAACAGCAGCGTCGGCACCGATCAATCATTGACTAATGCAACCTAAGGAGGAATTGCCATCTAAAGCCATTTTGTAATCAACTGCTATATAAAAGAATTAGGAGAAAGTTATCTATGACTAATGAATTCCAAATTGTCTTCCATAATCTTGATCAAACTGATGCTTTGACTGACGCAGTACAAAAACGAATCAGTAAACTTGAGCGTTATTGTGATCAAATTATCACCGGTCGCGTAGTATTGGATTCTCCGCATAATAATCATCATAAGGGTAAGGTTTACTCTGTCGGGCTGGAAATTCACACTCCCTCCAAAGAAGTACGAGTTAACCAGGATCAGCATGACAATCATGCTCACGAAGACCTCTATGTGGCGATTAGAGACGCCTTTAATGCCGCCGAGCGGCAGTTGAAATCAATAGACAAAAAGCACCGTGCCATGCCACTGAGTAAAGCGGGTGAGCTGGTAGGGGATGCATTCGCTTGATGGCAAGTATTCATGGATCAGAAAGACCAAACTGAAATTGAAGCCGCAACATTTCGACGCCTGTTGGCGCATCTGGATGCGCACAAGGATGTACAAAATATCGACCTCATGAACCTCGCCGGTTTCTGTCGCAACTGTTTATCCAAATGGTATGTGGCGGAAGCGTCTCAGCGGGGCATCGAAGTGGATTACGACGATGCCCGTGAGCATGTCTACGGCATGCCTTACGGAGAATGGAAAGCCAAATATCAACAAGAGGCGTCTGCGGAACAATTGCAGAAGTTTAATCAGGGTTAGATCAGAAAATCCCTGCAAGCGAAATGAGACGGGCAATGGCGCAACCATTGCCCGTTTTATTTTTTGCTTTCGGCAACAAAGAGCTTGTTGCGCACCAGCCGGCGGTATTCATTCGGTGTCACCGAATTCAGCTTCTTGAACAAGCCGGTAAAGTAGCTGCTGTCCTGATAACCCACTGCGTCTGCGACTTCAGCAACCACCAGATTACTTTGCTTCAGCAGTTCTCTCGCATGATTGATGCGAATATCCTGCAGATATTGCAGCGGAGTGGTATTGGTTGCCAGTTTGAAACGGCGATTCAAAGAGCGCACGCTAAGTTGAAAATTCTCCGCTATATCGCTGACCTGAATCGATCTGGCAAAATTTTCCTGAATCCATTCCTGTACCTTGATGATGACTTCATCATGATGGGTGCTTTGCTGGTCGGCATCGAGCAGCATTGATTCATAGGAGCGCTTTAATTCGTGGGTGAATTGCCGGGAAACCTCTCCTGCAATATCGTGACCCCACAGTTGCTCAATCAAATGCAGCATGATGTCGCGCACTGCATTGACGCTGCCTGTGCAATACACCCGGTTGGCGCGGGTGATAAAGCGACGGCGTTGCAATTTCACTGCCGGGAACAATTGCTCAAAGAGATCGAAGAAGCGCCAGTGGGTGGTCGCGGCAAACTTGTCCAGCAGTCCAGCAGCTGCAGCAAAAAACGCTCCCGTTGAGATAGTACAAACGAGGCTGCCGGCCGCATGCTGTGCGGCAATCCAGTGGATGAGTTTGTCATGTCTGGCGATGCTGGCACGCGGATTGCCCCACAGTCCCGGCACGATCAACAGGACATGTTCCTGCGCATCGATGGCTTCTTCACAGAACACAGGCAGGCCGCCGGAGAGAGTGACCTTGCCGGGCCGTTCACTGATTACGCGCAAGTCGATAACAGCGTCGGGGCGTTTGTGCGCGCGGGCGATGTCGTTGGCGGCGTTGAGCATCTCCAGCGGTATGGTCACTGTTGAGCCCAGCGCTCCCGGAATGGCGAGTATGGCAATGCGTTGCAACAAAGATTACCTACTGATTAGTGCGGCAATTCAACTGTCGTAGTTAATGGCCAGTACGTAGTAATTGCGTTCACCGGTGGGCGAACTGATGGTTACCTCATCATCTACCTGTTTGCGCAGCAAGGCCTTGGCTAATGGCGAGTCGATACTGATGTAACCGCGCTTGGGATCCAGCTCATCAGGCCCTACCAGACGATAGCGTACCGTATTGCCATCGTCGTCCTCCAGTGAGACCCAGGCGCCAAAGAAAATCTTCGACGTATCATCCGGCGGTGCCGAGACCACGGTCATCTCATCCAGCCTTTTGCTCAGATAGCGGACGCGGCGATCGATTTCTCGCAGGCGCTTTTTGCCGTAAATGTAATCAGCATTCTCCGAACGGTCACCCATGGCGGCAGCTTCAGAGACCGATTGCGTCACCTTTGGGCGTTCGACTTTCCACAATTCCCGTAACTCGTTCTTAAGTGCCAGCTCACCTTCTTTGGTAATGTATTTGGCGCCGGGTTTCTGTGGTGGACGATACCTGCTCATAGCGTCTTGCGTCGTCTGACTCGGGGTGGAGTCAAGTGGTTAATTGGTCGAGAGAAAGGGCGAGCTGATTATAGTCGCTCTGCACTGGCTTGTCGTCGCTCGCTGGAGTGACGCGTACGCCGACACCCAGCAAGCGCACGGGTTTGTTGCCGCGTTCGAAGCCATCCTGACAAAGTTTTCTGAAGTTGTTGGCATCAGTCTCGGCGGATAGCATCTCGACGGTGGTTTGCACGAAATCATGGAACTTGATCTTGATAAACTGCTTCTGAATCAGGTATTGATCCTGCAAGCGCTCCAGTCGCCTGGCCAGTTGTTGCTGCAACGCAGGCAACTCATTGAGGCAGGCCTGCAAGTCCGGCAAGTCCTGCGGGTAGGTGTTCTCCACGCTCACTGACTTGCGAATACGGTCTGTCTGCACGGGGCGTTCGTCAATACCGTGAGCCAATTGCAAAAGGCGTTCACCGAAGCTGCCGAAGTGTTTGCGTAATTGCTCGGTATCCAGTTGCCGTAAATCGGCACATGTCTGAATTCCCAGTCTCTGCATTTTGTTGGCTGTGACCTTGCCTACTCCATGTAACTTCTTGACTGGCAGGGCAGCGACGAACTGCGCTACTTCTTCCGGCTTGATCACAAAAAGTCCATCCGGTTTGCGCCAGTCGCTGGCGATCTTGGCGAGGAATTTATTGGGAGCGACGCCGGCGGAGATGGTGATCGCTACCTCTGCCTTTACTTCAGCCCTGATTGCTTCTGCAATGCGAGTGGCACTACTGCCTTGGGCAGAGCTGTCGCTGACGTCGAGATAGGCCTCATCCAGCGATAGCGGTTCGATCTTGCTGGTATAGCGTTGAAAAATGCCATGAATCTGCTGTGACGCGAGCCGGTATTTCTCCATGTCGGGACGGATGATGATGAGATCAGGGCAACGCTGCCTGGCCGTAGCAGCGGCCATGGCTGAGTGGATACCGAATTGCCTTGCCTCATAGTTGCAAGTGGCGACAACACCGCGTCGTTCCGGTGAACCACCGACGGCTACAGGCTTGCCGAGCAATTCGGGATTGTCACGCATCTCGATAGACGCGTAAAAACAATCGCAGTCGCAGTGAATAATCTTGCGTAACTCAGGCATGGCAGCGCAGTAATATGAAAAGAATAAAGTACTTGAGAACAGGAAGGGTGTAAACGCGGCTGCCTGTTGTGTGCGTGAGCACTCGGCGTGCTGGGTTTGGCAATTCTGGGAAGCAGCGATTGCGACGGTCAGTGCTTGCCTTTGGAGGAGTGCAATCCGTAAAGATTGCAAGGCGCTGTCGTAACCGTGATTGCGACAGCGCTTGCCTGCTGCTAGCCGTTCCTGGCAGCGAACTCCTGCATGAAGTCCACCAGTGCCTGACAGCCTGCCATTGGCATGGCATTGTAGATTGACGCGCGTGCGCCGCCGACGTCACGGTGTCCCTTCAGGGCATACAGCCCGGCTGCTTCAGCCTGGGCAACGAAATCACCAAGCAGGTCTTCCTTCTGCATATTGAAGGTCACATTCATTACCGAGCGATGCGCGGCTTGTGCCGTACCGAAATAGAAATCCTGACTGTCGATATAGTCATAGATCAATTTCGCTTTTTCGTTGTTGCGCTTTTCCATTGCCGCGACGCCGCCTTCTGCTTTCAGCCATTCCAGTACCAGTGACATCATATAGATGGCAAACGTATTGTTGGTGTTGGCCAGAGAATGCTGCTCGGCATAGGATTTGTAATTCAGCAGTCCAGGTGTTTCTGGCAAGGCGTACTCCAGCAAGTCCTCGCGAATAATCACCAGTGCCAGACCGGCAGGACCCAGATTCTTCTGCAGTCCGGCGAAGATGATGCCAAATTTGCTGATGTCCAGTTGGCGTGACATGAACTCGGAAGTCATGTCGGCGACCAGCGGCACATCACCCGTGTCGGGGAACTGGTGCCAGCGTGTGCCAAACAGGGTGTTGTTGCTGGTGATGTGCAGATAGGAAACATCATCATCCAGCGCGCCTGCATCGAACTCGGGAATGTAGCTAAAATTCTTGTCTTTACTGCTGGCAACGTCAATTGCAGTTCCGTAGCGAGCCGCTTCCTTGGCCGCTTTTACTGACCAGGCACCGGTTTGCACAAACGCTGCCTTGCGTGCTGGCAGGCGATTAATAATATTCAGCGGGATCGCTGAAAACTGCATTTGCGCACCACCGTGCACATACAGGATTTTGTAGTTGTCAGGAATGCCCGCCAGTTCCGCAAGCAGCTCGTCTGTACGGTTGATGATCTCATCAAATTCTTTTGAGCGATGACTGATCTCGATGACAGACGCGCCCATGTCACGATAGTTCAAAAACTCCTTTTGGGCTTTCTCCATGACTTCCAGTGGCAGCATGGCTGGGCCTGCGCCAAAATTGTAAACTCGACTCATAGTGGGTTCCTGAATAGCTTGGTTAAATAGTAATCCGGTTGTTGCGGCATTAAGCCAGCGTGCGCTCTGTGTGCTGTTACAGTACCGTGACCTGAATAACATGCTCGATACCGGAAATGGCGTCTATCGCCGCTTGCGAAGGTGCACTTTCCAGATCGATCAGGTTGTAGGCAATGTCATCACGAGATTTGTTCAGCATGTCGATCACGTTAATGTTCTGATCAGCCAGCACTGACAGAATTTGACCCAGCATTTTGGGCACGTTGCGATTGCTAATGGCCAGACGCGTACCCGGTGCGGCATCGGCAGACCGGTCCAGTGTCAGATTCGGAAAGTTGACCGAATTGGTGATGTTGCCATGGGCAAAGAAATCCACGAGCTGATCTGCGGCCATGACTGCGCAGTTTTCTTCCGCTTCGTTCGTGCTGGCGCCAATGTGCGGCATGGTAATCACGTCTTCTCGGCCAATAAGTTCCGGGCGCGGGAAATCGCTGACGTAACGGTGCAGGCGACCGCTTTCCAGCGCGTCAAGCAGGGCCGCACTGTCGACGATTTCGTCGCGTGCAAAATTCAGCAGGCAAGTACCTTCGCGCATGGCGGCAAACATTTCCCGATTGATCAGGTTGCGCGTTGCGTCCAGTACCGGCAGATGCAGTGAGATGAAATCGGAATTGGCAATCAGTGCATTGAGGTTCTCAAAGCGCTTGACGGTGCTCGGTAAACGCCAGGCTGCTTCAACTGACAAGGCTGGATCATAACCCTGAACCTTCATCCCGAGTCTGATGCCCATGTCGGCCACCAGTGAGCCAATCGCACCCAGACCGACGACGCCCAGTGTCTTGCCGGCAATTTCTGTGCCTTTGAAGCGCTTTTTTTCCTGCTCCATCAATTTGGACAGAGTGTCGTAGTCGCTGCTCTTGTCCTGGGCATTGACGAATTCGATACCGGGTACGATGCCACGGGAAGCCAGCAGCAGGCCACACAAAACCAGCTCCTTGACGGCGTTGGCATTGGCGCCCGGAGTATTGAAGACAACGATGCCACGCTCGGTACAGGCAGACACCGGCACGTTATTAACGCCAGCGCCTGCCCGTGCTACTGCCCGCAAACCAGCGGGTAGTGCTGAGGCTTCCAGTTTATGGCTGCGCAACAGCAATGCTTCGGGGTTGTCGACATCAGGGCCGACCGTGAATGTCTGCGCTGGAAAACGTTTGAGGCCGATTTCAGCGATGGTATTGAACGTTTGAATACTGGGCATTGTATTGATTCCTGAGCTTGTTTTTCATCAGGACCGTTGCCAAAACGCGACGACATCGCAGCCGCAGCGGCTGCAATACTGCATCGTAAAGCAAGGTTTGATGCATCTTCCGTGAGTTCGAACGCCATGGGCACAGCGTAGCGACGTGGAATATTGGTTTTTTTAGGGCGGCAATTATGTCGTGAAACGCAGGCAAACTCCAGCCGCAATTGGCGCTGATCGCGAGCCCAAAGCAGCCGCTGTTTAATCATCGCCGCAGCCCGGGTTATGATGCTTGTAACCCCCACTTTAGCAGCCTGCGGCAGCACCACAGGCCGAGGTCGCGAGCAATGCAAGCCCCATTGGCAGCCGATAATTCCAGTATCAGTGCCCAGACCGCCGGTCAATGGCTGCAGGTAGCTGGCGCCACTGTGCCGGTGTTTCGCCATCTGGGCCACAATCCCGGGCCGATGACAGGTCCGGGAACCAATTCTTACTTGCTGGGCA
Source organism: uncultured Pseudohongiella sp. (assembly GCA_964592245.1). Lineage (GTDB taxonomy): Bacteria > Pseudomonadota > Gammaproteobacteria > Pseudomonadales > Pseudohongiellaceae > UBA9145. The sequence goes on along the minus strand of CAZQFA010000056.1, from coordinate 3,644 downwards.
AGCACAAGCGCTGCCTCATTGACCCGGGCCCGGCTTCCGAGCAACAGATTGCCAGCCTGCTGGCAGGTTGTGCCGGTGAGCTAGATATGATTCTGGTCACACACACGCATCGTGATCACTCGCCGGCAGCGCAGCGGCTAAAAGAAATCACTGGAGCCGAGTTAATCGGCGCGGCAGTGCCGGAGGCCGCGGGTCAGGACAGCTCGTTTGTCCCTGATCGACTTTGCACCCCGGGCCTGCAACTGCAAGGCGATGATTTCACCCTGGAATGCATTGCCACACCGGGTCATGTGTCGAATCACTACTGCTTTTTGCTGCGTGAGGAAGGCGGCTTGTTCACTGGCGATCACGTGCTGCAGGGGACGACACCGGTCATCTTGCCGCCGGACGGTGACATGTCAGCCTATCTGCGATCGCTAGAAGAATTGGCGCAACGTGAGCTGAACTTTCTGGCGCCAGGCCATGGTGGAATTATGCGGGACCCCCGAGCGGAGATCAGTGCGTTGATCGCCCATCGCTTGCGGCGTGAACAGAGCATCGTCGACGCGCTGCAAGCGGCAGCGGCCATGACAGTTCAGGAGCTGGTGGCGATAGTCTATGACGGCCTGGCCGAGCATCTGTTGCCATGGGCGGAAAAAACCCTGTTAGCGCACCTGATCAAATTGCAGCATGAGCAACGCGTGCAAGTCAGGGGCGAGCAGTGGAGCCTGGTATGAAAGGTATTGATGACGACGTACCTGACGTCGGTGGAACAAGGCAGTAAACCGGCGATGGCAGAACAGACACAGGAGCCATGGCATGTTTACATGCTGCGTTGTGCAGACGGGCGTCTGTACACCGGCATCAGTACCGATGTAATGCGGCGTCTGCAGGAGCACCGCGGTGCCCTTGGCAACAGCAAGGGTGCCAAGGCATTGCGCGGCAAGTCACCGCTGACACTGGTATGGCAAGTTGCCTGTGCCGACAGATCTGAAGCATCGCGACTGGAGTATCGTATTAAACAATTGCCCAAGGCCAGTAAAGAGATTCTGGTAGCTGGCAAGCTGGCGATTACAGACATTGTTGGAGAGCAGGAATGAGTACTGAAAAAAGCGGTGAAACCGGGTCATCAGAGTTGCCAGAGGGCAACAAGATACCCGTTGGTGTCAGCAGTTGCCTGCTGGGGGAACGCGTGCGCTATGACGGCGGACACAAAGGGCATTCCTACATCACCCGCACGTTGGGGCAGTATTTTGAATTCCAGCCTTTCTGTCCGGAATTGTCTATTGGGCTGGGTATTCCGCGCAAACCGATCCGCTTGTGGCGACAAGACAAGGACATTCGTTGCGTACAGATCGGTGACACCTCCAAAGACTATACCGAGGCATTGGCGCAGTGCGCCGACGAACAACGCCATTGGCAAACCAGACTGTGCGGTTACATACTGAAGAAAGACTCACCCAGCTGTGGCATGGAACGCGTCAAGATCTGGGACGACACCATGCCCGTCCGCGAGGGTGTCGGCATTTATGCGCAACGACTCATGGAGAATTTCCCCTACCTGCCGGTGGAAGAAGAGGGTCGGCTGGGTGATGCTGTGCTCAGGGAAAATTTTATCCAGCGCGTCTTTGCCATGCGGCGCTGGCATCAATTGTGTGACGAAGGACTGACTGTTGGCGGACTGGTAGATTTCCATGCCCGCCACAAACTGATTCTGATGAGTCACGACCAAATAGCTTATCGTCGTCTGGGGCCGCTGGTGGCTGAAACCAACAAGGACAATCTGGTGGAGAATGCACAGCGTTATCTGCTGGAGTTTATGGCAGCATTAAAGACGCGGGCGACGCGCAAAAGCCACGTCAATGTTTTACAGCATATTCAGGGTTATCTGAAAAACGATCTGGACAGTGACGACAAACAGGAACTGGTGCAAACGCTGGATAAATACCGCAAGGGTCAGTTGCCCCTGATTGTGCCAATCACGTTGCTGAATCATTTCTTTCGCAAACACCCGGACAGCTACATTGAACGCTCATACTACATGAATCCCTATCCGGAAGAGCTGTGTTTGCAAAACGTCATCTGAAATCAGGTCTAAGCAGATACAAAAAAGCACAGAGGTCACAATGAGTGCAATCAAGGTCTTGGGCATCGATCATGTCGTTCTGCGCACCAGCAAGCTGCAGGCGATGCTGGAATTCTATGTGCAACTACTTGGCTGTCCGATCGAGCGACAACTGACGCCTGAGCCGGGTCTGGTGCAATTGCGTGCCGGCAATGCGTTGATCGATCTGGTGCCCGTAGACAGCGAATTGGGTCGCATGGGCGGTAAGCCGCCGGTTCAGAATGGCCGTAACATGGATCATGTTTGTCTTTGTATTGCCGTCATGGACGAGCAAGATTTGCTGAAGCTGCTAGATGCCGCTGGTGTCAAACACAGTGATTTTGGCGAGCGCTATGGCGCCGAAGGCTTTGGCCGTTCCATCTATCTGGATGACCCTGAAGGCAATGTAGTCGAATTGAAGTTTACGCTGGCGGGCGAATTACAGGCGGCGGGTTGAGGCTGACGGAATTAAAGTAACAGGAACAAGACTACAGAAATAAGCCTAGCGCGCTTCGCTGGCGGTCATCGCTGACTCTTCATCTTCGGCAGGCGTGATCTTGAAGTTCAGGAAGCCATAAATAGCGGCGACAAACGGATTCACCAGATTGAAGAAGCAGTAAGGCAGGTAGGCAAAAGTGGCAACCCCGAGTGTGGCCGCCATGTAGGCACCGCAAGTGTTCCAAGGAATGAGTGGTGAAGTGACGGTGCCGGCATCTTCCAGAGTTCGCGACAGGTTTCTCATGTCCAGATTGCGTCTGGCGTATTCCATTTTGTACATGCGTCCCGGTAGCACCACGGCAATGTACTGATCCGAAGTAATGATATTGGCACCGATGCAGGTAAGCAGCGTCGTTGTGATCAAACTGCCGGTGCTGTGGACAAAAGACAGGGCATAGCTGACCAGGCGGCGCAGCAAGCCTGTGTGATCCATGACGGCGCCGAATACCATGGCGCAGAGAATCAGCCACACTGTATTGAGCATGGAACTCATGCCGCCCCGGGTCATGAGGTCATCCAACGTCGCATTGCCACTGTCCAGTGCGAAACCATCAAACAGGGTCTGCCAGACGCCTTGCATGAGGGCCAGTGCGACATTGTCTGCCTGACCTGCCAGGGCGACGATGGCCGGACGTTGGAAGAGCAGGGCCAGAATAACGCCAAGCAATGCGCCGGCCATGATAGTGGGAATCGGTGGCAAGCGCTTGTTGGCCATCACCAGCAGTGCCACCACCGGTAGCAACATGAGTGGGTTGAGACTGAAATTCTCGGTGAGCAATTGCAAAGTAATATCGAGTGAATCGGCGCTGCTATTGCTGTCGATGTTCAGCCCGATCAGGGTGAACAGGATCAGGGCGATGGAAATGCTCGGAATCGTCGTCCAGACCATATGACCAATGTGTGTAAACAAGTCTGTTCCGGCTACTGCCGGTGCCAGATTGGTGGTCTCGGACAGTGGCGACATCTTGTCCCCGAAATAGGCACCGGAAATGATAGCGCCAGCCGTCACCTCGACCGACAGGCCGAGGCCGGCAGCAGCGCCAATGAGAGCGATGCCGACCGT
>CAZQFA010000055.1:2560-17206 GCA_964592245.1 uncultured Pseudohongiella sp. | reverse complement strand
ACAGCTATGAGGGCAAGATCACCGTCGGTGACAGCGAACTGGGTGGCGCAAGAATCGAAGTTCACCTGCACGCCATGCGTTGAAGCAGCAGTGGGACCTTTAACTTTACTTTTACAGCAAGAACCCGCCAATCACTGCAAAGACAGTCATCAGGAACAGGAACCATTTGATGCTGTTCTGTGAGGCCTTGATTGCCACTTTCACCGCCAGATGAGCGCCAAGCATATTGCCGCTGGCCAGAATCAGGCCGGGCACCCAACTCACCTGATCGAAGTATACGAATACGCCAACCGACACCAGTGTGAAGGCCAGAGTACAGGTCATTTTCAGCGCATTGGCCCGTAGCAGGTCATAGCGCAGGCCACCGGCCAGTGCCGCCAGCAAAATGAAGCCGACACCAGCCTGGACAAAGCCACCGTAGAGACCCGTGGCGAACAACCCCCACCAGGCAGCGGGATACTGTGTCGGTGAGCGCGTCGGTGTGCCGGGCGGCGGGGCGATGACGCCGGGCTTGACTAAAATGACGGCCGACATTGTCAGAATTGTTATCAGCAGTACAGGTTTCAGGTACAGGTTGGGTATCAACGCTGCCGTAATAGCCCCAATAACGCCGCCAATCAGTGTCGGAATCAGAATGGGGATGATAGCCGGCCGGTCCAGACTTTGATGTCTGTCGAATCCGGCTACACCGACGGCGCATTGCAGGGTGACGGCTATACGGTTGGTGCCATTGGCAATATCCGCCGGCAATCCCAGCATCATCAGTGCAGGCAGCGTGAGATTGGAACCACCACCGGCCACGGTATTGATGCCGCCAGCGAGAAAGCCGGTGACAGCAAGCAAGGTGACGGCAAAAAGATCGAGTTCCATTAGGTTGAGGCGGGTTATGTCTTCAGCGTGAGAGAATTGGCGTCATGGTGCTTGCAGGCAAGTGCGTTATTGCTCTGGCTCAGCTAAGTAAAAGTCTTTTTTTTCAACAGCTTGAGTCAATATTTTGCAGCAGTTTGCTGGCCTTGTCGCAATTACTGTCGACAACCTGTAGCAGGGGCTTGCGAAAACTCTTGACTTTACCGTGACTGATTCAGATAAGCTATTGAAATTGCGTGTCTTTTGAAATTTATTTCCGCGCTGGTGCAAAGTTAAAAATACAAGCTGGCTCACAATTTTCCCACACGCGGTTTGCTATACTGCATGAGGCTTAGGGTGTCAGTACGGTTATTAATCATCATAAATTTCAAGCAGATAGCTTGCGAACAATGAACAGAAACCATTCCAGCGGTCTGACGATGACTGAAGCACTGGTGACGCTGGCCGTTGCCGGTGTGCTGCTGTCTATCGGTTTGCCATCGTTGACTGATTTTCTGGAGCAGAGTCAATTGAGCTCCGATGCCAATGATTTGTTCGCGTCCCTGATGCTGACGCGCAGTGAGGCGGTGACGCGTAATTCCGTGGCTTCCATGTGCAAGATCGATCCGGCTTCCCCGGAGACTTGTGATAACAGCGAATCCTGGGCATCAGGCTGGATCAGTTTTGTGGATGATGATGGCGATGGTGTTCGCGATGCCGGCGAGTTGATCGTCAGCACCTTCACCGGCATGAACAGTAATACTGCTGTGACCCCCACCAATTTTACCAATTCTGTGAGTTACCTGCCGTCTGGTTCCAGCACGACCAACGGCCGCTTTAACATCTGCGTTGCAGGATCGATTGCTTCGGATATTTTTGTCAATGCCACCGGCAGGCCGCGGGTGGCCGATTCAGCGTGCCCCTGATCAATCGGGCCATAAGAACACTGTAATGAAGAAGAGCACACAACAACAAGGACTCGGACAGCGGCAGATGGCGGGCTTCGGCTTTGTCGAAGTGCTGGTGGCGTTGTTGTTGCTGAGTGTTGGTTTTCTCAATGTCGCAGGCTTGCAAACCGCAGCCAAGAAAGCCAACTACGATTCCTTGCAGCGCACTAGCGCGGTGATTCTGGCACGGGATATTGCCGAAAAAATGCGCGCCAATCCGGTCAGTCTGGATGACTACCTGACGGCAGCAGCCGGCGTCGGTGGCGGGACATTGAGCGAGCCAGGCACAGACTGTACCCTGGCGGCAGCCTGTAACCCGGGGCAATTGGCTGCCTATGACATGTGGTTGTGGGAGCAGGCGCTGGACGGAGCCAGCGAGTCGCGCGTCATCGACGGCAACGCCACTGATACTGGTGGGCTCGTGAGCCCGACCGGTTGTGTCAGTGGACCGCCGGCCGGTATTGCCGGCGTTTATACCATTACCATCGTCTGGCGCGGCCTGAATGACCTGACAAACGTTTCATTGAATACGTGTGGCACGGGTGTCGGTAAATATGGTGACAGCGAAGAGTTTCGCCGCATTCTTACTTTCGATACCTATATTTCTCCCTAGAGCATGGCAATGCGCAAACTTTCTTCACAACAAGGCTTCACCCTGATCGAGTTGATCGTCGCTCTGGCGCTCGGCTTGACCCTGGTGGCCGGTACCGTGGTGGTGTTTGTACAGAACAATCGCAGTGCTACCCAGGATGAAGAAATATCACGGGTGTTAGAGAACGGCCGATTTACAATGCGTTTTCTGACGCGACAAATGGCGATGGCCGGATTCTGGGGCAAATTTCTCGACGTTGACACGACCACCAATCACGCGACGGTGTCTATCGGTCAGGATTGCGATGATGGCGATCCAGCAGACTGGACCATGGATCTGCAAGCCATGGAGTTTATGAATAATGCGACAGTGGCCGCTGTGGCGGCCACCTTTGAGTGTTTACCCAGTGCCGACATTGAGCCGGGATCGGATATTCTGGTGGTCAAGCGTGTTGCTGACAGCGAAACCACGGACGCCGGACTGGTGACAAATCAGATGTACATGCGCACCAACGGCGTGGCAGCACAGATGTTTCTCGGAGGGGGGGCGAGTACACCGCCCAGTCTGACCGGTACAGAAACCAACTGGGCCTATATTCCGCAGGTCTTCTATATACGTGATTATTCCGTGGCGCAGGATGACGGTATCCCGACATTCTGTCGTGCCTATCTCGACAACGGCAGCCCTCCTGACATGACTAATGAATGTCTTGTTGAAGGCGTGGAAAACCTGCAAGTTGAATTTGGCGTTGATACGGACGGTGACTTTGTAGCCAATTACTACACGGCTGCACCCACGGCTGCACAGCTTGCCGATGCCGTGTCAGCACGCATCTATATTTTGGTGCGAAGTGTGAACATCGTCCCGGGATACACCAATGACAAATCCTATACTCTCGGCTCGACCAATGTGGCAGCCGCCAATGACGGATTCTTTCGTCGTGTGTTCAGCAGCACCGTGTTGCTGCGTAACCCGGCGAATCTGACCGGACTGGGTTCCTGATGAAACGGAAGATGACATTGTCAATTTTAAAGCGCACTGCGCCGCGGCAGAGCAGGGGTAGTGTGTTGCTTATTTCACTGGTGTTTCTGGTGATCCTGACGCTGGCGGCGACGACGACGATGCGAACGTCGACCATGGAGATGCGTATGGCCGGCAACGAAGAGATTCGCGTCAGCACGCTGGAGATGGCGCAATCCATTGTCGACGAGGTGGTAGGTAACCCTAACAACATTATTGTGTCCGGTGATGTCGGTTATGTGAATTGCACGGCGAATGTTGCCGGCTGCAATGAAACCAGCGTCTCCATCGACAATAATCTGCTGCCGGCGGCTGAAATTAACAAGGCCCAGGTAATCGTCGAGCGACTCTCGCCCGCGTTGTCACCAGCGCCACGTGGCATTAATTCCAGTGCGGATGCCTTTTTGGCAGCGCGCTTTGAAGTTGACACAACGTATGACGGTACTGCAGACGGCGAAGGCCGCGCGGGTATCGTGCAGGGCGTGATCGTGCTGGTACCGCGCGGCGCCCAAACCAATTAACCCCGAGGTCCTTACCATGTTGAAGACCAAACGATTCTGGCTGATTCTAAGCATCTTGTTCGGTATCCAGGCTGCCTCGATAGCAGATGACACCGAGATTTATATCGATGCCCGCTTGCAGGGTGACGCCGAGCCCATGGTGTTCCTGATGCTGGACTATCGCTCCAACCTTGGGTCGACTTACTGCAATGATGTGTTGAGCGCGACATGTGAAGAGGCACTTGGTGAGGCGTACGACGAGCTATTGGTACGGGTTCCTACCGGTCAGGCTGAATTGTTTGATGCCTTGCGTGCGGTGTTTGACGCGCTGTTCGCCGAGTTGGATGGTGTCAAGGTCGCTTTTGTCATGAGCCATGACGACAGCTGCTCCGGTCCCAATGCTAGCGGTGGTCCGGGCGTCACTGGTTGCAGTAACGGTGCCTACATACTGCAGGGCCTGCAAAGTTTCGAAGATGGCGACGTCAACGGTGCCAAAGCATCAATGCTGTCGAAGCTGACCGCCATACCTTCCCCGCAAGGCAATGTGTCGCATGCCTATCAGGGCAAGGAAATGTATTTTGAAATTTTCAGGTACCTGACCGGACAAAACTGGCACAACATGCAATTGGGCTGGGATGACTACGGCACGAATGGCTCGCAGAATCTTCCCGATGAAGATCCCTTGTTGTCCTGGGATGATTCGATTATTACCGGTGCTAGTTATGACTCGCCGTTGATCAATTCGGCTGACTTTACCTGTAGCCAGGCTTACGGCATCAACATGATGTTTGCTGTCTCCAACCAGGACGGCGATGCGGATGACGAGATCAATGCCACGATCGCCAATGGTGGTATGAATCTGGGTATAAACAGTCCTGATTTCGATGACGTGCTGCGCTGGATGTTCCAAACCGATCTGGCGCCGTCACCCAGCAATGGCGTCTGGCCATCCATCGAAGGTGAGCAGAATTTCCAGTCGTATGTTGTTGCCAGTCAGGTGAACAACTCCACCAACGGCTATGCCAACGCTGGTGGAACAGTCGGTGCCTTGCCACTGGATGAGCCGGGTCAGTTGCTGGAAGACCTGCGACTGATTTTCCGCGAAATTATTTCCGTCAGCACCACCTTCGTGGCGGCGTCGGTGCCAGTGAACGTATTCAACCGTTCCGATATTGTCGATAACGTATTCCTTGCCCAATTCTCGGTTGACCCGGATGCCAAACCGAATTGGTCAGGCAATCTCAAGAAACTGAAGATACTGGAAACTGTCGACGAATTTGGCAGCGACACCATCGCTCTGGTCGATGCTAACGACGAGCAGGCTATCGCCTCCGATGGCCGAATCGCCTTCGATGCCCTGACCTATTGGACTGACAGCGCAGCACTACCGCCTGCAGGTGAGGACGAAGTCGAGGGCGCCGATGGACGCTCCATTGAAAGAGGTGGTTCCGGACAGAACATTCCAGGCTATCTGGCATCGCGTACACCCACTATTGGTGACAACAATGCTGCCAGCACTCGCACCGTGTTTACAGAAAATGCAACCGGCGACACACTGATCAACTTTGGTACCTTTAATGCCTTGTCACTGCAGAGTGATCTCGGAGCTGCCAATGTCTTTGACGCTGCGGACCTGATTCGTTGGGCGCGAGGTCGTGATATCGATGATGAAGACAATGACGGCGATGATACCGAGGCACGAGGCTGGATCATGGGTGCGCCACTGCATTCACGACCTCTGCCGTTGAATTTTGGCGCGCGCTCGGCTGGCTATTCAGAGTCGAATCCGGATATTCGCATCTACATGGGTACCGACGATGGCTTCATGCATTCGATTCGCAATACCGATGCCCTCGGCAATGAGTCCGGTGAGGAAGACTGGGCCTTTATACCGCGAGCGGTGATGGACAAGATCGATATCATTCGCACGAACTCCTCAGCGACGGCACACCCGTATATGGTCGACGGTGCGCCGACTGCCTACATTGTCGATACCGATGGTGATGGCACGATTGGTAAAGACGCCAACGGCAATGCCGATCCCACCGATCGCGCGATCATTTACTTCGGCTTGCGCCGCGGCGGCAAGAATTACTATGCCATTGATGTCACTGATCCTGACAATCCGGATTTGCTCTGGACTCTGGACAACAGCGGCGACTACAGCGAACTGGGCATGTCTTTCTCCAGTCCGCGCGTTGGTACCGTCAAGTTCGGCGCCACGCCAACGCCGGTAATCATCTTCGGCGGTGGTTATGACCCTGATAAGGACATTGGTCACGACGATTCCGATGAAGGCAATGCCATTTTCATCGCCAACGCACTGACTGGTGATCTGGTCTGGAAAGTGACATACGGTGCCGCTACCGGCTCGGTGTCCAGCACCGAGTACAATCATTCCGGAATGATCGACGCGATTCCCTCAGACTTGTCGGCAGTGGATACCAATGCTGACGGCAATATCGACCGTGTTTACGTAGGGGATACTGGTGGTACGGTCTGGCGTCTGGATCTGCTGGAAGGCAATACTGATGTCCGCAGCAACTGGTTTGCTTCCGAGTTGGCGAATCTGGGTCGTGAGGATGCGAGCCCGGTGACCAATGCCAATGACCGCCGCTTCTTCCATCGTCCGGACTTTGTGCCGAGTTCAGATAACAATGGCGCTTTCGATGGTGTCCTTATTGGCTCCGGGGATCGCGCCAGTCCACGCGAGACCAATACGCGAAATTTCTTCTTCATGCTGAAAGATCGTAATGTAACTACCGGTACGGTGGTTGGTTCACCTTACAACGCCATGGAGTACAACGCCGGCACTAATGCACAGGGTCTTGGCAATATCACTGATACCTGTATCAATTCCACTTCCTGTACTGCCGACTTGACCAATGGTTGGCGCCTGCAGCTGGAAGAACCTGGCGAGAAAGCGCTGGCACCGGCACTCACCGCTTTCGGCACAATATTCTTTACCACCTTCCTGCCTGACGGCTCTTCCGCGGAGGCCGGGTCGAGTTGTGAGCCCACCGAGGGGGCCGGGCGACTCTACGCGGTGAAGATCGCTGACGGGGCGCCGGTCAACAATTACGACGCCACTGATGGTAACGATTCCGGCTTGACCAAGTCTGACCGGTTCAATCCCTTGGCTTCCGGCGGTATCCCGGCGGAAGTAGTACCGGTTGGCGATTTCATCCTGCCGCCTGACCTCAATCCGGAGCCGACCGGTGGCCGCGCCTTCTGGAAAACGTTCTGGTACGAAAAGGATGTCGACAGTTTCTGACCTGACGCTGCTGTCATCGTCCGGTCACTCTCGATAAGGTTGCTGCGGCCTGTGCCGCAGTAACCTGACGTCGGCAATCTGGTACTAGGAATCTTGCAACCGCCTCAGGTATAGTTGTTCTTTATATATGCCATCAATAGTAACCCTATAAGCAGCAACTCTATGAATAGTTACCCCATGAAAAAGACACAACGACAACAAGGCTTTACCCTTATTGAGTTGCTCATCGTAGTAGCAATCATCGGTGTGCTGGCTGCTATTGCTATTCCCGCCTATCAGGACAATGTTATGCGCGGTTACCGTTCTGTTGCAGTAGCCGGCCTGATGGAGCTGGCCAATCGGCAGACGCAATTTCATTTGAACAACAAGACCTATACCGAAGACATGACCAATCTGGGTTACGCGGCCGGTATCGTCTTTGATTCCGGGGGCGACAGTGCTATCGCCCTCAATGCCAATCAGTCGCCGGTGGCGGCTGCCTCCGGTGACCGTGTTTACATCATCAAGATCGACAGCGCCGCGGCCAACAGTTTCTCCCTGTCTGCCGTGCCACAACTCGATCAGGCCGGTGATGCCGAGTGTGCAACCTTCACGCTGACGCAGACCGGCGCGCAAACTGTAAGCGGTACCGGCTCCCCGATCGATTGCTGGTAGCCCCTTCTTTTCTCTTGATTGACCGTCAAAGATTCAGGCCTGTCGCCTAGCTGCAGTCGATGGGCTGTCCCTGTGAATTATCCTTCAAGCCGTCACCATCGCGATCCTGTGTAAAGCGCAGTCGCCCTGTACGGCTGACTATCAGCTGTTGGTGCAAGTGCGCGTCGCTATGATGGCAGAAGGTAAAATTACCATTCTGGTAGCGGGTGTATCCCTGGGGTGTAAATTGCAGATAGCGGCGATTACGAAAAGCACGCCAGCGGATAGTGCCGGGCAGGGCAGTGTGCTGAAATTCACGGAACACCGGTTCACTGTCATCGACAGCCCGATTTTCATTGTGGTCGGCAAACACGATATTGCCCGCTTCCCAATTCCTGCTGCAGCTGGCATGAGTGTCGACGGCACACACAGTGACCAACTCGTTATTCATAATCGCCAATGAGCGCGCCAGTCGCAAAGAGGTGGCGACCTCTTTCAACGCAGTAGTGGCTTGCTGTGCTGCCAGCAGATCACCTAATGAGGGTGCTGCTATGGCACCGAGCACAGCGACAATGCTCAATGAGACCAACATCTCAGGCAGGGTAAATCCGGTTTTCCGGTAAAGGTCTGTTATCATGCGCGCCGTCCCGGGCAGAGTCTGTTACGGGAAGCGTAGTTCGATTTCTGGTAAGTGATGAATTTTCAGGCAAATGAGTGATTTTCTGATTATCGGAGCCGGTATAAACGGCTTGCTAAGTGCCCGCAATCTGCTGGCAGAAGGGGCCAGTGTGACCTTGCTGGATCGTCAGGAGCCGTTTCAGGAAGCTTCCTGGGCCGGTGGTGGCATTGTCTCGCCGCTGTATCCCTGGCGCTATCCGGATGCGATCACGGCGCTGGCCAGTTGGGCGCAGGAATATTACCCCGCACTGGCTGAATCGCTACTGGCAGAAACTGGCGTCGATGTTGAATTCGCGGCGCAGGGGCTGTTGATGCTGGATTCAGATGAAGCAGGTGAGGCGCTGGCATGGGCGGACCAATTCCAGCGTCGCATGCAGTCACTGCCTGCTACCGCCATTGGTGAACGGGAGCCCGGTCTGCCGGACAATTTCGACTCTGCCCTGCTGATGCCCGATGTGGCACATATTCGTAATCCACGCCTGTGTAATGCGCTCCTCACCAGCTTGCAGCAACAGCCGCAGTTTCGCTTGCTGACTCATCATCATATCGCTGGCTTGCAGTGGCGCGGCATTGACGGCGTCAGGGCCGATGCGCGTTCCGTAGTCGACGGTAGCGAAATTCTGCTGCAAGCTGACAAGGTGGTAGTCACTGCCGGTGCCTGGACTGCCGGCTTGCTCGGTGACGCCTTGCCCGCGCACAGCGTCGTGCCAGTGAAAGGGCAGATGTTGTTGTTCAAGTGCGATGAACCGCCGCTGCAGCACATTGTGCTGACAAAGGGGCGTTACCTGATACCGCGACGCGACGGGCATCTGTTGGCAGGCAGTACGCTGGAGTTTGTTGGCTTCGACAAGTCGGCAACTGATGCCGCCCGACAGAGTCTGTTGCAATCCGCCCGCCAGCTGCTGCCGCAACTGGCGACACAGGAGCCGGTACGGCAATGGGCAGGGCTGCGCCCGGGTTCCAGTGACGGTTTGCCATTGATTGGCAGATTGCCGGAGAGTGACAAGGTTTTTGTCAATGCTGGCCAGTATCGTAATGGCTTGGTGCTGGCTCCGGCGTCAGCGCAATTGCTGGTGGATCTGATCTGCGGGCGCTCACCTATCGTTGACCCGCTACCCTATGATCCCGGACGCAGCTTTGCGTATGACGATAAAGCGGGTAAGGAAGAGATGGCAGGCAAATTGTCAGCGCATGCCTAGTGTGTACCGTAGATCAATTCGTGATCCACGTTCTGCGGCAACGCTCAGTCCAGTCCCAGCTTTTTTAACCGATAGCGTAGTGAACGGAAGGACATGCCCAGCTTTTTCGCTGCCGCGGTCTTGTTCCAGCGCGTTTCCTGCAAGGCTTTTTCGATGGCCTGAATTTCGATGGCCTCAAGATGTTTTTCCAGAGAAAAATTCTCATCGATATCGAGTGATTCGTTGGCGCCTTGCTCGTCCCCGTACGAATCATTGCCTGCACTGGTGGCTGCAGCAGCGGAACCTGCAGCGCCGATGAATTGCAGATTTTCGGCAGTGATCGTCTGATTCTCACAAAGGGTTGCTGCGCGCTGCAAAATGTTTTCCAGCTCACGCACATTGCCCGGGAAATGATAGGCGCTCAGTGCTGTCAGGCCGCTGTCGGTCAACTGACAGACAGCCGTCTGATTGTCGCTGGCGATGCGCGCGAGAATTGTACTGGCCAGTGCCGGTATGTCTTCACGCCGTTCGCGCAAAGCAGGCACTGCCAGTTCGATGACGTTGATGCGGAAATACAGGTCCTGACGTAATTGGCCCTGTTCGATTTCCTCGGCGAGGTTCTTGTGGGTTGCACTGAGCAAGCGCACATCAATAGCCACTTCTTTTTCGCTGCCAACAGGTCGGACGGCTTTTTCCTGTATCACCCGCAGCAGTTTCACCTGGGCCTGCAGTGGTAGATCGGCCACTTCGTCGAGGAACAGTGTGCCGCCGTTCGCTGCTTGAAAGAGTCCCGGCTTGTCTTTTTCAGCACCGGTAAAACTGCCTTTCAGGTGACCGAACAACTCGCTCTCAATAAGTTCATGGGGAATCGCGCCGCAGTTAACAGCAACGAAAGGGCCGCTGCGACGTGAGCTCTGTTGGTGAATGGCGCGTGCGGCCAGTTCTTTGCCGGCGCCAGACTCGCCGCTGATAAATATTGGCGCCTGGCTGCGCGCCAGCTTGCCGATCTGCTCGCGCAAGTGCCGAACTTTTGCCGACTGTCCGGTGATGCTGGTGATGGGGTTGTCATCGGTATCCGGTGAGCGGGTGGCGCCATTGTCACTGCTAAGGCGCAACGCCGAATTCACCAGATCTCTTAACTTCTGCAAATCCACCGGCTTGGAGACGAAATCAAAAGCGCCGGCCTTGAGAGCGCGGATGGCAGTTTCGGTGCTGCCGTGTGCGGTAATAACGGCGACGGGGATGTGGCTGTAATGTTGCTGAATGTGCTCAACCAGTTCTATACCGTCGCCATCTGGCAAGCGCATGTCGGTCAGGCATAAATTGAAGTCGTTGTTTTGCAAGGCAGTGCGTGCCGACTGTAAATCAGCCGCCGACTTGCTGTGCAAACCCATGCGACCGAGCGTTATCTCCAACAACTCGCGAATATCGGGTTCATCATCAACTATTAAAACATTCTTTGTCATGGCTTGACTGTTAGCGAGCGTGGTGAGGCAATTTATTCCATACTGCGGTCGGGGTGGCTGAAGTAGATGCTGAAGCAGCTCTTGCCTGCGGCAGTGCGCCCGTAAACCAATTGCGATTGATTAGCTTCGCACAGTTCCTTGGAGATATAAAGGCCGAGTCCGGTGCCGCCATCCTCGGTAGTGTGAAACGGTTCAAACAGTTGCGCTTCGCCTTCCTCATCGATGCCTGCACCGTCATCGATGACATGCAAATAGGGTTGTATGTCACCGGCTTTCTCCGTCTGTCCGCCTTTCAGCGTCAGCGTCGCCTTGCCGGTTTGTTTCTGGCTGTAGCGCAAGCCGTTGTCGAACAGGTTGTTGAGTATCTGCTCGAACTGCCCGGTAATGATGTTGATTTCCGTCTCAGCCGGCTCGATGGTTAAACTGATCTGATCGCACTGCTCGTGGGTGGCTTCGTAACTGTCGATGAAATTTTCCAGCCATTGCTTCAGATTAATTCGCGTTGGCGACGAATCATTTTGTCGGGATGCCCCCAGAACATCTTCAATGATCATATTCACGCGGTTGCAATGATTGAGAATGATCTCCAGCATGCGCTTGTCATCCTTGCCAATGGTTTCTGATTCTCGCAGCAACTGACTGGCATGACTGATGGCACCCAGAGGATTGCGAACTTCATGGGCGATACTGGCAGTGAGCCGACCCAGCGATGCCAGCTTCATCTGGCGAACACGTTGCACGATTTGCAGGTTGTCCTCCATGAAGATCAACACATCGGAATCGTGTTCGGGATTCAGGAAAGCAAAATTCAATTGCACCTGCTTGTTGGAGCGGGGAATGGTGACCGGTTGTGGTTGCCGCTTGGGATTAAGTTTCCACAATGCCAATTGATCGCGAATAATCTCGGGCAGCGAAGCCAGCGTTCTTGTATCCGCGGTATTGTCTTTCGAGTCGTTATTCGAACCCAGCAAGGGGCCCAGGGTTGCTTCTGCCGAGCTATTCATGCTGACGATGCGACTGTCGGCATTGACCACAACGATGCCGGTGCGCATGCGCTGAATGATTTCGTTATTGAGTTTTTCCAGATCGACAATGCTGCTGGCCTGCAAATCAGCCAGTTGTGCAGCGCGATAGATGCGGTCAGTGAGCACCTGAATGTAGCTGCTGGTGGCAAACATGATGATGCCGAGAATGCCGGTCTGCACAAACTGGCTGTTCGGTATGACCTGTTCCAGTCGCAGATAGATTTCACAGTAGAAAACCGCCAGTGTGGCGACGGCCGCGAGAAAAATACTGATACGGCCACGAATCATGATGCTGCCGGAGGCAGTGGCAACGATCAGCAGCAAGCCCAGCCCGCTCGCCACCCCGGAGCTGGCATACATGAGCAGCGTGATTGCCAGGATATCGGCAATAAAGGTGCTGGTGAGAATGCGTTGATTATTGAGGATTATGCCGCCACCGGCAGACAGGAAGGTGATGACGGCGCCAAAAATGGCATAGCCTGTGGTCACCTGCACAAACAGGGTAGAATTTGTGGCACCCAGTAAGGTGTTGTCAGCGCTGCTGGCAAAGGTGATTAACAGCACCAGCGGCATGACGATACGGTAGACGTTGTAGACCACCGCAACGTTGAGGATTTGTCTGGAATAGAGGTTGGTGCGGTTGTCCATAGTCTGGGTTGTGCTGAGGAATTGCATTCTAATCTAACAAATTATCGTACAATTACCCGGCAGTTGTAGAAAAAGGTCTGCCAGCCAGTGCAGGCAGGTCGTTCAGGTAGCCATGAAGCAGCAATTCAAAATCGTACTTGCCCAGCTTAATCTCACCGTCGGTGATATTGAGCGCAACACGCAACGCATTATCGACAGTGCCGGTCAGGCGATCCGTGAGCAGAAGGCTGACATGATCGTCTTCCCGGAACTGGCTCTCACCAGTTATCCCCCGGAAGATCTGTTGCTGCGCCCCAGCCTGGCGCTGCGCATCGAGCGTGCCTTGCAACAGATCGCCAGTGCCAGGCTGGATATCGTCATGGTGCTGGGCCTGCCTGAAGTCGCTGACAGCAAACTCTATAACTCGCTGTTTGTGCTGCGTGGCGGCGATACGCTAGCACGTTATCGCAAACAGTGTTTGCCCAATTATCAGGTTTTTGACGAGCGTCGCTATTTCCACCCCGGCACCGAGCCCTGTGTGCTGCAACTGGCCGGCACACGCATGGCCTTTACCATTTGTGAGGACATGTGGGAGCCGGGTCCTGTTGCCCAGGCGCGTGATGCCGGTGCGCAGTTGATGATCAACATCAATGCCTCGCCGTTCCATACTGACAAGTTGCAGCAGCGCCAGCAGTTGCTGAAACGTCGTGCCGATGAGGGGCAGTTTCCAATCGTCTATCTCAATCTGGTCGGTGGTCAGGACGAGCTGGTCTTCGACGGCGGTTCCATGGCGGTGTCCAAGGAAGGCGATTGTCGCTTCTTGGCGCCCAGCTACAGCGAAGGCCTCTATCCCCTGACCGTCGATATCGACAGTGACGGCCATTGCGAGTTCCCGCTGCAAGCGCGCGTACCGGGGTTATCGCGGGAGGCGCAGACCTATCTGGCGCTGGTCATGGGTGTGCGCGACTACGTTAACAAGAACGGCTTCAAGGGCGTCGTGCTGGGTTTGTCGGGCGGTATCGACTCGGCCCTGACGTTGGCGGTGGCAGTGGATGCCCTGGGCAAGGATCGCGTCGAAGCCATCATGATGCCCTATGAATTCACTTCGCAATTGAGTCTGGATGTGGCAGCAGAACAGGCGCGCACACTGGGAGTAAATTACCAGGTCATCGCCATCAACGGCATCTATGAGGCGTTCATGACCGCACTGGCAAACGAGTTTGCCGGCCTGCCAGCAGATGTCAGTGAACAGAACATTCAGGCGCGTGCCCGTGGTGTATTGCTGATGGCGATCTCCAACAAGAAAGGCTCGCTGGTATTGACGACCGGTAACAAGAGTGAGATCGCCGTTGGTTATTCAACGCTCTACGGTGATATGGCTGGTGGTTTTGATGTCCTGAAAGATGTGTCCAAGACAATGGTGTATCGCCTGGCGGCGTACCGTAACACTGATTATCTGGACAGTGACATTGAAGTGATCCCGCAGCGGGTTATCGACCGGCCGCCCTCGGCTGAACTGGCACCCGATCAGGTAGATCAGGACAGCTTGCCGCCTTATGACCGCCTGGATCGCATTCTGGAGCTGTACGTGGAACAGGATTGCAGTGCCGATACCATCATCAGCAAGGGTTTCGCCGCGGACGAAGTGCGAAGAGTGCTACGGCTGGTGGATCTGAATGAATACAAACGGCGCCAGAGTCCCATCGGCGTGCGCCTGACGCAGCGAGGATTCGGACGTGACCGCCGCTACCCCATTACCAATGCCTGGCCATTAGGTGAGTAACAAAGCTGAATAAGGCTAACTCAGAAGGGTGTGTGAAGAAGGGTGTGTGAAGTAGATTGCGTGAAAAGCGCGAGTGA
>CAZQFA010000055.1:1366-2460 GCA_964592245.1 uncultured Pseudohongiella sp. | reverse complement strand
AGAAGGGTGTGTGAAGAAGGGTGTGTGAAGTAGATTGCGTGAAAAGCGCGAGTGATCGAGGCGAACAAGAGTACCCCGCTGCCAGTCCGGCTAGTCGAAAATGCCGAATGTGATGATGCTCAGGAATGAGCGACCTTCCTCTTCTTCCAGATTCTGGGAATCGATAATCTGCTGACTGCCGGAAGTTCGCGGTCGCTGCGTGGGCGCCAGTGGCGGGTCAACGCGGTTGTCGCCGAGCAGGCCAAAGGTGACCGTATACAGCAGCGACGGATTGGTGATTTCTGACTGAATCTCGAAATTGCCATCAGCATCCAGCGAGGCGTGCTGCGGGTAATTCTCGCGCAGTAATTCCAGAGACGTGTCAGCCAATTCATTCAGGCCGAGGCGCAGGTAAGACTCCACCATCACGGCCATGCCGTCTGCCACGGCAGGCGTACCCTGAAAATTCTCTACTACATACTGGCCACGGCGCAGGGCCGCAATGTAGGCGCGGCGTTCCATGTAATAGTTGGCGACGTGAATCTCGTAGGCGGCGAGATTATTACGCAGGAACACCATGCGGGCACGGGCATCAGCGGCATAAGCGCTGTCCGGATACAGGGCCAGCAATTGCGAGAAATCGTTGAAGGATTCCTGGGCACGGCCCGGATCGCGCTTGGTGCGGTCAATGGCGATAAAACGGCTCATGAAGCCGCCGCTGTCCTGGAATGACGACAGGCCACGCATGTAATAAGCGTAGTCGATATTTTCGTTTTCCGGGTGCAGGCGGATAAAGCGGTCAGCCGCAGCCCGCGCTGCTTCCATATCGCCATTGCGAAAGTAAGCGTAAACGATTTCGATCTGCGCCTGGGCGGCAAAACGGCCAAAGGGGAAGCGGGATTCCAGCGCCTGATAGGTGGCTATGGCGCCGCTGTAGTTGCGCGAATTCAGTTGCTCGAGGGCGCGGCGATAGAACTGCTCTTCTGTCGACAGACCGGCGAATTCGTCGTCATCACCCCCGCCGAACAGGCCGCAGCCGCTCAGGGTTACGAATAACAGGGCGAGAAGGGAGAACTTGGCGATTGAATTCAGCATACTGCGTGGCTTTGTCGGGT
>CAZQFA010000055.1:0-1266 GCA_964592245.1 uncultured Pseudohongiella sp. | reverse complement strand
ATTGGTTGTGGACTGGTTGTGGACTGGTTGAAAGTCCGTACTGGCCGCAAAAAAGCGCTATTTAACCACAGCCAACAGAGCAAACCTATACCTGAAGACGAGGAAAGCTGCGGTGCGGCGGCGTTATCAAGTATCATCACGACATGAGTGACAATATCAGTACCCGAATCAATTTGCAGGCGGAAGTGCCTGATAACCTGTCGGGCAATCGTTTAGACCAGATTGCTGCCATTTTGTTTCCCGATTATTCCCGCGCCCGCCTGCAATCCTGGATCAAGGATGGCAGCTTGCTGGTGAACGAGCGCCAGCTGCGCCCCAAGGACAAGCTGCAAAGCGGCGATTCTCTGGTGGTACAGGCGGTGCTGGCGGCGGTGGACGACTGGGCCCCGGAGGCGGTACCGCTGGATATTGTCTTTGAAGATGAACACCTGCTGGTGCTGAACAAAGCCACCAACACCGTGGTGCATCCGGCTGCCGGGCATCAGGCCGGCACCCTGCTCAATGGCCTGTTGCATCATTGTCCTTCGCTGGAAGAGCTGCCGCGAGCCGGTATCGTGCATCGCCTCGACAAGGACACTACGGGCCTGATGGTAGTGGCCAAGTCGCTGCCGGCGCATACCTCACTGGTGCGCCAGCTGCAGGCCAGAGACATTGCTCGTGAGTACCAGGCGGTGGTGCAGGGTGTATTAACCGGCGGCGGCACCGTGGACGAGCCACTGGACAGACATCCGGTGAACCGCAAGAAGCGCGCCGTGGTAGCTGACGGGCAGGAGGCGGTGACCCATTACAAACTGGTCAAGCGCTTTCGTGCCCATTCCCATATCTGGGTCAAACTGGAAACCGGCCGCACGCACCAGATTCGCGTGCATATGGCCTACCGCAATTACCCGCTGGTAGGCGATCCGCTATACGGCGGCAGACTGCACATCCCGGTCGCCTGCAGCGAGGAGCTCAGACAGACCTTGCAGGGCTTCAAACGTCAGGCCCTGCATGCCACGCGTCTGGCTTTTACACACCCGGTGAGCGGTGAGGAGTTGAGCTGGGAGCAGCCCTGTCCCGAGGACATGCAGCAGCTGTTACAGGTGCTGGCGGCGGATCTGGAGGCAGCGGCATGAGCGTGGCCAGTTGGCAGCCAGACTGGGCGGTTTCCGAGCGTGTTGCGGCGCACTTTTATACTCGCGGTGGTGGTGTCAGTCAGGGGCCGTTTGCCGGCTTCAATCTGGCAGCCCATGTGGGTGATGACACTGATGCTGTGCGCCGCAATCG
>CAZQFA010000054.1:6572-17386 GCA_964592245.1 uncultured Pseudohongiella sp. | reverse complement strand
CTGCGGCGAGAAAAACCGGGAGGTGTCGCCACCTCCCGTAAGTCTCAATACTACCTTGGGGAGAGTCCAATGCGCTTGTCGAGTTACAGCAAACACATTAACCAATCGTCACTGGAATCCGGCTAGGGCCTTGCATCCAGCAGACAGGATGAATTCTCGCGAATGTGCCGCCAAGAATCCTGAAATTGTTCTCCTAAATTTCTCCTTTTTGCGCTCCAGACCAGATTGATCGTCCGCAGGTCTCGCCTCATCGTCTTCCCCGGGTGGGCATGCCAAAACTGGCGCTGCAAAAGAAAAAGGCCAGGGACGACGAGTCCCCGGCCTTCTCTTGCTTCTAGCTAAAGGTGGCAAATGCATCCGAATGGCCCACAAAGGGATGCACTTGATCGGCACGACATGCAGTACAGTGTAACTTTCGTACCGACAGCATGGAGTCTGCGCCAACCCCGTTGCAAATTCCTGACTTGTTTCTACTCTTTTTCTCCTGTTTTTATTCAGGAGTGTTCGACTTTTGTAACCGCCAGCAAATCAGCTAGTTCGATGAGTTGGATATCCATACGCTCTGATACGGCGCCAGATGTAACTGCTCGCCCAGATTGGTATAGGCATTACCACTGATCAAGTCATGCCATTCATCAGTGCCAATCAAATTAATGTCCGACAGATTAATCGTCTGAACCTCATTGGTGACATTGTTCAGGCAGAAGATGCTCTGGTCACGGTTGATGCTCTGGCGCCAGAAGGCAAAGACAGCCGTGCCCAGGTGCATGGTGAACTGCGTGGCATTCGGGTGGAAAGCAGGCTGCCCTCGGCGAATCTTGATGAGTCTGGTCATCTCGTTGAAGATGCGGCCATGATGGCTCTCCGGGTTATCCAGAGATTCCTCCAGTTTCTCCACATCCCATATATGGCGATTAATAGAGCGGGCGCGGCCGGTATGTTCAACCCGGTTGTGATCGTTGCGTGAGCCAAACAAGCTCTGGATATAGACGGCCGGTATGCCTTCCAGCGCCAACATGATGGTGTGCGCGCAGATAAACCGTTCAAAGCCGAGTTCATCTTCGCCGTCGGCGATCGTGCCTTTGAGGATATCGAACAAGGCAATATTCAATTCGTAGGGTTTGTCATGGCCTTCGCGGGCGCGGCGGAAGGTCACGCGACCGCCAAATTCCTGCGCCTTGTCGACAATGTTCTGACGCTCTTCGTCACTGAGCAGACCATCAAGCGGGCGCAGGCCAATGCCGTCATGAGAGGCTATAAAGTTCAGATAGGCAGTGCCATTCTGTGCCGGCGGCATGCTCATCATCCAGGTCTTCAGATGCCTGCAATCGCCGCTGAGCAGGGTGTGTACCAACAGCGGCGGCAGCGAAAAATTGTAGATGACGTGGGCTTCGTTGGCGTTGCCGAAATAAGTAAGGTTCTCCCGGTTGGGCACGTTGTTCTCACAGATGATGATGGCATCGGGAGAGTGGTGCTCGATCAGGGTCCGCAGCAACTTGATGATTTCATGTGTCTGCTGCAAGTGAATACAGGGTGTGCCCAATTCCTTCCACAGATAGGGGACGGCGTCCATGCGGAAAAGTGTGACGCCATGATTCAGGTACTTGCGGATGATACGGACGAATTCGACCAGTACTTCCGGATTTCTGAAATCCAGATCGACCTGGTCAGCACTGAAGGTACACCAGACATGGCGTGTGCCATCGGCAGTTTCCACTTCGGTGAGGACGGGGGAATTTCGCGGGCGCACAACAGCCGAGTAATCGGCATCGGGATCGGCTTCGACGAAGTAGTCTTTGCCGGGATCGAGGCGCTTCTTGAAATTGTCGAACCACATGCTGCGGCTCGACATGTGATTAATCACCAGATCCGACATCAGCTTGTATTCCTTGCTGATGGCTTCGATGTCCTCCCAGTCACCCAGAGTCGGATTGACGGACAAATAGTCCATGACCGAAAAACCATCGTCTGAACTGAAAGGGAAGAAGGGCAGTATATGGACGGCGTCGACGACATCGTGCAGGCGGCCATTGATGAAGCGGCGCAGTGTGTGCAGCGGACGCTCATCTTCTTTCTTGATGGTGTTGCCGTAAGTAATCAGGACGCAGTTGCTCTCATCCCAATTATTGGTATGCGGTTTCGGCGCTTGCAGGTTGCGCCCCATGCCCATCTCATTGACCAGACGCTCGGTGAGCGGGTCAATGTCGCCCTCAGGGTAGATAAACCGAAGGTGTTCGCCGATTCTTCGCCTGAACTCGATTTCCAGGTCGTGCTGCTGCTCGTCGCTCATTGCTTCATGTCAGTGTGATTGATAGTCGGGTGTAATTTGCTCGTGTACGGTTGCCGATGGGCGGGCAGTGTTTTCCTTGTTCAGGATTTACTGAATTCATTGAAGTCGGCTTCCACCGCCGATTTAAGTTGCTCCAGAATATCAGGTATAGCACTGATTACACGGTTCCAACTCGGAATGAACGGTTTGTCCATTGGGCGATCAAGAAAATGTTCCCCGGCTATCATCAAATTGCTGGCGAAAAGTTCAACAGCTTTTTCTTCGATGTGACGGTCGTACTCAAGTCCATTGATCATAGCATCGTTTTGATAGGTGTCGATAAAATCCAGTGCAATTCGGAAATAGGTTGCCTTGATGGTGCGGAATTTTTCCGGTGTGAAAATCTCGCCGTTGGTCGCGAGTTTGCGAAACAGGGCCTTGGAGATGTCGACGGTCATCTTCGACAAACCCTTGTCCCGATCTTCCAGCGAAAGTTCCTGGTGCTTGTGATCGTAGTTGTCGGCAATATCCACCTGACACAGTCTGTTAGTGGCGTAGTTGCGTTTCATTTCTGACAACACGCCGATTTCCAGTCCCCAGTCGCTGGGTATGCGCAGATCATTGATTACATCCGAGCGCATGGAGAATTCACCGGCCAGTGGATAGCGATAGCTGTCGAGATAGTCGAGGAATTCGCTGTAGCCACAGACTTTTTTCAAGGCGCGGATCATGGGCGTCACGAACAAGCGCATGGCACGGCCACTGATGCGCGAGCCGGCGACGCGGGCATAGTAGCCCTTGCAGAATTCGTAATTGAAATTGGGATTGGCAACAGGGTAAATCAAGCGCGCCAGCAGGCTGCGATCATAGGTGAGGATGTCACAGTCGTGCAGGGCTACTGCCTCACTACGACCGGAAGCCAGAATATAGCCATAGCAATACCAGACGTTACGGCCTTTGCCCATATGGGAGGGGGCCAGCTCAAATTCTTTGAGCTGCTCGTCGATAGCCGTGAGTCGCGGGCCATCGTTCCAGAGAATGCGATGATGCTGTGGCAGACGCGAAAAATATTCCAGCGCGTATTCATACTGCTCCTGGTTGGCACGATCCAGGCCGATGACAATCTCGTCGAGGTAAGGCACTTTGGTCAATTCATCGAGAATACCTGACAGCGCCGGTCCTTCGAGTTCAGAAAACAGTGAGGGCAGGACAAGGCCCATGGGGCGGCTGGATTTGAAGCTCGTCAGTTCCTCTTCCATGTTTTCCACCGGTCGGTGGCCCAGGTTGTGGAGTGTCGTAACTATCCCGTTCTGGTGAAAATCACCCATGATCTTTCCTCTAGTTTAAAACGAGTTCATTGGAGTCGAGCTGAGCCAGTATTTGACTCATGGCGTCTTGCCAGCCGGCCGGTCCGGGGCGACTGGTGTGGATAACATGCTGCGCATGCTGTAGTTCTATACGTGAAGACTTGCCGGATTTGATCACAACGGCAATATTGGCGGCATCCAGCATGGCGCTGTCATTGGGGCTGTCCCCGAGAGCGACAGTGATGACGGGTTGATCTGTCTCTTGTTGCGCGGCCAGCCAGCGCATGGCATTGCTCTTGTCGTGCTGCCCCTGAATACTGTGAAAGCGGCCGCCCTCGAGCAGTTTCAAGTCCATGTCGGCGAGCCGGGTTTCGAACAATGCTTTTTGCTTGGCAGAGCCTCGCCAAAGAATGGGTTCGCTGTACTCGCGTGTGTGCGCCAGCGTCGCCGCATCGAGATCGAGGCCGGTCAGTTCGCTGATCTGTCGTGGCTGCCAGTCGGCAAAGCCCTCGAATTCGAAAGCGTACTCGTCGCGCAATTGGTGAACGTCTGGAAGCCATTCTTCTCGCGGCTGGCCAAACAGGATGCGCTCCTGGCCATCGTCAAGCGGCGAGAGTAATTGCAGGGCGGCACCGTTCTCACAGACAAAGGGTGCAGTGAATTTCAGCTTTTGTTGAATGGCGCGCATTTCAGCGGCGGTTTTGGATGAGTTCATTACCACCGGAATGCCGCGACTCAATAATGCATTGAGTGCGGGCAGGGCTGGTTCGATGGAGTAGGTTTCGTGCTCCATCAGGCTGCCATCCAGATCCGTGAATACCAACATCGTCGGTTGTTGTGCAGCTTCTTGGGTCATGATGACTAGGATAATTCAAGAAGCAGGCCAGAGTTCACCATTTTACGAAAAGAATGGCGGGCAAATACCCGATGGCTTTTAAGTTTATGAAATAGTTGAGGAAATAATCTGCGAAAGCAGAAAATAAACTCGCTCTCACGTTGTCGTGAACGAAAGGTCTGGCGGAGCAATAAAGAAAAGCACCAATTTGGTGCTTTCAAGGATGTGCCGCAACAGGGCACAACCGGTCAGGCGCTTTTCTGTGTCGCTTGCTGCTCCTGCAGCAAGTTCCAGACTTTCAGTGCTGTGATGGGCATGTCCAGATGCCGCACGCCGTAGTCTGACAGGGCATTGACCACCGCATTGACGATAGCCGGCGGAGCACCGATAGCACCTGCCTCGCCCGCACCCTTGATACCGAAGGGATTGGTCTGGCAGGGGACTTCGTTGCGCTTGAAGCGAATCACCGGCAGATTGTCAGCACGTGGCATGGTGTAATCCATAAAGCTGGCAGTTAAGAGCTGGCCGGAGTCACTTTCGTAAGTGGTGTTTTCCAGCAGTGCCTGACCCAGGCCCTGAGCTATGCCGCCATGTACCTGACCTTCCAGTAACAGCGGATTGATGACATAGCCGAAATCGTCGACGACACAATAGTCGGTGACGGTTATGGTGCCGGTATCGGCATCAATTTCCAGTTCGCACACATGTGTGCCATTGGGGTAGGTGGCATTCTCCGGAGCAAAAGATTCAGCCTCGTCGAAGCTGATGCCGTCGGCGCCGGCTGCAGCGGCAGCGACCTGTTTGAAAGATTGCACGCGATCAGTACCGACAATGCGAAACTCGCCCGCTGTAAATTCGATGTCAGCCACTGCGGCCTCCATCAGGTCAGCGGCGGTGCCACGTGCCTTTTCGATGATGCGGTCGGATGCAGCGCCTATGGCCGAGCCGCCGACAGGTACCGACCGTGAACCCATGGTGCCGCCACCGCTGGCAATGGTGTCGGTATCGCCCTGCACGATATCGATATCGGCGAAATCAATGCCGAGTCGTTCATGCAGAATTTGCCGGAACGCCGTTTCGTGACCCTGACCATTGGACTGTGTGCCAATATAAAGGGTCACTCGCCCCTCTTTGTTCACTGCCAGTCTGGCCTGCTCGGGCGCGCCGCCAGCACAGCGTTCGATATAGCTGGCCAGGCCAATGCCACGGAGTTTGCCCTGGGCGCTGGCCTTTGCCTTGCGTTCGGCAAAGCCGGACCAGTCGGCCATGACCAGAGCATCTTCCATATTGCGGACAAAGTCGCCGGAGTCGTAGGTTGCGCCCAGTGCTGTATCGTAGGGCATGGCACTGGCAGGAATGAAATTGCGGCGACGAATTTCGTCGGGGCCGATGCCACACTCGGCAGCGGCCACGTCCAGCAAGCGCTCGATGGCATAGATGGCTTCGGGACGCCCGGCTCCGCGGTAGGCATCAACCGGTGCGGTGTTGGTAAATACGCCGCGCACCTGTACGTAGGCGGTGGCGATGTCGTAGCAACCTACCAGCATGGCCACCCCGGCGTCGGTCACCACGAAGGGGCCAGCCTGGGACAAGTAGGCTCCCAGATTGGCCACCGTATTCACGCGCAGGCCAAGTATTCTGGCTGTGTCGTCCAGAGCCAGCGACAATTGACTGATATGGTCGCGGCCGTGGGTATCGCTGACGAAGGCTTCACTGCGATCGGAAATCCACTTGACGGGTCTGCCGAGTTTACGGGCCGCGAACAACGCCGCGACGTATTCCGGATAGAGAAAAATCTTCATGCCGAAGCCGCCGCCAACGTCAGGGCACAGTACATGGACTTCCGCTTCCGGGACATTGAAAATTTGTCCGGCCAGCAGACGGCGCAGCATGTGCACACCCTGACAGGCGACATGCAGTACCAGTCTGCCGTCGTTAAAGTCGGCAATAGCGCCACGTGTCTCCATTGAGGTGGGTACGACGCGATTGTTAACCAGTTCGAGATCGACTACCTTGCTGGCAGCGGCAAATGCCTTGTCTGTTTTTTCCGCATCACCGGCGTGCCAGTGAAAACACTGGTTGTTGTTGGCGTCTTCCCAGATCTGCGGCTGCGCTGCAGCCATGGCTGAGCCGGTGTCCACGACCGCATCGAGAATGTCGTAGTCCACCCACAACTGCTCGGCGGCATCAATGGCCTGCTCTCTGGTCTCGGCGACGACGATGGCAACGGGATCACCGACGAAGCGGACACGGCCATCGGCCAGGGCCGGGCGTGGAGGTTTGATACAGGGGGAGCCATCGATGTTGCTGGTGCCGACGTTGCAAGGCACATTGCCGATGTTCTCGGCTTGCAGATCGGCAAAGGTATACACAGCCAGCAGACCGGGTGCATCCGCGACAGAGTCCACATCGATCTCGATTATCTCGGCGTGCGCGTGTGGCGAGCGCACAAAGACTGCATAGGACTGCCGGTCGAGGTTCATATCCTCAATGTACTGGCCCTTGCCCGAAGTGAAGCGGTGATCTTCTACCCGGGTAACGGCCTGACCGATGCCAAATTTTTGCATGGTGGAGGTGTCTGGTTTCTGCATGGGCGATCCTGCGGGCTGTAGTCAGCTCTTGTTGGCAACGTCCGGGCAAGTACTGAGGCCGAAACGCAATCGTGTTATGGCTTAGCCGTTTTATCCTAGAGTACCTGACTGGCTGGCATCAGGAAACTGTTGCGCCCAGCAGCTGCGATCTGGCGATTATTGTGTGCTCGTCCAGCTTGCCGGATCCAGCTGATAGAAGCTGGCCAGTTGCTCATAAAGCTCGCGATGATGACTGTGCATTGCCCGGGGTTGCTCGAAAAAGGTCTCGGTGGCGACAGCGAAAAATTCTGCAGGATTGGTAGCGCCATAGGTATCCAGTAGCGTAGCCTGTTGATGCAAGGCGCGCTGCTGCAACTGCGCAAACTCAAGCTGAAAGACATGCGCCCAGCTCTTATACGCGCCACGTGTCAGCAGCAGCGGGGCGCCGTTAGTGGCGCCGGATTCACTGTCCAGTTGATGCGCGAATTCGTGAAAAACGACATTCTGGCCGTCTTCCAGGTTGAGCACGCCGTGCTCGACGTTGTCCCAGGCCAGAACTACTTTGCCCTGATCCCAGGATTCACCCAGCAGCACCGAATGCTCGGTGGACACGAGACCCAGATCATCCCGGACCTGTCTTGTGGCAATAAAGGTCGTCGGGTAGATCAGAATGCTGCGCAGGTTGCGGTAGTGATTGTCCGGTTGGTTGAGCACCAGCAAGCAGGCCTGCGCAGCGATGGTAATACGCATGTCATCATTGACCTGTAATCCGGCGCAGCCAATGAATTGCTTGTCGGCGAGGAACAGTTGTATGAGTTGTTGTAAACGCCGTTGTTGCGGTGCAGGAAAATGTTTGACGAAAGGCAAACGCTTCTCCAGCAGTTGTTGCCATCGTGCCGGGAATGGTTGCGACTCGATGCGCTTGCGGCGCATGGCGGGCCAATACAGCACGTAAAACACAACGGCGATAACCAGTGCCAGGAGAAAAAGCAGGGTGATGAGGGAAACAGTATCCACAGAAGCGTCCAGGTTCGCATACTAATCTGACTGCGCAGTCTACAGGAATTGAAAGACGGCGTTCAGACTACGGAGCCCCAGCAAGACTGTGACGACAATAATGAGCAGGCCAAAACCGTTTTGCAGGCTCCGATTGCTATATTCCCCAAGCAGCGACTGTTGATTCATGATGAACAACAAGAACACGGCGACCAGGGGTAGCAGAATTCCGTTGGTGAGTTGCGCGAACTGAATGATCAGGATCGGGTTCCAGCCAAATGTTGCGACAGCGACACCGAGCAGCAGAATGACTTGCCAGACCATGCGGAAGCGTTTGTCATCCTGGTCTACCGGCCAGCCGAGCACCCCACGTGCCGCATAGGCGGCCGCTAATGGCGCCGTAATCGCCGAAGAAATACCGGCTGCAAACAGTCCAATTGCGAGAAAGTGAGTAGACCAGCTCCCCATGACGGGTTCCAGTTGGCGTGCCATGTCGGCCGCAGAACGGATGTCTGACTGACCTTGTAGCGTTGCGGCGCTGGTGATGACGATACTCATGGAGATGACGCCCCCGATCAAAATAGCAGTCAACAACTCGCGCCGCAGGTCGGGCAATTGCGCCGCCGAGTCATAGCGCTCGCGTACCAGTGAAGCATGCAGGAAAAGGTTATAAGGCACGACAGTCGTGCCGATCAGCGCAACGACGGTGAGCCAGTCTGCCTCGGTGGATTGCGGCACAAACAAACCGGCCAGGACTTGCGACCAGTCGGGGTCAGCAGCGATCGCCGTAGTGACAAAAACCAGACTCATGAGGCCGACCAGTGCGATCAGTGTGTTCTGTACCAGTTTGATCCCGCCCAGACCCAGCACTGCAAAGGCGATGACGCCAATGAGTATTGGAAGCAGTGAAATCTGCAGCGTGCCCGCGTTGATAACGATGCTGGCAGTGAGTTCGGCAACACCCAGCGCCGCGCCGGATATATTGCCCCCCTCGTAGGCGGCGTTGCCTATGACAATGGCACTCAATACCAGTGTGATGCCTGTGAGGCGTGCGAGCGGCTGTTGCAATTGACTGCGAATGGCCTCGCCAAAGCCACTCCCGGAGATCAAGCCGAGTCGCGCTGTCATCTCTTGTAAAATGTAGGTGGCGAACATGGAAAACAAGAGCGCCCATAACAACTGATAACCAGAATTCACACCAGCCAGCGTGCAGACGGTGACCGTGCCCGGCCCGATAAAGGCGGCGGTGATAACGGTGCTGGGGCCGACGTATTTTTTCATGGATGCTCGGAGTGTTTCAGGCAGTAAATGCCGCCCATCATGGATGTGCGGCATTTACTGCCCGACGGAGATAATGGCGGGGTGGGCTTGCAGCTACTCCTGATTGGCAAGATAGTGTACGGCCTGACGATCAACCAGCGTCAACAAATCGCCCATGCCGAGGTTGGCATCAATCAGGTGCAGGCCCCAGCCGGCATCTGCAGTGCCATCGGCGGTCATGATATCGCCGGCAATATCATCAGTGCGCGCGTCCTGCTCGCTGCCGTGCACGCGCATTTCCAGATACGTATGCGTCGGGGAGCTCACGCACTGGGTAGTCAGCAACCCCGGTACGCTGGCAAACGGCGTCTCCAGAGTCGTCACCGAGTCTGTCCAGGCTGTTGTTACTGTGCGCCCGGTACCGGCGTTCAGGTAAGCATGTGCCTCGTTACTGCCTTTAGCGAGTAGTGCCGGATTGACACAGGCGGCAACGGTACCGTCGCCATTGCGACCGAACAGACTGTTGGCTCTTGGTGGCACGGAGTCGCGGAATGTGGCATAGACGATGATGCATTCATTTTGATAGGCGCTGGTGCAAAGAGGCATATTCTTGAAAGTGCCACCTATCACATTACCCTTGGGGACCTGAATTGTCGTGCCGAAAAGCATGGCAGAAACAATCTGTTGTTGACGTGCTTTACCTTCGATCTCGTTGGCGATCAATTGTGTCAGCACGCTGGATCCCTGAGAGTGACTGACCAGAACAACACCGCGACCGTTATTGTAATTATCGAGGTAATAATTCCATGCAGCCAGAACGTCTTCATAGCCCAGGCCACGATCCGGCATGCCGGCCCCACCCCGCAAAGCGGTCAGTGTCACCTGGCGATACATGGGAGCAAAAGTGCGGCACCGTGACGCGAAGCGGGCAAATTGTTGGGCAATGACATTGTACTCTGCCTCATTGGCGATCAGATCGCTGTTCGCAGTTTCATCCAGTGAAACGGTCGGATAGACATAGAAGCAATCAATTGCCGGATCAGTAGCGGCGGTAAAGCTTTCGTGCGCCATACGGCCATCCGCATGCACGATAGTCGTGGACAAGTCGATATCACATGCACCAAGGTCGCTGTCATCGGCGCGACACAGCCAGTTACTGGCGTCGCTGTAATCAGTTTCCTGTGCCTGTGTAGCGGTGCTTACGCTGCCCACCATAATGGCAGTTAGCAGCAGTGCCTGTACGTTGTGTAACTGGCGAGTTAATAACGGGAGTGTTTTCAGCATGTTGAGTATCCCCCTCATTGATACAATTGCGCTATGGCAATGACCGGTTTATGGCAGCAGTATCTGCGTCAGTTGCAGACAGGTCAATGTTGTGACGATAAACTGCAGGCGAGCCGGGTTGCTGGTTGGGGCGATGCTGGCGAGATTATTCTCTCCGAGCTACTGTTATTGATCCCGTACAGCTGATTACTTGCTCAACTTGTCACTGATTCATCATACTGTGTTCTGATCTGTTTGCCGATTGCAGGGTGGCTGGCCTTATGTTGAAAGTGTTGCGACTTGTCATACTGATA
>CAZQFA010000054.1:4298-6472 GCA_964592245.1 uncultured Pseudohongiella sp. | reverse complement strand
CGATTGCAGGGTGGCTGGCCTTATGTTGAAAGTGTTGCGACTTGTCATACTGATATTCCCGGGACTGTTGCTGGCGTGCAATACGGCACCAAGGGCCAATGAGGCGTACGCTAATGTCGCTCAGTCGCATCAGGACAATGGGCTGGCGGGTAGTAGCTGGCGGCTGCAGCAGATCCAGTCCATGAACGATGAAGTTTACCTGCCAGCCATGGGCAGTCACTTCACGCTGCAATTTGTGAGCGATGAACAGGTAACGCTGCAAGCGGACTGCAATCGTGGCAGCGGCAGCTACACGCTAAATGGCAGTCAGATGGAATTCGGCGTGATCGCCAGTACACGCGCCCTGTGTCCTCCGGGCTCGCTGCACGACCGTTTTCTCAGTGATCTGCAATACGTACGTTCCTTTGTCCTGACTGAATCAGGACTGCATCTGGCGACCATGGCCGATGGCGCCATTCTGACCTTTGTGCCGGTCGCCGCTACAGATTCGGCATCTACCATCGCGCCTGGATTTGCTTGTGCTGAAGCCAGCGGTACCGTGGAGGAGCTCATCTGCTCAGACAGTGAACTGGCCTTGCTCGACCGGCAGCTTAATTACCTGTACCAACAGGCTACACGTGCCGTGTCAGCCGATGAACTGCCGACATTTCGCGCCTTGCAGCGAGGCTGGATTAGCGGCCGTAACGCCTGTTGGCAAGAAGACGATGTGGCGGCCTGTGTCGAAAGCGAAACGCAACGCCGGCTAAGCGAATTGCAGATTCGCAGTGGCAGTGTGCGAGTGCCGGCAGCAGTCGACTACCGTTGTGGAGAGCGGCGCCTGAGCGCCTATTTCTATAACAATACGGTGTTACCCATGCTGGTTTTGAATGCTGCCGGGCAGCAGTTTTTCCTGCATCAGCTGCCTGCTGCCAGCGGCTCACGCTACGGCATAGGCAATATCGAATTCTGGGACAGTGGAGAGATGGCGCGCCTGACCGAGTTCAACGATGTCATTGAGTGTGCGCGGCTGTGAGCAATCGCAAAAGATCAGGGTTGTTCAGTGGCTCGCAGTAACAGTTCGAAGTCCAATGCCTCGGCGACTCGCAAACTGCCGCCGAGCGCACTGAAGGGTTCCAAGCCCAACGCTTCATGATCGAGTGTGAATGTTGCCTGTACTTCCATCGTTCCCTCATTGACTTGCACCTGTGCCGGGACTTCCAGAGCCCAGGAGTTACCGCGCAAGTTGAGAGCAATGTCCATAAGCCACTGGCTGTCTGTTACCGAGACCGGGGTGATATCCATGGTGATAGTCGGGTAGTTCTCGGCATCGAGCACAGCGTCGCTCAGCATGTTGTTGCGCGTGCCATTAATGGCATTTTCGTCTGGCTGGCTCTCATAACCCTCGCCAGCCCGCTGCCGCTCTGCGGTGGCATCGACTATGAAACTGGCAACGGCAATGGACAAGCTGGCAACCGAGCGTGCCACTGGCTCGGCCAGTGTGATTCGACCCGACAACTCGCGCGTGTGAATCACATGGTTGTGGCCCAACCGACTGAGCACACCGGCGCGGCCAACGTAGATGCGCAGTATCGAGTTGGCGCCGTCGATAACATAGTCAGTTGAGCCGTTGGCAGCAGGCTGCGCCCAGGCCGTATGCGATATCTGCAGCAGACTGAGCAGGAGTGTGGCGCCAGTGATGAGTAAGTTTTTCATGTAAGACCTGTTGTTAATGCGCTGGTAGATGAGTTGCCATGCGAGTGAAGTGCGCTGGTGAGAATGCGCGTTTTGTATTTTTTGTGTTCTTTGTATTCTTTGTTTTTATTGTCTTCTATTTAACAGCTATTTTCTCGCGCCGTGTCGGTAATGCCAGTTGCACGGACGTTATTTAACGGTAACAGATGCGCTATTTAGAGTAGCAGTGTGAAAGAATAGTGCTGGAATCTGCGTCTATATCACCAGCATGACAAAGACTAGCCATCGCACTTTCACGACGAATCGAGGACATTCCATGAGAGCCTGTATTGTTAGCCCGCTGAGTCTGCTTGCCTTGAGCCTGCTGTCTACAAGCGGGGCCGCACAAGAGATCTTTGGCACTCACGAGACCGTCGACTTTGACAGCCCCGAAGGCTGGGCGATGGCTTATATGACGGCAGCGGCACTCAACACCGGACAACTGCCGCCGCGGGAAACGACGC
>CAZQFA010000054.1:0-4198 GCA_964592245.1 uncultured Pseudohongiella sp. | reverse complement strand
TATATGACGGCAGCGGCACTCAACACCGGACAACTGCCGCCGCGGGAAACGACGCTTGGCGCATTCAGTCTCGCTGCTGAAATTGGCAGCATCCCCGGTTTGAATGACGATCAGCAGCGCGTGGGATTCGGTGGTTTCAAAGACGAAGATTTGAACAAATCACCGGTATTTGGTCGCGCCAGACTCAGTCTCGGATTGCCCTGGAATGTGAGCGCCGAGTTGTCGTGGACGCCACCGCTGGAGGTGGACGGAGCGAAGCCTGACGATTTGTGGGGCATCGCGTTTTCCCGGCCCATCATCACTGCTGTCAATTGGGGGCTGGGGGCACGCGTCTATGCTCTCGAAGGACAGGTGCGCGCTGATGTCACCTGCAGTGCAGAAGTTGCTGCACAACCTCCGGGTTCGCCCGGCAACCAGCTCAGCTGTCTGGGGCCCTCAGATGACCATCTGGAGATGGACCATCTCGGTGCCGAACTTGTGTTTTCACTGCCCGAAACACAGTCGGGTCTGCAACCCTGGCTTTCCTATGCAGTGACGCGTATGGATCCCCATACAGAAGTGAACGCGCTTGTGCTCGGTGCCATCGATCATTCCACTATTGATACGGAAGGTACCGCCCACACGGTCAGTGCCGGCGTAAGTTATCACCTGCGCGATCATTGGCGCATGAATCTCACTACGGCCTACACGCCACTGGATGCCGCAAGGCCGCCATCGAATCCCGGTGGGCAGGACAATTTCTGGCAGTTGAAGCTGGGACTGGCCTGGGAACTCTGAATGGCAAACCACACCGATTCGTCAGCTGGCTACTGATCACTCCACACAGCCAGTTCGTTGCCACTGGGCTCGGTAAAATGAAATCGGCGCCCGCCCGGGAAATCGAATACAGGCTTGATGATTTTGCCGCCAGCTTTTTCGACGCGGTCTTTTGTCGCTTCCAGATTAACGGCAAACAACACTATCAACGCGGCGCCATTCGCTGTCAGTGAACACTGCTCGGCGCGAAAAAAACCACCGGCTATACCTTGCTGTTTGAACGCGCAATAGTCCGGGCCGTAGTCCTCAAACTCCCAAGCAAATGCTTTGCTAAAAAACGCCTTGGTGGCATTGAGGTCCTGTGCCGGGAATTCCACGTAGTCGATTTGATGGTTGCTCATGAGCCCTCCTGATGTTGGCGAAATGCCAGCATCACTATATTACTGTCAGCACGTGCTCGCGACGACTGCCATTGTGATGGCTGGCACCCGGTGCTTAGCGCTGACACTCAGCAGGCCGCGCGGCGCAGGTTCAGGGCTTTGGTGCTATCAATGAAATCCAAACGCCCTGATGCACAAAATCTGGCTTTACGGACTCTCCGGACTATCGTTGCGAGAGAGTTGCAAGGATTATAGCGGGACGTGTTAGAGACAGGGCAATCGCGGCTGTGGCTTATGCGCTGAATTGGGGGTAATCGGATAACAGGATGCTATTTTCCGGCAGGGTGTTTTAGTTGCCAATGAATAGCGTCGAATCAAGGGAGATACAGGCGTTAGGCTATTGCAGATAGCACAGCGTTTACCGTACTTTGAATAACGGCATTAATAGCAGCTGGTCAGATGGTTAGAGAGAGTGTGCCTGGAGTTCTCAATACAGAGCGACAATCAAGCGCGCTATTCACAACTGCGTATTCCATTGTTAATCAAAGTGCCAGTTAGAGAACTACTCAGAAAACTACAATAACAATACTTCAGGAGAACACCCATGAGCAGTCACGCGCGAAAGATCGTTAATGCCGGCCTTGTGTTGGTCAGCAGCCTAACTTGCTCGCTGGCCCTGAGTCAGACAGATAGCCGCCCTGATCTGCAGGGTACCTGGACCAATGCCTCCCTGACCAATCTCAACCGGCCCAACGGTGTCGATACGCTGGTGGTCGAGGCTGAGCGGGCGCGCGAGATTGCCGCCATCACGCCGATTGCCGGCATCGAAGGTGGTCTGGATGAGGGCGACAACAGCAATGACATCCCGGAAGAAGGTGCCGACGATTTCGGTGTGCGCGCCTACAACAATTTCTGGGTCGATCCGGGCTCCAATCTGGCCATGGTCAAGGGTGAATTCCGGACATCCTATGTCGTCATTCCCGAGAACGGTCGCGTGCCCTATCGCGACGATCCGCAGTTCGATTTTGAGCGTGCCAGTTTCGGCACGCGCTACGCCACCGGTGAGGGTGATTTTCGCGGCCCCGAGGCCTTCCCCAATTCTGAACGCTGCCTGCTGGGCTTCGGTAACAAGGCCGGCCCGGGCATGATGGGCGCGCTGTACAACAACACCTATGAGTTTATACAAACAGACGACTACGTGATGATCAATGTGGAAATGGTACACGATGCCCGCATCATCCCGATTTTCGCATCAGCCGAAGAGGCGCGCGCCAATCGTCGCCCGGCTGCGCACGAGCCCTGGTTTGGCGACTCGGTCGGCTGGTACGAGGATGATGAACTGGTGGTAGAAACCGTCAATATCAATCCCACCCAGCTCAGCCAGAGTTCAGTGCCGATCACCAAAGACGGCCGCATTATCGAGCGCTTCAGTCGCTATTCTGACAATGAAATTTTTTATCAATTCACAGTCGAGGATAGCAATATCTACCGCCAAAACTGGACTGCCGAGTTGAGCTTCTATGCAACCGATGATCGGCTCTACGAGTATGCCTGTCACGAAGGAAATTACTCCATGCCGGGATCTTTGGCGGGTGCGCGGCGCTTGGAAGTCGAGCAGGAGATGGGAGTCGATTAAGCTTGTCAGGGGGCGCTGACAGACGCGTCGCTATTTGGTAGAGCTGGATATCAACGCTACCAGCGCCCCGCTTCAGTCAGGCTTTCTTCACAAATTCCGATTTGAGTTTCATGGCGCCGATGCCAGTGATCTTGCAGTCGATATTGTGGTCACCCTCCACCAAGCGAATATTTTTTACCTTGGTGCCAATCTTCACTGTGGAAGAGCTACCCTTTACCTTCAGGTCTTTAATCACCACAACGGAGTCGCCATCGACTAACGTTGCGCCATTGGAGTCGCGCACGTCAGACGTACTTGCATTATCAACGACTTCTGCGGTCTTTGCCCATTCATGGGCGCACTCCGGGCAGATTAACAGCAAGCCATCTTCATAAGTGTATTCGCCGTCGCATTTTGGGCAGGAGGGTAAATCTGACATTTGGACAATCCCTTGTTCAGAGCTGGCTATCAGGTGAGCACTGGCTTTTTATTCGATAGTGGAATGATAAACCATTCGGCGATAATCAGATTTGGCACCCAGGCCAGCCAGGCTATGGCGCGGTAGGCATCGACAAACTCGTAACCGGCAATCTGACTGATCGGTAAATAAAGTCTTAGTGTGACAGCCGCAAGGGTTAGCGCATAACTGCGAATCATCCAGTCCTGATGAATGCGGACGTTGCCGGCGCGGATATGTCGGTAGGCCATCGTCGTAGTGACGATCCAGCACACTGCCAGCATGCCGAAACCATAATGACTCACCAGCCCGCCGGTGGAATAAAAGGCAAGATAGAGACCGCCGACACCACCGATCAGGCAACCCGCCACATAAACTTTCCCTAGTATTCTATGAATGTGCAGATAGCGGGCGCGAAAGCGGGCGCTGAATTGAATAGCGCCAGCGATGATAACAATGCCGCCAGCGAGGAAATGCAGCAGAGCGCCAGTGGCAGAGGAGGCTTCGATCATGTTGATGATGAAGTCTTGTCTCAGGTCGGGCAGCAGGACGTTGGCTATGGCGTAAAGGCCGATACCAAAGGCCAGGAAAGTCATCAGGTAGCGGGGCAGGTTACTGATCATGGTGATTAGCCAATCAATAAAGGAAGGGGTGTTTGGCAGAATAACAGAGTGCGGGGAGTGGTGAGTACTGGATTTAATCTGACCTAGCCTGATCGTTTCCTGCCCCAGTTGCTTGCGCTATTGATCATGCCATGAAACCAAGTTTCCTCATTCAAGAAAACCTGAAATTCAGATGACGAGCTGCTCTTTGCGAGTTGAATTTTCCTATAGGCACCCAGCAGTTTGAGTTGTTTATCAGATGCTTACTTTTTCAATTGCAGAAACAAAAAAGCACCTAGAATTTCTCCTAAGTGCTTGATTTGTCTGGTAGCAATGGGTGGACTTGAACCACCGACCCCAGCATTATGAATGCTGTGCTCTAACCAGC
>CAZQFA010000053.1:7029-17440 GCA_964592245.1 uncultured Pseudohongiella sp. | reverse complement strand
GAATCCGGGCAGGGGGTCAGGCGACCCGCTTCGATACCGATGTCTTGCGGAGGCTCGCCGGCACAGGCGCCGAGAAACGGGAGTATGGAAAGCAGTGATTTTTTCATATTGCAGAAGCCCCTTTAAACTTCCAGTC
Source organism: uncultured Pseudohongiella sp. (assembly GCA_964592245.1). GTDB lineage: Bacteria > Pseudomonadota > Gammaproteobacteria > Pseudomonadales > Pseudohongiellaceae > UBA9145. The sequence goes on along the minus strand of CAZQFA010000053.1, from coordinate 17,304 downwards.
TGGTAAGCCTGTTTTTACGTCAGCGCCGGTAAACAGGATCATCCGACCACGGTCATGCCCAGCCACTCCGCCTGCAGCGCCGGCTTTTTGATGCCCTCTATCTCCACCGTAACCAGATGCTTGAGCAAGTAATGTCTGGATTTTTTTTCCTCGGCGCTCATTAGCTCGAAGCGGGCGCGGATCCGACTGTCGACTTTCACCGGGTGGATAAAGCGCAGCTTGTCGAAACCGTAATTAATGCCCATGACGGTGTTTTCCAGCTTCAGGCTGGCTTCGTAACCCATTGGGACCAGCAGTGACATGGTGAGAAAGCCATGGGCAATGGTGGAACCAAAGGGTGTGGCGGCGGCCTTTTCCGGATCGACATGGATGTACTGAAAGTCACCCGTGGCCTCGGCGAACTTGTTGATGCGCTCCTGATCGACCAGTAACCAGTCAGAAATGCCCACCTCTTTACCGATATAGTCGGGCAATTGTGCTGGATCGATTTTGAGTGTCATGGCAGCTCCTTCTTCAGACTGAATTTCCTTGTCAGTGGTACTCCAGGAACGGGTATCTGGTCACACCGAACAGTGGATCATGCAACCATCATACTGTCTTTTTGCTTTCTGGGCAGAGCGAATATGCCCTGCCAACTCAGAATTGAGCAGTCTGGGCGGCTGTAATGAAACGCCATGGGCAGGAATGTCCAGATGCGCAGAGTGGCTGGCTGGAACGGGCAGGGAATGCTTGGGGAACGGGTAGAACTCCCCGGAATATGGGACAATGACCTATGGCAGATAATTCTCAACAGACGGATTTCGATGTACTGATTGTTGGTGGCGGCATGGTGGGGGCGACTCTGGCCTGTTTGCTGGCCGAGCAACCCTTGCGGGTTGGCTTACTGGATAAATCGCCGCTACAGGCGGCGCCTCCGGAAGAGGAATTCAGCGCCCGCGTCAGTGCCCTGACTCTCGCTTCGCAGCGACTGTTTGATTCTCTGGGCCTGTGGCAAGCGATGGCTGACGTGCGCAGCTGTGACTATCAGGACATGCACGTCTGGGATGCAGACGGCACCGGCTCAATCCATTTCTCGGCGGCGGATGTCAATGCCGCCGCGCTGGGCACCATCATAGAAAACGACATCGTGCTTTCCGTATTGCAGCAGCGCTTGCGTGCAGTACCCAATCTGCAATTGCTGCCCACAACGTCGGTGCAGGCAATTAGTGCCGAACCATTTGGTGGCTATCGCGTAGTCACTGATGACGCAGCGCAATTGAGCACACAATTGCTGGTCGCGGCAGATGGTGCCAATTCACCGCTGCGTGAAATGGCGCGATTCCGCACCCGGGAATGGGACTATGGCCATCAGGCCATCGTCACCACAGTGCACACCGAACGGCCGCATCAACGCACGGCCTGGCAGCGCTTCATGGATACCGGGCCATTGGCCTTTCTGCCGCTGCAATCGGCGACTCTCGCTGCGGATGAGACAGCCAGCTCGATTGTCTGGTCAACGCAGCCCGAACAGGCTGCTGAGTTGATGGCGATGGACGATGCCGCCTTCTGCCGGGCATTGACGCAAGCGTTCGAGGCGACGCTGGGGCAGGTCGAGGACTGTGCCCGCCGATTCAGTTTTCCACTGCGGCAGCGCCACGCCATTGACTATGTGCAGCCTGGTATCGCTCTCATCGGTGATGCAGCCCATACCATTCATCCTCTGGCAGGTCAGGGCGTCAATCTGGGCTTGCTGGATGCTGCGGCTCTGGCCAGTGAACTGGCGCGCGGTAATTCGGCCGGGCGCAAACCGGGCGACCTGACGGTGCTGAAACGTTACCAGCGTGCACGTGTCGGCCACAATCTGAGCATGATGTGGTTAATGGAAGGTTTCAAACACCTGTTTGCGGAACAGGCATTACCAGTGCGCTGGCTGCGCAATGTCGGTCTGAGTAGCGTCGACGGTCTGCCACTGATCAAACAGCAGCTGGCACGCAAGGCCATGGGCCTGGATGCTGTCTGACACAGTGACGACTATCGGTTACTGTTAATGGTGGCTGTCGTTGTACTGGGCATTCATGATTGACTGCACAGTATTGTCGACGTGGTTCTTGATGAGACGCTTCACATCCTGATCGTGTACCAGTGCACAGGACTGCGGCCAGTTCTGGTAAGTCACTGCCGCCTTGATGCCGCCGGTGTTCTTCAGGCTGACGATGCCGTGCAATTGCGACCATATGAGCAAGGTGTGATCAACCAGCGCTTCTTCTGTGCAGGGCACCTGATACTGGCGGTAGATCTCAAGTACCAGCTTGCGCAAACGGACGATGCTGCGACAAGCAGTATCGACCATTTCCGGAGACGACCATTCCAGCGGCAAAGTGGAGCCAAACAGGATATGGAAGCGTGCTGGTTGCTCTTGTGAGAAATGATAGTAGGCCAGGCACATTTCCATAATGGCTGCCTTGGGCTCAGTGATATTCTGACACTGAGATTCGAAATACTGATTGAACTGGTCGTAGAGGCGCAGCTTGATCGCCAGCATCAGCGCATTCTTGTCGGGGAAATGGTTGTAGACCGCCGAGGGGGAAATACCGACCTCTTTGGCCAGTCGGCGCAGAGACAGCAATTCAATTTCATTGGCCTCGATAAACTTCATCGCTTCACCAATCAGCGCCTCTTTCACATTGCCATGGTGATAGGGCTGCTGTGATTCCTGATCATCACTGAACATACTACTTTCCTTCAATGCGGCAACGTGCCGTTTGCTAATACTGAAAATTGAATCGGAGCTGCAGTTGCAGCACATCATTGTGGCGATACAGTGAGTAAATCGACGCAGTCTGACTCCTGTAATTCACCCAAAGGGCACCCAGGCTGATGGCATCAGACCAGTCATAGCTGGCTGACAATCGGGTGACCTGACCGGTGGCATCCGGCAGTTCATTCCACACCCCCAAAATTTGTAGGCGTTCGTTCAGGGCGGTCCAGAGAAATCTGGCACCGTAGCCAGTCTGATTGCGATCCACCATCAGACCTGCAGTATCTTGCCGGGTGTGAATAGTGTCGATTTCGACACTGAGAAGCAAGTTCTCAACCCCACTGTACTCCAGACCTATGGCGCCTAACCACTGATCTCGGCTCTCCCAGCTGTTACTTATCGCGGCAAGCGTCCCGATAGCCGGTTGCAAGGTGCGTCCTTTATGCAAACCTGCTTCTGCGAAAGCTAACCAGGGGCCACTCACCCGGTTTGCCGACAGTCCGGCGGCACGCACGCGCTGCTGCTGAAAGCGCATCACCGGCGCCAGAATGCCAGGCCTGACACCTATGCCCGTGGGCATGTTGTCATTGAATTCGCCGGCAATAAATTGCAAGTCACCAGCAGACGACTGCCGCGCCAGTCGCAGGAACACTTCATGCTCTTTGTCACTGTCCAGAATTTCCGGTCGTACTCCGGATTGGCGCAAGCCAATAAAGGGATCAAACTCGTCTCGTTCTGGCGCCAGCTGATGCATGCCGGCACGGACCGTAACCACGCCCTGCAGTTGCCAGTCTCCCAGCGGATAGCTGCTTAGCAGGGCTGGCACCTGCAGCCGCAGGTCCTCCAGATCCTGTTGGCCGAGCGTGTAGCGATTCTCGATATTGATCAGATCGGTAACACGCAAGTATTCTGCCTGACCCCAGGCGATGATCTGATTACCGATCTTGAAGTAGAGATCGCTCTCGGTCTCATGCTCCAGATAAAAATCTCTGATCTGATAGCGATTGCGATGCTCGCTAACTTCCGCACGGCTGTAGTCGGGTTCATCGACCAGACGATACACCTCGTCATGGAAGAAATTGCCACTGAGGCGAAAGCCCCAGCCGTTGCCGATTTCCTTGTCGAACTGCAGATAGAGACGAGTCTCGATTTTATTAATGCCCGCTTCTGTGCGGGCAAACCCGGCGCCGGGGTCCTGCAACCCGTAACTGACTTCCTCGACCAGCCAGCCGAGTAATCCCAGCTGCTGTTCATCGTTGCTGTCTACTTGGACGTCCAGCGGCTCGAAAAAGTTACTCTGGGAGCATGCATGCGAAGAGAAAAGTGTCAGCACAAAAAGCAATGCGGACAATCGAGGCCGTAAAAGGTGCGCCTGTTTCATGCGCCTAGTTCTGAATTACAGCGCGTTGCAGGGATTCAGTGGAGAAAAAATCGTCTTCGAGATCGCTGTTGTATTCCACGTCATTCAGCTGCAGCACGCTGGCGTGTTCCTGACGGTCATTACGTGTGGTAATGGCTTGCAGGCGGCCGGTGGTCCAATAACCTGCAACCTGATGAATATCCTCGGCAAGAAAATACTTGATGCGGTTGCCGCGGAGTTCCCAGGCCTGAGCGCGCACCTGAATAAAATTGTCCTTGCGAATCCACAGCTGCATACGTGAATAACCCGTGGCTTCTTCGGCCTTTTCCTTGATCTCGGCTTTGGGTACCACTTCAATGACCCAACACTCTTGCCCGTCTACTATTTCTGACTCATTGATGAAGCGGTAGTCATACCAGTCGATCTCGATGCCGTTGATATCGGCATAGGTGAAATCACTGCCCAGAAAGGCGTCGGATGTCTCGCTGCTGGCCAGGCGCTTGACGCGCTGCAGGGCCGGCAGATACAGCCAGGAATCATCATCCCGCTCAGCATCCAGCCAATCGAAGTTCAGGTAGCCGGTGCCGCTGATATCGGCTGGTGCGCTGAAGCGAGTCAGCGTTCGCGTGCTGTCCGCATAGTCCTTGGCATAAAGAGTCAGCTCACGTGTGCGCTGACGGTCCCGGCGATCAATCAACACCATGGTGTAGTTGGCGCGAATAGTCTCCCCGTCGTCCACCTGATCGACTCGCTGCATTACCTCGAGAGCACTGAGCGCTGACTCTTGCGCGTACAGGAAACCCGGCAGCATCGATGCGGCTGTGGTGGTCAGAACGAAAGCCACAGGCTTGAGCAAGGCGTGAACTGTTTGGGACTGATAGCTGCGAGATTTCATGTGCTGTTGTGCAGATTCCTGAAGTGGTTGCCGGTCAGGCTTGCGCCTTTCGGCCATCGACCAGATAGAGTATAGCTGGCAAAAACACCAGATCGCCAATCAGGGCCATTGCCATGATGATGGCGCCGAACAAGCCCACGTGAATAGTCGTGGTGAACGAGCCCAGGGTCAAGACACTGAAACCGACCACGAGCGTGAGCGAACTGAAAACGACGGCACGGCCCGACTCATCAATCGCATTTTGCACGGCGGTACCAGCGTCGGCACCAGCGCGCTTGAACTGCAGATAGCGATTCATCACATGGATGGCATCATCCACAGCGATGCCCATGGTCATGGCAAAAACAATCACCGCGCTCTGATCGAGATAGATGCCCAGCCAACCAGCAAAACTGGCTGCCAGCAAGATAGGCAAGACACTGGGGATAATCGACAGCAAGCCATAGCGCACGGAGCGGAACAGCAGGATAAAAAATGCGGTGATGACGAAGAGCGCCGTCAGGAATGATTTCAGCATGCCATCAGCGGTATAGATATCCTGCACCGTATATAGAACCATCGTGCCAGTTGTCACAGGATTAAGTGCGCTAAAATTGGCTTGCAGATAGTCATTAATGACATCGAGCTCAGCCTGCATCTCCGAGGCCGGCAGATTAATCACCGGTACCACCATGCGCGTGTAGCGGTTGTCAAAATCCTTCAGATCCGACAGATCTTCGTTGGCACCCGAGCTGTCGTACAGCAGCAGGAACTGCGCGGCCAGTTCACGGCTGTCCGGTAAAGTGCGATAGGCCGGGTCGTCGCCGTGCAGGGCCATATTGATTTCCAGCAGATAGTCGACCAGCGAATTGATTTTGCCGAGGTCCTCATGACTGGAGAGCCAGTCCTGAATGGTGGCCATCTGGCGCAAAAATTCCGGGTCCTTGATGCCTTCTGCGCTACCGGAGTCGAGGATGACATCCAGCGTCATCATGCCTTTGAACACATCGTCAAAATACTCGATATCGCGGCGGGTCTGACTGTCTTCCTTGAACAGCGTGACATAGTTGTTTTCGATCTCGGCGCGCGGCAGGTTCCAGACAATAAAGAGCAGCATCAGGACTCCGGCTATCAGCACCCCGCGATGGTTGGCTTGCACGAAAACTGGCACTCTGGCGACGAGTCGGGTGATGACACCGCGCTGTATCACGATGTTGGTCGAGTCCGGCAATGTGCGCAGGTAACTCAACATGGCTGGCAGCACAGTCAGTGCCAGCAAGAAAAGCAGCAGCGGGCCGATGGCGCCAAGTAGCGCGAATTCGCGAATCGGCAAGATGCGTGTCACCGACAGGGCAAGAAAACCGGCGGATGTGGTGATGGCGGTGAAAAAGGCCGGCTTCCAGATGGTGAGGATGGTGTCATGAGCCGCATCGCGGCAGTTCTCGGCGCTCTGGCAATAGCGGAAAAACTCCAGCAACACGTGCACGGTGATGCCGATGCCGATGATGATCAGAGTCGGTGCCAGCGCTGCACTGTCGATGGTTGTCTGGGGAATGCCGAGGTAGTACTGAAATTCCAGCAACAGTAGCAGACCGTTGCCGATGACAAACCAGGGCAGCAAAGTTGCAGCCCAGGAGCGGAAGCTGAAGTAGAGAATCGCCAGCATCAGCACCACCATGAGCGGAATAAGTCGCGCTGAATCCTGCGCTGAAACAGATTCGAAGCGCTCGTTCACCAGCGGATAGCCGGATAAATGCAGTTGATAGTCGCCGCTGGCAGATCCGGCCAGCGACTGCTCATTGATGAACGCGAACAGATCCTGCACCAGCTCGATCTTGTGGGCAGACGTATCACCGCGATATTCCACGCGGGCGGCAATGCGGGTATGACGAAAGTCGGCAGTGACAAGAGTCTCGAGCGCCAGCGGCTCATTGGCGATGATGGTCTTGATGGCGTCAATGGCAGCAGGGTCCTGTGCCAAGGTTTCGATATCGTCAATCAGGTAGTCAGTACGCAGGTCATCGCCGTCGGCATGCACATACTGAAAATTGCTGAGCGAGCGCAGCTGGGTGATGGCCGGATGGAATTCCAGGAAATCGGAGATCTCCTGCAATGCCCGCAGCGCCGATGGCGTAAAGATATCGTTATCACCGTTTGCCTCGATACCCACCAGCAGATACTCGTTGTCGCCGAACAGATCCAGCAGGCGATCATAATCCGCCAGTGTCGGATCACCGGCGATGAAATAACGCTCGGTACTGTTATCAAAAGGTAGAGGACCGCCGGTAAGCAACAGCAGGGGGATGAGGGCTAGCGCTAGCCACACAATGAGGGCGCGCCTGAGGAGCACAAATTGTGCCCAGGCAGCGATAAATCGGTCCAACCCGCGACTCCCAGGTCAGGCAAGACCCAGCAGGTTTGCCCTTTCTAATTATTTTTCGTTGTTCTTGTCAGTTGTTGAGCTTGGCTATGCAAGCAAAATAACACCAACTTTGAGGGTAGTCTAAACGCAGATGTTAACTGCGTAAAGATTAGGCCGGGTAATTTTCGCAGACGAAGAGAATTGAAAAACTTCAAGCATTAGAATTTCTTATGAAGATTTGTTAAAGCCAGTCGATAGTATGCATGTGCGGCACGTGTCAAGAGCGGCAGTGCCACCAGAGCAGTCAGGAGCGGTTGACACACATGAGCAAGGATTTGAAGTTTCCTTTCGACCTGGATCTCAGCTCACTGGATACAGGCAGCATTACCAACATTCTCAACGACATCGAACATCACTTGCCTTTGATGGAAACAGAGGGCGATTTATCGCAACTGTTGGCAGTCAAAGAATTCTTTGAAGGCGAGCTGAAACTGTCCCGGCGACTGCACTAGCCCGGCCGTTCGACCAGTCAAACAGCCGATTCCCGGGCGCTTGCCCGCAAGCAGTCGCTGGCTGTCCCCTTGACCCGACAGCTTCCTGCGATCAACTTGTCGGATACCAGTGTACTCCCGTCAGGGCTTGGTTTATTCTGCCTAGCCCGTTCGTCAAAGAACGGCCATGTGATTGAGACACTTGGCTTTTTAATTGAAATAAAAAAGGTTAACACTATGAAATCCGTACTTTCGTTGCTCGCCGCTTGTTTACTTTGCAGTACCGCCAGTGCGCAACTGGATACCGCTGCGCTGGAGCGTGCGATGGCCAATCCAGAGCGCCCTGCCGCTGACAAAGAGCGGGATGAATCCCGTAAAGCACCTCAGGTCCTGGCATTCATGGGTGTTGAGCCCGGCATGACTGTCCTCGACATTAATGCCTCTGCCGGCTGGTACACAGAAGTACTGTCATACGCAGTCGGGTCAAATGGCACTGTTTACATGCAGAACCGCCCCGGCGGCCGTGCTGACGAACCAGCTCGCGCTCGCGCCGAGCGTCTGGACAATGTTGAGCAAATCGCTGACATCACAGACGCGCCTGCCGGCTCCGTGGATTTCGCCATCACTGGTCTGAATTTCCACGATTTTCATAATTCTGATCCCGTCCGTGCCCAGGCGATTCTGGCTGATGTCATGAGCGTCCTGAAGACAGGCGGTATCCTTGGCGTTATCGACCACGAGGGTACCCCGGGTGCTGACAATGCCACGCTGCACCGCATTGCATTCGACGAAGCAGTGAAAGCGATCCTGCAAAGCGGTTTCGCACTGGTAGGCAGCAGCGAAGTCCTGGACAACCCGGCTGATGACCATACCGTCGGACCTTTCGATGAGTCACTGGGACGCAATACTGACCGCATCGTCCTGAAGTTCATGAAATTGTAAATTGTTAAAATCCGTGCACCGAGTGGCCTCGTGCCACTCGGTTGCTTCTGCGGAATCGGCGTCTGCAACTGCTTTCGGCGCACAGTTCCGCGCCGTGTTAAACTCTCCCCCGCCTTGACCCTGGCCTTCGTCCGGCCAGTCACCTATTTCACCTGCATGCCCGAGTAACGCTTTGAGCAGCAAAGATACCGCGCACCCGCTGCGCAAGTTCGTCTCCGCCTTTAAATACAGTCGCACTGCCATGGCGATCGTCTGGGATACACACGCCCGGCTTACCGTTGTCATGGCCCTGAGCACTCTGGCTGCGGGCGTGCTACCGGCTGCCATCGCCTCGGTGGGCGGTTTGTTCGTCGACGCCGTAGCCACTGCGATCCAGAATACCGGAGCAGTAGCGGAACAGGCCCAGGCCGATGTCTTGCGTTATGTCCTGATTGAGGCTGCGCTGGTGGTGCTGATGACTGGTGCGCAAAAACTCAACACGGTCTGTCAGTCCATTTTGCGGGTGCTGTTGGGCAACAAGATCAATGTCATGATTCTGGAGAAAGCACTGACTCTGGAGTTGGCCCATTTCGAAGATGCGGAATACTACGACAAACTGGTGCGGGCCCGCCGCGAAGCCTCGAGCCGGCCCCTGAGCCTGGTGATCAAGACTTTCGATCTGGCCCGGGACATTGTGGCGCTGCTGACTATCGGTGTGTTCCTCTGGCAATTCTCGCCTTACGCGGTATTGCTACTAGCGCTTGCCGGCGTACCGGCTTTCATTGCCGAGGCAAAATTCTCCGGTGAGGCGTTTCGGATTCATCGGCGCCGCTCGGCGGAGCGACGCATGCAGATCTATCTGGAGATGGTGCTGACGCGCGAAGATGGTGTGAAGGAAGTGAAGCTGCTGCAACTGGGGAAATTGTTCCTGCAGCGCTACATCGATATTTTCCGCGGCATCTACACCGAAGACCGTAATCTGGTTCTGCGCCGGGGTTTGTGGGGCTACATTCTCGGGCTGCTGGCCAGTGCCGCTTTCTATTTTGCCTATGGCTGGGTCGGCTTTGCGGCCATCGGCGGAGCCATCACTATTGGTCAGATGACCATGTACATTGCCCAGTTTCGGCTCGGCCAGAATGCCGTGACCAACAGCCTGACCTCTGTGAACGGCATGTATGAGGACAATCTCTACTTGTCCAATTTGACTGAATATCTGGAACACAAAGTACCGGAGCAAACCGGTGAGCAAACGGCAGGGCCGAATCCCACGGATGGCATTCGCTTTGAACACGTCAGCTTTTACTACCCGGGCAGTGAAACGCCAGCGCTCAAAGACATCAATCTGCATATCAAGGCAGGTGAGAGCCTGGCGATCGTTGGCGAGAACGGCAGCGGCAAAACGACACTCATCAAACTGCTGACACGCCTGTACCGGCCAACAGAAGGCCGCATCACTCTGGAAGGCCTGGATCTGGGCGAGTGGGACATCGACGTGCTACGGGAAAAGATCGGCGTCATATTTCAGGATTT
>CAZQFA010000053.1:0-6929 GCA_964592245.1 uncultured Pseudohongiella sp. | reverse complement strand
GCGAGTGGGACATCGACGTGCTACGGGAAAAGATCGGCGTCATATTTCAGGATTTTGCCCGCTATCAACTGTTAGTCGGTGAGAACATTGGCATCGGCGATGTAAAGGAACTGGACCGAGAGGATCTGGTCGCCGAGGCGGCTCGCAAAGGCATGGCCGACACCTTCGTCAAGGATTTGCCGGATGCCTATAACACGCAGCTCGGCACCTGGTTCAAGGACGGCAAGGAATTGTCCGGCGGGCAGTGGCAGAAAATCGCCCTGTCACGGGCGTTCATGCGCAGCAAGGCTGATGTTTTGATCCTCGACGAACCCACGGCCGCCATCGATGCCCGCGCCGAGGCCGAAATCTTTGCCCACTTTCGTGACCTGACCGCCAATCGTATTTCCATCATCATTTCCCATCGCTTCTCCACCGTGCGCATGGCCGATCACATAATCGTGCTGGAAAAAGCAGAGATTCATGAGCGCGGCAGTCATGAGGAGTTGTTGGCGAGAGACGGTCAATACGCCACGCTGTTCAAATTGCAGGCGCAGGGCTATCAATAGTGGCGACAAATCCGGGAATCTATTTTCTGGTGGCGGCGCTGACCGCATTTGTGGCTACACTGCCTTTTGGGCCAATCAATCTCACCATCATCAAGACTACGGTAGATCATCATCGTGCCGGCGCCCTGCGCGCAGCTGGCGGCGCTGCCCTGATAGAAACCCTGCAGGCATTGATCGCCATTTATTTTGGTCTGTTCATCAGCCGCTTTCTGGCAGCTCATGCCAGCATCAATCTGGCGATTGCCGCCGCATTTATTGGACTGGCGATCTATGTTTACGTCCATGACTCGCATCCCTCGTTACGTGACAACGGTGCGGGCGACCCCTCGTTCTTTCGACGCGGCATGTTTGTTGCCACCATCAATCCGCAGGCAATTCCATTCTGGATCTTTGCGGTGGCGACCATGGGGCAAAGTTTGGGTTTTGACTTTGTCGGCGGGTATCTGGCGGCATTCTTGCCCGGCGTGTTTGTCGGCAAGATGTTAGCGCTCTACGGCTTCGTGGTTGCCAGTGACTATCTGAAATCGCATCTGGATGAGAGCAGCCGTCGGGTCAATCAGTTGCTGGCTGCTGTGCTCTTTATTATTGGCCTGCTACAGATCTGGCGTTTCTTCAGCGCCTGATCAAGAGTTATACAATCAGTATTGCATCCTGCATGCCGCGTACGCTATTGGAAACAGCAATACGGGTGGCGCGCCTGAGGTCGTCTTTGCTGAGCACTGCCTCGCGCACCAAACCTTCATCCAATAGCTGTTGACGATAAGTTCCCGGCAACAAGCCACAGTGGCGTGCCGGAGTGAGCAGCTCGCCGTCGATTTCAAGATAAATATTGTAGATAGTCGTCTCGGTAATCTCGCCGCGCTCGTTCCAGAGGATGACATCATCACAATCGCTTTGCGCCTGAGCGAGACGCTGGTAGGTGTCACGCTGCGTGGTTTTGAATTGCAGATATTTGTCACGTGTATCCACAGGCGATGCTGCCAGCTTCAGAGTCACCTGTGCCTGCGGAGCGGGCAACGGCATACTCTGCAGGGTGATTTCGCCCTGATGGTTCACCAATAGTCGAATCCGGGCTGGCTGAGAGCTGTTATGACCTCCCGTTATCGGGTCATCATTCTCGCTGGCGGATTGTGCAGTTGCCTTGAGACTGGCAAGCGCACTTTCCACTCTTTCTCTGGTTAACGGCACGCCAAAATACTGTGCAGCGGACAGTAGCCGCTCAACATGTAGCGTGTGTCTCGCTATGCCGCTACCGGGTTCAAAGCGCATGGTCTCCAGTAAACTGAAGTCTTGCAGGTCAGGGTTGAGCACTTTGGCTTTTAGCAGCGTTTCCTGCCACTCGCTCTCGATCTCCGAATCCCAGACGATGCCGCCACCAATGCCGTACTCCGCGCTCTGCGTTCGGCTGTCCAGCGTCAGAGTGCGAATAGCCACATTGAAGCGCATACCTTGAGTGCCGCGAATAACACCGATAGCGCCCGTATACACACCGCGAGGGCCGGGTTCAAGAGATTTGATGATTTTCATGGTGCTGGCTTTCGGGGCGCCGGTGATGGAAGCACAGGGAAACAGCGCCGTGAACAATTGTGTCAGACTGGCTTTGCTTGTAGCGCTGATCGTTGATACTTGTTGCCACAAAGTTGGCAGTTCGACAATTTTGAACAGGCGTTCTTTTTTGACGCTGCCGGGAGTGGCAATACGTCCCAGATCATTGCGCACCATGTCGACGATCATCAGGTTTTCGGCACGCTCTTTTTCCGAAGACAGCAGTTCATCGTGTAACTGTTGATCCTGTTCTGCAGTCTTGCCGCGTGGACGAGTGCCTTTCATTGGCTCCATGGTGATCTTGTCGTTTTCGAGCGAAAAGAAAAGTTCCGGCGACACACTGCAGATACTGAGTTCACGCCACTGGATAAACGCGGCCAGTTCGGAAGGCTGGGCGGCATAGAGGCTGGCAAATAATTGCTCGGGTTCGATTTCCGTGTGACCCAACAAGTGTTGAGTGTAGTTCACCTGGTAGGTATCGCCGTTGCGCAAATGCTCTTTGATTTGTGCCAGCGCCTTTTCATAGTCATCACGACCTTGCTGTGGCGCGAGCGGGAGCTGCAGTGAAGATGCTGGCGCCAACTCCGCTGCCGCACTGGATTCAAACAGGCCAAACAGTAACAAGGGAATGCGTGAGGGATGCGCCTGTAACGAGGAGTCAAACGCCGGGGCCGCTTCATAGGCAACGTAACCTGCTGCAGTCAGCCCATCGGCACAGGCCGCTTCCACCCGCGACAGGGCTGGCAATACCTGATCCAGAGACTCGGCGACAACGACGTCGACCGGGGCGTCAAACCGGCGCCAGCCATCGCCGCGCGCATTACGTACCAGTGCCGTGAATTTATCCAACGCAAGCACCTGCAGGGCTGTTTGCCCGGGGATCTGAAGAGCTGCTGCGTTCGTCTCGCAGCCACACACAGTCAATCTGTTGTGATTCGATATACATGGCTGATTATCTTAGCTAAAGTAGGCCAATGTTTTCTTACCCCGCCGCAGTACAGGTCCGCAAGTCGCATGGATCGTGATCCCGATTCGGACAACAACCCGTCACAATCGCAAAGTACCGAGCCCCGGTTTACTAAAGCGCAGTTAGCCGCGATGCTGCGACCAATTGCGCGCGCGCGAACGCGTTTGATCGTTTGCCTGTTGACCTTGCCCGTCTACATGATTGCCGTCTGGATATTGCTCAATAACCAGCGCAGCGTGGATTCCTTTATGTTCATCTACATGGGAGTCTGGTCAGCGTTTGCCGTGGATATGGCACGACGCCGCTGTCCGCAGTGTGGTGAGCAGTTTTTCGTCAAATACATTCTACTGAATTTACGCAGTCGCCGCTGTGTTCATTGCGGGTTGAGCTATGACACGCTGCGCTGTGAGCAAGACGAAGACAAGATGAAGTTCTGATCAGGACGGAAGCCGTAGCAGGCGCCATAGTTCCAGCAGTCGCGGCGGCTGTCCGGTACGCAGCACCCCTTGCCTGAACACCTTGCCTGACCCCCACAAGATCAAGACGATACTGACCAGCAACACCAGCGTTGTCCCTACCACGTCCACCAGCGGTGGGCTGGCAGCAGCCCGATTCATCATCAGATACGGCGTGAACAGGGGAAAGTAGGACAGCGCCCGGACAATGCTGTTATTCGGATCCATGATCACAAACGCCATCATGGCCAGTGGCACCACCTGAATCAGAATCATGGGCATCATCAGTGCCTGGGCCTCTTTCAACGAGCTGCAGAGGCTGCCGATGGCCAGAAAGACACCGGAATACAGGGCATAGCCGGCAAAATAATAAAACACAAACCAGGGAATCAGTTCCGACCCCAGCATCACATCAAGGACATCGCTGAGGAACTCGGTGGTGGCGTTGTCATAAAAATTGATGAACGCAAACAGCGACAGCAACCAGACAGCAATTGTGGTCAGTCCCGTCAGACCGATGCCTAACAGCTTGCCCATCATTAACTCATCGGCGGTCACTGAGGCCAGCAGCACTTCGATAATGCGATTGGATTTTTCCTCGATGGTATTGCTCAGCAGATATTGAACATTCTGCATGAGGGAGACAAACATCAGGTAGACAAACGCCATGGGTGCATACTGGCGGATAGTGTCGGCCATACTGACGGTCTCGTCGCCAGCAGCCGCACCCGGATCGAGTCGACTCATGGGCAAGCGCGTGCGCTGAACATTGCGTATGGCCTGGTCATCCAGACCAAGTTGGGCATATTCCTGCTGACGAATCTCGGCATTAATACTATTGATGATGGCATCGGGCAGCCTTGAATCGGTGAGGTTGCCGGCCCAGTACTGCACGCCACTGATATTGCCAGGAGCTTGCGGCATCTCACCCGGGCGGCTGATATCCGTCTGTACATCCTCGGGTATCAGAATCAGCGCGAACAACTCCCGTGGCTGGCCATCGACCTGAATCTGGCGCTGGCCATTCAGGTAAGGGCGCAGTTGTTCCACAATGGCCTCCGGCGTTGACGAAGTGTCGATACCAGCAGGCAAGGGCGCTTCCACAAACAGACTGTCTGGTCTTTCAAAGGGCGGCGCATCGGCCTCCAGATAGGGTCCGGCCATCAGCAGCGCGTAGTCCAGCCCGCCGCTATTGATCCATTCGTCCAGTGCGGCCACCTGGTCGGCATCGACATCGTCGATAAACTGGTCGGCCGCATTACTGGCGTTGGCAGCCGTGGCTTCGAGATCGGTTTCCTTGCGATGCTCCAGCAGATAACTGACGAAGGCTTGCAGAATACGGCGCTGATGTTCACGTTCAATGGCCACGGCCACCGCTTGCTCATACTGACCACTCTGATCGACCAGTACGTAATAGCGAACCGGTGTTGCTTCTTCCAAGGCGCGTTGCAGGAAAATCATACCGCCAATGACCAGCGGGAAGATCATGATAGTCAGCCAAAAGCCCTTGGTTTTGACGTGCTCCAGATACTCACGTAGTGCGATCAGCCGAATCATTCTCATGGGGCAGTGACCTCTGCGGCGGTGGCGGTACCGGCCAGTTCCAGATCATGCCGACCAACCAGGGCAACGAAGACATCGTGCAGTGTCGGCTCGGTGAACTCGAATTTCTGCAGCTGGACATTGTGCTGGAAGCAGACGCCAAGCAACTGCTGCGGATCAGCTTGTTCGCTGATGGTGATTTGCCACTGCGGACAGGCTGCAGCCGATACCGGCAGTGGCTCGACGCCAAGCACATCCGGCAGCTGTGCCAGTGGCTGCGTGTCACTGGGTGATTCGATCAAGACGCGGCGCGGCAGGCTGGCCTTGGCAGCAGCTACAGAGCCGTCGAAAATTTTGTGGCCGTGGGCAATCAGCAACAGGTGATCACAGAGTCGCTCGGCATGCTGCATGACGTGGGTGGAGAAAATAACCGTTTTGCCGCGCGCCGCCAGATCATGAATCAGGTCTTCAAGCACTGACTGATTGACCGGATCGAGACCGGAAAAGGGTTCATCGAGAATGACCAGTTCCGGATCATGTGCCACTGCCGCCAATACCTGTACCTTCTGACCCATGCCCTTGGAGAGTGACTCCACCTTGTGATTGGCAAACTCCTCGAGTCCGTACTGGCTCAGCAGAGCCAGCGCGCGCTGTTTCGCTTCGGCTTTCGCCATGCCTTTGAGCATGGCGAAATACTGAATCACCGCCCAGGCCTTCATTTTCTTGTACAGGCCTTTTTCCTCCGGCAAGTAGCCGATGCGATTGCGCACCGCCAGAGCGTGACTTGCTCCGAGTATGCTTATCTCGCCCTGTGTCGGGCAGATAATATCCAGAGCCATCCGCAGCGACGTGGTCTTGCCTGCGCCGTTGGGTCCGAGAAAACCATAGATCGAACCGGCCGGAATAGCAAAGGAGAGATCGCCAACCGCAGTGAAGCCACCGAAGCGCTTGCTGACGCCGTTGAAAGCGAGCACTGCGTCGGTTTGTTTGGCAGTTGTAATGTCAGGACGATCGGACATGGCGCTGGCGTCTGTGGGAACAGTGACTTGAGGAACGGCTTCGGCGTTAGTGCGGGCAGTATCGCAAAATGCGGCGACATCGAACAGTTACCGGCTGCCCGTGTGGGTTGCAGTGTAGTCGACCTGTCGCTGGCTGGCGAATTATTGCCGGCACAAAAAAGGCGACTCACGCCGCCTTTTTCCAATCCGGGTTTTAATCCGGGTTCTGATTCAGGATGTCAGTGCCTGCCATCAGCTGGACTCAGGATTGCTCCAGATAAGCATCGATCTGCTCGGCCGCCAGACGCCCTTCATTGATGGCATGCACCACCAGTGACTGGCCTTTGCGGCAGTCACCTGCAGCGAACACCTTGTCCTGGCTGGTCTGGAAATTACGGAATTCCGCCTTGTAGTTGGAGCGCTGATCAAGCTCCAGAGACAGCGGTTCGCTGACATAGTGTTCCGGGCCCAGAAATCCCATGGACAACAGAATCAGGTCGGCTGGCCAGAATTTCACGGTGCCCGGGACTTCCTGGAATTTCTCATCGACTTCCACAGTGTTGATGCCGAGCAATTTGCCATTGTCATCACGCACAAATTCTTTACCGGAGATGGAATAGACACGCGGGTCCTGTCCATCGCGCGCTGTCGCTTCCTCATGACCATAGTCGGTGCGGAATATCTTTGGCCACAGCGGCCAGGGGTTGTCAGCAGCACGGTCGGCCGGCGGACGCGGCATGATTTCGAAGTTCACCAGCGACTTGCAGCCGTGACGCAACGAGGTGCCAATACAGTCAGTACCGGTATCACCACCACCAATGACGATGACGTTCTTGTCTTTGGCAGTCAGGTAATGGCCGTCTTCCAGATTGGA
>CAZQFA010000052.1:5930-18627 GCA_964592245.1 uncultured Pseudohongiella sp. | reverse complement strand
ACCCAGGCAGTGGTTTCAGCGCTTGGCATTACCGTGGCACTGGATATGTTCAAGGGTTTACTGGGCGGCTCAGCTGACTATCTTTATGCGCGCTATATGCCGTCCCTTATTAATGAATCCTATCTGGCTGATGTGGGACGCCTCGTACGCGGCTACTCCGATGTGCTCATAGACCAACAGTTTATCCAGCTGAATCAGGTAATCCCGTTGCCCACATTGATTCTGCTACTCGCTTGCAGTTTCTGGTGTATTCGCAGTAAAAAACTGTAAGCTTTGCCTTAACCGGTTTTGACTAGTCCCCGACCATGCATGCATCCAAACAGATTCTGACTCACCTTACTCTTACCGCTTGCTGCCTGTTGGCAAGCTGCACCAGTTTTGAACCAGCCGTGCTCGTGCCGGCCGTTACCCTGTCGGCAGAAGAAATTGAACTCGACAACGGCAACAGTAATCGCAGTTTCGGACTGGATGTAACGCGTAATGAGAGTGACTCCCTGTTCAATATCGAAGTCTTGCCGGGCGTGCGCGTGCGCGCAGTGACGCCAGCCAGCCCGGCAGCCAGTGCCGGCCTGCAAGCGGGTGATGTCATACTGGCAATCAATGGTGTGGAAGTGAATCAACCGGACGCGGTGCGTGCCCTTGAGCAGCAGTCCGGCGCAGATGAATTTGAATTTACCGTACGCCGTGACACCACGGCCTTCAGCACCACCGTTGTCGCGCGCCAGGGCGCTACTGGTAACGGCCCGGTCGAACTCTTTCGCATCGACCCTGTCGCCACCCGCGCCGGTTACCAGACGCGCGTTATCAACATCAATGGCACTCCAGAAGTTGTTGTCGCCGAGATTCGCCAGTTCTACCCCGATAGCCCGTTGCCGCAAGCCGGTTTTAATGTGGGCGACCTGATTCTTTCCATCGATGGCGGACAACTCAGTTCGGCCCAGGATCTGGTCACCCGCCTGAACTCCAATTACTCGTTGGGCGCCACTGTGCAGTTATCGGTCTATGATGGTCAGACTATCAGCGAGCGTGAGGTCACACTCTGGGATCCGGGTCGCCGCCTGTCACGACTGTCTCTGGGACCACTGTTGCACTATGAGTCTTCGCTGAACCCACCGTCACAGTCGTTCGCCTTCATCGATTTATGGCTGTTCGCCCTGTATCGTTACCAGCAAACGGAAGGGGAGCGTAGTCATAGCGTTCTCGGTTTGTTTAATTTCAGCAGTGACTACGGTGAGTTAATAGAGGAACCATGAAAGCACGCCTGACCAGCCTCGTGACTGCCGGTGCGCTATGCGGCGCTCTGCTCGTACCTTGCGCTGCTGCGCAAAACAACTACAGCAGTTTCGAATTGCGCCGTGACGACAATTGGGGACCAATGCACCTGGAAGACATGAACGGGGATGGCCTGCAGGATATTCTGGTGCCTGCCTACTCGCCCGCAGTCGGCCGTGAGTTACACATCTATCATCAACAGGCCAATGGCAACTTTTCCGCCTCACCGCAGCGCATCGAAATCAAAGCCGAGATAGTCGCCGTCAGCACCGCTGATCTGCGCGATGCGCCTGGTCACGAATTGGTGCTGTTCGCCAATCAGGGAGTGTTCAGCCTGTCGACGGCCATCGAGGGCTATACCGACAACTTGCGCCCATTATTGCAGTGGCAGCTGCTCACCGGCGTCCCCGATGCTGAAGCAGTGCGCTTTACTAATCTGGTCACCGACATCAATAACGATGGGCATGCGGATATTTTGCTGCCCGGCGATGACATCTATGGCGTCTTTCTGGGTCAGGGCAACGAGACCTTTGAGCAGGCAGCAACATTCACCACGCTGAATCCCGGCATGACACCGATTCAGCGGCGCAATTTTGACACCGACTTCGATGCCGAACTTGGCATTAACGCCGAACAGGGCATAGTCATCCAACTCACGGTCGACACACCCACACCCTTTGCCGGATTTGTCGAGAAGTGGCAGGCACAAGCAGACGACGACACTGCCCTGCTCGATAGCGAACAATGGATGCCAGCGGCGCAATTGGCGCAACTGAATGGCGACGGCTTGCCGGATGTCGCCTACATCAATGCCGGAGAAGCCGGTCAGGGGCAATTCAATATCCATTTCCAGCAAGCCGATTATCGCCTGCCCGAGGCACCTGACTGGTCGGTTTCCTTCGATTCCCGTGGCGATCTTGACCTGATCGATCTCAACAACGACGGCGTTGATGATTTATTGCAGCTTGATGGCAACGGCAGTGACTGGAGCGCGCGTCTGTATATCAACCGGGATGGTCAATTTGATCTGGCCAACCCCGATCAGGTTATGCGCTTCTCTGGCTACGACGTGCAACTGGACCCGCTCACACTCGAAGACGGCAGCGCCACGGTTTTGAGCGTGAACTACTACACCATCCCGGTTGTCGATGCGATACGCAATGCCAGCATTAATCGTGTTCAGCTGTTGTATGCCGCCGACGGCAGTGACAGCGGCCGGGTCTTCAGCAATCGCCCCACCTCGCGATTCGAAGAAAGCTTTTCTGCCGACAATGTCCGCGGCCTGTCTGAACAGATGTCATTACGTTATGACATCGACGGTGATGGTCGCAAGGACGCACTCTATATCACTGCCAACGGCACACTGGCAGCCAAGCGCATTGGCTCTGACCTGCAACTGGCAGCCGAGCCCTTTTGGGAATACGTATCGCCCCGCACGGTGTTCGAGTTTCGCGTACTGAATCTGAATGACGACGACAGGCCCGATTTGTTTTTGCGTCACGGCAGCACCTCGACTTTTCTGGTGGCACAGCCATGAGAAACCAATCACTGCTGTCTTTACTCTCGGGCGTTGCGCTGGTTACCACTGGTTTGCTTTTGCCGCCTCCAGCTATTGCCAGTGAGTTTCGTCAGCATCGCTTCGAGTTGCCAGCGCAAGCAGAATCCTTGCTGGTGGCAGACCTCAATGCCGACGGCCTGCAGGAACTTGTCACCGTTGTCGACAATGTTATTCGCGTCTATTTGCATAGCGCTCAGGGCTTTGATTTCAATCAGGGTTATCGCGAGATCACCATTGATGCCAACGCCATCGGCTGGGATGTCAGCAGTGGCCACAGCGACAGTGGTAACGCGCTCATCACGCTGGCAGATGGTCGCCACGTGCAAGCCTGGACGCTGATCGATAACGAACTGGTGGCCACGGACGTAGCGACGAATCTCACTGGCTTTCTGAATCGCGGCGTACAGCGCCTGCACTTCTCCCGCGACATCAACGCCGACGGCCTGGAAGACCTGATCATCCCCGGCGCGGGGCAACTGCAGATTTATATTAATTCCCCCAGCGGCTTTCAGGCACCGCTGGCGGTGCAATCTGATTTCCGTATGCGCACGGCACTCAATATCGATCGCCTCAATCGTTCCACCGGACAGAGCATTCGCATTCCGGCACTGGAGTTGCGTGACGTGAATAATGACAGTGCGGCGGATCTGATTTCGCGTACTGACCTGAAGCTGGATGTATTTCTGGCGAACAGCAATGGCAGTCCTTATTTCCCGTCGTCTCCTACTTACACGATCGATATCGCCGAGATCGAGGAACGGCTGGGCGAGTTTGATATCGACAATGTCGACTTTTCCAACCTCACGGGTATTCTCGCCCTGACCCACGAGGAGATCCTCGAAGACGTCAACAACGACGGCATCGACGATCTGTTGTTACGTGAAGGGGGTAAAGTGTCACTCTTTATGGGTAATAGTAGCGGCATGGAGCAGACCGAACCGCAGCAGGTTTTGCGTTCCGGCGGCAACGTCCTGAGCACCTTCCTCAATGACGAAAATGAAGATGGTCTCAAGGATCTGTGGCTTTGGCGCGTGGAACCGATTTCTGTTGGTGATGTTTTCGTCTGGCTGGCCCTGTCCGGCAGCATCGCTATTGAGGCATTTATCTATCCCAATGAAGGTGACCGTTTTGCCCGCCGCCCGGCACGCCGCATCACTGTGGATTTGCGCTTCCCTTCGGTCATTCGCCTGGCCAGCGCCTATGAATCGCTCAATGCAGAAGCCGACCAACTGGATACCAGCAACCGTCCGCCTTTCGCACGTGCTGCTATCGATTCTGTCGAGGCGGTGAATGACTTACTGGTCTTGCGGGGCAATCAGGTCGAGCTGTTTCTGAACAGTATTGAGGAAACCCGCAATGATGAGTTCCTCGGGGCCCTGGGATACTCCCGGCAGCGCGATAACTATGAGATCGATATTCGCGAAGTCATCAACAATGTCAGTGTGCAGGTAGACCCGACGCTGGCTCGCGTCAGCAACCTGAGTGCAGATCAGACTATCAGTCTCGATACGGCGGTCACGCGCGGCGACATCAGTGCCGTGAACCTCAATGCCGATAGCGTCGATGATGCCATCGTCTTTACCGAGTACGACGGTAGTCACATACGGGGATTGCTGTTAATCTCGGAGTGAAGATCGCCCACACCGCCACGAGGACGCCATGAAAAAGATCGTCTGGATTAGCTTCGCCGTCGCCCTCGTTCTGGTCAATCTGATCGCCGAGGTGGGTGAATACTTCACCGGCATTGAAATTCACCAGTTCCTGCGCATCTCCCTCATTTTTGGTGTCACCATGGGAGCGATGGTGTTTGGTGGTGCCGGCATGCTGATCAATACACTGGAGGGTGAAAAGCCCCTCTCAGGCAAGGCCAGAGATTCTCTGGGCGAAGACAACAAGAAAACTGACTGAGCTACTTTTCCTGAGCTACTTGCCGCCCGCGTAACTATTACTCTTCCACTGCACATTTCGCTTCGTGCTCGACAGGCGAATTTCATCGCCCGACCGATTGTGGTTTGTTGGGAAATATGCTTTCATCGGTGACCACTGAATCCGTGCTTGATGGCAATTTTTTGGCTGCATAATCAGCAACTTAGAATTTTAATCAGCACTAACAAGAAGCAATAATAATTACCTCTCAGCGACTCTTTTAGCACATGTCCAGCCCGCACATGTTCAGCAACACCGGATGGCCCTTTCGGCAACTCCTGCTCAGCGTTTTCCTGCTGCTGACTCTGGTGAGTTGCAGTGATGAACTCAATCGCGCCCGGCCTTACGTACTGACGACAGCGACGACCGGTGGCACCTATTACCCGGTCGGCGTCGCTCTGGCGACTCTGGCCCATGCCGAGCTGGCACAGAGCGAAGGCATTTCCATGACGGCGATCAGTTCCGCCGGCTCCCTCGAAAACGTCAAGCTGCTGCGTGACAATCAGGCACAGTTCGCACTTCTGCAAGGTCCTTTCGGCGCCTGGTCGTGGACTGGCGAAGGCCCCGTGCGTAATCCGCAAACCCACATGCGCAGTGTCGCGGCCATGTGGAATAACGTCGAGCACTTCGTGTTACTGACCCGGCTTGTCGAATCGGGCACCATGGATGATTTGAATAATCTCGATGGTGACCGCTACGTACTGGGAGCACGCAATTCCGGCGCCGAACAAACCGGGCGCTTCATTCTCGATACACTTGGCATCGACTACGAGAATAAATTCTCTCTTGCCTATATGGGCTATGGTCCGACCACCAGCGCCATTCAGGACAACAATATCGTCGGCATGAACATCCCCGCCGGTGCGCCAGTCAGTTCTATCACTCAAGCCTATGCCTTACTGGGTGATCGCATGACTATCCTGAACTGGACGCAGGAACAGCTGGACAAGATCAATGCCCGCTATCCTCTGTGGGACTGGTACGAGTTTCCGCCCGGCACTTACCCGAATCAGGATGAGCTCATTCGCACAGTCGCTTCACCAAACGTGCTGGTAACGCGCAATGACATCTCCGAACACGTCGTCTACAACATCACAAAAGTTATTTGGGAAAACCTGGCCACGCTGCAAGAAATTCACGGTGCCACCAAAGACATGCGTCCGGAAATCGCTGTTGCCGGCCTTGGCGCGCCACTGCATGTAGGTGCGCTACGCTATTACCGCGAAGTAGGTCTGGATATCCCCGAGCGTCTCATTCTCGAAGAACCGGTCGGTGAACTGATCGATCCCAACGCTGACAACGGAAGCAGTCCATGAAGTCGAATACACTGCGCTGGGGCGCTTTCCTGTTCGCGCTGTTTCATATCTATTGCAACGTTTTCGCCAGCATCTCCGAACTTTGGCTGTCCGCCATTCACTTCGGCGGCTTCTGTGCCATATGCGCTTTGATGGCGAACGAATCGAAAGAAGTGTCGCGCGGCTCAGTGGCCTTTTGGGTCAACATTGGGCTGGCCGTTACTGCTGTGGCGACGTCGGCTTATCTGGTGCTGTTTGAGAACGCGCTATACGCCCGGGAAACCGAGTACATCCTTAGCGACTACGTCTTTTCAATCCTGGCAGTGGGACTGGCCATCGAATTTACACGCCGCACCACCGGCTGGTTCATGCCGATCCTCATCCTCGTCAGTCTGTCGTACATTTTGTTCCTCGGGCGCTATATTTCCGGAGTCTTTGCTTTCCCCGGCCTGAGTCTGGAGACTGTGCTCTATCGCTCCTTCTTTACCAGCGAGGGCATGTTTGGCCTGACTGCCAACATCTCCGCCACCTTCGTCTTCATGTTTATTATCTTCGGCTCGTTCCTGCTGCGTTCGGGTGCCGGAGACTTCATCGTGCGTCTGGCGCAGTGTCTGGCCGGCCGCTTTACCGGTGGCGCCGGACTCGTGGCCGTCGTCGGCTCCGGACTCATGGGTTCGGTCTCCGGATCGGCCGTGGCCAATACAGTTTCAACCGGGGTCATCACCATCCCGATGATGAAAAAGTCGGGCTTTGAAGGGCAGTTCTCTGCCGGTGTCGTTGCAGCTGCCTCCACCGGTGGCGCCTTGATGCCACCAGTGATGGGTGCTGGCGCATTCGTGCTGGCCAGCTACACACAAATTTCCTATCTGACGATCATTGCCGTATCTACCCTGCCGGCGATACTGTATTTCCTCACCGTCTGCTACTTCGTGCGCATCGAGGCCAAACGTCTGGGTCTACGAGCAGCCGATATTGAACAGACCGAGAAAGTCCGTTCCGTGCTCAAGGAAGGCTGGCACTTCATTATTCCCATGGCTGTGCTGGTGACATTCCTGGTGATGGGGCGAACGCCAACAACCTCGGCGGCCTTTGCGATCATCAGTGTTATTGGTGCGTCCTATCTGTCCAGCAATCCCATGAACCTGCGCGATATTTTTGATGCCGTGGTAGACGGTGTGCAGACCATGGTGTCCACTGCCCTGCTGCTGGTCGCCGTGGGCATTATCATCAACGTGGTGACGACAACGGGGGTTGGCAATGCCTTCTCCTTGATGATCGTCGAGTGGGCGCAGGGCAGCCTGCTGATCACATTGATACTCGTTGCACTGGCGTCTCTGGTGCTCGGCATGGGCTTGCCGGTGACGGCGTCTTACATCGTACTGGCGACACTGTCCGCACCCTTGATTTTCGACCTCATTAGCCAGTCACAGTTACTCGCTGCACTGCAGGCTGGTGACTTGCCCACTAATGTCGCTGCCACTTTAAACCTGTTTGGCGGCGATCCTGTGGTTGCCCTGCAGGAAATGCCGCTGGAGATGAAACAACTCATCCGCCAGGAAATGCTGCCGCCGGAATTGCTCACCGGCATGTTACTGAGTGCCCACCTGATTATTTTCTGGTTGTCTCAGGACAGCAACGTCACACCCCCTGTGTGCCTGGCGTCCTTTGCCGCTGCCGGTATTGCCGGAACCCGGCCGATTGCCACCGGCGTCACCAGCTGGAAAGTAGCCAAGGGGCTCTATCTGGTGCCGGTACTGTTTGCCTACTCACCATTGATCTCTGGTACCTGGCCAGAACGCATCGAGGTTTTCCTCTGGGCCAGTATGGGCCTTTACGCCCTGGCGGGCGTCTTACAGTGGCATCTGGAAACGCGCTTGAACGTGTTCATCGCCGCGGCCTTGCTGGTTAGTGCCGGCTTGCTGATGTGGACCGGCTTGCCGATCTACTACCATATACTGGGTGCCGGCATTCTGTTGGCGGTCATCATCTTGCAGAATCGCATGGCCGCCAGGGAACGTGTAGAGGAGAAGGCTGCTCTGGATTCCGGCCAGCGTTGACCGCCAACTACTTCTCGCCGTTGAACCAATACCGACTGCTGTGACCAGCAAACCATTGCCTTGATCACCGCAGACGCTTCGTCCTTAGTTTCATGCGCTTCCACCTTCCACTACTGAATCGCCAGCAGTACTCTGGCAAAATGGTTTGCGATGACTAAATGCAACTTAACATTTGCCAAATCAGAACAAACTTCAGCGCACGGCATCCATGATCGCCACAAGTCTGTTGTCATGGATACATGCCCGCCGTGTTAGTTTCCTTAGTATTACTTGTGCTTGGCTTTGTCGTTCTAGCCGGTGGCGCCGAACTCCTGGTCAAGGGCAGTTCACAGTTGGCCCTCAAACTTGGCATTACGCCCCTCGTCGTCGGCTTGACAGTTGTTGCCTTCGGCACCAGTGCGCCCGAGTTGGCGGTGAGTGTGGAGTCGACCATGATGGGCTTCAGTGGCATCGCCCTGGGCAATGTCGTTGGTTCGAATATCGCCAATATCGGCCTGATACTCGGCGTGACCGCACTTATTCAACCCATTGAAATCAAGATGGATCTGATTCGCCAGCAGATTCCGCTGGTGATGGCCGCCTCTGTACTGCTGGGTATCCTGTTACTCGATGGCGAACTGACGCTGGTCGATGGTCTGATATTGATGACCGGGTTGGCGGGGTATCTGCTGCTGAATATCCGCATGGCGAAGCGAGCCGATGATGATGTCCAGATCTTTGCTGAAGCTGTCAAGCCCAGCCCCGGATATCAAACTCCCCTGTTGCTGGTCTATATTGTGGTAGGTCTGGCGCTACTGGTAGCAGGTAGTCAGGTATTCGTAGACAACGCCGTGGAGATTGCCCGTGTTCTCGGTATCAGTGAGGCAATCATTGGCCTGACTCTGGTGGCAGTCGGTACCAGTATCCCGGAACTGGCAACCTCCGTATCGGCGGCCATGCGACGCGAATCTGACATCGCTATTGGCAATGTCGTTGGCTCAAACTCCTTCAACATCCTTTGTGTTCTCGGCGTTTCCGCGTTAGCCGGCACAGTGTCTGCCAGCCAGTTTTCGCTCACTGATTTCGTCGTCATGCTGATCTTCACCTTCGTGCTTCTACCCATTGCCCGCTCCGGCCTGCGCCTGTCGCGCCTCGAAGGCGGTTTGCTACTGGCCGGTTATGCCGCCTACATCGGCTATATCAGCATCATCTCAATTTAGGTACCACAGCTTGAATACCAAAGCGCCGCAAGTCAGTGTGGCGTCCAGCCAGTTTGACCGTCACTCCGCTTTTGCGTCTTCATCAGCCGGCTCCGGCACGATGCGCAAATCCTCGACAGCCTGGTTGTGGCTGAGGTAGTTATTGCCGGTGAGGCGGGTAAAAAAGCCCGATGAACCCAGGCGATCCATGATCGGCCCTTTCACCTCCGACAGGTGTAATTGAATATCCAGTTCTCTGAGTGTGTCGTTGATGTTTTCCAAGGCCTCAAGCGCGCTCAGATCGATCTCGTTCACTGCCGTGCACATCAGAATGACATGCTTGAGATTGGGTTTCTTTGCCGTGAGATTGAAGATCATTTCTTCCAGATAGCGACTGTTAGCAAAATACAGACTTTCATCCACCCGGATTGATAACAGTGACTCAAAGGTCTCTACCTTGTGGCGTTTTACGCTGCGGAAGTGCTCGGTATCCTGGACACGACCGACGACCACCACATGTGGTTTTGATGTCTTGTACAAATGCATGACGACAGACGTCAGCACGCCTGCCGCCACGCCCACTTCCACGCCAATTGTCAGGGTCAGCAAGAGTGTGAATAGTACCGCGGTAAAATCGGCTTTGGAGAAGCGGAAGGAACGCAACAACATGCCCAGATCGATGAGCGGCACGATTGCCACCAGAATAATAGCGGCCAGCGTAAAGCGCGGCAGCCAGAACAGCACCGGTGTTAACAACAGCGCCACCACCGCGACAATCAAAGCCGTCAACAAGCCCGCTGCAGGTGTCGCCGCGCCGGCATTGAAATTGACGATAGAACGGGAGAAGCCGCCACTGACCGGAAATCCACCGGCACTGGCGCTGGCTATATTGGCGGCGCCCAGACCGATCAGCTCCTGATCCAGATTCAGGCGCTCGCGACGGCGTGCGGCCATCACCTGTCCCACTGACATGGATTCCACATAGCCGATAATGGCGATGAGAATGGCCGAGCCCCACAACGAGCGGACATGTTCCAGCGTCAGGGTCGGCCAGCGCATAGTAGGCAAACCAGCCGGCACCGATCCCAGCAAGGCCACACCGTAGTCATCGAAGCGAAACAGCCAGGCACAAGCTGCTGACAAAACGACAACAACCAGTGGTCCGGAGCGACCGATCAAGCGAGCAGTCGACTCCTGCCAGCCCAGACGCAGCAGACCTTGCTGCAAACCAGTCTTGCACCAGACGACGATGATAATTGCCATCGTACCCAGAGCCAGAGTGACAAGATTGACTCTGTCCACACCAGCGACCAGTGAGGTAATCAGGTCAATGGCGTTGTCGCCGCTGACAGGAATGCCCAGTAGATACTCCAGCTGACTGAGACCAATCAACAGGGCTGATGCGGTAACAAAGGCACTCACCACCGGATGGGAAATGAAATTCGCCATGAAGCCAAGGCGCAACAGCCCCACCATCAGCAGCAATCCGCCAGACATCAGGGCCAGTGCTGTCGCCGCCGCAGTGTAGTCGACAGCCGATTGCAGTGACAGTTTGCCCAGCGCCGCCGCTGTCATCAGTGACAACACGGCAACCGGTCCGACGGACAAGGTGCTGCTGGAACCAAACAGGGTATAACCGGCCAGGCCGAGAATGGCTGCATACAGCCCAAGCTCCGGAGAAACTCCGGCGATCAGGGCATAGGCCAGCGCCTGGGGAATTATCATGATCGCCACCAGAACGGCAGCTATCGAGTCATCACGCAATCGCACTCGCGTATAACGCGGCCCCCACACCAGAATCGGCAGATAGCGTTTCAGAGTAAAGCGGCTACTCAAGTGTGGGACCTGTGAGAGTGCTGGTCGTGATGATCAGTCGCGACCTCTGGCAATCGCGGCTCACGCCGTGGCCGCTGCTGCGGTGGTGGTTTGCGCAGCCAATGCACACATTGTTTGCAGCCAAACCAGCAACAATCCAGCACCAGAGTCAGCAGCACTGCCAGCGCCAGCCCCCAGAGTATAGCCAGAGTATTCAGCGGCACGGTGTATCCGTAGGCAGCGAAAGTCTCGCGCAGGAATTCGCGGTCCGCGGCGGTAGCGATATGGATCGCTACTTCCACCGGGTGCGCCTGCAGTGCCTGATACTCGCTGGCAATGCGCTGATAGCGCGACACCAACGCCTGCAGAGAGCGCGCATCACGGGAGAAAACCGGATCGGTGCTATTGCCATAATAGTCCACCAGTGCCTGCAGATCGCCAGCAAACATCTCGTCGGCAGTGGTCTGAAAACCGCGGATATTGGCTGACACTTCCAGGTAGTGCGCCTGCACACGCTGGGTGTATTGTTCAACAAAGGCCGGCACCTGAATACCCAATAGCAGTGCCGCGGCGAAAATAATCAACCGCAGATAGGCACCAAACAGCGACACGAAAGGTAACTTCATAAAGGCAGCTTAGCAGGCTTGAGTAACATTGATAAAACCGGGGCGCGCTGGCCGCGCTTCTGGTTTGAGAAATCTGCCAACAACGCTGGCAAACAGGACTCAGCTATTCTGGTCCGGCATGCGCAGCCGAATGCTGTAACGGCTGGCCAATTCGATATTGCCGCGCAGGCGATAGCCGGCGACAGCTTCCCGCATCACGGAATACATCCAGCGGGCATGGGCGTCATTGGGGGCGGTAATCAGGAAGAACGCTTCGTTATCGCGTGCTGTTTGTGCGATATCCGCCAGTCTGGTCTGCGCCGCCTCACTCTGACTGACGATGCCATTAGCTTCAAAATCGTAGAACAAATCACCGGAATCCTGCTCGTCGGCCAGGGTCTCGGTCATGGCAGCAATGGCCGGATGGCTTTCATCGACAAAACGCGCGCGCTCAAGCATGAGCTGTGCCTGATCGAACAAACCCTGGTAAATCGCCTCTTCCGCCAGTTCGACATAGCGCAGGACGATATCCTGCAATCCCTGCAGGGCAATCTCATTGTCCGGATCATAAGCTAGCGCCCGGCGGAAACGGGCATGGGCATTATTATCAACCGGTGTCAGCAAGCGATCAGCATCCAGTGCCTGCAGCCCTTCGTACAATAAATCGGCCACGATGCGCTGGCGGTCGGCAGGCTGCAATCCGGTATAGACTTCCGCTTCAGAAAGCACACGCACCTGCGCTCGTTCGGGCTCCGGCGCGCTGGCAGTGCCAGCAGATTCCGGCGGCGTCGCGCAGCTGGCTAACAGCACTGTAGCAAACGGAATTAAGATTTTTCCTGCATTCATAGCATTCAATACAGCAATTCCGAAAAAGCGATGAAGTCTAGTTTATCACCTTTCGCGATTTCCGTATGGGGCGGAATGATGGCCAGCCCGTCAGCGCCGCTAAGTGATGCCGTAACCCCGGAGCTTTGATTGACATAGGGTTGTA
>CAZQFA010000052.1:0-5830 GCA_964592245.1 uncultured Pseudohongiella sp. | reverse complement strand
GAATCCTGGGTATTTTCCTGCATAACCACCGCATCGGCACCCGGTGGAATCGGCGCGCCGGTAAATACGCGCGCTGCCTCTCCTGCTTGCAAGGCGACACCGGTGTCCCCGGCAATGATGCGCTGGGAAACTTGCAGTGTGGTGGGAACCGAATGCACATCAGCGCTGCGTACGGCATAGCCGTCCATGGCACTGTTGTCATGCGGCGGCACATGGCAGCTGGCAACGAGCGCTTCGGCCAGCACTCGGCCGCGAGCCGCACGCACGGGAATTTCTTCAATCCCGGTCAACACCGGCATGGCAGCCAGCAAGCGTTCTAACGCGGTAGCAACAGGGGTAAGAGCGGTAACTTTATTGGCGGGCTCAATGATCATGCGGCGTCAGTAGCTGTCGCCTTACTGGCACGTTTCTGCGCCGCAGTGCGCGTGCGACCCTCGTAGAGCAACTTGATCACTTCCTGCAAATGGCCGTGCCAGGACTTTTGTTTGATCGCGAATGTGTCGAAAATCTTTTTGCTGGAAAGAGTCGCATTGGGAATTTCAGGTGCTTTCGCTTCCTTCTCGATCAGACGTTTGCTGTCCAGCAGTTGATAGATATCCTCATCATGGTTGGCGGCGTATTTCAGGACCTGCTGGACGAATTCACTTTCGCGCTTTGTCTCCAGTCCGCTGTAGTGATAGGTCCCCCAGACATTGGCATCGCAGTCCACCTGCTGGCACACCGCCAGAATGGCCGAGGCAAGATCACCGGTGTGAGTAGGGCTGAAGCGTCGACGAGTCAGCTGTAGCTGCCCCTCATTGTGCTTGAACGAGCGTATCCAGGATTTGATCAACCCTTTTTTCCAGCGCCCGAACAACCAGCCGGAACGAATGATGATGTGAGCATTGTGCTCGGCCACCGCCCGCTCTCCTTCGAGCGTGGAGTGGCCGTAGATGCCCTGCGGGTTGGTGGCATCGTTTTCGTTGTAGCCCAGTTTCTTCTCACCATCGAAGACATAGGCATTGGACAGATGCAGCATGGGGACATTGAGGTGATTGCAGATCTCTGCCAGCGTCGCTGGCAACAAGGTATTGACGCTGCGACACCGGTCTTCGGCCGTCTCTGCACGCCGCAGGGCGCTGTGGTTACCGGAGATGAAATCTGTGAGGTTGACCAGCTGCGTCGGCGCATACTCGGTCACCATCTTGGCGATACCCATGGCGTTCTCCGGAAAAAACTGTGTACGCGACGGCGCCAGAAACGAAATCCGCTTCTTGCGTAGCTGCTCCACAAAATGTTTTCCCGTCGGGCTATTGGCCCCAACCACAAATAACTTCACTGTCTGTCTACTCAATAAAATAACTGCTTTTTGTTTCGTCCCTGTAGCCGTCCCTGCCTGTGCAGGCTCTCCGCCGTTCTGATAACGACAGGCTGTTTACCTTGAAGAACAATAACATAGCCTGAGAATACAGCTCCATAAAAGCGGGCTCTCCGCCGACGCCACTCTGTACGCTGCCGCACCCGCCATCCGGACGGCAAACAGCCTACAGACGAGCCTCCGCGATGAAAGCGGCAGCACTGTTCGGTTCAGCAAGATGGCAATCGGTAAAACAGCTGGAATCAGCCGTTGTCAGTCTTCAGTCCGCGCACTACAAGCATCAGCGCGATCGGCAAGGTCAAACCACGCAGGCTCTTGAATTTACTAGATTCATCAAAGATTAGAAAGCGCGGTGAAGGACTGGCTCGAGTGCGCTGTGACCTGATCTGAAATTGCCGCCATGCAGGCGTTGCTGGCAGCTAAACTGGATGATCTGGACGGGTAGCAGAGAGCAATCATCGACCACAAGCGCCAGAGCTGCGCCACTGCTAAAACAGGACTTTTAGCCGAATTTCTGTAGATTGAGACTGGAAGATACTGATGATGTTGATTGTAGAGGAGCGTCACGAGCGGCTCGTTGGCGAGGCGGGGGAGATTTTTAATGCGCAGCGTACAAACCAGTACGTGAGCAATTAAAAATCTCCGACAACGAAGTCAGCGGGACGCGCAGTAGCTCCGTTCACAAGGGGAAGGGGCCGGCTCAGAGTGCGTATTGAGCAACTGCTCTGGCGCGGCGGTGGTGGCGCGGCAAGCGCAGCGTACACGAAAGTGGTTGAGCATTGTCGCGACGCCACCAACGAAGTCAGTGCGGTGCGCAGTAGCACCCCTCTAAACGCAGTAGCACCTCTCTAAAAAGGGATATCGTCGTCGAAATTATCAAAGTTACTGGGCGCCGACTGCGACGATCCACCGCCACCCGATGACTGCTGCGGCGGTGCCGAACGCTGCTGACCGTAGTCACTGTCAGACTGGCCACCGCGGGAATCCAGCATCTGCATCTCGTTGGCGACGATTTCGGTGCTGTAGCGTTTTACACCGTCCTGTTCCCAGGAGCGGGTTTGCAGGCGTCCTTCGACGTAAAGCTTGCTGCCCTTCTTGACGTATTGCTCGACGATCTCGGCCAGACGATTGAAAAACACCACACGGTGCCATTCAGTGCGTTCTTGCTGATCGCCAGTATTTTTGTCCTTCCAGGTATCACTGGTTGCCACGGAGACATTGGCAACGGCATTGCCATTGGGCATGTAACGTACTTCCGGATCATTGCCCACATTTCCTACTAAAATTACCTTGTTGATTCCTCGACTTGCCACTTTTGTCTCCCTGGATTGGATTGTCTGTCTAGCACCGCAAGTCTATACCAAGGCTCCGGGTAATTGAAAATTTATAGCGGAATTGGCTCACGCTGGCTGATGCTCTGAGTTGGCAAGCAATGGAAAATTCGAGATTGATCGCGACGCAACAGTCTATGAGAAGGGCACAGGGTAGCGGTATCCCCCTGCTTGTTCGAATGGGCCATCCCTGGCCCGGTCCCGCGCCTGTCCCTGTCGCTACTCACAATCAGGGGGATACCGCTACCCTGTGCCTGCGAGTTCGGTGACAATTCCCATCACAGTTATTGGTCAAATTATCGGCATGCAGGATCAGCCTCTGGCTGCGGGGTTCCCGCTGGCGCCCGACTAGCGCCATGGATGGCGCGGGACCGGGCCAGGGATGGCCCATCGGAGGGCGCTGGTGGGAACCCCGCAGCCAGAGGCGAGCTACCGCCACCGGATAGCCAGTAGCCAAACCAAAATTATTTCTTAACCCTGACCATCTGCATTCACTGTTCCCACGTATCCACTGCCTGAAACAAAATGATTCCCGATGCGTCCTTTACTCGGGCAACGTAAATTTCCGATAATGGTCGGTTTCCCCATCCCGACCTGAGCTGTTCATGGACAAGATAGTCGTACGCGGTGCCCGCACCCACAACCTGAAGAACATCAACCTCGAAATTCCGCGCGACAAACTGGTAGTGATCACCGGTCTATCCGGTTCCGGCAAATCTTCCCTGGCATTTGATACGCTCTACGCTGAAGGTCAGCGCCGCTACGTCGAATCGCTGTCGACCTACGCCCGGCAATTCCTGTCGATGATGGAGAAGCCGGACATCGACCACATTGAAGGACTGTCGCCGGCGATTTCCATTGAGCAGAAATCCACTTCGCACAACCCCCGCTCCACCGTCGGCACCATTACCGAGATTTACGATTATCTGCGTCTGCTGTTTGCCCGCGTCGGTGAGCCTCATTGCCCGGAGCACAACATCAAGCTGGAAGCACAGACCGTCAGCCAGATGGTGGACAAGGTAATGGCGCTGCCTGAAGGCACGCGTGCCATGGTACTGGCACCGATTATTCGCGAGCGCAAGGGCGAACACATTCATGTTTTCAACGAGTTGCGCAGCAGCGGCTTCATTCGGGCGCGCGTCGACGGCATCGTCTGCGAAATCGACTATCCGCCGGATCTGGAAAAGAACAAGAAGCACTCGATCGACGTGGTCATCGACCGGGTGAAGATCAAGAAAGGGCTGGAGCAGCGGCTTGCCGAAAGCTTCGAAACCGCCATTCAGCTGGCCGACGGCCTGGCTACTGTCAGCATCATGGACACCGAAGGGACTGAGGACGACATGGTGTTCTCGTCCCTGTTTGCCTGCCCACAATGTGGCCACAGCATCTCCGAGCTGGAGCCACGACTGTTTTCCTTTAATAATCCGGCCGGTGCCTGCGCCTCCTGTGACGGTCTGGGCCTGAAACAGTATTTTGACGAGAGTCGCATCATCATCGATGACTCGCTGGCGTTATCCGAAGGTGCCATTCGCGGTTGGGACCGGCGCAACTTCTATTATTTCTCCATGCTGTCATCACTGGCCGAGCACTTCGGCTTCTCGATTGATACGCCGTTCAAGAAGCTGTCGAAGCAGCACCAGAAGGTCATTCTCCACGGCAGCGGCAAGGAAGTAGTCGACTTTCACTACGTCAATGATCGTGGCGACCGTGTCACCCGTAGCTATCCCTTCGAAGGCATCCTGCCGAACATGGAACGCCGCTACCGGGAAACCGAATCCAGCATGGTGCGCGAGGAACTGGCCAAGTACCTCAGCTCCCAATCCTGTCCTGACTGCGAAGGCACGCGCCTGAAACAGGATGCCCGGCATGTGCTGATCAAGGGCAAGAACCTGCCTACTATCACCAACATGACCGTCAGTCATGCAGCGGACTACTTCAACAAGCTCAAGCTGGCCGGCAAACGTGCCAAGATTGCTGAGAAAGTATTGAAAGAATTGCAGGATCGCCTGAAGTTCCTCGTCGATGTGGGCCTGAACTACCTCACTCTCAGCCGCAGCGCCGATACGCTGTCCGGTGGTGAAGCGCAGCGGATTCGTCTGGCCAGTCAGATTGGCGCCGGCCTGGTCGGTGTGATGTACATTCTCGATGAACCCTCCATCGGTCTGCACCAGCGTGACAACAGTCGCCTGCTGAACACCCTCTTCCACCTGCGCGACCTGGGCAACACCGTCATCGTCGTTGAACACGATGAAGATGCGATCCGCAGCGCCGATCACATTATCGACATCGGCCCCGGAGCAGGCGTGCACGGTGGTGAGATTGTCGCCGAAGGCGCCCTGAGCGACATCACCGGCAGCAAGAAATCACTGACCGGGCAGTTCCTCAGCGGCAAGGAGTGCATCGCCATTCCGAAAAAGCGCATCGCCATGGACAAGGACAAGCAACTGGTGATCAAGGGCGCCCGCGGCAACAATCTTAAGAAGGTCACCCTGCGGATTCCGGTTGGTCTGTTCACCTGTGTAACCGGAGTTTCCGGTTCCGGCAAGTCCACGCTGATCAACAACACCCTGTACCCGATCACTGCCAGCAAACTCAATGGCGCAACGACGTTGAATCCGGCTCCCTATGACAGCATTGAGGGCATGGAGCATCTGGACAAGGTGGTCGACATAGACCAGAGCCCGATCGGCCGTACACCCCGTTCCAATCCTGCCACCTATACCGGCATCTTCACGCCGGTGCGGGAGTTGTTTGCCGGCACCGAGGAAGCCCGCAGTCGCGGTTACAAACCCGGTCGCTTCAGCTTCAATGTCAAAGGCGGACGCTGTGAAGCCTGTCAGGGCGATGGCGTTGTGAAAGTGGAAATGCATTTCCTGCCCGACGTCTATGTTGCCTGTGATGTCTGCCGCGGCAA
Source organism: uncultured Pseudohongiella sp. (assembly GCA_964592245.1). Classification (GTDB taxonomy): domain Bacteria; phylum Pseudomonadota; class Gammaproteobacteria; order Pseudomonadales; family Pseudohongiellaceae; genus UBA9145. The sequence continues at coordinate 228 of CAZQFA010000052.1, read as the reverse complement.
GCGCTACAACCGCGAAACACTGGAAGTACAGTACAAGGGCAAGAACATTTGCGAGGTGCTGGACATGACCATCGAGGATGCACGCGAGTTATTCTCTGCCGTGCCAGCTATTGCCCGCAAGCTGCAGACGCTGATGGATGTGGGCCTGTCCTACATCTGCCTCGGCCAGGCGGCCACCACGCTATCCGGTGGTGAGGCGCAACGGGTCAAGCTCAGTCGCGAATTGTC
>CAZQFA010000051.1:17160-18677 GCA_964592245.1 uncultured Pseudohongiella sp. | reverse complement strand
GGCAGCATGCCGGTCATTTTTTCAGTAGCGACAAAGCCTTCGCTGGCCAATTCGATAGCGGGCTGAAACACCGTGGCCCAGGGCAATTTGCCGTAGGCATCATGGGTCATTTTGTAGAGCGCGACGGCGCCGGGCACGCCTACTGAGCGACCACTTTGCCAGGCGTTAAGAAAGCCCATGACGTCACCGTCGGCCATGAACATGTCGGCACTGGCGCCTGCCGGGGCGGCTTCGCGGCCGTCAAAGAAGCGTACTTCGTTGCTGACTTGTTCAAAAACTACCATGAAGCCGCCACCACCGAGGCCGGAGCTTTCCGGCTCCACCAGCCCCAGCACCGCATGGGCAGCGATCGCTGCATCCACGGCATGACCACCCTGTGCCAGCATCTCGGCAGCAGCCTCGGTGGCATAGGGATTGGCGACCGCCGCCATAAAGCCTAACTCCCACGGTGAGACGCTGTTGTCGTAAACCGGCGGTATCGGGTTTTCCGGGGTATTGCGTGGCTCAGTGCTTGCTACGGACTCCGGCGCGGGTTGCGGCGCCTCGGAACAATAGGTGAGCAAGGACAGTAACAGCGTGAATACAACAATTCTCATGGTGCCTCTCTCGGGTAAGCGAATGTGGGAATGCAGGGATCAGGAGATGTCTGGCCAGTGTGTGGCACAACCTCCAGCATGTTATCAAGCTTATCATACCCGGGCATGACCGCCAGTGTGCCGGGGTGCTTGGGGCTGTTGGGGTTGGATTGTCGGGATGAATGGACATGTGGAATTGTCAGCATGTCGTGTCTGCGGCACCGGGCAGCGAATACTGCCTGTAGCATGATGTGTGCATGCAGGACGCTAATTATCCGCCCAATAAAAAAGGCGAGCCGAAGCTCGCCTTTTTCGGATTAGCCAGTCAACCACTTGCCGTGACCGGGCTAACGGATTGTGTAAAGGAAGCGACTAGTCTTCGCCGCCGCTCGGGTTGACTTCCTGCCAGGTGTAGAAGCCCATGAACATCTCTTCCCAGCTCTGTTCGCCCCAATGGATTTCCTCATTCGGGTCCGGGTTCCAGGGATTCTGTGAAGAGTTGTCAAAAGCGCCACGAGCCACAATTTGGGTGCCAGCCGGCACACGCAGTGGCTCAGCCAATTCGTGCGATAACTGCCAGTTGAAAGAATAGGCAGGTACTGACAACAGCAATTCCTCACTGCCATCCGGGTAACGCGCGGTGAATGCCATGCGCTTGCCACGGAAATGCATATGCGGCATCAGGCTGTGAATCTCGGCGTCATTGGGCACGTAGGTGACCAGTTCCATTTCGTGATCCTTGGCCTGTGGCGGGATATTGATGGTGAAGGCATTGGCCACACCGCCCGACATACGCTCGGCAGGCTCTTCGCCTTCCGGGTAGAAGTAGATACCAATCTCGGTGGCATCGGTGGTTTCCTTGCCCGAGGTGGTGTAGTGCATTTGCAGGCTCAAGCCGGAACCGGCACGCAGCAAGCCGCCGACACCTTCCGGGTTCCACTG
>CAZQFA010000051.1:6809-17060 GCA_964592245.1 uncultured Pseudohongiella sp. | reverse complement strand
CGCTTGGTCATGACCACTTCACGGATCATCGGTGACCAGCCCTGAACCGCCAGTTTGTTGTCCATGGCAAATGGCGCAATGCCGCCTTCGCGATGACATTCGGCGCAATTCTCGGCGATGATGGGGGCGATATCGTCTGCATAGGACAGGGCATGGCCATCCACACCCATGCTGTAGTCGATGGCTGTGCCGTTGCTGGCGACAGTGACCAGATCCGCGGATTCGCCGGCCAGCGCTGCAGTCAGAGCGGCTTCCAGTTCGGCTTGCACCGGGCCACGATAAAGTACTTCAAAATTCTTGGGGCTGTAGACCACGGCCTGATCCATGTGCGTCAGGCCGAGCAATTCAGAGATGACTTGCGCATCGTCCATGAGCACCGGGATGTCGGTGCCGACGGCTGCAGCGACTGCGGCGCGGTCTGTTTGCTGGCCGGGATTGATCAGGAAGAATTCGACGCCCTGATCGGCATAGTCAGATTGCAGGGCTTGCAAGTCGCGCAGCGCCTGCTCGTCGGTCTGGCCGTTGGCCTGGGGCAACAGGACGATGGCGCTGTGATCGTTATACCACGCCATATGGTGTTGCACGCCGTTTTGGTCAATCAACGCAAAATCACCGACACGTTCGCCAGCGCTGGCGCTCGCAGTGGCAACAGTGAAAAGCAGGGACAAAGCAAGGTGAAGAGAATATTTCACGAAGAACTCCTCTTGTGGTGTTATCAGTTATCGCAAAGGGATTGGGTCGAACAATAGGCAAATAGTCTACGCCGATTGCAACAGAATTCAGCAGAATTCCTGAATTGTTGTTACCAACCTACCCACGCTGCCTGTATGCTAGATAAGACGCGGCTCGCAGCAAATTGTTACAAATTATTTCAATGTATTTAAGCGCTCGCCGCGCTGTGAAGCTAGTTACTAGATACTGTAATAGGTTGCGCGGCGCCTGTGGCGCGATGGATTCGGTGCGTAGCAGCGATGTTGTCGCTCGTATCGGTCGCTGAGAAGGCAGCCAAAGCACAAAATCCGGGTTGCCGGGTCAACAGCAAGGGGAAGGAATGGTCACAGAAAGCCTGTTAGTTAATGCGCTGTACTACCTGACGGCGGCAGTCATCGCCGTGCCACTGTTCAAGGCCATCGGCCTGGGTTCCATTCTTGGCTATTTGTTCGCTGGCCTGATGCTGGGACCCAGTGTGTTGGGTCTGGTGCATGATCCGGAAGAAGTGCTGCACTTTGCCGAGTACGGTGTCATTTTTCTGCTGTTTGTCATCGGTCTGGAACTGGCACCGGAAAAGCTGTGGACCATGCGCGGTCAGATTTCTGTCACTGGTGGCAGTCAGTTGCTTATCTCCGCCGCTATTCTGGGTGCATTCTTCCTGCTGTTGGGCAATGGTTCATCACAAGCGCTGGTGTTGGGATTAACGCTGGCCCTGTCATCCACAGCCTTTGCTATCCAGCTGATGAGTGAAGAACATATTCTCGCTTCACCACTGGGACGGCAGGGCTTTTCCATCCTGTTACTGCAGGATCTGGCGGTGATCCCGATTCTCATCCTGGTAGGACTCCTGGCGCAGGGGGACGTGGTCGAAGGCCCGCCCTGGTACTACGGCATTGGCGCTGTGTTGCTGGTGCTGTTGTTTGGACGCTTTGGCCTGAATCAGGTGCTGGCGATCGTTGCCAACACGCAAAATCGCGAGGTGATGACTGCCGCCAGCCTGTTGATAGTGATCAGCGTGGCTGTGCTGATGAATGTGGCCGGCCTGTCCATGGGGTTGGGAGCGTTTCTTGCCGGCATCATGCTGGCCAATTCTGATTACCGACATCAACTGGAGTCCGACATCGAGCCGTTCAAGGGCATGCTGCTGGGGCTGTTCTTTATCGCTGTAGGCATGTCCATCAATCTTGGTCTGCTGTTGGAGCATCCGTTTTTGATGCTGCTGGCCGCGGTCGGGCTGGTGGCGATCAAAGCGCTGGTGGTTGTGGCCATACTGCGTCTGCAAAAAGTGCGCTATCGGGAGGGCTTCCAGTTGGGCCTGATTTTGTCCCAGGGCGGTGAGTTTGCCTTTGTGGTGCTCTCGCAAGCGACCCAAACCGGACTGCTGGGAACAGAAATCGCTGAACAGGTGACACTGGTGGTTGGGTTGTCGATGGCGATGACCTCGCCGCTCGTGGCCTGGCAACGCAAGGTATGGCATTGCCGCAGCGAGGCTGTGCCGGATCAGGATGCACACTGGGATGATCATGAACCGGAAGTCATTATTGCCGGCTTTGGCCGCTTCGGCCAGGTCATCGGTCGTATGTTGGCGGCACGGCATATTCCCTTTACAGCAATGGACAAGAACCCGACCCATGTCGAGTTCGTCAAACAGTTCGGAAACCGTCTGTACTATGGCGACCTGAGTCGTCTTGATCTGTTGCATTCCGCCGGTATCGAACAGGCGAAGATTCTGGTGGTCGCTGTGGACGATATGCAACAGTCGCTGGCCATTATCGATCTGGCCAGAGAAGAAAACCCGAACATTCATATCGTCGCGCGTGCGACGAATCGTTTTCATGCCTATGAGTTGTACAAGCGTGAAGTGAATAGCGTGATTCGAGAAACTTTTGCCAGTTCACTGGAAGCGGCAACGGAAACATTGGAAATTCTCGGTTATACCGAAGGTCAGGCGCTGGAGATTGCCGATATGTTCCGCAAACACGATGAAGCCTTGCTGCAGCGTTCGGTGGCACACATGGACAACATGGAAGAGCTGCTGTCTATTGCGGCTGAAGGGCGCAAGGAGCTGGAGCAATTATTTGCCGAGGACAGCAAGCGGCCGATCTCGCAATAGCAAGGCTGCCGTGAACTGGCGGCTAGCTGTAAACGCTTGCGCTTGATTGCAACCAGTCGATAGCATCTACCGGATCTCTGGAGAGTCGGAACGGCGCGGAAATCTTGTCGGTAGAAAGTAGCAGAAATTGCCGTACAGAGCCGTAGGCCAGATCGTCGCTCACCAGTATCGCGATTGGGCTGGTACCAATGACTTCGTCATATTCGATGTGGGTATCGCAGATCGCGATCATGGTCTGCAAATCGCTTTGCTTGAAACTGGTCAGGCGAAAATCCAGCAAGAGCCCGCGACCCTGTTGCCAGTGTGGGGAAGCCAGAATATCCCCCATCAACTGCCGATGTGCATCGACACAGAATGTGCCAGTGACAGCAACGGCGATGAGATTGTGCGGAGCGGGTTGGTCGGAGGCTGTGTCTGACTGGTCAGGTACTCCTGTGGCGGCGAATTGATCAGATTTTACAGAATCGCTAATTGGTGAGTCTGGCATGCGCGAGTCAGTGACTGACTGCGGTTGCAATGCGCGGTGAGCCGGCTTGTAACTAATCGACCATTCCATAAAACTTTCTTGGGGGGCTAGTGCGGGGAAGGGCGCAGTATAAGGACTGATTTATGTATTGCAACCACTAAGCACAAGCAATTCAGAATTGTAGGTATTTTCCGCAAAAATTATCTGACGAGCGCGTAGAACTACGCAGGCTTGCAGTTTGAATTACACAGAACCGTCACGTTGCTCAATTTTTGCACAGAACGTGGTGTTTTACCGGTAACAAGCACGACAGGGTAGGAAAAACGTTCGTAAATGCCTCGTACACAGCCTTACAACATCGGCATTTACAAGTAAAATCGCGTAAAATCAGGGGATCGGTTGCACAGCTGTATTTCTCGTCAATTGCATGCAATACGAGTCACTGGCCTGCACTGTGACAACTGCAGTAATCAGTATGCAGAGCGGTTACATGCTCAGTAAGAAGTTGGGAAAATTTCTCAATTCAATAGGGCTGTTTGTTGCCATGAGCTGCTGAGCTTAGTCCGGGTTGATTCACGGCAATAATTGCAGCGACAACACCCTCCAATAAGCAATAAGCAACATGGTAACAAACGAGAGAGAGCAGAAAAGAATCAGAATAGAACCAGAGCTGGAACCAGAATTGAAAAAACACAGCAAAGAAATCGCAAAACACGGCAACGATTGAAAAAGAAACAAAAATAGAAAATTAGAAGAAGAGACAAGCATCATGACTATCACTTTCCACAAACGCTGCACGTCGAAATCCATCGAGCAATTCATTCCACACCGCGGTCAATGGCACAGTTTTCTGGCGAGCGTAATACTGACACTGTTGGCAACATCAGCGGCAGGGCAATCGGGCAATGCCGAAGGCCCCTGGTTCGGACTGACATTGCCACCACCGCTCATGCCCGATGAGGCGCCGGTCGCCATTGGTGTGCGCGGACCAGCACCGGCAGTGGTGCCAGACGGTGAAGAAAATTTCAGCGAACTGGAAGGTGAACGTCTGGCACAGGATCTGGAAGCCATTATTGAATTTTCACACGAGAGTCGACGCAGTGAAGAACTGGGTGGCAATCAGATGTGGGGGCGGGTATCCGGTTTTCCTTCTGGAGACGCGGTAGTGGCGTGGTCCGCCGAGCAGTTCCGTGCAGCCGGCATTAGTGACGTGCGTGTGCAAGGTTTCGGTCAGGATGACGACGCCGTGCAATGGTTAGCCACTTCCTGGAGCGTCACCCTGCTCGGTGATTCGGCATTTGGTGTCGGCAGCAACGACGTGGTGTTGGAAACCGCCATGGCGCTGGCGCCGTCAGAAATTGCTGGCGGCGAACTTACCGCGCCGATTATTTATGTCGGTCGTGCCACAGCGGCAGAGATCATGAACATGGATGTAGCTGGCAAGATCGCCATTCAGCACGTCACCCCGCAGGCGCATCTGGTATTCGAGCGTACGCCGGCTGTTCCGCGCGCTCAGGAACTGTTTGCCCGAGGTGCGGTTGCTGTGATTACCATGGTGGATCAACCAGGCAATGCCATGGTGCGTGACTTCAGCAACTGCGGTGGTCCCTGTTTTAACCTTGGTGGGCAAGACAGCAAGTTTCTCTCTGAGGTCATGGACGCGGCCGCCCTCGATGGCTCGTTTTCACAATTGCGCATACGCCTCGAGGTGGAGTCTGAAGAGCACACCGGTTTACAGGCGACTAATGCCATTGCCGTGATTCCAGGTCGCAGCAATGAGACCATTGTGCTCAACGCCCATACCGATGCCTGGTTCGATGGTGCCGGCGACAATGGCGATGGCCTCGCGGTACTCATGGGGCTGGCGCGGCATTTTTCGCAAACAGCCGAGCCACTGAACCGGACACTGGTGTTGGTAGCCAGCGCCGGGCATCACACCCGTGGCCTCAACGGACCGAGCAACGCCGTGCGCATGAATCCGGACCTGTTCGATCCGGCACTGCTGATTTTCAACCTCGAACACGTGGCACAGCGCAATATCGCCCCGGCCAGATTCCTGTTTGAAGACGGCTACCGCCAATTCACCGCTGATGCCGGTGAAGCACCTATCGTTGTGGGGATCAGTAACTCGAGCCGTGCCTTGCAAGATGTTTTCACGGCCGGGGTGCAGCGTTATGGCACCAATTTCATGTCCACGGAATCGACCATGGCCAGTGGTGAGGGTGGTGGCTATCGCAGCGCCGGGGTACCAATTGTCACAACCATGCAGGCGCCGCCGCTGTATCATACAAGTGGTGAGGTAGAAGAAGTGATCTCGATTCCCGGATTGGAGCGTATGGCGAGGTTCATGGCGTTCTTTGTCGAACAAGTGGATGCGATGGATCGTCAGGATATCGCTGGTCGCTAAGTGGCCGGTGTGAAGGACCAAAGTCAGTAGCGAGTAGCCAGGACTAGAATTAGCATGACCAAAGCAGTGTTGTTGCTCAACTTGGGCACGCCGTCGTCTCCCACACCACACGGGTTACGAGAGTTTTATAAGTATTTTTTCTCGGACCCGTTTGTTTTCGATTTCAATCCCGTTGGCCGCTGGTTGCTGCGCAATCTGATCATTCTGCCGTTTCGCGCACCGCGTGTGGCCAAGGACTATGAACAGATCTGGATGGACGAGGGTTCACCACTGAAAGTCTATGCCGATCGCATGCAAGCCAGCGTGCAATCAGCATTCGATGAATCGGAAGAAGAAGTAGTTGTGGTCACCGGCATGGCGTATAGCCAGCCGTTCATTCACGACGTCATGGCAGATCTGGAGGCTCAGGGTATTCGCGATATTCTGCTGCTCCCCATGTTTCCACAGTATTCGACGGCGACTACGGCATCGATATTTCATGGCGTCAGGGAAGCCGCCAAACGCTGGCAAGCCGCGCCCAATCTGCATTTTGTCAACGACCTGTTTCAGGAACCGGCTTTCATTCGTGCCTGGTCGATTCTGATCACCAGCTATCTGGAGAACGATGACATCGATCATGTGGTCTTCAGTTACCACGGAGTGCCAGAGAGCTCGATTAAAAAAGCTGATGCGGCAAGCGTCTGTGAATTTGGCGAGTGCTGCAAGAAAATCACAGCCGACAATCGCCTGTGCTATCGCATGCAATGTGTGCAGACCACAGAGAGCATAGTGCGCGCACTGGGCTGGAAACCGGAGCGTTACTCCATGGCCTTCCAGTCACGCTTTGGCTCGCAGCCGTGGACACAGCCTTATCTGGATGAGCACCTGAAAGAGCTCGTGAACAAGGGCATCAAGCGCGTTGCAGTAGTGACGCCGTCCTTCGTATCCGACTGTCTGGAGACTATCTTCGAGATTGGTATCGAATATCGTGAGCAATTCCAGCACGCGGGTGGTGAGAATTTTGCGCTGGTGCCCAACCTCAATGATGATCCGGCCTGGTTTGCCGCTGTCTTCGAGATCGCGCAGAAGCATTTGCAGCAAATACCGCAGGATGCGAGTGAAACCGCCGCGGTGCAGGTTGCCTGAAGACAGGATTTCCTGATCTGAATCAATACGCGTGTAGGTCTCTCGACGCACAATAGCCTCATGGTTAATGCAACGGAGAGAGCCATGAGCACAAAAACCCACAACGCCAATGAACCCCATCGTCATCAATTGCTGCCGGTAGCCATTACTATTTTTGGTCTCTATGTAACAATCATGTCTGTGGGCTATTTTGTCGGCAACATGCTGTAGTCGATCAGACCAGCAATCTATGTATTAAAGGGGCAGTGCCGGGGAGAGACGGTGCTGCCTTTTTTGTCAGTGCCTGGCGTTCTGTCGCCAGTCACTGCAGCTGGATGGCAACGGCGGGGCCATAAAAAAAGGGGTTACATCCAGTGATGTAACCCCTTTTCAGTTTTAACAAACGAAGCGTATAGCTATATATGCTCGTTCAGACCTTCTCTTTGCAGACTCCGGATCAAGCAGCGATGGCGCGCTTGACCAGATTCTTCAACAGCGGCACTTTGAAGCCGTTGTGCGCGAGTACTCGAGCACCTTCGGCCGCCATTGGTGCAACAGCCTCAGCGGTCTGTGCATTCTTGGCTTGTCCGCGAACAGCATTTTCGATGTTAACGAGTCGACGTGGCGTGGTTTGCACGGCGCCGGCGACAATACGTGAATCCTCGATGGTTCCACCGTTAACCCGGAAGACTGCGGCAACGTTAACCAGAGAGAAGTCCCAGACATTGCGGTCAGCAACTTTTTCCCAGTAGTGCGTTGCGTTCGCCCAGGTCGCCGGGATTCTGACCGCTGTCAGGATCTCGCCGGGGCGCAGTACAGTTGTGTTTTCGATATCCAGCGCCGGGCCGACAAAGTAGTCTTCGGCTGATACCTCACGCACTCCGTCAACACTCTGGATAACCATAGTGGCATCCAGAGCTACCAGAGCGGGTGCAGTATCAGAGGCGCCAGCTGCCACACAGCGGCTCTGCTCGAACAACGCGTGCTCGCGGTTCATGCCTTGTGGCGTATCGGCGTAACACAGGTTACCGCCGGCACGGTAGCAAGACAGGCCGCGACGGTAGTACCAGCAGCGCACGTCTTGAGAGACATTGCCGCCAAGTGTGCCGATGTTGCGAATCTGCATGCTGGCCACTACTTCAGCTGCTTCCGCCAGTACGGCGTAGCGCTGACGGATAAGGTCGCTGCTGACAACTTCAGTTAACGTTGTCAGGGCGCCGATTTCGATACCGTCACCGGTTTCGCGGATGCCGCGAAGCGATTCGATACCACTCAAGTCGATCAGTGCGTCAGCACTCTTGGCCCGGTCTTTCAACCAGCCGTAAGTGTCCTGACCACCACCTACCAACCAACCCCGTTCAGCGAGGCGGTCAGCAATTTGGACGGCATCTTCAACCTGTACCGGTTGATAGAGCTCCATGTTAGGCATTACGTCATGTGCTGGCATAAGTCACCTCAGAATGTGTTGGTTTTTAGTGTTTTGGAGCTATAGGTATTGCCAGCAAGGTGGTCAATGATCATATCTCCGGTGATTGGCGCTGTGTTGAACAGGTGGCCGTCCAGCGCATCGGCAATCGCGCTGGCCAGCGCCGCTGCCGCAGCACCTTGTGTTGGCTCGCCAATACCGCGTCCCCCTGCCGGGTTTTGCGGGTCAGGGATATTCACCGCTGACATTTTGGTTTCTACCGGCACGTCCATATTGGTGGGCGGCTTGCTCTGGTAGATACCCGTGTTGGCGGGCAAACCATTCTGGGGGTCATAGACGTGGCGCTCGAAGTGGCTCAAACCAACACCCCAGACCATTCCGCCACGCATGGCGTTCTGGAAATTCTTCGGGTGTTGAACGGTGCCGCAATCGGCGACCATGGCGTAATCGAGGATTTCGATCTTGCCAGTGTCTTTGTCCAGTTCGATTTCAATCATGCCGGCTTGCAGGCCCGGTGGTTGACCACCGCCCGGGATGTTGTCTTTGGCAACACCGATCAGGCCGGTACCAGCCAGACCTTGTACGGCCAGCTGAGTCAGCGGATTGATATCGTCCGGGTATTCTTCACCGCTGAAGCGGCCACCCAGTTCCATGGCGCGAGCAGCGGCTTCACCGTAGGACAGGCCGACGCTGTTGTCATCGCTACGGAATACACGCTCACCGTCGATTTCGTAATCTTCCGGTGCGCCACCCAGATCCATTGCCGCGATGTCTTTCAACTTGGCAACAGCGTCTTCGGCAGCAACCCAGTTGGTGCGGGTGTGGGTGAAGATAGTGTTACTACCACCCTGGCCGGAGCTGTGTGGCAGGTGACGGTCGGAACGACCACGAACGATCTCGCAACGCTCCCATGGCACTTGCAGCACTTCAGCTGCAGCACGGCAGGTCGCCGCATAGGAGTAGGTTCCCAGGTTGCCGACACCGCTGTGGATGTAGAGGCGACCGTCAGTACCAATGCGAATCAGACCATCATAGCCGCGGCCGCCGGCGCCGTGGTAACCGATACCGACACCGATACCGCGTACCTTGCTGCCGTTGGTCTTGGGCAGCGCCAGTTTGGCCTGGTAATCAAATTCTCGCTCGACCTGTTCCAGTGCTTCGCGAGCGAAGGCGCTGGTAACCGGGCCTTGAGATCCGCCCTCGAAACCGCTGCTGTTCAGCACATTGATCTTGCGGAACTGCACGCGATCCATGTTGATGGCCTTGGCAACCTTGTCAGTGATGGGCGCCAGTACTGCCGCCATCTCATTCTGACCCGGGCCACGCTGGGCGCCACGAGGTGTGGTGTTGGTGTAAACAGAAATAGTCCGGAAACGCATGTTCTCCGGCTGGTAGGCCACAGTGACGTGACCCGCAGAGGAGTTACCGCTACCGCCGCCAGTCATACCGCCGTCATTGACGATGACCAGATCGACTGCAGAGACTTTGCCGTCCTGCTTCACGCCAACCTTGATCCAGCCCTGCATACCGGAGCGGGCAGAGCCGATGTAGAACTCTTGCTCGCGAGTGATACGCAGTTGCACCGGGCGATTCAGGACGCGGGCAAAGTTGCCGCTGATCGCCATGTACGGATAAGGACCAATCTTGGAGCCGAAACCACCACCGGTGGCTTCGTTGATGAACACCAGATCGGCAAGATCGATGTTCAGCATGCGGGCCAGACCGGCGTTATTGGCGCTTTGTGATTGTGATGAACCGTGGAAATAGCACTTGCCGTTTTCCCAGTAAGCCATACAGGTACGCGCTTCCAATGAATGGTGCGGGTAACCCATAGTGACGAAAGGCTCTTCGACAATGGCTGCCGCTTCAGCGAAACCGGCTTCGATGTCACCAAAAGCCCACTCGTTAGTGAACTCGCCGCCTACTGGCTCACGGCCGGCACGCAGGGCATCGATGGCAGACTGTGGCCACTTGATGGATTTGATCTGGGCGCCAACGATGGGCGAACCTTCCGGTCCTTCTTC
>CAZQFA010000051.1:0-6709 GCA_964592245.1 uncultured Pseudohongiella sp. | reverse complement strand
GTAAAGATACCGACCACACCATCCATGCGCAGTGCTTCTGAGGCGTCGATGCTGACAACGCGGCCACTTGGCATCGGGCTGGTCAGCAGACGGGCGAAGACCATGCCTTCACGCTTGTAGTCTTCGGCGTATTTAATCTCACCAGTTACCTTGCCAGGTACATCTGGTGGCATGAAATCGTGTCCAATTAATGTACTCATGCTATCTGCCCCGAGGCGCGTAACACGCCATTGATATAGTGTTCATAGGCACCGCAACGGCACAGATTGCCTGACAATCCTTTGCGCACTTCTTCCCGGGTCGGGCTGGGGTTGCTGTTCAGCAGAGCCACGGCCGACATGACCTGGCCAGGAGTACAGAAACCACATTGCGGCGAGTTCTCATCGATGAAGGCTTGCTGCACCGGGTGCAGAGTGCCATCGGCGGCTTTCAGGCCCTCGATGGAAACGACAGATTTGCCTTTCATGTTATGGGTGAGAACTGAACAGGCGTAGTTGGGGACGCCATCGATCAACACCGTACACGCGCCGCATTCGCCGCGGTTACAACCAATCTTGGTTCCGGTGAGGTCCAGTTTGTAGCGCAGGGTATAAGCGAGTGTTTCGGATGGCATGACGTCAACTGGTCGGCTACGACCGTTGATATTCAGTGTTATCAAGCGTTCTGCAGAACCCGCACCCGACTGGGCATTGGCTGCAAGGTAAAAACCGGTACCGGTTGTAGCGGCGGCGCCGGAGAAGATTACCCCCTTGATAAAACGTCTGCGTGTTAGTTTGGAATTCACTGACATTGCTCCGTTTATTGTTGTAAAAAAACACCTGAGGAAAGGGGATCGACAGGTGCATACTTGCTGCATATATAGCTATCCCTGAGGCTAGTCGCTTTAGCCCCAAAAAGCAACAAAGCAGGCCCTGCGATGAGGCATGAAATCGAGTAAAAACGGGCACTTAACGTAAATCACCGAGCAAAAGTTACATACTGTTACAAAAGCAGCGATTGTTGGAAAAAAGCGACCCGATGCTCGTCAAAATGAGCTATTTTCACTGTCTGAATCCGACTCTTTCCAATCTCGCCAGAACAGGACTTGCCTGACCATGATGCCATCGCTGAAAACACCTGCTGCCGTCCTCTGCCTGAGCTGTTTGCCGCTACTTGCCAGTGCGGCGGAAGCACCGCTGCCGGCAGCGTTGATGAGCACAGCCGAGCGCACAAATTACGAACGCACAGCGACGTTCGACGAGGTCGTTGCCGTACTCGATGCTCTGGCTGCTGGCACTGAGCTGATGCACCGTGAGCGACTGTTACTGACCCGGGCGGGCCGCGACGTGCCGATTGTGGTGCTGGCCAATCCGCCAGTGAGCAGCCCGCAACAGGCGCAAGCATCTGATAAACCGATAATTTACATACAGGGCAACATTCATGGCGGCGAGGTTGAGGGCAAGGAAGCGAGCCTGATCCTGATGCGGGACATCCTCTATGGCGACAAGCAACACTTGCTCGACAATCAGATTCTGATCTTTGTGCCCGTCTACAACGCCGATGGCAACGACGCCATGGCCGCTGACAACCGACCGAATCAGGAGATGAGTCCACTTCTCACTGGCGTGCGCACCGCGCACGGTTACGATCTCAACCGCGACGGGATGATTGCCGAAGCGGAAGAGACGCAGGCGCTGTATCGCAATGTTATCCAGCGCTGGGACCCGGACTTGCTGGTGGATCTGCACACCACCAATGGTACCTGGCACGGCTATTCGCTGACTTATGCGCCGTCCTATCACACGGCAGGCGATGCCACGACTTCGGATTTCACCAGTGAAGTGATGTTGCCGGCAGTGCAAGTGGCAGTGAAAGACAAGTTTGATCTCGATTTCGGCTGGTACGGTGGTTTTGACTATCGCGACTGGCCACCGCGTGAACTGCGCACGTTTCATCATGCGCCGCGCTATCTGACCAACCACATGGCGCTGCGCAATCGTATGGCCATTCTCTCGGAAACATTTTCTCATGATCGCTTTTACAAGCGCGTCCATGCCGCCAATGTCTTCGTCGAAGAGATTCTCGAATTTACCCATCGGCGTGGTGCGGAAATCAGACGCCTGAATAGAGCCGCCGATGCCCGCGTTGCTGCCGAAGCCATCGGCAGTGAAAAAGGTGTGGCCTTCAACATGGTGCCACGTGCCGAACCACTCGATCTGTTGAGTTACAAGTACATCCCGTTTACGGAAGCGGATGGCACCACCACCTTCGCCCGTAGCTCTGAATTGGTAGTGATCGAGGATGTACTGAATTACAACGCCTTTGCGCCGATTCGCACGGCGACGGTGCCCAGGGCGTATGTGTTCAGTTCGGCCTTTACTGCACTGGCAGACAAATTGCGACAACACGGGGTGGAAGTGTCACAACTGGAAGCGGATACGACTTTTGCTGGCGAGGTCTATGTGCTTGCCGCATTAGGCGAGCAGGATTTCGTCCAGAATGGTCATCGCAACAGTTTGCTCAGCGGTGAATTCCGCACTGTGTCGCGCAGTTTTTCCCGTGGCGACTATGTCGTCGATATGAACAACCGCCTGGCCAATCTGATTTTTTATTTACTGGAGCCCGAGAGCGACGACGGACTGGCCTACTGGAATTTGCTGGATGATTATTTGCGGCCACAGTTACAGAATCGCGATGAGGTGGATTACCCCGTATTTAAAGTGTTATGAAGATAAAGTCACGTTCAGATGCGCACTGTGAAATTGATGATCAGGCGAAGAATTATGGGGAGTGTTATCTACTGCAAGCAGGTTGGGAGACAGCCTGATAAAAATGTGAGCAGAAAATTGCCAGCCACTGTGATTTGGCAGACATAAAAAAACCCGGCCACTTCGCAGTGACCGGGTCTTGTTCTGCACCGTAGCGATCAGAACTCTAACTGCAGACCCAGACGGATCTGATACAGCGTCGCGTTCTCTCGCAGGTCGGTGATGGAGCGATTGTTGAACTCTTCGAAGACGTAACGTCCTTGTGCGTCCAACGACATATCAACGGCTACCTGAGCGAAGAACTCATTGTCGTACTGCACGCCCCAGCTATCGTCGAGCAGGTTCATGACGTTATAGATCTTCAGGTAGGCCAGCGCATTGCCGCCGAAGAACGGCAGGTTCTGATCGATACGCAAGTCCATGCGTGAAGACCAGGATGAGAAGCTCTCGTTACGTGGGACGAAACCACCAGCAAATGCAGCATAGCCATTGTCTTCAACAAACTGCGCGAAGGCTGCCGTGTCGAAGTCCGGGCCCACCACCACGTTCGGGTCGCCAACTGTCGGGATATAAAGCAGATGACGGCCGAAGAAACCATCACCTTCCAGATCGCTGGAGCTCATCACGTAGCTTTGTGGTTGACCCTGCTTGCGAATAAACTGCGCAGTGAAGCGGGTTTCGTATCCCGGGATGAATTC
Organism: uncultured Pseudohongiella sp.; assembly: GCA_964592245.1. GTDB lineage: Bacteria > Pseudomonadota > Gammaproteobacteria > Pseudomonadales > Pseudohongiellaceae > UBA9145. Next base: position 3,264 of record CAZQFA010000051.1, on the reverse strand, counting down.
CCGGCCGTAAGTTACGCTACCGACGAAGCGCTTCGGTGTGACGTAGTCAGAAGTGGCCGCTGCCGGATCCAGCAGAGTGTAAGTTGAAACACCGCTGAAGTTGGAGCCTGCTACTGCCGAGTTCATCGGATTGACATCCGTGTTCTCGGTGTAGGCATATCCCAGCATCCAGTCCAGACCAAAATCATAGGACTGCTTGGCAACCAGTGACAAAGCCAGACCTTCACCTTCAGTCTGGGCGTTGGTCAGCATGAAGTTGTCTTCGCCACGGGTGTAGTCGAAGATCGGCTGACCGGCGGCTGTGAAGCCTACGACTTCCTGGGAAATGTCCTCGTAGTACACAGCATCCTGCTGCTTGGAGTACAGCACGTCAGCATCAACGGTCAAACCGCTGTCGAATGTATAGGTAGCACCCAGCGCGTATTTCCATTCTGCAGGTTGCTCATAATTCGGATCAATCAACGCCAGTGCTTCTGTCGACGCATCGTTGGCAGAAGTCGCCGCTACCTGGTCAACCAGGGTTTGCGGGACGTCATAACCAGGACGGCCAGCGCCGCTCAGGGGCACATCAGTGAACACAGATTCGGCTCCGCTGAAGTTGCGGTACTGTAGCTGCACGTTGGTGATACCGTCGTTACTCCAGGCATTGGTCAACCAGACGTTCGGATTACCACCGCCGTACAGACCGACACCGCCGCGCACGGTCAGGTTGTAGTTTGCCTCCCAGGTGAAACCAAGACGCGGCATCAGCAGATCGACGCCGTCGATGTTGGCGTCATTGCGCACACCCAGCAGGTCAGTAAAGGCCTGGTTGAAGTTGGGGCGATCGTCCATGCTGAATTCTTCATAGCGCAGACCACCGACCAGCGTCAGGTTGTAGCGCGGGATGTAGAATTCATCCTGGATGTAGAAAGTATTCAACACGTTGTTGAATGAAGCTGCGGCATCATCCGGATTGTTGGTACCACCGCCACTGCCGTAATAGACACGGCTTGGACGACCCAGTTCGAACTTGTCGATACCCGACAGGGAGCAGTTCGGGTCATCGAAACGGCCCTGGGCGGACAGTGCCGCACAGAAATCAGGGTTGCTGCCGGAATCATCGAAGTAATCCCACTCACCGCCATTGGAGTGCTGCACGAACTGGTTGAACACATTCAGCTCATCGCGCTCATAACCGAAGGTCAGGATGTGATCGCCCGCCAGATATTGGCCAGTGAATTTGTACAGAGTGGAATCCCAGTTCAGGCGGTTCGCCTGGCGGGAATCGTCAGCACCGAGATAGATAACGTTGTTGCCAACGCTGATCTGGTGGTCACCGAAATCCTTTGGACCGACAGTGACTTGTGAATCGATCATCTCGTTGGTGTTGTAGAACACCTCGGTGGAGAAGGCGTCAGTCCACTGCGATTGCAGCTTGACGGTCAGCGTATCCAGCTCGGCGCCTTTACGGTAGTAGTGATTGGCAAATTCGAATTCGTTGCTGTCACTGTCCGAGGCACGATCTTCGAAACCATCGTAGTAGTTGTAGATCACCGCCAGACCATGGTTGGCATTGATGTTCCAGTCAGCACGCAACATGTAGTTCTCAGCTTCCTGGGCACCGTCGCTGGCCTGACCACCGGTGTCGTAGTTGTACAGATTGCTGGCAATGTCATTGACCCGGTTGTACTCGGCGGAGCTGAGCCAGTCACGTTCTTCGCCATTGCCGGATCCTGCGTAACCCTGAGCGATAAACTCGGGTTGCTCGGACATCTGGTAAGCACCATAGATGAACAGGCTGTCTTCGATAATCGGACCGCCGACGCTGAAGCCGTATGTCTTCTCATCGTACTCAGGCGTTGAGTAGTTGCGGGTAGAACCATTGGCCAGACGGATGGAATCACCGCGCAGACCTTCGTTAGTGCCTTCCCAGAAGGTCGTGCCCTGCCACTCATTGGTGCCGGACTTGGTCACGGCATTGATGTTACAGCCGGAGAAGCCACCATAGGTCACGTCAAACGGTGCCAACTCGGCAGACACCTGCGCGACTGACTCGTAGGGGAAAGGCATGCCGGTCGCCGTGGCGTAACCGTTGCTGTTCAGACCGAAGCGGTCGTTCTGGGCAACGCCATCGAGGCTGACTGAGTTGAAGCGCGGGTGCTTGCCCACACAGTTGGTTTGCGAATCACGGGCATCGCCGTCCAGATTGAAACGCGGGTCCAGTGAATAAACGTCGCGAATGTCGCGGTTGTAGGAAACCGCGGTCTCCATATCGAAGGTGCCGAAAGTGGCAGCGGGGCCAGCGGCCACGTCAACCAGTGTATTGGCTTGACCCAGGACGATAATTTCTTCAACAGAAGAAGCTCCCATGTCCACGGTCAGGTTGTAAATATCACCCAGGTCAATTGAGTCAATAGTCACAGTTCTGGAGTTGTTGATAGTCACGACGTACGGACCACCAACTGCCAGGTTGGTTGCGTAGAATGTGCCAGATGAGTTGGATTGCAGAGTACGTGTGTTGCCGGTTCGTGAGTCCTGTACGACGACAGTGGCATTGGCTAGTGGGTTGCCGCTGGCGTCTACGAGTCGGCCACGAATGCCGGATGAGGTGTCTTGAGCTGCCAGCTCACCGGAAAATCCGATAGCCAGCAGAATAGATGTGCAAAGTAATTTTCTCGCACCACGTGGACAGTGCATGGAGCTCCTCCTGATAGTTTTTTGAACGGAAATGCGGGATATGTGTATCCGGTGCGTATTTTGTTTCGCTTTCGTGAAACGCTAATGACCGAACAGTGACAGTTGTATTAAAAAAATATTACAGTTTTACGACACGAGAATCATAGCGCGCAAAATAAATGAGCGCACGAATTAATGCCGGAATTTCCCCAATTTTGTCCGCACTAAAATCGGGATTTTGCTTCAGTACAGTGCGTGCCGAAAAATTGCCTTAACCAACAATGGGTTTCAGGTATTCACCCGTGTGTGACCCCTTGCTGTTAGCCACTTCTTCCGGTGTTCCTTCGGCTATTATCTGGCCACCGCCGCTGCCGCCTTCCGGCCCCATATCGATGATCCAGTCCGCGGTCTTGATGACATCCAGATTGTGCTCAATGACGACGATGGTGTTGCCCTGATCACGCAAGTGATGCAGCACGCTCAGGAGCTGCCGGATGTCCTGAAAATGCAGGCCGGTAGTAGGCTCGTCGAGAATATAGAGAGTCTTGCCGGTGTCCCGTTTTGACAATTCGCGACTCAGCTTGACCCGTTGCGCCTCACCACCGG
>CAZQFA010000050.1:0-18818 GCA_964592245.1 uncultured Pseudohongiella sp. | reverse complement strand
AAAACATCATTTAAAACTACGCGTGCAAAAACTCGAGTCGATCCTGCCCATTTGCGCAAACTGCAAGAAAACCCGCAACCCGGATGGCAGCTGGCTTACGGTTGAGGAATATCTGGAAACACATGGTGCCCCCGAGATAACGCATGGCATCTGCCCTGACTGCAAACAGGCTTTGTACGGCGACGTATTGAAAAACCGCTAAGCAAGCGCCAATAAAAAAGGCTGCCCGATGGCAGCCTTTTTGTTGCTACTTGCTATTGCTTCGACTCGGCAATCAAGCAATCAGTTTGCAGCGTCGAACAGTAATAACACTATTCCGCGAATTCGCTTTCCACTTCGTCCTTGCGCGCGCCCGCGAGAATACCCGGCAAGGCATAGTTGCCTTCATGACAAGCGTATTCGTAGATGCGATCTTCCACCGCATTCATCGGCAGCTCACCGACCCAGGGTTGGGTATAGACCTTTGGATCATCCACAGTAAAGCGGTAGAGGATCTTGTCATCAGACAGTCGGGTGAAGCGCTCAGTGACCACCGCGTCGGGAGACAGATAGATAAAGTGGCGCAATGAAGCCCGGAAACTTTGCTGCGGGTGGAAGTTGGTAGTCTCTACGACCAGCGTATCACCCTCATACCAGCCGATTGAATCGCCCATCCAGGGCTGACGCTCCATGTGTTTGCTATCACGCATGCGGATAATGCGCGCATCGTGGTTCATCTCGGCGAGAATCATCACGTAGTCAGGAGTCTGCACAATCTGGCTGTGGTTGTTGTACAGAACAGGCAGCATGGGTGGTCCACCAGAGGAACCGAAACCCACCATACAACGTTCGCCCAGCGGTCGTGATTCCGGGCCGGCAAACTGTCCCAGCGGATTGGCACGGCTGGCGAACGCCGCACGGCGACCGTCTGCATCCCAGGGCAGGCGCCCGTCTTCAGGATCAACAATGATCGAGGTACGAATCTCACCATTGATTTCGGCCATACGCTCACCCGGATCCATCCAGAAAGTGTTATAGCCGCCGACATCGGGCTCATCGCCCTCGGCCGTCAGGTTATCGAGATAGCTTTCCCCGGTCTGACCGATCTCGATGGCCTCTTCCGGAGTGATAACCAGCTTGCCATTGAACTTGGCGTCGCGCTCAAGCATGGTGACTGTGGCAATGTTCCAGGTACCCTGCAGATCAGGCACGCCAAATGCCGTACGCGGCACTTCATAGTCTGTCTCTTGCGCTGTCAGCGGCATCGCCAAAGGCAACAGTGCCCCGCTTGCCAGCAATAACACACGCAAATCCAAAAACGAATTTCTTAACATCACGTTTCCCCCAAATTGAGAAAGCCAGCTTACTGGCTGCGTCAGCCTCAGTCCATGCGCTTCAACCGCTATGATACCGGATTTCATCTCGTAGTTTCAGCAGGCACTGTTTACAAGGGCTGGAGCAGCTAATCAGCCCACTCGGGCCGCTTTTGCCTGCGCATCGCTGAGTACCTGGCGAATGGCATTGTTGAGCTCCTTGAAGCGGAACGGCTTGTGCAACAGGCGGTATTCCTTATACAGCAAGCCCTGTTCAGAGAGAACATCCTGTGGGTAACCCGACATGAATACAACCTGCAAATCAGGCTGGATACGACGTAGTTCCTCAAATAATTCCCGGCCGTTCATGTCGGGCATAATGATATCAGACAACAGTACATCGAACGGCGCCTCATCTCGCATGATGGCCATTGCCTGCTCGGCTGCCGATGCCGAAAAAACGTTGAAACCGAATTTAAGCAATGCATCCACGCTCAGTTTTCGTACGCCTGGATCATCTTCAACAACCAGAATCTTCCCGACAGCGGGGTCGACTATTGGGCATTGAGCCTCAGCAGGTGCTTTGGCTTTCTTGCTATCTGTCACGGGTAGATAGATATAAAAAGTAGTCCCCTCACCGGGTGTACTGCTAACTTCTATATGACCACCATGCTGCTTAATACTGCCATAAACCATAGCCAAGCCGAGCCCTGACCCTTTCCCTGGCTCTTTGGTTGTATAAAACGGTTCGAATATTTTAGGCAGTTGATCACTTTCCATACCAACTCCGGTATCCGCGACACTCAAGATCATGTATTCACTGCCAGGCAAGTTTGAGTCAGCCAATTCCGCTGAATCCATACAACGAGAGCTGAATGTGAGCGTACCGCCCCGCGAGGTAGCTTGCTGCGCATTGATGGCCAAATTGATAATCACTTGCTCAAACTGCGCCGCATCGATCATGACAGGACGATCATGAGAATCCGATTCAACAATAATCTCAATAGTTGCCGGCAATATACGACGTAGCACATTGGCCTGTTCCTGGACAAATTCACCAATATAGGTTGGCTCAACCGATAGTGGTTGCCGGCGCGAGAAAGCCAGCAAACGCTTGACCAGATCCCGAGCACGCTCACTGGCCTGAAATATTGCATTTAACTCCGAGGAGTTCTTCTCCCGTTCATCACTCATCAAAACTTCTGTATAGCCCATTATCACTGATAACAAGTTATTGAAATCATGGGCAATCCCTCCAGCCATTCGGCCAAGTGATTCCATACGCTGTGAATGGCGAAGCTGGTCGGCAAGCATTTTTTTCTCTGACACATCGGTCAGACTCGAGAATAAGAACTGTTCACCATCGACCCTGATAAGTCGCCCTTCAACTTCAACGTCAAATTTACTGCCATCTTTACGCAAGCCGCGGGCTTCTCCACTGAAGTTCCTGCCCTGTAAAACCGTCACGCGAAAAGCTTCAAACACATGGTGAGATTCGGCAGCAATAAACTGATCCGGGGTCATGCTGAGTAACTCTGTACGAGTAAATCCATGCATCGTACAAGCTGCCGGATTGACATCGACCAATAACCCTTCAGTCGTATATACAAAGATTCCGCTTGCAGTGCCCTCAAAATAAGCGCGAAGCATGGCCAATTCATTAACACGACCATGAGCTGACGCATCTTGAGTTCTTACTTGATCGACCAGTCCGCCGATGGAATCGCTATTATTGTTGGCCATTCTCGCGCAGGAAGAAATTAATATGACTTGAGGTTTGGTGAATAATTAAAATGGCAATACAGGCAACATGCCTGCAGAAGGTGGAGCATACAGAGGATGCATTGTGAGTCAATGCGTCAAACTACCCGATTGGGACAAAATTAAGGTTGTCGTGCGAAGAGTTTCTGGAAATCCTTAAATGTAAATGGTTTTGCAATGAATCCCGTCAGAAGTCGCAGGGTATCTTCATCGCCGATATCACCACGCGTGTAACCACTCGTCAGATAAGTATCAACCTGTAGCATTTCGGAAATACTGCCCAGTAGTTCCAACCCGGTCATATTTGGCATCAGATAATCCAGAATAATCAGATCCAATTCATCCTTGTGCTGAGCGACCAGTTCCAGCGCCTGATCCGCGCTACTGGCAGTCACTACTTTGATATTCAGCGTGTGCAAATACGCTTCCGCAAGATCGAGTATCGACTGCTCATCATCAACAACAAGCGCCATCTGCGGCCGTTTCTTGCTGGGTTCTCTATAGAGTCGAGTCTCAGCTGCCACTGCAGGAAATGCGATACGCATCGTTGTTCCTTCACCGACACGCGTATCTACAAACATGACCGCTCCGTGCCCCCTGACGATGCCTTGCGCAGCCGACAAGCCAAGCCCCCGGCCGGTAAATTTTGTAGTGAAGTACGGATCAAAGAGATGCTCTCGTACTTCACCACTAATGCCCGCGCCATTGTCTGCGACTTCCAAAACTATAAATTCTCCCGGGCTGACATGCGTTTCAAAAGCTGCAATCGCCAGGTCGTGCTCCTGAAAATATTGAGAGTGTATTGAAAGGCTGATTTGCTTATTCTCTCTATCACTGCTCTCAAAAGCCTCGGCTGCATTACTTACCAGAATGCGAGCGAGTTGTTCTATCTGTCTTTGCGATCCATTGATTGGTTTCAACGCTTCCTTGACGTTTACTCGAAATTGAATATCTTCTGGAACCTGAAATTTTATTCCTGCCAAAAACGTCCCGAGATTGAACTCGGATAATACAAAATGCCCTCTACCAGAGTAAGCGAGCATTTTATTGCAGATATCAGCGGCGCGATTGGAAGCACTCGCAATAGAATCGAGCCTGTAGTGATCATCCGGGGAAAGCTGCGACTCTTTCAAGATTTCTACATTCCCGGAAATAATAGTCAGCAAGTTATTGAATTCATGGGATACACCACCAGCGAGCGTTGACAAGCTCTCGAGCCTCGATTCAAGCTTTGTGTTCAGTGATTCAATTTCCTGATTCCTCTTTTCCAAATCCGTAACGCTCGGCATAGCAACTACCTTCGGAATCAGAGGCCATAGGTAAACTGCCGTTGCGACTGATACAACACCGGTTGCCAACTTGAATATCCCTTGTATTGCGTAGATCGGGTGCCACACGACAATAATGCTTATAACGTGAGTTATGCCACATAGCATAATAAAGCCGACGAAAAGCAGAAATATTTTTCGTGGTATATCTGGACGCCTTTTCACCAGAACCAGCATCGCTGCAGGTATAGAAAAATACGCGCCTGCTATCAGTAAATCGGAGCCAACATGCAGTAATAGAAGATCCCATCGCCACATGTAACACATACCATGCGGCATGAAATTACCGATTGATGTCAATTGCAGCAAATAGTCCATAGCCGGTGTTCCTGATAACCTGCATTCCAGATAGTGTGCCAGTCAAACTGAGCATCACTGAATAGTAGTATTTACTTCCGCCAAAGCGCTCAGTGACCAGCGGACAAGCACCCATTCACCACCGCGGCCAGAATCATTCCTTACTTGTGCGTACAAATGCGAACGACCGAAACGGGGCCACAATGCAGGACTTGCCAATTGTCTGGCTGAATTCGTGTTGTCGGCAAGGTCTACTAAATACAGTGTCACGTTGCCTGCAAAACTTCCCCGAGGTCGAGTAACACCATACGCCAACCAACGTCCAGCCTCATCCATCACCATCGAACTGATAGACACTCCGGTTCCACCCGGCCATGCAGGTGGATGCTCCGCCAATGTCAAATTGGATGAATCAGCTATGATTCGAGCGGAACCATCTGTACCGGACGCAACAGAAATACTTATGGGATGGCGACGCTCCAGACGCGTGCACGGGACTTGGGTACTGACCGCCCACTGAGGGTTCATAGCGGTTGCGTCGAAGAATAATCCTCTGGGTGCTTGCGTCGTGATGTACAAGTCACTGCCAGACCAGCAACCAACTTCAGCGAGCACACCGAATTGTTCAACCTCTTTCTCTGCTTCCGGACCAAAGCCGACTGGCTTATGCACCAGGGTTTCCAGGTTTATAACAAATGTACGGCGAACGGGTTCAGCTTCGTCACCTTCATGAATCAGCGGATCAAAATTGGTGCTGAACAGATAGTCTTCATTTGGCGACAGGCTGAAAGCTCCACCTGCCAGCGAATAGCGACTCGTGGTTCCCGATAGAATTTCTGCTGTGTCGTCAGGCGGTATGACAGGCGAGCAGCCCAGCGTGAAAGCACTGATTGTCACGCCCAAGATTAAATTGAATTTCTGTCCGAGATTGTGCACAACAGGCAGATCCATTATTGGCCTAGTGAACGCGAGTATAGCTGACCCGACTTCATAGGAAAGAAATGACCAAAAATGATTTGAAGGCGTTCACATAAAATCAATGTCAGACTGATTCTATCCAGTTGCACTCGCCTGTACAGCGCAAAGACAATCTACTATTGAATTAAAATTGCTATCTTTTCCAGCAATTCAGCTCGTGTAAATGGCTTACGCAATAACGGATACTGCAATTCCCGGATCGCATCTTCCTGCTCATGGAAGAAACCCGAAATAAATAACATCTTGACCTGTGGCGCCAGATTGTGAATTTTGGCGGCTGCCTGCGAGCCGCTCATCCCCGGCATCATCAAATCCATAAGCACGAGTTCAGCCGCTGCCTGATTCTCGACAAACTTTGAAACTGCTTCCTGCCCATCGCGGCAAACTATGACATCGTAACCAGCTGTGGTAATGAAAGAGGATGTCAATGACAGGATGTCTTCGTTGTCATCGACAATCATGATCACTTTTTTGCCGGGTTCGCTATCTTTTTCCTTAGAATTATTCAGCATTGGATCTCTCACAACTCTATCTATTCTGCTCCCGGCATAAACTCCCGCGTGCGGAGTAAGCGGCAGATACACTGTAAATATCGTGCCAACGCCCACCTCGGACTCTACCAGAATACAACCGAAATGTTGCTTGATAATACTATAGCAGTTCGCAAGCCCAAGCCCCGTGCCTTTACCAAGCTCTTTTGTAGTAAAAAAAGGATCAAAAACTCTGGAAAGATTTTCAGGTTTAATACCTGCGCCGTTGTCGATTATAGAAATCTTCGCAAATTCGCCGGCGGTAAGGTATTCGAATGGGCGGCAAAATTCCGAGTCCAAAAACTCTTGACTGAGCTCAATTTCAATCTTGCCACTATCCTGGATAGCATCGCGGGCATTGATTATCAGATTTAGTATTACTCGCTCTATCTGTGTGCGATCGCCTTCCACAAACACCGGAGATGGAGCTGTCTTGAGTTCTACCAGTATTGAATCATCCATCGTGTCTGCCAGAAGGTTGTAGGCTTCGACGATCATGGAATTCAGATCAATATGGGTGAGTTGCTCCGGCCCTTGCCGACTAAGCGTTGACAGTTTGCTTGAGAGATCCATCCCGCTATTAATAACGCGGCGTATGTTTTCGAGACGTTCGCGAGATTCCGTATCCTCCACCTGCTCCAGTAATAGCTCAACATTCGCCAGCGTAACATGCAGCAGGTTGTTGAGATCATGGGTTACACCACCAGCCAGTTCACCTATCGCATTCATTTTGGCAGAGTGGGCTATCTGCTGTTCCAGTAACTTGATATCAGTAATGTCGCGACCAACAGCCGTAATTCCCTGGAGATTGCCGCCAGCATCCAGAACAGCGCTATTTGACCAACCCAGCCAACGCCAGCCTTTTTCGGTAAAAGCTCGCTGTTCCTGATACACAACCGGGTTGTTGGCGGACAACTGACTGATTGCATGCCTCGTCGAACCTCTGTCTTCCTCGTGCAGAAGTTGGAAAAAATTCGAGTTAACCAGCTCGTTTTCTTTTTTACCAAAGAGTTGACAATAACTTGGACTAACATAGCGCAGGTTACCATCTGCATCTGTTTCAACGACCAGGTCCGTCTGGTTTTCTACCAACAAGCGGTAGCGTTCCTGGCTGATACGCAGAGAATCCTGTTTGATGAGTAATGCACGGGTGACATAGGCGAGTATCGCTACCAGGATCATCCCGAGCACAGTCCAGACATAGGCTATCAGACTGCCCTCACCCCGCAAAAATTCCTGAGTCGGAGTAAGCTCCAGTGTCCATGGTCTGCCAGCTATGTTGACCAGATTCCGCACGCCATATTCTGCCGCTACCGGCAGGTTTGTGGCACCTCCGGATATGACAACCTGACCATCGCTCTCCAGCAGTCTGTATTCAAACCTGTCCTGCAAATCCTGCTCAAAAAAGCAGGCATCGACCAGATCCCGAACACGAAAGACGCCATTGATGAAACCGAGAGGTTCTCCCGACGAGGACCGAATCTGCCGATACATGACAAAGCCTGTGCCAGACTGTAAGAGCTCAACCAGACCAGTGCGCACCAGTTCGCCTGTCTGTTCAGCCCGATCAAGGCTTGCGATAACAGTGGCCTCGTTACTCTGCGCCAATTCTGCACCAAGAGCAGCCTGATTTGAGGCGGCCGGATACACGTGGCGTATGACCCAATTTGTATCTATAAAGTTTATTGCCTGGAAGCCGGGCAACATATTGGTTAACGGATAGGCCAAACTATCCCAATTGGCCAGAAGGTCTTCCACGGAAGACCTGTCTTGCATGGCCATTAAATTTACCGCAGCAATTCTGGGCTCAATACAGGATTGTAGGCGAAGTTGTAACTGCTGGTTGGTTATTCGGGTGGTAAGATCCACTTCCTGACGGTGGAACCGTGTCATTTCGATGTCCAAAGTAATGACACCTGCCAACCCGCAAACAAGCACTGCCACCGCGACGACATTGTTTTTTAAGGTTTTCAAGTCAAATCACTTGCCAAGCTTTCTCGCAGCTGTTGATTACCGGGATGTGGGAAGAATCTGCAGCTAAGGTAACGCAATTCAATAAGGCGGGCAAAAGATATCAATAGTATCTGCAGATTGTGGCGGCCTCTGATCGACCATGTTTCGGTTCCGGAATCCTTGCGACCAAGCAGATAGGCCACGCTGAACCTGGATGCGATTCTGCGGTACACTATAGCGCTGCACACAGGAGTAAAGCGTTGTCTGCTGAATTGATGAATTTATTCGCTACCCCGCTGTATAAAGGTAGCCTGGGAAGGGAATACAGTCGCGAGGAGCTTGCCTGCTTTCAACAGGAGTTGCGCGAGTCGAGCCCAGCTATTGCCAATCTGGCCAGCGATAATAAACGGGTTCTGGACCTGCCGGTTCTTGCACCCCTGAAAGCAGCGCTGCAAGCGCATCTGGATGACTACTTTCGACAGGTGTTCAACAGCAGCAATGCGGTCGAGCTAGTTATCACCCAATCCTGGCTGTCATTGACCCGCAAGGATGAATCCCACCATGAACACACCCATCCCAACAGCGTCGCCAGCGGTGTGCTCTATATTAATGTCGGTGAACAGGACGGGATCAACTTCTATCGCCAGGAAGACAACATCTGGCACGAACTGCTGAGACAACGGGAGAACTACTACAACGCCTATCGTTATTTTGTGCCGGCCAGTATCGGTGACGTGTTGATCTTTCCTTCCAATGTCCGCCACGGTGTGAGCCGTATGCAACACGACATTGAACGGGTCAGCCTGGCCTTCAATTCCTTCTTCAGCGGTGAATTGGGCCGCGAAGAATTCTCCAACCACTTGCGTCTGCAGGCATCCTGACGTGTGACAACAAGCGATTTTTCAGAGGCTGCAGGCAAATCAGAATTGATATTGCAGCGACGCCTGAATCAGATCCTTGTCGTAGGTATAAAGAGCAAATTCATCGTTGACGTCTTCGTGGCGGTATTCCAGTTCGGTCTGCCAGTTGTCGGTCAGCTCGTAGGCCATACCGACGCTAAAGCGTGCCCGCCGGTTCTCCCGCTCCGCCCGCTTGATGCTGCCATCGACATCACGCAGTACATTCTGGTCGGGATAATCACTGCTGATAAACTCCGCCTCGACTCGCGTCCGCAACTTGTCGCTCAGGTGCCAGTCAAGACGGCCGCGCAGACCAGTGCGAATGGGTGAGTAGCTGGCAAAGCCGCCATTACGCGACAAGTCCTGCCGGTCGTTCCACTCAAAACGATAACGCAATGATGTCACGAACTGCTCAAAGCGCTTGCCCCAGGTCAATTCAAGGCGCGCCTGTTCGCCATCGATCTGGCGAAAGCGCTCACCGGCAGAGAAATCGGAATAGTTCACACCAATCCGAAAGGTTCCCGGACGGAAGCGCTTGTACACGCTGGCACTTGCTTGCAATTGATCTGCCACCTTGTCGTTGGCAAGAGAAGTGCTGAGCGCTGTCAGACCGAACTCCGACTGCCAGCCGAACAGTGGTAGCTCCCGGGTCAAGCCGGCGCCAATGACCTGACTGTCCAGATAGTCCAGTTCGGCAAACTGCTTGCCAAAAGCCAGACCGTGCAAGCGCCAGCCATCGCCGCGCTGACCTGCAAGATAATAATGTGCGTACGCCAGACCCTGCACAAAACTGTCTTCACCGCGATCAGATTTTTCCAGCAGATCATCCGCCAGAGTCGAGGCATTGGAGTCGGCACCGGCAGTCATGTCCACTAATGCCGCAAAGCGTTTGGGGCCGGCTGTATCCAGTTCGACTTCACTATTCACATTATTAGCCGGCGACTGGTTATTCAGGCTACTGAGCTTATTGTTCGCCAATTGCCGTACCCGTTCATGTTCTTGCTGCTGCGCGGATTGCTCGTAGTAATTCCGCGCCACGGTTATATTGCCCTGCGCTTCGGCAACCAGACCGAGATTGTAAGTGACCAGAACACGCCAGCGCGGGATCTCGACCAATTCGAGGAAGCGCGCTCGCGCCTGCTCAAATTGGCCCAGTCGATACAGACTGACGGCAATATTGTAGTCAGTGGACTGGGAAGTATTGCCTTGGGCTTCGGCTTCACGGAAATAACGTAAAGCCTGCTCATAGTCTCCTTGTTCAAAGGCTGCTATACCTTGTTGATTGGCTGAATCATTCTGTGCACTGGCGGTCAGGCTGAGTGCGGTGACAGCCACACACAAGGCATGTCGCTTCCATAACTTCATCGCTTTCTCCTGAATGCGAATTCCTATATCCCTGGTAATGAGTCATTCAAATCGTTAAGCGTGTCATCCAGCGCTCCATCTGGTGACAGCGCTTCGGCTTCAATGTCCTGAACAGGACTTTCTACCGGATCTTCGAGTAAATCGCTGTCCAGCGAATCCTCCAGCACCGACTCCGGTTGCTGTAATTGCTCCGGCAACTCTTCGCTCAGATCATTCAGTTCAACCGTATCCGAAACCGTACTCGTGGTCCCGTCAAGCAGATCATTACTGCTATCAGCCACTGTATCTGTCGTGGCGTCCAGCACATCATCAACACTGTCAGTGACACTGTCTACGGTGTCGGCTGTGGTGTCTCCCAGATTGTCGACGATGTCGTCAACGGTCTCCGTCGTCTCCTCCACCGTGTCATTGATGACATCAGAATCAAGCGTGTCGTCCAGGGCATCACCGACGGTGCCGTCTAGCGGATTGTTCAATGTATTGTCCAGGCTATCCTGCAAGGACTCCTGCAGCGGCAAGGTATCGTCGATCAGATTGTTCACCGTAGCCGGAATATTGACATTGATCGAGCCATCCGTAGTTGCTTCATCATTGTTAACGCCATCGATACTGAGACTCTCACGGACACTGTCTGTAACCGTTTGTTCGACATCTCCACTGGCCGTTGTCGCTTGCTCGACAATGGCATCGTCCGGCTCACTTTCCGGTAATTCAGAAATCACTTCGGTGGGGTTAAAAAACTCCGGAGGGGGAAGCTCAAGTCGATTGATCAACCCGGCCGGTGTTTGCCCATCGCCTAACACCTGCATCGTAATATCCAGCTCAGGAGCGGGCTGTGCGAGTGCAGTGTGCGATGCCATGGCCATTGGCAAAAGGATCAGTTGTTTGAACTTCATGGGTCCCTCCGGTAAAAAGTCGCGGCCCTTGCGGGCCGCGTTGGGGAGTTGATTCAGTCATTGAATCGTTACATTGTTAACTTACAAGCCGAGAGTGCCTGTGACAGAAGTAGCGCTTTCAACGCTGCTGGCAATACCAGCTTCCAGGTCACTGCTTGCCTCGTCCGTCATCGACTCGGTTTCACCGACCAGTTCTGTGCTCAATTCGGCACCCGCAGTCACGGAAGACTCAATCACTGCTTCTGTTTCTGCGCCGGCTTCAGCAACGGAATCCAGCATTTCTTCAGATTCCATCTGTTCCTCCACCATGGATTCGCCAGACAGCTCGACACCCAGTTCAGTTGCCGCAGTCAGGTCTGACTCCAGTTCAACAGAGTTAGCAGTCGACTCGGTAATATCAACAATCGCATCCGAAGTTGCTGACACCGCAGTGTCGACACTGGCTTCCACTGTCGCCGCCGTGTTCTGGCTGACCTCAGTAATATCAGCCTGGCTGTCCTGCATCACTTCGCTTCCCAGATCCAGTCCAACCGAACCGGCAAGACCTGTTGCTGCATCCAGATTCACACCAACACCGTCATCGGTTTGCACGATGGCCTCACTTTCGGAATCACCGGAAAGCAGAGCCGTGATATCCAGCTCATTACTGGTCTCTGTGGCGGAGTCGCTGGCGGACTCTAGCGTCGCTTCAGTGTTGCTTTGCACATTAGCTGCAACTTCGGTGCTGGCATCAACCATTGCATCGCTATTGCTCTGCAGTGAGTCGACTATGGCATCGGTGTCGATATTGGCATTGGCACTGCCCTGCACGCTGGCGTCAGCTGTAGCACTGGCCTGGGCAGATGTTGTACTGCCAAAGTCCGATTGTGTTTGCGCACCGGCACCCTGCATTGCCATGACAGCAACAATCAGGCAGCCAAGCTGTTTTTTGCCAAAGGGAATTTTCTGTGTGTTAGTCCAAGTTTTCATGCTGGTTTCCTCCATTAAATTGGGACAATCCCATTTCCTTATATAACCAACAGCGCCGCACGCTGTGGTTCTAGCGCATCAACAGTCAACTGCATTTCCTTGCTCGCACCATCGGATTCGACGTGCACAGAAATACTGCCGCTGTTATTTCCCTGGAGCTGTACCGGCAGGGTAAGCTGGTTATTACCTGCAGCCAGGCTCACGGGCCAGCGAAGTTCATCGCGTGCCTCATAACCTGCCAGCCGCACGTTGGCATCCATGCGCAACGTGATTGTGGTTTCAGGATAGTGAACAGCACTCACCATCAACAGATTGACCTCACTGACTGCACGCGGTGCCAATTGCACTACCTGCGCTGGCGAGCCGTTACTCCCTGAATCCCTTACCGGCAATTGGGTTTGCAGCGCAACACTCGTTGCCAGAACCAGGCAGGCAGCAACTGCTACCTTGCGCCAGACTCCAGATCCATCCCTGGATTCACTACTTTGCCCTTGCAACCATGCCTGTTGCAAAGCGCGGTCAGCAAAACCAGCCGAAGCGGGCTGTACTGGCAAGCCTTGCAACACTTGCGCGAACTGCAACTCCTGCGCGAAGTCAGCACATGTCTCACAATCCTTCAGGTGAGCGCGGGCCGTAAACGGTAATTCCTTTACCTGGCCGTTATGCTGTTCGAGTAGTTGTTGTGTGTCTTTGCATTGCATGATTTTTTGCTCCTTCACTGACTAACACGTCTCACATCATGAAAAGGTTCCATCGGGCAGAATTTTTTTTATTTTTTCTCTGGCGCGGTGCAGGCGGCTTTTTACTGTACCAATGCTAATTTCGAGAATTTCCGCGACTTCTGTCGCCGTATAGCCTTCGGCATCATGTAGCAGGATGACGTCTTTATGCGCCGGCTCGAGATTACTCAGAGCCCACTCAAGTACTTCTTGCTGCGAAAGTGACTGCGCCGGATCTCGCGTTTGCGAGGGAGCACCCTGTATGGCGGGCACGGACGGGTTATCGCCCGCAGAGAAACTGACAGCGTCAGCTTCAGACAAAGACGATTCGGTAAATTCGGGACGACGGGTTTGTTTGCGCTGCAGGTCGATAAACCGGCGATAGACGATCTTGATCAGCCACGGCCGCAACTGCTCGACAGAACGCATCTCGTCGATACGGTCCACAAGCGTAATCAAGACTTCCTGCACCAGATCCTCAGCATCTTGCTGACTACCACTCCAGCGAAAAGCCATCCGATACATTGTGTCAACATGGGGACGCAGTAGCGATATGTACTTATCCTGAGATCGGCTACGTCCTGTAAACAATCTGGCGATCGTGTTCAAAAATCACCTCATTCATTGAGTGTGTGGCGTGTCAAACGACACTGATCACGATTGCATCAGGATAACGCGGCCGAGAAATTTCCTACAAGCGCAAAACTGTGAACCAGTCAGCACTCTCAGCACTCTCACAGCACTCCAATAATTGATCGAACGTTCTGCCATTTTTGAACTGCAACAGGGCTGACAACGTAAAATGCCAGAACCGCGCGTTTGCAGCTGCACCTTACAAAAAAGCCTGTATTTAATGGGGTTATTTCAAAATCTGTTGCCCCGCCTTGCGTGACATCTTGTGCAAGCGTGCAATCAGCGCTTTGAACCGTGACAGAAGTCGCCGGGGCTGCAAGAATTGTGAAAATTTTACAATAGACCCCGAGGGCGAGGGTGACGATCTGTCATCGGGTCCCTGTGAAAGCCCCGGGAAATATCGGACCACGGCAAAATCCTCATGCCATGATCTGAAACAGATCACATTCTGCTTCAGGCAGCGTTAATGACGGTGGATTTACAACGGTCAGCGCGGGATAATTTTCTAACAGTCGGGGCAACTGGAAGCCCCTTTCAAGCAAGTTATGAAACAGCCAAGTCATGCAAACAGCAATGGAGATTAATGACATGAATGCTTTACAGACTTTCTATCGGAATTCGCTGGCGGCCCTTCTTGCCCTGGTGATTGTCGGTTGTACGACCATTGACCCCTACACCGGCGAACAACGGACAAGCCGCGCCGTGCAATATGGCGCCATCGGCGCCGTGGTATGCGGCCTCATCGGTGCCGGAGAAAGTAGCCAGCGTGCGCGTAATGCGGCGGCTGGTTGTGGCGCCATCGGTGCCGGTGTCGGCGCCTATATGGATGCCCAGGAAGCCGAACTACGGGAAGAACTCGCCGGGACCGGCGTCAGTGTGCGTCGCAATGGCGACCAGCTGGAGCTGATCATGCCGGGCAATGTCACTTTCCCGACCAATCAATACACAGTGCGTCCCGAGTTCACCCCGGTACTGGATTCAGTGGCCAAGGTGCTATATAAATTTACCGACACCCGACTTCAGGTCATTGGTCACACTGACTCCACCGGCAGTGCGGACTACAACTACAACCTGTCTAATCGCCGCGCCACCAGTGTTTCTAACTATCTGGCCTCGCAAGGCATTGACCAGAGTCGCCTGATCACCCAGGGTGTAGGCCCCGATCAGCCAATCGCCAGCAACGACAGTCCCGAAGGCCGGGCTCTGAATCGCCGTGTCGAGTTACATATTGTCGCTATACAGTCCTGATAGCGATTTCCAGCGAATACCCTTCTAAACCCCGTAGAATGGGCGCCTAAGGACTAATGTGCAGAAGCCTGCGCCGGGCGCCCTTCTACTTGGGTAGGATTTTTCCTACAATACACCTCATTCGGTCGCGTGCACCGAAAACACTGGTAAATCACCACTTAGAGCAGCTCGTGCATGACGGATAAAAACAACATCAACACACCCCCGGCGGGGCATCTGATTGCCCTTCACACCGCGGCGCGCGGTCACGCCCGTCCGGCAGCAGACTGACACACCATGGAAGCCACCTCGATCAGTTATCAACTCATAGCCCAGGGCTTTGTCGCCCTGCTGAATCTGATCATGGTGCTCACGTTGGGACTGAACTATCTCAGTTCCCGCAAGAATTACCTCAAGCTCGCCTGTGTAGCCGGCGTTCTTGAAGCGGGCCGTGTCATTCCCAACCTTATGCTCGGCAATGCGCCCGACTCTGTCACACTGATACTCTTTTCTCTGGGCCTGCAGTTCGCTGCGACACTGGTCTTCCTTGCCGCTCTGCTGCACTTCCGGTCAGAATCCGGCCGCAACTACAAAGTATGGGTTGGCGCGCTATTCGTCCTCGGTTGTGTCAACCTCGGGATACTCAGTTTTAATGGATTACCGGACACCAGCCCTGTCTGGATGCTGCACAATACTCCCCTGCTACTGCTCAGTGCGCTCATGCTCTGGAATGCCTGGCGCATCACCGGCAATCTGACATTGAGCAAATTGTTTTTGGTGTCTGTGGCCGCGTTTCTGCTGCTCCTGCGTATCATTGTGCCAATGGTGCAGGATGCGAACTTGTTCTATCTGCTTTACTACATCGAAACACTGACCTTCCCGGTACTGCTTTCAGCACTGAATATCTTCCAGGTGGAAATGGCCAATCAACAGATCAGGCAATTACTGGAGACACGTGAACAATCCGAGCAAGACCTGAAATTCATCATCGATAATTCTTTGGATGTTATTCTCATAGCGGATCATATCGGCCTGATCAAATCATGGAATCAGCGCGGCACAGACCTGTTTGGCTACAGCAATGAGCAAGTAATCGACAAAATGCATATGGATGAACTTTTTGCCGACAATCATTGGCACAAGAATGCCTCCGAAGAGAAAGAGTTTTACAGTCGCATTGAACACGTCGAGGGAACGGTTATTGAAGTGGAAGTACGCATGCGCTCAGTGACACAGAAGAATAACGTACACAGCATTTTTGTTATCAAACCTTTGGAAAAACAGCACAACAGGCTGGCTGTAGCCCAGTGAATCAAGTCTTCCTGATTGATCTAATACTTCCAATTCTTACTGATTACTTCCCCGGGTAATATCCAGCTTGAGTATGACAGTCTCACCTCTGTTACCACGCATGGCGGCAGGCAGGTGTGCAGGAGATAGCGCCGGATCAGGAGCGACCCCAATCACAAACAATTGATCGCCTACCGGTGCGGCCGTCGTTGGCGTCATCAAGCCATTATTGAATTCAAGCAGAGTCAACTCGCGAAGACGGCGACGGTCTGCATCCAGAGATAATCGCAGCACCCGCCAGGGCTGAACGCCGTTCTGCACGGCGAGCAATTCGCCGCGATCGTAGTAAAGTCCATCGATGCCATACAGAGTCTGCCCCGCCTCGCGCTCAATATAGTGTAATTGCCGAGATTCCAGCTCGATGACACCGAGGCCCAGAGGATAGGTTGCGACATAAAGCCGCTCACCAGCGCTATCTGCGGTAATGCCATTGGCGCTACTCAGCGGCGGCGTCGTAGTAAAAACTTCTAGCTCGCTGGCACCGGACGGAAGCCAGTGCAGATCGCTGCCACTGACAAACACTGTGCCGTCTGCCATCACCAGCACATCGTTGAAACCTTCAATGCCAGCCCCGGCCACAAATTGCTGCTGCAGCTCACCGCTGTCGAGAGCAAACGCAAACAAAGCTGGCGCAGGCGCTGTCTCGGCGTCGTAACCAGCCACCAATTCGAAAGCAGTACCAACTACCCATAACAATTGCCGCGGCTCATCGACTGCCATACCCAGCGCAGCATAGGTGCCATAGCGTGCCAGAGAGGCAAACTGTGACCAGGCACCCGATTCTTCGAGGCTGTAAACAGTACCGTCGCGCATGCTGCCGAAGAAAAAGCGCTTGCCGCCAGCATCATAGGCAATGCCTTCCGGAGCGATGCCCAGTTGCGGAATGCGGTGAT
Organism: uncultured Pseudohongiella sp.; assembly: GCA_964592245.1. Classification (GTDB taxonomy): domain Bacteria; phylum Pseudomonadota; class Gammaproteobacteria; order Pseudomonadales; family Pseudohongiellaceae; genus UBA9145. The sequence goes on along the minus strand of CAZQFA010000050.1, from coordinate 1,728 downwards.
AAGGCGTCGCCCGGTTAACCGGCTGCAGAGCAACTTCCAGTTCTGCCAGCAGTTGCCGGAATTCAGCTGTTTCGTGCAAGGCTGCCAGATCCGGGTCATTAGCCATACCGAAGTCAACACGCGCAGCGGTGAGATTCCGCAACAATAACAAAGACTCGTCAAGACGACCGGTCAAGGCATAGGCACAGGCCAGATTGTACTGAGTGTAGAGGCTGGCTGGATTGAGCTCAAAAGCCGTTTCCATCAAGCGCGTGTACTCAGTGAAATCTTGCTGATTATAGGCAATGCCAGCTTGTTGCAGCACTCGCTGTGCCTGCTGCACGGGTAGTTCTGGTGCAGGCGTAGTGCAGGCAACCATTCCAATATGCAGCACCGCGATCAGCAAATTTCGAACTCGGCGAGACTTTCTCACAACGTCCCTCACGGTAAGTAGCGCGCGGGAATCGGATTTTGTGCCGATTCAGCTTGCCAATAAATAGACACCACCCACCAGCGTTCACCGTCATATTGCAGCTGAAAGGAATTGATACCCCGCGCAAAGGGTTCGCTGTCGTCGGCCTGCCGTCTGGATTCATAGGTGCTGAAGGCATGGGCGATTTCGCCGAACTGCTCGGTAACACGGTAAATTTCAGTCTCATAAAAGCCGTTGCGTTCAAGTACGGGACCGCTGTCGGCAGCATAGCTTGCCGGCGTCATTTGCAGGCGGTTAAAACCACCGTCGTCATTGCTGACTACCGCACTGAGCGTGGCACCCGGGGCAAAGAGATAGTGCCAGCGCTGCCAGTCCCTAGCCTGCCCGGCATCACCAGAGATCACATCATAAACCGCCAGTATCAGGCTATCGATGGAGCTGACATCATTCTGGTAATCCTGTTCGGCGGCAACCAGACAGCTTGTGCCAATGCCCAGCAACAAACTGCACAGCAGTTTTACTGGCCAGGCGGTGTGCCTGAGGACTGACCTTAAGGTACAGAGTGCTGACATTGCCGATCTCCTGCTAGTTGCTGACCAGAGATTTGAATTGGACTTTACTGGCGCCATTAAAACACCGGCGCACAAGCGAATTCCAGTGGCACCGACACTCCACCCTGTATTTGGAAAAATACGGACAATGCGCGAAAGAACGCATCGATTGTAGAAATGTTGAGACTACTGGTAGTGATTACTTAATGTTGGCAGGAATGCAGAATAAAAGTGCCGCCCGCGAACTCATCGCGGACGGCATGAGAGAAACAAGACAGTGGTGTTGGACTCTGCTTATTCTCCGGTGTAGGCAGGACCGCGTAACACCTTGCCGGGCCGCGCTCCGGTATGCACGCCCTGATCGATCACGACTTCACCGTTAACAATCACGTAGGGCACGCCGTCGGCGTAGGATTTGGGATACTCAAAACTGTTCGTGTCGCTTACGGTATTGGGATCGAACACAACCACGTCAGCCATGTATCCTGCCGCCAGCAGGCCGCGATCTTTCAGACCCAGAGTCTGGGCCGGCAAGGAAGTCATCTTGCGGATAGCGTCTTCCAGTGTCAGTACACCTTCTTCGCGCACGTAGTAGCCCAGCACGCGCGCGTTCGTGCCATAACTGCGCGGATGTGGTACGCCAGGCGCGTCCAGATCAATCGCGCCGCCATCACTGGCGATGGCTACCCACGGCTGCTGCATGACCAGCCGCACATTCTCTTCCGACTGATTGTGGAAGACGCCGGAAATACGACCGTCTTCGGC
>CAZQFA010000049.1:9156-18951 GCA_964592245.1 uncultured Pseudohongiella sp. | reverse complement strand
GCCGAGACTATTTTCTTCAGCAAGGGCTACACCGAGTGCTCGATGGACGAGATCGCCCGCGAGGCCCAGCTCAGCCGGGCATTGCTCTATGTGTACTTCAAGGACAAGGCCGCCATCATGCGCGCGGTCATGCTGAAAGCGGCGCAACTGATGCAGGTGCGTTTTGAGGAGGCGGCGGCTGCAGCAAATACCGGCGCCGAGCAGATTCGCAATATCGGTCATGCCTACTACACCTACTCGGTGCAGGAGACCGACTATTTCGATGTCATGACCAACATGAACACCTTCCCCATGCCGGACGAGCCGGACGCCGTGATGGGCGAGATGGACGAATGCCGTACCGGCGTACATGAATTGATGGTCGATGCCCTGCGCACCGGAATCAAAGACGGCAGCATCGACCCTGAACACGTGACCGACCCGGACATGACCGCCCGCATCCTGCGTGGCTCCCTGCACGGCGTGATCATGTTTACCCGCCAACCCAAACATCCTGACGACGTGCCGGATAGCGAAGCAATGGTGAACGAAGCCATTAATATGATGTGCTATGCCATGTGCACCGGCGCGGACAAGTAACGCAAGTACCCGGCAAGCAAACCCTCACCCGGACACCCGCATCTGACGCCAGAGCGCGGCACACTGGTTAAACTCCTGACGACTGGTTACAGTAGCGTTAGCGTCTTGTCTCGGGCCGCTGATGCGAGCCTGTAGAAACCATGATGAACCCGCGCATCGTTTTGTTAATCAACACACTGTGAGGACACCATGCAAAAAACAATAACAACACTACTGCTTGCCTGTTTTCTCTTTCCCGCTGTCACCCATGCCCAGGATCCGTTTGGCAATGTCACTAATGAACCGCGGCCATCGGAGTATCTGCTGTGGGATGCGGAGACAGTTGCCGGCATCAAGGCCGAACTGGCGCAAGGATTGGAAGACGGCGAAGGCATCTGGGGCACCGGGTTCATCTATAACCGTGTGCTGCAGGCTGCGGATTATCGCCCCCACAATATGTCCATCGTGCATCGCTCCGGCTACACGCAACCGGAGATTCACGAGACCAAGTGGGATATGTATGTGATCCTCGATGGCTCGGGCACGGCGCGCATGGGTGGCGAACGCATTGGCTGGGTCGACGGCTTGCCACAAGAACAACAGCGCCCGGAACTGTCGGGCTATCAGGAATTCCAGGTCACCAAGGGTGACATCCTGCATGTACCGGCGCGGGTCTGGCATCAGCTGGTAACCGAACCGGGCACCTCGATCACTTACGCGCTGATCAACATCTTCGAATAACAATCCTGACGAGCCGCTGCATTTCGGTGATTGCTGAAACTGCAGCGCTCTGCTAAAAAGTCACTTCCGCCTGACTCAGGCAATTGTTTCCCGTCTGGCCAATCACATTGGTCACCGGCGTGTCAGCCTGCGTTCATCCTGAATGATGAGCAGGTAACGCAAGTTTTTTTGCAGAGGGCTTTGCCATCAACTGGGTTCTCACCTGTATTCTCGCCTACGTATTGGCGCAACTGACTATTGCGTTCGTCGTCATGCGACGACTGAAAAGCGAAACCGATTATCTTCTGGCCGGACGCAACCTGGGCTTACCACTTTCGGCCATGACCATACTGGCGACCTGGTTCGGCGCCGAGACTTGTATTGGCGCTGCCGGGGCGATCTATGAAAACGGCCTGTCCGGGGCCCGCACCGACCCTTTTGGTTATTCCCTGTGCATCTTCTTTATGGGTTTGTTCTTTGCCCGCCGTCTGTGGAAATTGAAACTCACCACGCTGGGCGACTTTTTTCGCCAGCGTTTTGGCGTCGGCGTGGAAAAACTGGCGGTGGTGTTACTGGTGCCCGCCTCGGTGATCTGGGCGGCGGCACAAATTCTCGCCTTTGGTCATGTGCTGTCGGCGTCCTCGACACTGGCCGTGGAATTGTCCATCGCCTTCGCGGCACTGATGGTTATCAGCTACACCATGCTCGGTGGCTTGCTGGCTGACGTGGTGTCGGACTTTATTCAGGGCGGCGTGCTGGTGATTGGCCTGCTGGTGTTGTTGATAGTGGTACTGCTCAACCTGCCAGAGCAAGACATTCTGGCGCAAAGTTTCAGCAGCGAACGTCTGCAGTTTCGCCGCGACGATGAAGATTGGTTTGCAGTGATCAATGCCTGGTCGATTCCTATCATCGGTTCTTTGTTTGCCGCGGAACTGGTGACCCGGGTGATCGCCACCCGCTCGGCCGAAGTGGCGCAGCGCGGAGCCATGATCGGTGGCAGTGCCTACCTGTTGATCGGTCTGGTGCCGGTATTCCTGGGCATGATTGGCCCCTCGCTCATCCCGGGACTGACTGACGGCGAACAGATCTTGCCCACTCTGGCGCAGACCTATTTACCGACAGCGTTGTACATCGTTTTCGCCGGCGCCCTGATGTCAGCGATCCTCTCTACTGTCGACAGTGCTCTGCTGGCGGCAGGGGCGCTGGTGTCACACAATCTGGTGCTGCCCTATTTCAAGCGCACCGGTCGCGTGCCACCCAATGAACGTTTCAAGATGTTCATCTCTCGTGGCACAGTCTGTGTGTTCGGTCTGATCGCCTATTTCCTCGCGCTGGAGGCGGACAGTGTATTGGGGCTGGTGGAAGAAGCCTCCGCGTTTGGCTCGGCCGGCATCTTTTCCTGTTGTGTACTGGGACTGTTGCAAGCGCGCGGCGGTCGCTATACCGCCATCGCCAGTATGCTCGTTGGCATGATCAGTTACGGTGTGCTGGCTTACATCGTCGTCAGTGATTACGCCTACCTGTATTCACTGGTGCTGGCGTTCTCCACGTTCCTTGTTTTGATGTGGTTTGAGTCAGAAGTTTCGCACACCGATAAAGTCGATAGCTTAGCATCATAGTGGTATAACCCTAGGGTTATGAAATTGCGAGTCACTGCTTGTTCGGTCGGTGGCTCTTAACTCTATGGAATCACTCGAAGCTGGTAGACAATGAAATCGCCACTGAAATCATCCCCTCTCAATAATCCTGCCGAATCCTCAGAGAAATTCCTCGAAGAATTTAAATCGAGAGAGGCACTTATTATTGTAATATTCCCAATTATTTTCGTAATACTAGCGTTTTTAGAGTGGCAACGCTGGTATTCCAATACTACACCGAATCCTCTTTTTTACTCGATTGTTGCGCTATTGGCGATTGCACATTCTGTTTATCGCCACAGACGCATGTTGAAAATAGGGCTACCTCTGAAGCTGGGCGTGCAAGGCGAGAAAGCTGTTGGGCAATTGCTGAATTCTCTGCGCGGAATTGGCGCGCAGGTTTTTCATGACATTCAAGGTGAAGGGTTCAATCTCGATCATGTCGTTATTCATAAATCAGGAATTTATGTTATTGAAACCAAGACTTTCAGCAAACCCGGCCAGGGAAATCCGAAAATTCATTATGACGGCGAGTCTCTGAAGATACCCGGTAAATTTGATAATAATTCTGCCCTGATACAAGTGCGAGCAGGCGCCAAATGGCTACAGGAGATTCTGAAAGAAAGCACCAGTCTTACGTTACCTGTGAAGCCGGTGTTGCTTTTCCCTGGCTGGGATATAGAAAGCTCTGCGCAAGCGCTGAAATCAGATGTTTGGGTGCTTAATCCAAAAGCACTGCGAGCATTTATAGAAAGACGCGAAGTTCAACTAGAATCAGATCAGGTCAGTATGGCGGCATTCCATATCTCCAAATACGTACAGCTCAAAAACCTTCATTGAACAACAATTGAAGCAGAGGGTAATTCCATGATTACAAGTATCCTCTACTTACCCCCTTTCAGCTTTTTAGACTCCTTCATGGTGCGCTTATAGAACTTACCCAGCGCTTTGTTGGCGGCGCGACGCTCCGCCACCGATGCCTCATAGTTTTGCTGCTCGCGCTTTAGCTTGTGGTAATTGAGCAAGCGGCGCTCATCCAGCTGTTCAGCAGTGATAGCTTGCTGCACGGCACAGCCGGGCTCAGCGACGTGCTGACAATCCGAGAAGCGGCATTGCTCAGCCAGTTGCTCGATATCAGCAAAAGTCGCTGCGATGCCGTCCTCGAAATCGGCAATGCGCAGTTCGCGAATCCCCGGCGTGTCCAGTAACAACGCACCCGACGGCAACAACAACATGGAGCGGCGTGTGGTGGTGTGTCGCCCTTTGCTGTCGTCTTCACGGATAGCACCTGTGCTCTGAACCTCTTCACCTAAAAGCGTATTGGCCAGGGTGGATTTACCGACACCTGACGAGCCCAGCAAGACGATGGTCTGGCCGGCGCGACACCATGGCAGTAATTGCTTAACACTGTCGGCATCGAGCGTGTTCACCGTCATCACACATAAAGTGGAATCCAGTGCCTGTGCCTGTTGCTGGAACGACTCGGCCTCTGCGCACAAGTCTGCCTTGCTGAGTACGATCACCGGCTCGGCACCGGCCTCATGCACCAGCGCGAGATAGCGCTCGAGCCGGTTGAGATTAAAGTCCGCATTCAGCGACGACAAAATGAACGCAGTATCCACGTTCGCCGCCATGGCCTGATCGCTGACTTCGATACCAGCGGCGCGACGGCGAAACGCCGATTTTCTGTCGAGGCGGCGATGCACGCGCTGCTCGCCATCCAACAGTACCCAATCACCGACGGTGAGCTTCGGTGTCGAAGCGATGATGGATACTGTGATACTGCCCTGCTCACTCAGGCAATCCAGATGGGAACGGTGCTGCTCCATCACCCGTGCCGGTGTGAATTGTTCCAGCTCTTCCAGAGTGAGTTGTTGTTGAAAAAAGGGAACCCAGCCCAGTTGACCAAGAGTCAGGGGACAGGAAAGGGGAGAGGAAAGGGAATAGGATTGTGAATTTGTCATGATTTGCCCCTGGCGCCGACGCGCCCAGCGACCGCAATCAGGCATGTCAGCCACTGCAGTCATTAACTGAAATCGGGGGCCAAAGCCCCGGTTAGACACCGGGAAGAGGAGGCGCAAGTTGCAGTTCGGGCACTAACCCAAAAACTGTCTCACTTGGCCCAGACGCTTACCCGGCAGGATTTGCTGACAATCATGTTCTGTTCCTGCCTTGTAATGAATGGAATGGTAATCATACGAGCACGTATTGCGAAAAGGAAGTGACACAGCGCTAGTTGACCCACAATCAAGTGTTAGCCTATTCCCTGCTGCGCCAGCCACTGCTTGAGCTGTGGTCCGGGCAGCGCGCCGGAAACACGGGCAGCTTCCTTACCCTGTTTAAACAGAATCAGGGTGGGGATAGAGCGGATGTTCCAGCGTGCCGCCAGCTGCTGGTTAGCTTCGGTATCCAGCTTGGCAAAGCGCAAGGCGGGTTCCATGTCTTTCGCTGCCTTTTCGAAGGTCGGCGCAAAGCTGCGACAGGGGCCACACCAGGCGGCCCAGCAATCCACCAGCACCGGGATCTCGGTGTGATTCAATAACGATGCGGCATTGGCAGCCGTCAGTGTCATTGGCTTGCCGCTGAACAGCGGTTTCTTGCAACTACCACATTTCGGGCCGTCGCCAAGGCGGTCGCTGGGGACCTTGTTGGTCTTCAGGCAGTGGGGGCAACTCAGGCTGGTAGTGGTCATGGCCGGCTCTCTTGTGGGTGAAGTGGCTAACTTTGCTGGCTGCATGACCGCCGGTACTGGTCGGTACTGACAGGCGCTGCAGCATTGTTGCTTAATTATTGCTTAGATGGTGCTGAAATGGCCGTTTACAAGCGCCGTATGGCGCCGGTCACGGGCTCAGAGGGGGCGTAATTCCGGTCAGCGGCCGATGTCATTTAGCGAGCGCTTGCTCCAGTATTTATGCGGCCTTCAGGGGTGCTGTTCAGGTTACGTTAAGGCTGGAACCCCCACCCTTCGCACTGGATTTTCACCTGTTTTATCCTAGGCAGGTCAATCCGGAACGAGCAGGGTAAAACCTGCGCTTGCGCTGATGACGGCGCCCCTGCCTGTTAACGGGAAATGTGCCAAAAAACCAATAAATTCCGCCATCTGCTATGGAATGTGCGGCATTTTCCGATAACACAGGTACCAAGAATCCGGCGTCAGCAGACGCCTGATCCGCATTGATTACTCTATATAAAGAAAATTAGGGAGAGTTGTATGACCCACAGGAAATGTTTGGCCGCCAGTATTGCCCTTATTGTGGCAGGCATGGCCGCCCCCGCGATCGCTCAGGACGATTCCGCCAATCGCCTCGAAGAGCTCGTCGTTGTCGGTACCCGTACCGAAACTCAGCTCGGCAGTATCCCGGCGGCAATCTCCGTTGTGAATCTGGACGATATTCAACTTGGCCGCCAGGAACTGGGCCTCGATGAATCGCTCGCCCGTATACCCGGTCTGTTCATGCAGAACCGCTACAATTTCTCTCAGGACCTGAGTGTGTCCATCCGCGGTTTTGGCGCCCGCGCCAGCTTCGGTATGCGCGGCATCAAGGTTTACTCCGATGGCATCCCGGTGACTCTGCCTGATGGCCAGAGCGGCACCGACGATCTGGATATCGGTTCTGCCCAGTCTGTAGAAGTGATTCGCGGCCCCTCAGCGGCTCTCTATGGCACCGCCGCTGGTGGTGTTATTGCCGTCACTACCGAAGAGCCAACTGAAGAACCCTTCGTGGAAACCAAGGTCACTGCGGGCGAATACGGTCATCAGAAAGTACAGGTGAAGACTGGCGGCCAGCATGGTCGTCTGGGTTATCTGGTCAACGTTTCCCATCTGGAGATGGATGGCTACCGCGACTTCTCCGGCGTGCAGCACACCCTGCTGAACAGCAAGTTCCGCTATGACATCGACGCCGACTCCGACCTGCAAGTGATTGCCAATCTGGTGAACTCGCCACACGCCTATGATGCTGGTGGTGTGACCCTGGCTGACGTCGCTGCTGATCGCACGGCGGCACAGTCGCGTAACCTGAGCTCCAATGCCGGTGAAGAATTCGATGCGCAACGTCTGGGGGCAGTCTACACCCGCGCACTGGATGCCAGCTCCGATCTGAAAGTACGCGCCTATTCTTCCTGGAAAGATTTCTCGGCCTTCCTGCCGATCGGTACCCACATCCCCTTCGTCGGTGACGACGGTGTGGTGGCCTATCAGCGCAACTTCTTTGGTGGCGGTTTCAGCTATACCAAGCGCGGCACACTGGGTGGACTGGAAAACAGCCTGACCATCGGTGCCGATGCCGACTTCCAGCGCGATGACCGTCAGCGTTTCCTTAATAACGCCGGCGTCAAAGGTGATATCACCTTCAATCAGGAAGAAGAAGCCGAAGCACTGGGTATTTACTTCCGTAACGAGACTGCGTTGACCGACTCACTGAGTGTGAACGTGGGTGGTCGTTACGACAACGTCGACATGTCCGTCAATGACTTGTACCTGGCCAACGCTGACCAGAGTGCCTCTATCGACTTCTCCGAGTTCAGCCCGTCTATTGGTATCGTACTGCGCGCCGACGAAGCGACCAGTCTGTATGCCAACTACTCGTCGTCATTCGAAACCCCGACCTTCACCGAACTGGGTGGTCCGGCACAGGACTTCACAGTGAGTCTTGGTGGTTTCTCCAATGTTAACGCACAGAAGGCTGACAGCTTTGAAGTGGGCGCCAAGGGCACAATCGCCGAAGGCCAGATCTACTACGACGTAGCGCTGTTCACCATGGACGTGGAGAACGAGATTGTTAACGTGTCCAGTATTGCCAACCGCGCCTTCTTCGAAAATGCCGACACTGATCGTCGTGGTCTGGAAACCCAGATTCAGGCGCAGATCACGGATAACTTCGAAGCAGTGTTTGCCTACACTTACTCCGACTTCGAGTTTGAATACTTTGAAGGTACGCCGGCAGCGGTGGGCAAACCGATCCCGGGAATTCCGGAGCATCAGTTCTATGCCGAGCTGTCCTACAGCTTTGCCGACAGCGCCTATGTCGTGCTGGACGCGTTGAATGTGGGTGAGTTCACCGCCAACAACACCGGCACCGTAAGCACCGACTCCTATCTGGTGTCCAATCTGCGACTGGGTTCATCTTACGAATGGGGCAACAGCACCTTCGCACCGTTCCTGGGTATCAACAACCTGACTGACGAAGAGTACTTCTCCAACGTCCGTATCAACGCCTTCGGTGGCCGCGCTTACGAGCCGGCGCCAGAGCGTCATATCTATGGCGGTTTCACAGTACGCTTCTAGGGCCACAAGATGCTTGTGCTGCTTGCAGTTGCAGCGCAAGCATCGACAGAGAGTCAGACTGGAAACAAGAGAAAAACAAACTTAATAAAAGGGCGGAGAGCATAAGCTCCCCGCCCTTTTTTATTGCGACGTTTTCATGTTCTTACCGCGAATAAAAACCTGCTTTATTTGCTGTTGGGAACATTCTTGCCAGGCTCATTCTTGCCACCAGTGGCAAAGAAGCTGACACAATCACCCTGATTGGTGAAGTAGGGCTCACCGGCATCATCCAGATAAGTAGACCAGCCACCTTTCTTGCAGTCGTCGGCAGTGGGTTCAGTCACGGTGAGAATACCGCGCAGCACAGGCGCCGAGTCGAAATGACTGCCTGTCATGCCAAAGCCGTACGAGTCCCCTGCGACCAGATCCAGCATCACTGTGCCGGAATAGGTGAAACCCGCAGACGGCGAGGTGCAGCAATTCTCCGGCCCGGCATTCACCAGCACTGCTGTATCGGCGTTCTGAAACACACTGAGTGAGGCTGTGACGTTGAAGAAGGAATGGAAGCCGGTGTACGTGTAGTTCAGTATCTTTGTGCCAGTGTCTGCAGCGATCGCACCAAATACCCAGCTACCATTGAATGGCCCTAATGCTTCGTAACTGAACTCGGCCATGCCATCGGAACCGTCAGCCGCCACAGAAGTCGTGCCCGTGCCACCGCCCGTCCACGGCGAGTCCATGTCAGCAAACGCGGCGCTCTGCAACAGAAAGACAGCAGCCAGTATGGCGCCGCAACAGGTGGTCATTTTTTTGATTGTTGTCATGAGTTTTTCCTCGGTTATTTTAAAGAAGCAAGCCCCCAGGCGTGCTGCGCCCGATTACAAGCACAGCAACCAACATTACTTTCGATCTACAGTGTTTCCTGGTAACCCGGCGACTGACTATAGGCCGCAAATTTAACAGCAACAAGACAGAGAAAATTCCGTTATAGAACGATTATTCTTACCAGATTGGCTGCGCGGCTTTCATGAATTCAGAATGTCCTACAAGGAATTGAGAATGCTTCCGTAGTCACACTTTCAGAAGTGAAGTTAGAGATGTAGTGATCGGTAGATCAGAGAATGGCTTTTACTGGCGCCGCAAGATTGTCAACGAAAATACGCGGACTATTGGACGTAGGATTTCTACAGCAGCACTATTCTTGCCAAGCGATTGCTCATGCAGAATCTTCTGACATTTATCAGACAGGTCGAATCGTGAAATATTTTCAGAAATGTGAACTGAATTACGCTGGCAAGGACTCTTTATGGGGACACTCACAACTTAACAACTTAACTTCGCCAGCGGACTGCAAGAGCGCACTGTTAAGTTGTTAAGTTGTGAGTGTCCCCTTTGCAAGCTCGGCGGTGAGGCGGAAGGACTCGATGCGCTTGCTGTGGTCGTAGATGGCGGAAACACACATCAGTTCATCTGCACCGGTTTGTTCGATGAAGGTCTGCATTTTCGCTCTGACGGTTTCCGGCGAGCCAACACCGGAACAGACGGTCCAGTTGGCCAGCATGGCCTTGTCGGTGGCACTGATCTTGTCTTCAAACCCTTCGATGGGTGGCGGTA
>CAZQFA010000049.1:7935-9056 GCA_964592245.1 uncultured Pseudohongiella sp. | reverse complement strand
AAACTCGAGCCGAGAATCCAGATGGGCACGTTCGTTCCCGCGCCCGGATTGGCAATCACCGCCTGACCTTCCCGCGGGTCTGCCAGATAATGCTGTAGCTCCACCACATCGTTGGGGAAGTCATCGACGTCTCCGGTGAGATTGCGCCGCAGTGCATGGGCGGTCAGTTGATCCGTACCCGGGGCGCGACCCAGACCCAGCTCAATACGCCCGGGGAAGAACTCCGCCAAGGTACCAAATTGTTCGGCGATAACCAGTGGCGCGTGGTTGGGCAACATGATGCCGCCGGAACCGACACGAATGGTTTTGGTGGCAGCAGCGATCTGACCGATGAGCACGGCTGTGGCAGAACTGGCGATACCGGCCATGTTGTGATGCTCGGCCACCCAGTAACGGTTGAAGCCAAACTCCTCGGCATGTCGTGCCAGATCCAGCACATTATGCAAGGCCTGCGCGACTGTGCCGTCGCTGGTAACAGGCGCCAGGTCTAACACGGATAACGGAACGGTAATCTTGGCTGCGTTACTCACGGGGCTCTTCTAATAACTCTTCTAATAACACTGCGAAAATTTCTACTGGAATGTCTACTAAACTGCCTACCAATCTATCTACCAAACTATCTACCAAATTACCTACCAAACTACCTGCTGAACTCTTTACTCGATTATCAACCGAAGAATTCACCTGACTCCCCGGAACTCAAACAACAAAACTGACAAGCTGATCAGGGCTTGATCGAAGCCACGGCGAAGATCGCCAGCACGCTGATCAGTGCGAGCACAAAGGTCACCGTTCGTATCTGCTTGGTCTTGCCGCGCTTCAGGGCGATGGTGCCAAGAACAATATAGGCAATCAACAAGACGATCTTGATGTTAATCCAGCTGGTGGTGATGGGATAGAAACCACTCATGATCACCAGCACGATGGCGCTGAGCAGCAGTAACGTATCAACGATGTGGGGCAGTACTTTCGCCGGCTTGGATTGCAGCTTCGGCGACTCTTTCAGCATCCAGTAGCCGCGCAGGGCGAAACCGCTGAAACTGAGAATGGCGCAAAGCATGTGAAAAGCGCGGATAAGTAGATAGGCAGACATAGGGCAAGATTCTTTTTTGGGTGGTGTC
>CAZQFA010000049.1:6258-7835 GCA_964592245.1 uncultured Pseudohongiella sp. | reverse complement strand
TCCGCCGAAAAATGTTTGCAGTAGCGAGCGATGTGTTGATCGCGCATTCTCGCCTGCAACTCCTGCGTTTTTACCGGGTCGATTTGGCCATTGAACTTTGCTTGCGCGAACGAGCGCGGCGTCTCCAGCAAGTCCACCACCTGTTCTGCCAGTGCCTGCAAGGAGTCGTCGCTCATCGCGCTCTTACCTTAACCAAGTTGCGGTCTTTGCTGCAGCCAGCTAGTGAGCTGCTCGTAGGCCAGACCAAACTCCAGTACGCGCTTGTCATCGCCGTATTTACCCATCACCTGCATGCCCATGGGGCGGCCACCGGCATCGAAGCCCACCGGCACATTGATGACCGGCAAGCCGCCAAGACTGCCGAGAATGACCGCTTCCATCCAGCGGTGATAAGTGTCCATTTCACGCATGCCAATGTACTTCGGCCAATGCACGTCTTTGGAGAACGGGAATACCTGTGCCGTCGGCAAGACCAGAAAATCATAGTCGCCAAAGAGTCGCTCCAGCTCGGCGATCCAGCGGCTGCGAATGCCATTGGCGCGCTCAACATCGGCCTCGGTCATGGTCATGCCCTGCTCGATTTCCCAGATCAGCTCCGGTTTGAGCTGCGCTTTTGTCGCCGGGTTGTTGTAGTAATCGAGCATATTGCGGCGGCCGGAATGACGCAGCGTCGTCCAGCACTGCCAGAGGTCGTCTGGCGTGAATTGCGGTAGCGTGGCTTCGACATTGGCGCCGGCATCGGCGACCGATTCCAGTGCCGATTCACACATTGGCAAAATGCCGGTCTCCATGGCCAGATAGCCATCCCAACTGCCGAGCCAGCCGATGTTGAGCCCGCTCAAAGGCAACGGGGTGAACTCGCCGGCAATGGGAGTGGGCAGCATGGTATTGAGCAACTGGATCGTGTCTGCCGTGTTGCGTCCCATAGGACCACTGGTGGAAAGAGGCAGTGACGCTGGCGGTGTGTCGTTCATGCTGCCGGCGCTGGGGCGGAAGCCAATCACATTATTGAAGGCACCGGGATTACGCAGCGAACCCATCATGTCACTGCCATCGGCCACCGGCAGCATGTGGGTGCCCAGCCCGGAGGCGGCGCCGCCGCTGCTGCCGCCTGCCGTAAGGTCTGGGCGACAGGCACTGGCGGTGGGTCCGAAGACGGGGTTGTAGGTTTGTGAGCCCAGGCCAAACTCCGGTGAGTTGGTCTTGCCGATAAAGATGGCGCCACTGTCGCGGACCCGGGTAACCCAGCTGGCATCACGATCGGCAACGCGATCAGCGAACAGCGGTGAACCGCTGGTGTAGCGCAAGCCCTCTACCGCAGTAAGGTCTTTCACGGCGTGCGGCATACCGTGCATCCAGCCGGCGTAGTTGCCACCTGCCAATTGTTGATCGGCTGTCCTTGCCTGAGCTATTAATTCATCGTCTGCCACCATGCCGACGATGGCATTGTAAGTGGGGTTAATGCGATGGATATGCGCCAGGTAGGCCTGCATGACCTCGACACAACTGACTTCGCTGGCGCGAATGGCAGTCGACAATTGCAGGGCGGTGAAATCGGTGATGCGACCCGGCAGGGC
>CAZQFA010000049.1:4461-6158 GCA_964592245.1 uncultured Pseudohongiella sp. | reverse complement strand
GTTAGTCGGCGGAGGCTTCCTTGCTGGTCTTGGGTGCCTCCAGACCACCAAAGGCGTTGAACAGGGATTTAAAGAAATTGGAAAGCTCCAGCGTCATCAGGGCAAATTCCTGATCGAACTTTTGCGCCGGAGTCTCTTCACCGAAACTCTCGGACTCTTCTTTCATTTCCTCGAAGCGCAGGCGCTTGATGGTGAGATCGTCATCAATGACGCAGCTGAGCAGATGGTTCCAGCTGACGCCCAGTGACTTCACCCGCTTGCCGGCTTCCAGGTGCGCGGCGATCTCGTCGCCTTCCAGATCCTGGCCTTTGCAGCGCACGATGTTGCTGCCGTCTTGCGGGTTGTACAGCTCGCAATCCTCAAACAGATCGAACTTGTCACTGGCCTTGCTGGCTTGCAGCCAGCTGGTCATGACATCAGACGGATTGCGCTTGGTCTCCGGCAGTGCCACCGGCAGAGAACCCAGTGAATTGCGCAGCAGGGTGACCAGTTCTTCGGCGCGGGGTGCGGAGGCGGCATCCACTACCAACAGATTGTCCTCCAGCGACAGATAGGCGTAAGTGCGCTGGGTGCGGGTAAAGGCCTGCGGCAAGAGAATGGCGGTGACGTCTTCCTGAATCTGCTTGCGTTCCTTGCGGTAAATCTTGCGCGCCTGCCTGACTTCCAGCTCGGCGACTTTCTCGCTGGTGGCTTCACGAATGACCGACGCCGGCAGCAAGCGCTCCTGGCGACGGGCGCAGATCATGGTGTACTTGCCGATGGTGTGGATCAGCGGTGGTTCACTGTCCTCCAGACTGCCGGCTTCCGCTTCCTCCTCGCTGATTACCTCATGGGTACGATCACTGGCCGGGATAGGCGCCGTCCAGCCGAGGCTGGATTTCTCATAGTTGTTGCAAGGCACAAAGGGAATCTCGCCGAGGCGGGCTTCCAGTTCTTCTGCGGTGGGACTAAAGGGTTGGGTAAAGCGATACAGGCGAAGGTTCTTGAACCACATAAAATTCTTTTCCAGACCTCACTGCCTGCCCGTCTGGTAGACGGCAGTGTGGCGCGTTGGGCAATGTTAAAGCGAGCCGACGATTATGCCGCAATGGGCCGCAACAATTAACTGGCAATTGCAGTTGCAGCTCGTGAGATTGTGCAAGCGGTTAAAATAGCGCTCCCTGCGTCCCCTTTTCCGGGCGATTGCGTTATCTTGTTAAATTGTGAGTGTCCCGCGAGTGAGCCATGCCTGACGCCAGTACCGATTCCCTGTTTGCCGATGAAGAGTCCAGCGCCCCCTACCAGCCACTGGCAGCACGGCTGCGTCCGCGCACGGTGGCCGAGTTTGTCGGCCAGTCGCATTTGCTGAGCCCGGGCAAGTCCATCTTTGAGGCCATCGACAAACAGCAGCCGCACTCGATGATCCTGTGGGGCCCACCCGGTGTCGGCAAGACCACGTTGGCGCGCATAATCGCCGCCGCCTGCGACTGCCATTTCGAGGCGCTCTCTGCAGTGCTCTCCGGCGTCAAGGACATCCGCGAGACCATCGAGCGCGCCAAATACCAACAGGCCCGCAGCCACAAGAAAACCATCCTCTTTGTCGACGAGGTGCATCGCTTTAACAAGTCGCAACAGGATGCCTTCCTGCCCCATATCGAAGACGGCACGGTGCTGTTCATCGGCGCCACTACCGAGAACCCGTCATTCGAACTCAACAA
>CAZQFA010000049.1:0-4361 GCA_964592245.1 uncultured Pseudohongiella sp. | reverse complement strand
TCGGCACTGCACAAGTCGGTGCGCGGCTCGTCACCCGATGGCGCCCTGTACTGGTTAACGCGCATGCTGGACGGTGGTTGTGATCCTATCTATCTGGCGCGTCGTCTCACCCGCATGGCCATCGAAGACATCGGTCTGGCCGACCCGCGGGCGCAACAAATCTGTCTTGACAGCTGGGATACCTACACCCGACTCGGCAGTCCGGAAGGTGATCTGGCACTGGCGCAGGCGGCGGTGTACATGGCCAGTGCACCGAAGAGCAATGCCGTGTATCAGGCCTTTGGTTCGGCGCAACAACTTATTGCCGACACCGGCTCATTGGAAGTTCCCGTACACCTGCGCAATGCCCCGACCAAACTGAGCAAGGAGATGGGCCACGGCGCCGAATATCGCTATGCCCACGATGAGGAGAACGCCTTTGCGGCAGGTGAGAATTATCTGCCAGAAGAAATCAGTGAGGTGAGCTTGTACGCGCCACGTGAGGCGGGACTGGAGATTCGCATCAAGGAGAAGATGGACGAGTTTCGCCGGCTTAATGCCCAGGCCAGTAACAAGCGCTATCAGAAATAGCGACTGCAGTTCTGGAATGGAAGAACTGTAAGCGCTCGTCTTACGTTATGTTGTTAAGTTGTGAGTGTCCCCTTTCAATTGTCACCCCAATGTTTGCAGGGACTCTGGCGCTCACGTAACATTCGGGACATTGGCTCGCAAGCGAGTATGGAATGGTTGTCATGTCATCTTCCGACGATATCTTTGATCTGATTGACGGCGCTGGCGAGTCTGGTAACAAGGGCAGCAATGCCGACCACCATCGCCGTGGCTCCGGCGGATTTTCGCTGCTGGGCCGCATCATTGTCATGGCGCTTGTACCTATCTCTCTTTACGCCGTTGTTAATCAATTCGCAGCTGACGGACTATCGGATATCGTTGTGGAAACGCAATTGATCAACATTTTGCATTCCGCAGAAAATTCCCTGCGTGATGCCACTACCAACGGCGAACCCCTGCCTCCCGTTTTGCCCAATGCTGCTCTGGCAAGCATTGTCGATTATCATGTGCAGGACGGTGACTATATACTGATTGCCGAAGCCAATGGCATTCGTGTGGTCGTCAATTCCCACGGCGGCCAAACTGTTTACTACGATAATGATTAGCAGGAACACAGCGATGGCTCAATACAGAACGAC
This sequence comes from uncultured Pseudohongiella sp., assembly GCA_964592245.1. GTDB lineage: Bacteria > Pseudomonadota > Gammaproteobacteria > Pseudomonadales > Pseudohongiellaceae > UBA9145. The sequence goes on along the minus strand of CAZQFA010000049.1, from coordinate 3,174 downwards.
GATGGCGGGATTCACCTTGCTGGAATTACTGGCGGTGATTTCGATCATGGCACTGATAGTGACTATCGCCATGCCGGTGTATCAGGACTATTCGGATCGGGCACGCTCGACAGAGCTCATTGGTCGTTATGACGCCATGCGCACCAATACCGCCACCGCCTTGCGTGCAGGCCGTATGCAAAATTGCGATGATCTGGCAAACAGCATCGACGCCAGCAATCTGGGCCAGGACTACGCCGATCTGTCACTGGGGTTTGAAGCCGTAGGATCTAACGGTTATCGTCCGGTACTTGCCGTGTGTGCACGCAATGATGCCCAGGGCGCTGCAGCAGTGCGGGTTGCGCATGCAGCGCTTGATGAGTTATCCAACCAGCATCGGGTAGAAGCCGGTGCCGTAGTTTCCGATGCCGTTGTCAGTTTCGCTCTGCCACTAACGCTCGATAATCAGCCTGCTTGCACTGTTGCGGTAACGACGACGAGCAATACCTGTGGTGCTAGTCCACCACAGCCCTCTCTGGCATCCACTCCACCCACGGCTCAGCCAGCGGCACAAGCACCAGTGCAAACTGCAGCGGCGGAGCCGGTGGTCTTTGACCAGACCAATCCGCCCGCCACACCCGAGGCAGCGACAGCCGCATCGGAGCAGGCAATGGCGTCTCTGTCGGTGACCGAACAACAAGAAGCAGCAGCAATCACCGCACAAATGGCTCAAGATCCGGAGCTGGCAGCAGCAGTGGCGCAAGCCATGGCCAATGGCACCACAATCGCCGGAGTGCCCGGTCCGAATGCCAGCCTGACCGATAACTGCCCGAATGCAGTACAAGCCAAATTTTTGGGCGCAGATATGTTTCTGGGCAATTGTGCTGTCGATTTCGAAGGCATGTGTGATGAATGCTTCGTACAGGAATATTGCGCCGTGTACTGTGGCATCTCCCGACCTACTGCAGCAGGCCTGATTGAGGCGATCAAGGTTCAGCACTACGCGACGATGATGGTGCGCTGTCGAGGTGAACGCAATGCCGGCAGGGGTGATAGCGGACCTGCGTGTCAGGAGTTCATCACATTGACTCCCACAAGATATTGACGTCTGAAACTGCTAAGACTCTATGCCTTGGCGTTTGCTGCAGTTCATGTCTTACTCACACTCAGGCTGTCGCAACTGATTGAATCGGTGTAGTAAAACAGCCAGGAACACAAGGTCTTAATACTGGCATTCTGTCACTGACCCCTTACAATCAAGCGATTAGCTGAAATCGAGTGCCCTGCATGCCCAGCTCAACCTTTCCGTTCCATCTGCGCCTGTTTCTGGAAAAAGTCCAACATGCCTTCCCCGGCCAACTGGACACCTTCACGCTGGATGATGAGAACGCCAATATTCAGGATTGCTGGTTGGCTTTGTGCTCGCATCTCAAGTGCAGCGCCGAGCGGCTGGCGGCGCAATTGTCTGAGTCTTCGGGCGTACCTCTGGCCGACCCCGACCTGCTGGCCAGACCCAATGCCGGCCTGATCGCCAAACTGCCTTATGCCCAGGCCACGCGTTCCAGCGTGCTTCCCTTGAAACTCGACAACGGCAATCTGCTCATGGCCTTTGCCAATCCCTTTAATCTGGATCTGCAAAAAGACATGCAGTTTGCCACGGGTTTCTCCATCGCCCCGGCACTTGCGCCGCCCGAATTACTCGATTCCTCAATTGCCACCGCCTACGAAGAACAGCGAGACGCGGCGCTGCATGCGCAAGATAAAGCGCACATCGATGAACTCAATGATCGACGCATCCCCAAGCTGGCTGCCGAATTCCTGAATCGCGCCATTCGCCAGAAAGCTTCCGACATTCATATGCAACCGGTGTCTGGCGGTATTGCTGTGCGTATTCGAGTTGACGGCGTGTTACGCCGGATGGTGATCATGCCCCGCGAAGTCGGTAGCGCCGTGATTCGCTTCTTCAAGGCGCAGTCGAAGATGGATCCGACCAACAATAATATTCCACAAGATGGGCGCATGAGTTGGGAAGTGGGCGAACGCAAGTATGATCTGCGCGTCTCTACATTGCCCGTGTCGGGCAGAATGGAAAAGCTGGTCGTGCGCATTCTCAATCAAGGGGCATCTGTCACCTTGCAGCAGTCGGGCATGTCGCTGGCGGAGATACACACGCTACGGCGCATGGCGAGCCACCCGTCGGGTGTTGTGTTGTTATGCGGACCTACCGGCTCGGGCAAAACAACGACTCTGTATTCCATCCTCTCGGAAGTGAACGAGATTGGTATCAGTATCGCTACTGTGGAAAACCCGGTTGAGTATCGCATGTCGGGTCTGGCTCAGACGGAAGTCAATGCTGCCGCAGGCATGACCTTTGCCGCCGCGCTGCGTTCCATTCTGCGTCAGGATCCGGACGTAATTCTCATCGGTGAGATTCGTGATCACGAGACGGCCGAGATTGCCATGCAGTCGGCCATGACTGGCCACCTGGTTTTCTCGACGCTGCATACCAACGCCGCGGTCACAGCTATTGCGCGACTGCTGGATCTGGATATCGCCGCACCGGTCCTGTCCGAGGCCATCGTCGGTGTTGTCTCGCAACGCTTGTTGCGCCGGCTGTGCCCCGAATGCAAGCAACCGCTTGCCAAGGCGGGCGCTCCGGAAGACAAACATTTTGAGAAGATCACGCAGGTGCTACCCGGCGCCATGCCGGTTGGTTGCAAGGCTTGCGCCTACACTGGTTACCGCGGCCGCGTTGTGGTCACGGAGATGATCGAGATCAACAGCGCTCTCATGCAGCTTATCGCTGCGGGCGAGACTTCATCGGAGAAACTGCTGGCCGCCTGCGACGAGAGTTTCGTCCCCATTTCCATCGCCGCCACCAGGCGCATTATCTCCGGCGACAGTTCAGTGGCCGAAGCTCACCGCGTATTGGGCAAACGTTTCTGGATGGACCTGACGAATGAGTATGGCGGAGAAATACCGGATCTGGCGAGCCTCAATGTGTCGCGAGCAGGCAGCTCCAGTAGCAAGGCCGGGGTGTTGTTGGCAGGCAAGGCCGATTCCTTTGATCCGCAGTTCATCAAGGAAATGGAAGATGCCTGGTTTACCGTTTTTCAGGCCAGCACACCAGAGGATGCCAAGAGTTTGCTGGAACAGCACAGTGAAATAGAATTTGTGGTAGTGGACTTACCCGCC
>CAZQFA010000048.1:0-19775 GCA_964592245.1 uncultured Pseudohongiella sp. | reverse complement strand
GGGCAGTGGGGCAAGCCCCACTGCTTCAGATATCCAGATTCTGCACGGCCAGTGCGTTCTCTTCGATAAACTCGCGGCGCGGGTCTACCTGATCACCCATCAAGGTGTTGAACAACTGGTCAGCACCGATTGCGTCATCGATAGTCACTTGCAGCATGCGCCGGGTTTCCGGGTTCATGGTGGTTTCCCACAGTTGCTCCGGATTCATTTCACCCAAGCCTTTATAGCGCTGCAGATAGTGTCCCTTCATGGCGTCTTTGGTCAGCCAGTCAATGGCTTCGGCAAAGTTCTTCACTTCCTGCTGGCGCTCGCCACGCTGCACATAAGCACCATCTTCAATCAGCCCGTCCAGGGTCTCGCCCAGGTCGGCCAGCGCCCGGTATTCTCCGGAATGGAAGAAGTCCTGATTAAAAGTGTAGCTGCGATCCAGGCCGTGCAGACTGTGTTTGACCATGGGCAGGAACAGCGAGCGCTCACGGTCTTCCTCAACATCAAACACATAATTCTTGGCGACCGTCGGATGCACAGTTTGCAGGCTTTCAATCAGATGCTTGGACCAGGTGGCGATCGCGGCCTGATCTTTGAGCAGGCCTTCATCCAGTCGCTCGGTATAGATCATCGCCTCGAGCACCTCGGTCGGATACAGGCGGGCCAGACGGCTGATGATGGCATAGGCTCGGTTGTATTTGCTGACCAGTGACTCGAGAGAATCATCGGTTATACCTGGCGCCGTGGCGTTGACATGCAGACTTGCCCCTTCGAGGGCAATTTGCGTCTGGTAATTTCGCAGCTCGTTTTCGTCCTTCAGGTATTGTTCCTGCTTGCCTTTGCGGATCTTGAACAGCGGCGGCTGGGCAATGTAAATGTGGCCGCGTTCGACCAGCTCACGCATTTGCCGGAAGAAGAAGGTCAGCAACAGTGTGCGAATATGGGAGCCGTCGACGTCCGCGTCCGTCATGATGATAATGCTGTGATAACGCAGATTTTCCGGGGTGAATTCCGTGTTGCCGATACCGCAACCCAGCGCCTTGATCATGGTACCGATTTCGGCCGAGCTCAGCATTTTATCGAAGCGGGCTTTTTCGACGTTGAGGATCTTGCCCTTCAACGGCAGCACTGCCTGATTCTTGCGGTTGCGGCCCTGTTTCGCTGAGCCGCCGGCGGAGTCACCCTCCACAATGTAAATTTCGGACAGTGCCGGGTCTTTTTCCTGACAGTCAGCCAGTTTACCGGGCAGGCCGGCAACATCGAGGGCGCCTTTGCGTCGCGTCATTTCCCGCGCCTTGCGGGCAGCTTCGCGGGCGCGCGCCGCATCGATCATCTTGTTGACGATGAGTTTGGCGTCTTGCGGGTTTTCCATCAGATAGTCGTTGAAGTGCGCCGCCATCTCCTGCTCAACCACGGTCTTCACTTCCGAAGACACCAGTTTGTCCTTGGTCTGGGATGAGAACTTGGGGTCCGGCACTTTGACGGAAATAATGGCGGTCAGGCCTTCTCTCGCGTCGTCGCCGGAAGTGACAATATCTTTCCCTTTTTTGTTTGCCAACTCCTTGTCAATATAGGATTTTAACACTCGAGTCAGGGCAGCGCGGAAACCCGCCAGGTGGGTACCGCCGTCACGCTGGGGGATGTTGTTGGTGTAGGGGAAGATGTTCTCCATGTAGGAGTCGTTCCATTGCAGGGCGACCTCAACAGTAATGCCGTCTTCTTCGCGCTCCGAGACCATGTGGAACAATTTGTTAACCGGTGTTTTATTTTTGTTGAGGTAGTCGACAAAGGCTTTAAGACCACCGTCGTACTTGTACAGCTCCTGTTTGCCTGTGCGCTCATCCTTAAGCCTGATGCTGACTCCAGCGTTAAGAAATGCTAACTCACGGAGCTTTTTGGCGAGAATATCGTAGTGGAATTCCACATTGGAAAAGGTGTCGCTGCTGGGCTTGAACTGACACTCGGTACCGGAGGAACTGGTTTCACCGACGACAGCCAGGGGTGCCTGTGGCACACCGTGATGGTAAATTTGCTCGTGCACCTTGCCGTCTCGGCGGATGGTCAGCTTGAGCTCCTCGGACAGGGCATTGACCACGGAGACCCCCACGCCGTGCAAGCCGCCGGAGACTTTGTAGCTGTTGTCATCGAATTTACCGCCAGCATGGAGCACGGTCATGATCACTTCCGCCGCAGATACGCCTTCTTTGTGCATCTCCGTAGGAATGCCGCGACCGTTATCCGATACAGTGACGGTTTCGCCCACATGGATGGTCACGTCGATCTGGTCGCAATGGCCGGCCAGGGCCTCATCGATAGAATTGTCTACCAGCTCGAACACCATGTGGTGCAAGCCGGTACCGTCATCAGTATCCCCGATATACATGCCCGGGCGCTTGCGCACCGCATCGAGCCCTTTAAGGACTTTGATGCTATCGGAATTATAGGCTGATGGGGTTTTCTCACTCATACACCGTTCTCCGTTTAGCAGAGATGGCGCGCCATAAAGGCCGCCAAACCCCACCGACTTACACACCTGCGCAGCATTGCTCAGGCCTGTGAATTAGGTCTTTATTTTACCACGTTCCACGTGGAACGAGGCCATTTCCTTCATAATCTCCGGCCCGGTTTGAAAGGCTTTCGGGTCTACACAGGTGACAAACAGCTGGCTTTCCAGTGCTGCCAGATAGCCCAATACCGAGTCCCGATTTTCCTTGTCCAGTTCCGCTGGCAGGTCATCCACCAGATAGATACTGTGGCTCTCTTTACTATCGGCCAGCAGCCGACCCTGTGCAATCTTCAAGGCACTGACTAGCAGCTTTTGCTGACCCCGGGACAGAATTTCCAGCGCTTTATACTTGCCTGACTTAATCGTCACATCCGCCCGCTGCGGTCCGTACTGCGTAGACTTGTACTTACTGTCCATAACCCGGGTTTCGTCCAACACCTGCGCCAGCGGTTTATCAGCATCCCAACCTCGCTGATAAGCCAGCGTCAAATCAAGCGCGCGGCCGCCGGCGATATCCTGGTAAACGGTATTGAATACCGGGAGCAGGGCGCCGAGGTATTGCTCGCGGTATTGATCGACCCGCTCAGCAGCGGCGATGAGTTCCTGATCCCAGACCTGAATCTGCTCGAAGTCTGGCCGTGACTGTTTCAGCAGATGATTGCGATTTGCCAGGCTCTTGCGAAAACGCCGCCATGCCGGAAGAAAGTTCGGTTCCACGTGGAACACACCCCAATCCATAAACTGCCTGCGCGCTTTCGGGCCACCCTCCAATAGAAGGAAGGCGCTCGCATCCAGGACCAACACCGGCAGCACACGGGCAACCTCGTCCCAGTTAGTCTGAGATTTCTCATCCAGGCGCAGCTGCTTTTTGTCATTGCGTGCGCGACTGACTCCCACCCGGTGTTCACCACTGACCGCGGCAAACACAACCGCTTCTGTTGCTTCATTGTTTATCAGGGATTCAGTAGTGGCGGTGCGAAAGGATCGGCCCAGAGCCAATAAATGAATAGCTTCGAGAATACTGGTTTTGCCGCTGCCGTTCTCGCCGTGTATCAGATTAAACCGCGGGTGGCAGGAGAGTTCGAGCTGCGCCAGATTACGAACCTGATTAATGCGCAGCTCTTCAATGGTACTCATGTAAAGTCAGGCCCGGGGAGGGCTTGCGGCTGGCGCAAGCCCTACAGACGCATGGGCATCACAACATACAGCGCATTACTGTCGCCATCATTGGCTTCGAGTAGTGCACTGCTGTTGGGATCGGACAGCGTAATACGGACCGCTTTGCTGGACAGGGTGGTCAGCACATCAATCAAATAGGACACGTTAAAGCCGATTTCCAGAGGCTCGCCCTGATAGTCTACCGCCACCACTTCTTCCGCTTCTTCCTGCTCGGGATTATTGGCCACGATACGCAGTTCGCTATCTGACAGCATCACACGTACCCCACGGTACTTTTCGTTGGACAAGATAGAAACGCGGGCAAACGCCTGGCGTAGTAGCTGACAATCTCCCACCATGACCCGGTCACCGCCCTTCGGCAGCACACGGTTGTAGTCGGGAAATTTGCCATCCACAAGTTTGGAGGTGAAGGTGTATTCAGTGATCTTGGCGCGGATATGGTTCTGACCAAAAGTGAGGTCGATGTCGCCGCCATCGTCAGACAGCAAACGCGACAATTCGGTGATGCCTTTGCGCGGCAGAATCATCTGCTGTGTCTCCGAGATGGCATTGCTCATGTCACAGGTTTCCATGGCCAAACGATGCCCATCTGTTGCCACCACGCGCAGATAATCTTTGGCCACTTCAAACAGCATACCGTTGAGGTAATAACGCACATCTTGCTGGGCCATGGCAAAGCTGGTGCTTTCCAACAGATCACGCAGCTTGTCCTGGGACAAGGTCAAAGAGAAAGTATCCGGCTCTTCCTCAATAGTCGGAAACTCAGTGGCCGGCAGGGTCGTCAGCGTAAAACGACTGCGACCGGACTTCAGTTGCAGTTTCGCCTCATTCAGTTTCATTTCAATTTCGGCATCGTCAGCCAAGGATTTACAGATATCCAGCAACTTGCGCGCCGGCACTGTCACCGCGCCAGGCTCATTAGCGGCATCAATGGCGACTCTTCCCACCAATTCCACTTCCAGATCCGTGCCGGTCAGCGACAACTCATTGTTCTTCACGACTAACAGCACATTCGACAGTACAGGCAGTGTTTGGCGGCGCTCGACCACACCACTGACCAGTTGCAGTGGGCGTAGCAGCGCTTCTCGGGAGATAGTCAGTTGCATTACTTAGTATTCCTTTTCCTTATATATCAACCACTTAGCTGGATAGTGAGCGCAGCAAGTTATTGTAGTCTTCCTGGATATCCGTTGAGCTGTGACGCAATTTATTGACCTGCTTGCAGGCATGCAGAACCGTGGTGTGGTCGCGCCCGCCAAAGGCATCACCGATTTCCGGCAGACTGTGGTTGGTCAATTCCTTGGACAGGGTCATCGCCACTTGTCGTGGTCGCGCCACGGAACGATTGCGTCTTTTCGACAACATGTCGCTCATTTTGATCTTGTAGTACTCGGCAACCGATCGCTGAATGTTATCGATGGTAACCAGCTTGTCCTGCAACGCGAACAGATCCCGCAACGCCTCTTTAATCAGATCGATACTTATCGGTTCGACTTTAAAATTCGCATGGGCAATCACTCGCTTGAGTGCACCTTCCAGCTCGCGCACGTTGGAGCGCAGGCGCTGGGCTATGAACAAAGCCGCATCGTAAGGCAGCTCGACATTACACAACTCTGCCTTGTTAATCAGGATTGCTGCCCGGGTTTCCAACTCCGGTGGCTCAACCGCTACCGTTAGCCCCCAACCGAATCGGGATTTCAAACGCTCCTCGAGGCCGTTAATTTCCTTGTGGTAACGGTCGCTGGTGAGGATGATTTGCTGGCCACCTTCAAGCAGCGCGTTGAAGGTATGGAAGAACTCTTCCTGACTGCGCTCTTTGCCGGCAAAGAACTGAATGTCATCAATGAGCAAGGCATCCACTGACCGGTAAAAACGTTTGAATTCATTAATGGCGTTCAGCTGTAACGCAGTCACCATGGTGGCCACGAAAGTCTCGGAATGCAGATACACCACCTTGGCGCCAGGCTTGCGGGCCTGTAGATAATTGCCAACCGCGTGCATCAAGTGGGTCTTGCCCAGACCCACACCACCGTAAATAAAGAGTGGGTTGTAGGCGTAGCCCGGGTTCTCCGCCACTTGCCGGGCAGCAGCCCGTGCCAGCTGGTTGGATTTACCGACGATGAAATTATCGAAGTTGTTTTCCGCATTCAGCGCTCCGCGGTGCCGCAGCTTGCCTTCAATAATGGTATCCATCGCCTGCGTGGTTTCACGGCGTGGACGCTGAATCATCGGTGCGGATTGAATGACGGGTGAATCAGACTTTGCCGGGTTAGCATTCGGCTGCGCCGCATTAGTCTCGGCCACTGGCGCCGCGCTAATCCCCTGACGCGGCGCTGACTGAGCAGTAAACTCCTGCGAGTTTACTTCCAGTTGAATATCCAGGCTCTCTGCACCCATCTCGATGAGTAGCTCCTGAATACGCGGTAAAAACTTCCCTTTAACCCAATCCTTGATAAATCGATTGGGCGCCAAAACGCGGAGTGTATTGTGTTCGGCGTGCGCCTGGAGAGGTCTGATCCAGGTGTTAAATTGTTGGGAGGGGAGCTCTTCCTTCAGATTGTTTAGGCATTGCTGCCAATAGTTCCAATTTGCTTCTGCCACTACGTATTGCCTGTTATGTTTTATTTTTTATCTTGAACGGGATGAAATTCTAGCCCCATAAAACCGAGTTATCCACTGCTTTGACAGCAAATGGCCGGTTTTTTCGGTTCCGGTATTAGGCTTATTTTTCAGATAGTTAGAGTTGCAGGCGCTGTGTTTTTCGGGGTTTGAAAGGCAAAATTTCCGGGGCTGGTCGTCCGTCCTGTTGATAAATAATCTGTGGATAACTTGTGATTAAAAGTGGGATGCTTTGCCTGCGCCAACCTGGCCCCGTTGCCCGCTTCTGTGCCCACAACCGGGCGCCGGCTACCGTGCCACAGTAACACCGCCGACACGCCCGTAACACGGCGCTTTTGCACGGTTTCTCTTGTTTTCGGCGTTGCATGTTGGGGGTAAAACCTCTAGAATTCCGCCTCCTTTTCGAACCACCTCGGTTCGGGACACATTATTTGCCAGAATTAGCGTCAAAAAGCCGGTTGTAAACAGGCTCGACGGTGTCTTCCGGCCCAAATTATTGTTGGACATTCAGCTATGAAACGAACATTTCAGCCAAGCGTACTAAAGCGAGCCCGTACACACGGCTTTCGCGCTCGGATGGCGACCAAGGGTGGCCGACTAGTGCTTAAGCGTCGTCGCGCAAAAGGGCGTGCCAAACTCTCAGCCTGATTACCTTTTCACTCCAACTCCGCAGTGAGGAGTGAATAATCCGTGGCAAACAGCAGCTACCCAAAAACAGCCAGGCTGCTAAATGCCGGAGAGTTTCAAGCAGTCTTCAGTCATTCCCAATACAAAGTTTCCTGCCGTTACTTTCTGGTGCTGGCAAAAACCAATGACCTGAGCAATACCAGATTAGGGCTGGTTGTGGCGAAAAAGAATATTTCCAAAGCCGTGCAGCGCAACCGGGTCAAACGTTTGATCCGTGACTGGTTTCGCCGGCATCAGGAATTCAGCCCACATCTGGACATGATTGTCCTGGTCAGAAAAGATGCGGACGCGCTCAACAATCAACAACTGTTGAACCGGCTGGCGAGTTTGTGGGACGACCTGAAGCAAAAATCGATGGCCACGGCCAGCTAGCAGCAGTTAACCAGTTCAGGCGGACCATGTTAAAAAACCTACTGATCAAACTGATATCGCTCTACCAACTCACGCTGAGCCTGTTGATCGGCCAGCAATGCCGTTTTTATCCCACCTGTTCGCAATACACCAAAGAAGCTATCGACCAGCATGGCGCCGTGAAAGGCATCGGGCTGGGAATGCGCCGCATTGCTTGTTGTCATCCGTGGCACGCTGGTGGTTACGATCCTGTGCCCGGTCGCGAAGAACAGCTTGCTGGCAATAATCAGAAACTCTGACCACGAGCACTTCACTCATTTATAACTACCTATATATAGACGCTAGAAACTTTCCGCTATGAATCTAACACGCTTCTTTTTATACACAGCATTAGCCGCTATCACTTACTTAATGCTGTTGGCATGGCAGGAAGACTATCCTCAGGTAGTTGATAACGGTGATGGCCCGGTACAATCCAGCAGTAATGGCGATCAACCCGTATTGCCAACCGGCAACACGCCGCCCGCACAAACCGACATCCCCAACACGGCACCATCGATCCCGGCCAGCAGTGATGACACGCCCAATATCACCGCACCAGCCAACCCGGTCGCCGCCACCAACAATGCCGGCGTGATCGATGTCACCACAGACACCCTGACACTGCAGATTGATCTCAATGGCGGCGATATCAATTATCTGGCATTGCCCCAGTACCTGCGTGAATTAAATGGGGGAGATGACCCCTTTGTTCTGCTGAGTCCGAATGACCAGCGTACCTATGTGGCGCAAAGCGGTCTGATTGGTCAGGACGGTATTGATTCACCAGAGCGCGCTATCTATAGCAGTGCCGCCACCAGCTATACCCTGGCAAACAATGAAGATCGCCTGGTTGTGGATTTGAACACCACTGCTGCAAACGGTGTGCAGGTTACCAAACGCTTTGAATTCGAGCGCGATAGCTATTTGATCGATGTCACGTTCATCGTCAACAATCAGTCCGCCTCTGTCTGGCAAGGTAACGCATTCGGTCAGATCAAGCGCGACAGTTTTGATGATCCCAGCGATGCTGGCGGTTTTGGCCGTACCTACCTCGGCTTTGTCACTACCAGTGATGACGACCCCTATATTGAATGGGAATTCGACGACATTGACGACAGCGTGCCTCCACATCAGATGACGGGTGGCTGGATGGGCTTTAGTCAGCACTATTTCATTTCAGCGTGGGTACCTAATCCGGAAACCATTAATCGCTACAGCGCCCGCCGCAATGAGTTCAATGAGTACTTCGGCGTCTTCACCAGCTCGGCTTTTACGGTCCAGCCAGGAGAAACCGGTAGCCACCGCGTACAGTATTATGCCGGCCCAAAGGATCAATACGAGATGGCGGAAGTGGCGCCCAATCTTGATCTCACCATCGACTACAGCTTCCTGTGGTTCCTGGCGGCGCCGATCTACTGGTTACTGCGGCAAATCAACTCGTTTGTCGGCAACTACGGTGTGTCGATCATATTGCTGACCTTCACCGTTAAAGCCCTGTTCTACAAATTGTCTGAGACCCAGTACAAGTCTATGGCGGGCATGCGCCGACTGATGCCGAAGATGCAGCAGCTCAAGGAAAGTTACGGCGATGACCGTATGAAGCTGCAAAAGGCGACGATGGAGCTCTACAAGAAAGAGAAGATCAATCCTTTCGGTGGCTGTCTGCCCATGCTGGTGCAGATGCCCGTCTTCATCGCCCTGTACTGGGTGTTGATGGAAAGTGTCGAGTTGCGACACGCGCCATTCTTCCTGTGGCTGGAAGACCTCTCGGTGCGAGATCCGTTCTTTATCCTGCCGCTGTTGATGGGCGCCTCCATGTTCTTCCAGACCAAGCTGAGTCCGGCACCCGCTGACCCCATGCAAGCCAAAGTGATGCAGCTCATGCCGATCATGATGACGGTCTTGTTCCTGTGGTTCCCGGCAGGTCTGGTACTGTACTGGCTGACCAACGGCGTGCTGGGTATTGCGCAACAGTGGTATATCACGCGCAAGATTGAAGCCGAGTACGAAGCCAAAGCAAAGAAAGCGACCTGAGTCCTGAAAAGCATTACATAGGGATCTCAAAAAGATCGCAATCAGTTGGCAGCTGCTCCAGTGAGATCACGTTAGCCATGTCCCAAATCGATGTCGACACGATCTGTGCCATCGCCACGCCCCCCGGGCGCAGTGGCGTTGGCATCATTCGCCTGTCGGGCCCGGACGTCAGCAACATCGCCAGGGCTGTCCTCGGTAAACAGCCTGCCCCCCGATACGCCCATTACGGCAACTTTCTCGATGACGATAGCTCGGTGCTGGATCAGGGTATTGCCCTGTTCTTTCCCGGACCCAATTCCTTCACCGGTGAAGACGTACTGGAGCTGCAAGGTCATGGCGGTACCCAGGTACTCAAGGCATTACTGGGCAGAGTGCAAGCACTTGGTGCCCGACTCGCCCGGGCCGGTGAATTTTCAGAACGGGCATTCCTGAATAACAAGATTGATCTGCTGCAGGCCGAGGCCATCGCCGACCTCATCGATGCCAGTTCTGAACAGGCTCGCCGTTCTGCCATGCGTACCTTGCAAGGGGAGTTCTCACGGCAGATACATGCACTGGTCGCCGCGATCACTGCCATCCGGGTGAATGTGGAAGCGGCGATCGATTTTTCCGACGAAGACATTGATGTCATGTCCGACACCGGTGTGGATCAGGCTATTCAGCAAGCCGCCGACAGCTTACAGCAGATATTCGCGCAAGCCGAGCAGGGCGCCTTGCTGAAAGAAGGCATTCAGGTGGTGATTGCCGGCAAACCCAATGCCGGCAAATCGAGTCTGCTAAACACTCTGTCGGGGCAGGATTCTGCAATAGTGACAGACATCGCCGGCACCACACGGGATCTGCTAAGACAGGAAATCAACCTGCACGGTCTGCCGATGCATGTGACCGATACGGCCGGGCTGCGTGACAGTGAAGACGTAGTCGAGCAGGAAGGTGTGCGTCGGGCTCGTCAGGCCATGGCGGCGGCGGACCAGATTCTGTTGCTCGTCGATGGCAGTCAGCCAGCACTCGATCTGACAGCGCAGTTGGCGATACTCGACCTGCCCGCACTAAACGACGAGGATCGCCTGGCTGTACTGCGGCGTGTCACCGTCATCGCCAACAAGGTGGATTTGCAGCCAAAACAGGAACCCCACATTGAATCCACAGACTACCAAGGGGTTGCACTGACAGTTATTCACTTGTCAGCACGGGAAAATCTGGGGATAGATCTGTTGATAAGCCATTTGTTGGATCTGGTTGGCTACAGCGCCAATGAAGAGGGGGTGTATGTCGCCAGGCAACGCCATCTGGATGCACTGCTGAGTGCGAACACCTACCTGAGCGCCGCCGTTACTGGCGTTGCGGACAATGCACCGCTGGAACTGGTCGCCGAAGATCTGCGCCTGACGCAACGCGAACTGGGACAGATTACCGGCGAATTCAGCAGCGATGACCTGCTTGGGGAAATCTTCGCCAACTTCTGTGTCGGCAAGTAAGCGGTATCGCTTGTCGCCAGAATCCGACACCAAAAAATTTTTTCTGCCAACAATCTGTGTATCACTGGCGAAAGTCAGTGGACTGTTACGGGATAGAAAAGGATAACTTTCAAGGCCGTCATAACAGGTCAGGATTGTGAACAGGCAGTACCTGTTTATCAGCCTGCTCACCAAGGGCTTTTACACCGGCTTGTACTTGCGCTAAGACGCTGAATTCAAGAAGCTAAAACCGGTTATCAACAGAAAAAGCCGCCCTTATTAATAACTACATTAATACTCTTTCTATCTATTACTTATTTATATTAATCGTAATATTACTTAGTAATTAGCGTGTGAATAACTATTGGGGCCAGAGTAAGTGACTGGAATTATTGATTTATTTTTCCCAATAAATCTTTATACTGCTCAGCCCCTGTCATTGGATCACAGCAGAGTATTTGACCAGCAGGCTGGTCAGGGGCCTGATCTGGCGCAATTGTCACTCCCCGAGCGGGAACCGGTGTCGCACTATGGAATTCAATCAGAGCTATGACGTAATCGTCGTCGGTGGCGGCCATGCCGGTACCGAGGCTGCGCTCGCCAGTGCTCGTCAGGGTGTGAAGACCCTGCTGATTACCCATAGCATCGAAACACTGGGGCAAATGTCCTGTAATCCGGCGGTCGGCGGCATCGGCAAGAGTCACCTTGTGAAAGAGATCGATGCCCTGGGTGGCGCCATGGCCCGCGCCGTGGACAAGGCAGGTATTCAGTTCCGCATTCTCAATGCCAGCAAGGGCCCGGCAGTCAGAGCCACCCGTGCCCAGGCCGATCGCGTGCTCTACAAGGCAGCGATTCGCGAGATTCTGGAGAATCAGCCCAATCTGGATCTGTTCCAGCAGGGCGTCGATGACCTGATCATCGACAATGACTGCGTCGCCGGTGTGGTCACGCAAATGGGCCTGAAAATACGCGCCAGCAAGGTTGTATTGACCACCGGTACTTTCCTCGGTGGCAAGATCCATATCGGGCTGGAAAATACGGCCGGTGGCCGAGCCGGCGACCAGCCTTCTATCGCACTAGCCAATCGCCTGCGGGCGTTGCCGTTCCGGGTTGATCGGTTAAAAACCGGGACGCCGCCGCGCATCGATGCCCGCAGTGTGGATTTTTCTGTGATGCAGGTGCAGGAAGGCGACAAACCGCTACCGGTGATGTCCTTTCTGGGACGGCAGGCCGACCATCCGGCCCAGGTCAATTGCTACATCACCAACACCAACGAACAGTGTCATGAGATCATCCGTGGTGGCCTGGATCGCTCACCCATGTACACAGGAATTATCGAAGGCACAGGGCCGCGTTACTGCCCATCGATTGAAGACAAGGTCATGCGCTTTGCTGACAAGTCTTCGCACCAGATTTTTGTCGAGCCTGAAGGGCTCAACACCCATGAGTTGTATCCCAACGGTATTTCCACCAGCCTACCATTCGATGTGCAGGTAGCGATGGTGCACCAGATCAAGGGCTTCGAGAACGCCCATATCACGCGTCCGGGTTATGCCATTGAGTACGATTTCTTTGATCCCCGTGATTTGCGAGATTCACTGGAAACCAGGTTTATCGCCGGTTTGTATTTTGCCGGTCAGATTAATGGCACCACGGGTTACGAAGAAGCAGCGGCTCAGGGATTGCTCGCCGGACTCAATGCTGGCCTGGCTGTGCGTGGGCTGGAGTCCTGGTGCCCGCGGCGCGATCAGGCCTACATCGGCGTGCTGGTTGATGACCTGATTACTCTGGGCACCAATGAACCCTATCGCATGTTTACTTCCCGTGCCGAGTATCGTCTGACCTTGCGTGAAGACAATGCCGATCGCCGCCTTACCGAGATTGGTTACAATCTTGGTGTAGTGGATGAGGCTCGCTGGGCCTTCTTCAATCGCAAAATGGAAGTGATGGAACGTACGGTTCAATTACTGCGCAGCACCTGGATTCAGCCGAACACAGAACAGGCAGAAGCGATTAACCACTTGTTGGAGAAACCCTTAAGTCGGGAGTACTCGTTGTCAGATCTGTTGGCGCGCCCGGGTGTTGAGTTCAACGCTCTGCTTGATGCAGCCGGACTTGATGCTGCTATACAAAATGAGTCAACTGACCCTTCTTGTGAAGCCTCACCAGATTTATCTGCTGATCTCCCTTCAGCAGAGAGCGAGTTCGCCAGGCACTTTGTTGCCGATGACGTGACAGATCCGGATTCACTCTACAGTCGCAATCAGTCTCAAGCGCAGCAGCAAGCGGAAATCCAGATCAAGTACCAGGGTTATATTGATCGGCAGGGCGATGAGATTGAACGTCTCAAACGTCAGGAAAACACGGTCATTCCTGAAGACCTGGATTATTCTCAACTGCAAGGGTTGTCCAATGAACTCAAGCAGAAACTGATCGCGGCACGGCCGGATAATATTGGTCGGGCCTCACGCATTCCCGGTATGACGCCGGCAGCGATCTCCTTGCTGCTGGTTTACCTGAAGAAGCACCGCGCTCCGGAACGCAAAGCCGGATGAGTCAAAGCCACAGGCTGGCAGTTAGGCAATTCGAAACAGTAGCGCAATAGCGGGCAGCCATTACCATGAGCAGTAATTTTCAAAGCGAGCTGCGCGCAGGCATTACCGCACTCGGTTTGCATTGCACGGACGAGCAACTGGCGCAGCTGGTGGCTTATCAGGAACTGCTCATCAAATGGAACAGCGCCTACAACCTTGTCAGTACTGGCGAGCTCAAGCAGCTGGTCAGCCGGCACTTTCTCGACAGTCTGGTCATCAATCCCTATATCGATGCAAATACTATTCTGGATGTGGGCAGTGGTGCTGGCTTTCCGGGGATCCCGTTGGCGATCATGAATCCGGACAAGCAATTCATCCTGTTGGACAGCAACGGTAAAAAGACCCGCTTCCTGTTTCAGGTCAAACTGGCACTGCAATTGGCTAATGTCAGCGTGGAAAATTGTCGATTGGAGCACTATCAAACGCCACAGCAAATTGATATTGTGACTTGTCGTGCTTTTGCCTCCCTTGCTGAGGTAATGATCAAAGCCCAGTCATTTTTTCTGCGTGGCGCCCGCTTGCTGGCTATGAAAGGCCGCTTCCCGGATGCAGAAATTGCCGAATTGGATGCGCTGGCGATCGATAACAAGCAAACAGATTTTATATACCCGCGCATTGTCCATTCCTGGAAATGATTCAGAGCGGCACCTGATTGCGGTTAAAATGCTGGACCAGGCAGCCATTGCGCTGCAGCAAGACTAGTACAGGGAATTCACCGTGACCAAGATTCTGGCAGTTGCCAACCAAAAAGGTGGCGTGGGCAAGACCACGACCTCGGTGAATCTTGCAGCCTCCTTGCAGGTAACCCGCAAGAAAGTGTTATTGATCGATATGGACCCGCAGGGTAACGCCACAATGGGGTCCGGTGTCGACAAATCTGCCCTGGAATACTCCATTTACGATTTGCTGGTACAAAGCAGCGAGTTTGACCAGGTAGTGGTCAAGCCGGAGCAGGCTGATTACGATTTGTTGCCAGCCAATGGTGATCTGGTGGCTGCCGAAGTTGAACTGATGAATGTTGACGGGCGGGAACTACGCCTGCGGCAAATCGTGCAACAGGTCGCCGATCGCTACGATTACATAGTCATCGACTGCCCGCCGTCATTGAATATGATTACGGTCAATGCACTGGTGGCAGCCAATGGCGTGCTGATTCCCATGCAGTGTGAGTATTATGCCCTTGAGGGACTGTCAGCACTGATGGACACCATCGGTGCCATCAAGGACCGCCTCAATCCAGACCTGCGAATCGAAGGCATTCTGCGTACCATGTATGACCCGCGCAACAAGTTGACCAGTGAGGTGAATGGTCAGCTTTTCGATTATTTTGGTGATGCCGTCTACCGTACGGTCGTGCCGCGCAATGTGCGGCTGGCGGAAGCGCCCAGTTATGGCAAGCCGGTGATTTCCTATGACCGGCAGTCTCGTGGGGCCATCGCCTATCTGGCACTGGCCGGCGAAATGCTAAGACGCAACGATGAAGCAGGCCGCCTCTCGGGCCAGTGACCAAGCCTGTAATAACAACGAATTCGGACAGACGAGATTCATGACAGACAAGCGAAAACTTGGCAAAGGGCTGGATGCACTGCTCTCCAGCGGCAGTTCCTCCTCGATGGCCAGCCTGTTGGGTCGATCAGGCAGCACTGAGACTGCCAGTACCGGTGCCGCCGAAAGCAAGGCCGCCGACGGCGATTTGCGCAATATTCCGATCGAGCTGATCCAGCGCGGCAAATACCAGCCGCGCACGGACATGCATGAAGAGGCTCTGCAAGAGCTGGCCAGTTCGATTCAAAAACAGGGTGTCATGCAACCAATCGTCGTGCGCCCGATCTCGGCTGACAAATTCGAGATCATCGCCGGTGAGCGCCGCTGGCGTGCCAGCCAGCTGGCGGGCCTGGACAAGATTCCGGCCATCATCAAGCCGGTAGGCGATGAGGCTGCCATCGCCATGGCGCTGATCGAGAATATTCAGCGTGAGAACCTCAACCCCATCGAAGAAGCCATGGCCCTGAAGCGACTGCAGGACGAGTTCCAGCTGACACAGCAGGAAGTGGCCGATGCCGTGGGCAAGTCCCGCACCACGGTAACCAACCTGATGCGCCTGATGGCGCTGAACGTTGATGTCCGGCGCATGCTGGAACACGGCGATCTGGAAATGGGCCACGCCCGTGCCCTGTTGGCCCTGCCTTATGAAGACCAGTCTGCTGCCGCGCGAACGGTGGTGGGGCGCGGTTTGTCAGTCCGGCAAACCGAAGCGCTGGTGCGCAAACTCAGTGCCGAGGCGAGCAATAGCAGCGGTAAAACGCAGCAGGCGGTCGACCCCGATATCAAGAACCTCGAAGATGACCTGGCCGACAAGCTGGGCGCCAAAGTGCTGATCCAGCATTCCGCCAAAGGGCGGGGAAAGCTGGTGGTAAAATACAACAGTTTGGATGAATTGGACGGCATCTTGTCCCATATTCGCTAGAAATCCAACGTAGTTGATTGCACATTACAAAGTCCCTATAATGCGCGTGCTTTGGGTGGCAGTGGTCGTAAAATTGTGGGGTCACAGGTCAGATTCAGGCAGAAAGCAGCGCCTGATGAAGCCTTCGAGCTAACGTAAGTGTTAACCAACGTGAACTCCATAAAAGCTCCTTCCATCTACAACATCATTATTGGTCAATGCGTTGCCGCTTGTGTCTTGGCAACAATTGCCTTGGGATTTTCCGGTGTACCGATGGCCATTTCGGTTGGTCTCGGTGGTGCCATTTGCGTCGTCGCCAATGCCATTTTTATCGTTAAGGCATTCCGACATTTGGGCGCAACGGCAAGCAGAAAGATCCTGAAAGAATTTTATCTGGGAGAGGCATTTAAGATTCTTCTAAGTGGCGCAGGATTTGCGCTGACGTTTATTTACGTAAGTGTGGCGCTGCCAGCTTTCGTATTAGCGGGCTATGTTCTGGTTTATCTGGTGGGGATGTGGGCGACGATCAAAGCGGTCAGTGCGTACACACAATCACCGAACTAGAACAAAATTCACACTAGAGCGAACATTTTTAACGGGCAACATTCTTTATTGTCTTAACTTCCTTGTCGGTCCGCGATGGCCCGATTTAAGTCGAGTGAAGAGATAATCAAAGGACATTGAAACGACTATGGCATCAGCTGGACCAGAAGGCGCAGAAGTAGCTCAAACGGCTACCGAATACGTATCTCACCACCTTGGTTTCCTGACCTTTGGTAAAACCCATGACGGTCATTGGGGTTTTGCACATTCCGTAGAAGAAGCGGCCGAGATGGGCTTTTGGGCCATCAATGTCGACTCCATGATGATTTCCCTGATTTTGGGCTTCCTGTTCGTGGGCATCTTCCGTCTGTGTATCAAGAATGCCACGGTGGAAAATCCCAGCATGTTCCAGAACATCATCGAGAGCATTGTCGAGATGGTGCAGAACTCTGTGAACAGCACTTTCTATGCGAAGAACGATCTGATTGCTCCTCTGGCACTGACGATCTTCTGCTGGATCTTTTTGATGAACACCATGGATCTGGTCCCCGTTGACTGGATTCCGCTGCTGGCGCAAACCGTTGCCCAGGACAGCCACCTTTATTTCAAGGCAGTACCGACCACTGACCTGAACATCACACTGGGTTTTGCTATCAGTGTGTTCTTCCTGATTATTTTCTACAGCATCAAGGTAAAAGGCCTCGGCGGTTTCCTTGGTGAGTTCGCCTTCCATCCTTTCGGCAAATGGGCGTTGCCACTGAATTTATTGTTGGAACTGCCAGGCTTCCTGGCGAAACCGGTATCACTGGCACTGCGACTGTACGGTAACTTCTTCGCGGGTGAGGTGATCTTCCTGGTAATCGCACTGCTGGGCTTTTATCAACTCCCGTTACACTTTGGCTGGGCTGTATTCCATATTCTGGTAATTACACTGCAGGCATACCTTTTCATGATGTTGACTATCGTCTATCTAAACCAGGCGCATACACATCACTAACCTTAAATTCACTTTACTACTGACTATTTGTTAAAAAACGGAGACAAAAATGGAAACAGTACAGGCTTTATCACTGCTGGCTGCCGCAATCATTTTCGGAATTTGTGGTGCTGGCACAGCCGTCGCTTTCGGTAACCTGGGTGGCAAACTGATCGAGAGTTCAGCCCGTCAACCGGAGCAAGCGCCCAAACTGCAGACGCAGTTCTTCCTGGTTGCAGCGTTCGTGGACGTAATCTCCATCATTGGTGTGGGTATGGCGTTCCTGTTCATCTTTGCGAATCCGTTTTTATAACTATCAGCAAAACTCCGTCCTGCGATTAAATCCCCCAGGACTCGCTTAGTTATTCAATCAGTTATCCAGGGAAACCTTCATGAATCTTAACGCTACAATTATCGGACAAAGCATCGCGTTCTTCTTCTTTGTCTGGTTTTGCATGAAGTACGTTTGGCCTCCCATTGTTGCCATCTTGGAAGAGCGTCAGAAGCGAATTGCTGACGGTCTTGAAGCAGCAGAGCGCGCGCGCCTCGACCTCGAGAAAGCGCAAGCCTCATCTGCTGACCAGATGAAAGAAGCCAAAGCAGAAGCTGCGGCTTTGATTGAGCAGGCCAACAAGCGTGCAAATCAAATCGTCGAAGAAGCCAAAGAGCAAGCGCGAGAAGAAGGTAAGCGAATCATCGCTGGAGCCAACGCCGAGATCGAGCAGGAAATTAACCGTGCCAAGGAACACTTGCGTGCACAGGTTGCTTCCATTGCTATCGCCGGCGCGGAAAAGATCCTGGAGAAATCTGTGGATCCGGCAGCCAACGAAGAAATGCTCAACAAGCTCGCTGCTGAACTGTAAACCTCGGAAGTTAATAAAAGACTATGGCCGAATTAACAACACTGTCACGACCTTACGCGAAAGCGGCTTTTGAAGTAGCGCTGGCAGACAACGCGCTCGACAAGTGGTCCGCCATGACTGGTATCGCCGGTGCTGTCGCGAGTCAGTCGGCAGTACGGGAATTGTTGGCCGCACCGTCGTTATCTTCAGAGCAGATTGCACAGGCGTTTATCGATGTTTGTGGTGATGAGCTCGACGAAAAAGGACAGAACTTTATTCGTCTCTTGGCAGAGAACAAGCGTCTCGTGTTGCTGCCAGAAATCGCCGAACTTTATGAAAACCTCAAAGCCCAGCAAGAGAAGTCGCTGGATGTTGAGATCACTACCGCGTTTGAAGTGAGTGAAGCCGTCGCCAGCAAGCTGGCCGACGCACTCAAGTCTCGCTTGCAGCGAGACATCAGGTTAGCGACGAAAGTCGATCAGTCACTGATAGGTGGCGCGGTCATCCGCGCTGGTGACACAGTTATCGACAGTTCGGTCCGGGGCAAGCTCGCCAAGTTAGCTGAATCAATGAATTCCTGAACGAGTCAGGAACAAAGGAAACAAGCATGTCACAACTGAATCCATCCGAAATCAGTGAAATTATCAAACAGCGAATTTCGTCGCTGGATGTGTCGGTGCAAGCCAAAAACGAAGGCACCATCGTCAGCGTATCTGACGGCATCATCCGCATCCACGGTCTTGCCGATGTGATGTACGGCGAGATGATCGAGTTCGAAGGCGGCGTCTACGGGATGGCCTTGAACCTCGAGCGCGACTCTGTCGGTGCGGTAGTACTGGGTGACTACCTGAGCCTGAAAGAAGGACAGACTTGCCGCTGTACACAACGTATTCTTGAAGTCCCCGTCGGCCCCGAACTGGAAGGCCGTGTAGTGGATGCGCTGGGTAAGCCGATCGACGGCAAAGGCCCGATCAATGCGCAAATGACCGATCCAATTGAAAAAGTGGCACCTGGCGTAATTGCTCGTAAGTCTGTTGACCAGCCGGTACAGACCGGTCTCAAGTCAATCGATGCCATGACACCTGTTGGTCGTGGTCAGCGTGAGCTGATCATTGGTGACCGTCAGGTAGGTAAGACGGCTATCGCCATCGACACCATCATCAACCAGAAAGGCAAAGGCATTAAGTGTGTCTATGTAGCGGTTGGCCAGAAAGCCTCCTCTATTGCCAACGTGGTACACAAGCTGGAAGAGCACGGCGCCATGGAATACACAGTGGTAGTAGCAGCCTCTGCCTCTGATCCGGCGTCCATGCAGTTTATTGCACCGTACTCCGGTTGCTCCATGGGAGAGTACTACCGCGACCGCGGTGAAGACGCGCTCATCATTTATGATGACCTGACCAAGCAAGCCTGGGCCTATCGTCAGATCTCCCTGCTGCTGCGTCGTCCGCCGGGCCGTGAAGCCTATCCGGGTGACGTTTTCTACCTGCACTCACGTCTGCTGGAGCGCG
>CAZQFA010000047.1:0-20110 GCA_964592245.1 uncultured Pseudohongiella sp. | reverse complement strand
GTCGCACAGAGCCGGCTGTCCTGCTGCTGCTAGCCGCGCCCGTCCCGGGTCCCTTCACTCCGGAAAGCAGCCACGATAAAGCCGTGTCTGTTTCCTGCGCTCAGCGCTGGCTTTTTTATGCAGCCGCAGGACAGCCAGCTCTGTGCTTGCCAGCACTCGGATTCAGCGTGCTTTTGATTGCGGCCACCAGTTTGTGTTCTCCATCGAGCAAACCAGTCCTCGCGCCTTTTTAAGCCAAGTTACCCACAGCCACGCCTCTCCCAACATTGCCCGTACTGAACAATTCATGGGAATCAGAAACCCAATATCCGCCAGAATTTGCAGACTTCCACTGAATTAAGAGTTCACGAGGCCGACTTGCCGTGACCGCCAATCAAGGCCAGCACCGAAGGGAGAGAAAAGACAGCGGCGCAGCCGGTGGCTGCTTCGCGGACTGAGGGCACCCGGGACGGGTGCTGAGCCGGCGGGCACGGCAAGTCGGCCTCGTGTACTCGGCAACGAAGCCCCAACACAATTGCACCCCACACCCTAACCAGCCACACCAACACCAACACCAAAATCAGCCATGCCATAGCAGCAGCCCAGCCTTCACAACAATCACTACCCGGTAACGAATCTGTCACCAGAACACCACAAGACACCTGAACACCACAAGATGTTTGTATTTGCACAAGAACATCACGCAGTATTGGCATTAAGAGAAAATGCACCTATACTGGACATATACTGGACATATATACAGTATTTCAAAATCAACAAGCCGCCGCAAACAAGCGACGAACAAGCACCTCAGGTAGACATTTATGGCACACATCGACAAAGACAAGCGCTGTTGGTGGCCCGGCGATGATCCCCTCTATGTTGATTATCACGATCACGAATGGGGCGTACCGGTACGTGATGATGTGAAGCAATTTGAGTTTCTCTGCCTCGAGGGTCAGCAAGCCGGACTGAGCTGGATTACTGTGCTGCGCAAACGTGAGAATTACCGTCGTGCCTTCAAGGGCTTCGACCCGGTAAAAGTTGCCCGCATGCGCGACAGCACGCTGGAAAAGCTCCTCACCGATACTGGCCTGATTCGCCATCGCGGTAAACTATTTGCAATCCGCAACAACGCCATCAGGTTTCTGGAACTACAACAGGAGCT
Organism: uncultured Pseudohongiella sp.; assembly: GCA_964592245.1. GTDB lineage: Bacteria > Pseudomonadota > Gammaproteobacteria > Pseudomonadales > Pseudohongiellaceae > UBA9145. The sequence goes on along the minus strand of CAZQFA010000047.1, from coordinate 18,963 downwards.
GGGCAGCTTCACCGATTACATCTGGTCTTTTGTTGGCGGCAAGCCCATTGACGGCAAACGCAAACAGCGCGGGGAAGTGCCGGCGACGAGTCCCGAGAGTGATGCCCTGTCAGCCGATCTGAAAAAACGTGGTTTCAAGTTTGTCGGCAGCACCATTTGCTATGCCCACATGCAGGCTGCCGGTCTTGTCAATGACCACACGAGTAATTGTTTTCGTTACCAACAAGTCAAAAAATACTGAGACCCCGGTTTCTGGTTTACACAAGGAGCAAGCAACAATGATCGGATACATCACACTGGGCACCAATGACCTGCCCAAAGCCGCCGCCTTCTACGATGCGCTGTTTGCCGAAATCGGTGCCAAGCGCTTCATGGAATTCGACACCTTCATCGCCTGGGCAGTAGCACCGGATCAACCAGGATTCTCGGTAACCAAACCTTTCAATGGCCAACCTGCTACCGTCGGCAACGGTGTGATGATTGCCCTGCAAGTCGACAGCAGCGATAAAGTCGATGCGCTTTATAAAAAGGCGCTTGAGTTAGGGGCGACTGATGAAGGCCCGGCTGGTCCGCGGGGTGAAAATTTCTATGGCGGTTACTTCCGCGACCTGGATGGCAACAAGCTGAATTTCTTTTGCATGACCTGATTTGATCAGGTCATTGCTTCCTGCAAAGAAAAAGCCCGGCGGTCTCGCGACCGTCGGGCTTTTTTGTCGATTACGTGTGGCGCTTAAACTACAAAGTGTTTACTCGCCCTGAACAACCTCGTTGCGCAATGTGCCGACAGTAGACAGTTCCACTTCGTAGACATCGCCGGGCTGTAGTGCACGGGTGCTACCCATGGTGCCTGACCAGATCATGTCGCCAGCTTCCAGCGTGAAGTAACGGGAGATATAGCTCACCATTTCTTCCATGCCGAAAATCAGGTCAGAACTGTTTTCAGACTGCACCACCTCGCCGTTATGGCGACCGGTAATTTGTGTATTCTTGTAATCGGCGCCTTGCACCAGATAGGGACCGACGGCATTAAAACCGCGCGAACCCTTGGCGCGCACCCACTGGATATCGCCACCCTGCCAGGAACGCTCACTGACGTCATTACCGGCGGTCACACCAAAGATGTAATCGGCGGCTTCTTCCACCGGCACATTTTCCGCATGCTTGCTGATGATAATGGCCATCTCTGCCTCGTAGTGTAGATTGCGGGAATCAGCCGGACGGACGATGGGGTCTTCCGGACCAACAATGGAATTCGCTGGTACGATAAACAGGCCCGGATATTCAGCCGGGTCACCGCTGATGTGGCTGCGGAAGTTGAACGCCGTCATGAATACCAGCGTCGGATCAACCGGAGCTTCCAGTTTTACCTCATTAGGCTGCACAACCACACCGGTATGCTCGATACCGTTGTAAGGCGCATCGGCCAATTGATGAATACTGCCATCACCGTGAACCATTGCCCAGAAAACTTCACCACCATCTTGCGAGTAACGCACATAGGAGATGGTGTCCTGCGCGCTGGCCAAGGCTGCTACGCACATTGTCAGAGCTGCTACTAGTAATGATACAACTTGCTTCATACTAATCTCCTGCTGAAGTCAGATTGTTCTGTTATTGCTGTTATTAAAAAAATTGAAGGATAAAGCGAGGGCCGATGCTACGCCCCTTGGGGTAAGGGGTCAACTCACTCATACTGGCGTCAGGAGCCGGCTCCCGAAGTGGCAACTGAGGTGGCAACAGGTATCAGTTACTCGTCTTCTTCGATTTCTCGCTGCAGACGCGCGAAGGCGACCGAGTTCATCTCATGTGAGCGCTTGCCGAAGACAATCTTGTGCAAGGTGTCGGCGATTTCATCCTGGAAACTGTCCGTATCCAGATAGGCAGAAACGAAACCATCGGTGGGATCCAGCGCCCGCTGCTTCAGATCCAGGCGATGATCCTCGGTAATGATGATAACCGGCGTTGGCGCCCTTAGCGGGCTCTTGCTCTCTTCCTGACGCAGACGATAAAGAAACTGGTCACGGGGGCGTTTGTAATTGTTCCAGCCGGTAATGATGCAGGACAGACGGTTGGTGAGAAAGCCAAAGCCGCGATCATACTGATGCAATGCCTCAATGGCATTGGTTTCATTGTAAGTATTGATGGCGGTGTAGAGGCCGGTCTGTCCGATCACACGAGCGCACTCATCCACCATTTCATTATTGATGTCATACAACAGGACAACGGGTTTAAAACTCATAACGGAGATCTTTTCTGTAATTCTGATTTTTGTAGGTTATTGTTTTTCTTATGACTTGCAGAGCTTTGAATGACGATTGCTGCTTCGTCTATTTAGACGTTGATTTAAACAAAATGTTACTCGCAATCGGATCACGAGTCGTCCGTGTCGCATTGGCCGGAACCGCTTTGTCTTCGTAGCCGAAGCTTATCCCGAATAATATTTTCGTACCATCTTCAATATCGAAGGCGTCCCGCACCAGATCGGGGTACTGCCGCATGGTACCCATCGGGCAACTATGCAGTCCGAAGGCTACCATCGTCAGCATCAGTGTCTGCGCCCACATACCGACATCCAGCGCTACTGTGGCCCCAAACTCCGGGTTCATACCGATAAAGGCGATGTGCGGCGCATCGAAAAATTCAAAGTTCCGCAGTACTGCACGCTGTCGACCTTCGCGGTCGTCACGCTCAATTCCCATGCTCGAATACAGGGCAACGGCGCATTCCACCTGTCGCCGACGATATTCGTCTTTGAAATCACCGCGGTATTCATAATCGGGATTACCCGGCGTGCCAGCTTTGACGTTCTTCACCATCTGATCGCGCAGCCGGTTTTTCAGATCGCCAGAGGCCACGTACACTTTCCAGGGTTGCACATTGCAGTTGGACGGTGACTGTGCGGCGATTGCGAACACACGCTCAAGTACGTCCGCTGGCACTTCCTTGTCGAGAAACCCGCGCACCGAACGACGCGCATAGATGGCATCAAGCAGTGACATGTCCGGATCGACACTGCTCTGATCTGCTGCTCGACTGTGATTTCCTGATGTCACGTTTCCCCCTGCCGAACCGGTAAAATATTGGCAAATATAGGTAAAGTTGAACTGGCTGTCGCTGCCTGGCAACGACAGCCTGCCACAATTAGCTCAGTAGTCGACCACCGTCGACATCTACTGTGGTGCCTGTCACAAACTTGTTGTTCATGACAAACAGCAAGCCTGCCGCCACTTCTTCCGATGTGCCGGCGCGCTTGATGAGGTGCGTCGCGGTCATGTTTTGCAGATTGGCCGCTTTCTCATCACCCATGAAATCAAACATGGCCGTATCAATTGTGCCGGGTGATACTACATTGACGCGAATCGGCGCCATTTCCACAGCCAGACAACGCACCAGATTCTCGACCGAGGCGCCGACGCAGCTGAGTGGTGACTGGGCTGGCTTGATCTTGCGTGCGGGCGAGCCGCTCACCAGAGTAATGGCACCGTCGGCGGCCAGATAGGGCGCACCGGCACGAACGACTTTGCAGTAACCCCAGAGCTTGTCATAGGCAGCCTGAAACTGCTCCTGCGTTTGTTCCAGAAACGGTTTCAACGTGCGCTCGCCACCGACTGCAGCGGAGACCAGATGATCGATGCTGCCAACCTCTTTGAAGATTGCCGCCAATGCCTCGGCATCATGGGTATCAGCCTGACGGATTTCGAAACGGCCGTTAGCGGCCTTGCGCGCACGTTCCAGATTCGCTTCGCTGCGACCGGCAGCCCAGACTTTGGCGCCCTGCTCACTGGCAGCGATGGCAGTGGCCAGGCCAATGCCGGCTGTGCCTCCGATAATGACAACGTTTTTACCGGCGAGTGTTGATGAGGTCATGCTGCTCTCCTTGACTAAGTGTTTATTCCTGTTGGTTTTTCAGGTTTAGTGATGCCCGCTAGGCGGGTCAATGGAACGATGTAGGCATCGTCTGTGCCCCTATTATTTTGATCAGCCGGGGATGCTACCATATCACTGTGCAGTAACCTGCATTTCCAACTCAAACGAGGTATCCAACATGTTCCGACCGCTCGCCAGCCTACTCCCGACGCTATTTCTTACCGCCTGCACCTGGGTCCAACTGACAGCCGAAGGACAAGCCGTGTCTGTGGCCGAACCCTCGCAAGTGTCACAATGCACCCGCGTTGGCCGCACTACGGCGCGGACGCTGAATGAAGTGGTGACCGTCGATCGCAGCGCCGAGAAATTGCAGGAAGAGCTACTGATACTGGCCCGCAATGACGCCGGTGACATGGGCGGCAACACCATCGTCCCCGAGACGGTCATCCGCGAGGGCTCGCAGGTCTTCGCTGTCTATACCTGCCCCTGAGTAGCCAGCACCGGCAGTGATGCTGCCTTTGTAGTCCCTTCCCGCGAGGACACCATTGTTCCCCATCCGGCACTTGCAGCCGGATGGGACATTCTTTTTCAGTGAAATGGCAGAAAAACATCTCCGGACAATGGCGGCAACGAGCAATTGCTCTATAATACCCGCTCGGTTCAGAAGCCGATCCTGATAATAACTGCCTGCGCTGGATAATAAGAATGGAAAAACTTCTGCTGCAGCTTAGCGCTGCATTTGCGTGCGTGCCCAACAGCGTTCTGCGTTTCAAACGTTTTGTACTGACCGGCCTGATCGTCTTCTCTCTACTGATGATCTGGGGCATTTTCTCGCGCACCGAAATCGACATGACTGCCGACAGCTTCCTCGATCAGGAAGACCCGGCCATGTTCGCGCTCAATGAGTACCGGCGCCAATTTGGCAGCGATGACTCGGTGTTTCTCGTCTATCGCGCCAGGGACGGTGACGTTTTCTCTCGCCAATCACTGACGGCCATTCAACAACTGACCGATGATTTGCGCTATTGGCAGAATCTGGACCCCGACGACTACCCGGAATCCATCAACGGCATCCCGGTGGATTTCACCGAGCTCAATCACATACGCCGCGTGCAATCCATTGCCAACCTGCGCTATCAGGAAAATGTCGGCGATACCCTGCTCTCCAACCGGCTCGTACCGGAACAGCTGCCAACCTCAGCGGATGAGTTGGCCACTATCAAGCAGCGGGCACTTGCCCAGGAAGATTACCTGCTCGGCTTCTACTCTGCAGACGCCCGCTATGCAGCAGTACTGATACAGACCGATTTCGGCGCCCAGCCGGTCGAGGACTACCAACCAGCAGTGAATGCCGATGACATCTCACTGGATGACAGCTTCAGTGATTTCAGCACCGGCTTCGATGAAGACTCTTTTACGTTGGAGTTTGATGAATCGGCTGCTATTCAGGAAGTGACTTTTGAGCCGGTGGATATGCTCGGATATACCAACTTCCATGTCGCCTCGAAAGCGGTCTATGAGAAATACAGCGATGTATTTGAATATTACCCGGTCGGCAACCCGCCGATGATGGAATTCATGATGGATACGCTGACCGAGATGCAGGTGCTCGGGCTGTTAATGGTGCTGATTTTCACCCTGTTATTGTGGATTTTATTCCGCTCCTTCAGTGCCGTGCTCTGGCCCATGCTGACCATCGCTGCCAGTATGGCCTGGACCTGGGGCATTACCGTCTGGCTCGGCGTCACCATCTCGCAAATGATCTCGCTGACCGTGTTGCTGGTATTTGCCGTGGGCATCGCCGACTGCGTGCACGTGATGAGCGCCTATTTCAGCTTCCGGCGTGACGGCGAAGAACACCACAAGGCACTGGAGCTGTCCTATGGCAAGACAGGACTTGCCATCATGATCACCACGGTGACCACCATGGCTGGTGTATTGGCACTGACGGCATCCGAACTGGTACCCATCAAGGTCTTCGGTTTCATGTCCGCGGCCGGTGTACTCATGGCGTTTTTCTTCACCGTGATTTTACTGCCGATTCTTTTGGACCTGTGGCACCCCGGTGCTCCGGATGCCAATGATGCCAGCCTGGCCGATCGCCTTGGCAAGCGCTGGCACAAACTGGGCAGCCTCACCCAGGGCATCATTGCCGGTCTCTATATCGCTATCACCTTCGCCCTGTTTGGCGCTGCGGTGGGTGGCTATATCGTCGCCATCACAGTGCTCACCTACATCGTCGTCAACTGGCAGCACCAGATATTGAACGCCGTGCCGCATATCGTTGCCCGACGCCCGGTGCTCATTTGTGCCATTTTCGCCAGCATTTTTGCATTGTGTGCCTATGGTACCAGCCAGGTCCGTATCGACAGCAACATGACCGAACTGACCCGGGAAGGCAGTTCAATTCGCGTGGCCTATGAAGTGGTTGATGAGAACATGGCCGGTGCCCAGTCGATGGTAATCATGATTGATACCGGCGCCATTGATGGCCTGTACAATCCGCAGCTGCTACAGGCAGTGGATGATCTGCAGACGCGTATCGAAAGCCGCTACGCGGATCAGGTTACGCGCACCAACTCGCTGGCCAACATCGTCAAGGATACTTACCAGATCATGAATGACGATGACGCGGATTTTTATCGCATCCCCGAATCCGAGCAGATGATTTCCCAGCTACTGTACCTGTTCAACAGCGCCAATCCCGAAGACCGGCGTAGTCTGGTGTCCGATGACTACAGCCGTTCACACATAACCCTGAACATCTACAACGCCGGCTCTTATCAGTACCAGCGCTTTTTCGAGGAAATCGCCGACGACATCGACGTGACCTTTGCGCCGCTGCGGGATGAGTTCCCCGAGCTGGACGTTTACCTGACCGGTTCGCTCGCCCTGCTGATGCGCATGACCGATGACATTGCACGCTCGCAGTTCTCCAGCTTTGTTTTCGCCATCGGCGTGATCAGCCTGATCATGATTGTCACTTTGGGATCACTGCAGGGTGGCATTCTGGCCATGGTACCCAATGTCATCCCGGCACTGCTCGGCTTTGGCCTCATGGGCTTGCTGGATATTTCACTGGATACTGACACCCTGCTCATCGCACCGCTTATCATCGGCATTGCGGTGGATGATACGATTCACTTCATGACACACTACCGCGTAGAGCTGATCAAAACAGGCAGTATCAGCGTCGCCTTGCATTCGACGATTCGCGATGTAGGCCAGGCAGTCATGTTTACCACCATGGTGCTGGGTCTGGGCTTTGCCCTGCTCAGTTTCTCTGACTACCTTGGCATGGCGAAAATGGGCTTCTTCGGTTCGGCTGCCATTTTTGTTGCCCTGCTTTGCGACCTGTTTCTGATCCCGGCCATGATCATGATTTTCAAGCCGACCTTTGGTGTCAAAGACGCTGATACTCGCATCGACTTTCAGGAGATACCCGCATGACGCTGCCTCGCACCCTGCTCATTGCCATCACGTTCGCCACGTCCCTGCTGCCAGCCCTGCTGGCTGCACAGGAATTATCCGGTCGCGAGATTATGGAACGGGTGGAAGAGAATCAATTGGCGACCTCAGACTCGGCCTTCAACCGCATGCAATTGTCTACCTGCCGTTTTGGGATCAGTGACAGTCGCATCACCTGCGCTGAACGCCCGCGTGTCAAGGCACTGGAATCGGTCAGCAAGAACTACGGCGAGGACAACAAAGACACCAAAGGCGTCACTATTGTTCTGGAACCACCGGCCGAACGCGGCATCGGCATGCTCACCTACACCTATGACGACAGTGCCCGCGACAATGAGACCTGGCTTTATCTTTCGGCACTGGGCCGGGTGAAGCGCATCGCCAGCGGCAACTCTGACGACGATTCGGAGCCGGCTTCCCTGTTTGGTTCGGAATTCACTACCGAAGACACCGATACCGGCAAGCTTGAGGAATACCAGATCAATCTATTGGAGGAAACCACAGAAGCCGGGCGCGCTGTGTGGAAAGTGGAAATGATTCCCAACGAGGAGCGAGCACGCAAATCGCGGTACTCGCGCACTGTGTCTTATATCGACAAGGAACGACTGGTGCCATTGAAGGTGGAGATGTACGACCAGTACGGCACCGAGATCAAGCGCATGCTGGCCAGTCGCGTCGAACAGATTAACAACGCCTGGTTGGCGCGCTCACTCACCATGATGAATCTGGTGACCAATCGCCTGTCGAATATGGCCATCCTTGAGATTCACACAGATGTGAATGTGGAAGATGAATTCCTGACTCAGCGCACGCTCACCGACGTCGCCTTCCGCGAAGCCGAACTACAACAATTGCGTGATCAGGTAGACTGACAAGCACCATGCCCTACTGTTGTCTTTCACTGCGGCGGCCACGCAATATCGCGTGCCCGCTGGCAGCCTGGTTGCTGACCGCTCTGTGGGCTTGTCCCGGACTGGCTCAGGATGACAATGCAACCGTACTGGACGACGACGTCACCCTCGGCACCGATTTCGGCTTCGATGATGATCTCTTCGCCGATCCGTTCAGCGACAGCAGCAGCGCTGAAGAACACTGGTGGGATGACTTCACCTTCCGCATCACGCAACAGCTCTCCGGCCAGATAAACAATCACGGCATCGATATCGCTCCGGGTTTCAGTCTGCCCCGGGAGGCCGAGCTGGAAACAAACCGCTTGGGCATCAATGTGCGTTATCAAAACCCTTTCGCCGCTGGCTGGTTGCTGCAGGGCAGCGCCCAGAGCCGGATCTACTGGCCACAGGATTACGAATACAGCGCCAACAATGACACTATCGAAACCGAGTCCCGCGTCAACGAGCTGTTTCTGCAACGCAGTTTCGCTACTCAGAGCCTGAAGTTTGGGCGGCAGACCGTGGTCTGGGGCGAGACAGTCGGCAATTCCGTGCTCGACGTGATTAATCATGTCGAGTTTCGCGACTTCACCATCATTGATATCGAGGATGCTCGCCTGAATCAGTGGATGCTGGTGTGGGACTATTTCGGGGCCAGCAACAGCAGCCGCTTTTCGACATTTCTCAATCTGTATCCCGAGTTCAACCCGGCTCCCGTGCGTGGCAGTCCGCTGTTTTTTGACCCGGGCTACAACCTGCCGGATTACGATCGTAACAATGATGTATTGCTGGAGATCGGTACACAGTGGAAGCGTTCGTTTACTGGCAGTGATATTTCGCTGATGGCGGCCTATCTTTACGAGAACCAACTGCGCTATGACGAACCGTTACCGGGTAGTGATGATGCACGCCCGGACATCAATGATTTTCTGCTGTTAGGTTTCAGTGCCAATCGCGCCATCGGCATGCTGTTGCTGAATTTCGATCTTGCCTACAGCCATAACGTGTTGGCAGACAGTTTCGCTTTCCCCGGCACCAGCGGTTTGTCACAGCCATCGTCGGTGCGCAAGAATCAGCTGGGCACATCCTTTGGTTTTGAATACGCCATCGACAATGACCAGAGCGTCAGTCTGGGCATTCAGGCGCAGAAGTTTCTTGCTGACGATGACAGCAATGAGGTCGTCAACGATGACGTACTGGGGAGTTGGTTACTGCGTTACAGTAACAATCTGCGTAATGGTGACCTGGTTTTCTCATCCACCTTGCAAGGGGATCTCGACGCCAACTCCATGCTCGCCATGTTCGGCCTGGACTTCACCCTGAATGACAACTGGTCAATAAATGGCCAACTGATCGCCATTACCGCCAGCAGTGACTCACCGCTACTGCTGTTTGCCGAAGATATTCGCATCGGCGCCACGCTTTCCTACGAGTTCTAGACGCGCCAGACGGAGGCTGTATTCCGGCGGCGAATATTCCTACGTTACAACTCATTCCGTCGCTGCACAGACTTGCCTCGTCACAATCCAGAGCCTGGCTGCTGGCCGCCGCCGCAACCGTCTGACATAAAGAACTAAAACCGCCGCAAACCGGTTCTACTGTATTACACGGGTAGCAATCAGATTCATACGCTGGCACACGCGCGCGTTTAGCTACTGTTATTAACGTGACAGTAGCAGGCACAGTGGCTACAACAATGATAACAAACTGCGGGAGGATCCTATGCGAAAACCACTCATCGTCGCCGGTACTGGCGCTGCTGCGCTTTACAGCCTGACCGTGCAGGCCGATTTCCATTTGTGGACCATCTCCGAGGTATTCAGCAACGGCACCGGGGATGTCCAGTATGTCGAGTTGCAAAGCAGTGTCGCGGGCCAGGGCGTCCTGAACGGACACACGCTGGTCAATACAGGCACCTCGGCAACCACGACATTCACCTTCAGCAGCGACTTGACGGGCAGCACGGCAGGCAAGAACCTGCTGCTGGCCACAGCAGGCTTCACCAGCCTGACGGGCATCACGCCTGACTTTGTCATTCCGGCCAATTTCATCGCCCGGGACGGTGGCACTCTGAACTTCGGTGAAGGCGCTGACACCCTGAGCTACAGCAAGGAACAATTGCCTCTCAACGGCGTGCAATCCATCAACGGTGATGGTGCAGCGGTGGCCGCAACGCCGACCAATTTTTCCGGCATGGCCAGCACGACCCTGAGCGCGCCGGACTATGCCAGCTTTGATGTCAGTAGCAACGTCATGAATGTGCCGATGCTCAACGTCCCCGGACTGGGTCTGGCAAACGTGTCCTTCAGCGTCAACCTGAACACCGCAGAATTCGAACTACTGAATAATTTTTATCTCTATGGCAGCGGCATCACCGCCGGGGCCGCCACTGCGCAATTGCAGAATGGCAGCACGCTGTACATTCCCGGACTGGTGCTGGGCAGCGATATCTACGAATTCAATATCTCTGTCGTCGCGGAATCGCCGCTGACTTTTGGCAATCTGCAGATTCTCGGGGTGACCAATCAGACACCAGAACCCGAGCCGGAACCGGAGCCAGAACCGGAGCCGGAAACCGATCAGGCCAGCATTACCCGCGGCATGGATCAGTACAATGCCCAATGCACCGTGTGTCATGGCAGCAGCGGTCAGGGCAGTGGCTCATTCCCCAGTCTCGTCAGCAGCAGCCTGACCAGCTTCGAAGCACTGCGCAGCCGCATTGACACGACGATGCCGCAAACCAATCCCACAGGATGCCGCGACAGCAGCAGTTCGACCTGTGCGACTGATGTGACCAACTACATTATTGAAGTATTGCGAAAATAAACGGGGGTGGCGTCCTTAACCACGCCAGCTGGAGACCAGCGTCAGGACGCCAATCACCACAAAGCTGACACCGGCAATGGACTGCAAGACGCGCGGATTGATGTACGCGGATAGCAGGGAGCCAGCCAGCACGCCAATGGCGCTGGCGACGATCAAGGCCGCCGACGCGGCAGCAAAAACCAGCGTCTTGCTCACTTCCCTGTCAGTGGCAAACAACATGGTCGCCAACTGGGTCTTGTCGCCAAGCTCCGCCAGGAAAACCGTACCAAAAATAGTGAGAAAGATTTGCCAATTCATGGCCAGCTCCTTTAACAATCTGTGAGTGCTGCCCAGAGCCTGCCGCAGAGCATCATCTGCGGTTCTCACCGAAAAAAGTTGAAACGGGAAGGTCTAGTTCAGCGGTCGCGAAAACCAGGATTCTAACAGTTCTCGAGTCATGATGCCGCTGTGTGATTGGCTGTCGTGATTGGCATCGAAGAAATAACTGCGCGGTAGCTCGCCAAACCAGTTCGGGTCAATGGTGTAGCGCAAACGCTCCGTAAAGCTGTCGGCAAACATCCAGGTCTCACGCCCGGCCAGATCGAAGTCCTGCAGAAATTCATAGGCGGACTCCCGCTCATCGATCGGGTCGGTCGATATCAATACGAAGGGCAGATCGGGGTTGTCCTGTAACAGGTCTCCCATCATATCCAGCTCTACCAGACAGGGTGGGCAATCCACGGACCACAGTCCAAGTAAAAATTCCTGCCCGGCAAACGACTGCTTGATCTGGGCGAAGCTTTCGGCAGTAAACGGTTTGAAATTATCGCTCTGGGCGTTGGCAGCGAAACTGCTTAACACGACCCCGATACTGACCAGCAGGCGAGTCAACTTAATCACTGGCGTCTCCTGACTTGTGCTTGGCAATGGGTTCAAAAACGTAACCCAGCTCTTCGGTTTTCCAACTCAAATACAACGCGTCATCGCTACTGACTATCAATGGATGGTCCGAGCCCTGTGAAGTGCTGGTCAGTACGCGCTCGGTTGACCAGCTGCGCCCCTCGTCAGCGGACGTAATCAGCCGAATGTCAGTGGCCATGCCATTAAAGCCCTTCCACACGAGATACAGTGTGTTATTCAGCGTTGCCAGATACGGGTGGCCAGCACCAGCACCGCCGTCGACACGGTAAACGTCGTGTGGTTGTTTGTCAGCGAATGAAAAGCGTCCGTAATAAATTCCCTGATGCGCATCGCCATTGCTAAACCAGGCCATGTGATAGTCATCGGTATTGGCTCCCTGAATCATCGCCGGGCCATGATGCGGGCAGGCATTGATTTGCCATTCATCATAGCTGGCACGATGCATATCTTTCATTTCGCCTTCCGGTGTCAACACCGCGATGGCGTGATCGCGTGTTGTCACGCCAAAAATCTGTCGCCACATGATGGCAATATTGTCTGGCCCTCTGGGAGCAATGGCGATACGACAGCATTCACAACTGTGGTTGGCGACACGGTAGTTTTCGGAGAAGGTCGCCCCTCCGTCGCGAGAAACCGCGTAGTAAACAGCCGCCCCGCTATAGTCATCTCCTGCTTGCAGGCTGGCTTCAAGGTCGCGCTTGTCGATCCAGGTCAGATACAGCAAGCCTGATTCGGTTTGATACAGGGACTCAAAACGATGGCCAGTGAAGAGATTGTCATCATTCACCGTACTCGGCGCGCTGAAGGTCTGACCGCCATCCAGTGAACGACTGAAACGAATCTCGCCGGTGAAGCGCGGAGATGTTTTCAGTGTCCAGGACACATAGACCTGCTCGTCATTGACGAGGATCTTGGGACGGTTTTCACCGTTGAACTCCGCATCTTCGGCGACTGGATTGACCTGCACCGGCACGGAGTAACTGCGCCCAAAGTCATCTGAGGTACTGACATAGACATGCTGGTCCTGCACAAACGTTACCCACAGGCGATCATTGGCATCCAGCGTCGCCGACGGTGCTTCGCCGCAATGCACGGAAATTTCCTGCGTATCAGCACAGGCGGCCGCAGCGGCCGCAGCGGCCGAGCCGGAAACGCTGAATGCCCCGAAGATCAGGGCCGTCACCAGCATGGAGTTAAACTTCTTGCGTGTCTGTAGCATACCTTTCCTCATTAAAAATCGTAGGAAATGTTGGCGTAGAATGTGCGACCTGGCCACGGGTGTGCCACATAGGCAACCTCATCGGTCAGATTATCAATGCCGGCGCCCAGTGACAGACCACCAGCGAAACGGTAAGTCGTTCGCAGGCCAAGACGCTCATAGCCATCCTGTGCTCCGTAGACATTGTTCTCGAGGTCAGTGTTGTCAGTGCGGCCAAAGCTGTCAGAGGCATACTGGAAATTCACTCCCATATCCCAGGCATCAGAAAAATTGTAGGTAGCCAGCAAGTTACCCCGCCATTCCGGCATACGGGGGTAGACGTTGCCTTCGATACTCGGGTCTGGCGCATTCTTGACGATCAATGAATCGGTGTAGACCAGATTGAAACGAATATCCAGATTGTCGATGAGGAAGTCATCCATATTAGTGATGAACTCCAACCCCTTGGTTTCGATTTCACCAACAGGAATAAACGTGCGCAATGATGTACCGCCGTCGAGCACTGTCGATTGTGCTTCAATCACGTCCTTGATGGATTCGAGGAAGTAATTAACCCGAATCAGTCCATTATCCAGTGCGCGCTCTGCCATCAGGTTGTGATGGATACCGGCTTCTGGCTGCAAACCGGAATTGGCGACGCTGATTGAGTTATAAGCCTGATACTGGCTGAACAGCTCTTCCACGATGGGAAAGCGAAAGGCTCGCGCCAGTGAATAGCGGAACGCCCAGTCACCATTGGGTTGATAGCCCAAGGAAAATTTGGGCGATACTTTGTCGCTGGAGCGACCGGGTACTGTCGTTACTTCAAACTCTGCCGTGGCAGGATCGTCGTCGCTGTAGTAGCCGTTGCTGCTGGAAAAATCTTCATAGCGCACACCGAAGGCGGTGTTCCAGTACTGATTGATCTCCCAATCCAGTTGCGCAAAGGCGGCAAAGATCTCCGTCTCGCCACCGCTGCGCGATGAGTAGCGGGTCTTTTCACCGGCCAGGTAATTGGCCGAATCAAACACATTCAGGTTCAACTCATAGGCTTCATGCCGTACGCCGGTCGTCAATGCCAGACCGGGCAAACCCAGATCATTGAAATACAGTTTTGCCTCGGCGGTGTCCCAACCGGTGTCGCCAAAATCGGTCACCTGACCAGCGAGCGTATGCGCTGGAGAATCAGGGTGCGTGCTGGAACTGCGAGTCTCATCACGCAGCACAGCAAAGCGACTGATGTTCGCTTCCAGCTCGATGGTATCGGTGAGCTGGCCACTCAGGCGCAAACCGGCATTGAGACTGTCGCGTTGCAGGTCACTGCTGGAGAAGCGACTGGCGGGTACGAAAAATTGCTCGCCATTGTCGATAACATGGCCGCCGTAAACCGTATTACCGGCAGCGTCGCGCAGGTAGGAATTGGCGGAGTCGTTCACTGACAAGCGGTCTTCATAGGCCAGATTTAACAGCGCCGACCAGTTACCGAAATCGCGACCTACCTTGAACTTGTAATTATTGGTCCTGGTATCGACGATACCGGTATCCATAAAATAATTCATGCTGCGACCGCGGTCATCGTTGCCGACTATGGAGCCGTTAACGACCTGCGGATTCAAGGCGCTGCTGCTACTACCGGCATAGAAGCTTTGTGGTTGCGACTCGTTATCAAGGCGATTGACTGAGAAATAAATCGAAGTGTCGCCAATCTTGTCACCGTAAGAGAAGAAACTCTTGTAACCCTGCACGGTATCGTCGAAACCGTAGGCACTGAAATCCTGAGTAAAGATGGAACTGTCAAAATGGAATTCCCGTTGCTGTGGAATGGCCGTTTCTATCTCGACGACTCCCCCCATGGCATTGCCGCTGTACTCGGCGGAGAAAGGACCGTAGATCACTTCAACCTGGGCAATCTCGCTTGACGACACCATGGTCCAGCGCGGCGCACCATTCCAGCGCGATTGCAACAAATAATGCAGTGGCACGCCATCGGCAAAGACCATGGAGCGGGATGTCTGGAACATGTTGGAACCACGCATGCCGAGCACACCATTGGAATCACCAATAAAGCGACGACGGATGACAACACTGGGTTCAAACTTCACCACATCTTCAGTGGTCGCCACATTGATTGCTCGAAAATCTTCCGGGCTCAGCACACTCACCGGGCTCACACTGCCAGCGCGCTGATCACTCTCGCTACCCCATACCACGATCTGCTCGATCTGGTCCTGCGCCAACACCTGGGTTGTTGTCGCAATGGCAGTACCCAGTAGCAGCGACCTGGCAGCAATCTTAAAGGGCTTGTTCATGGCTTCAATCCGACTAATGTTTGTTAGATAGGAGCATTGTATGGGCGCGCCCGCGCAATACACTGCGACAAGATGTCGCAGTGGCAATAAACCTCGATTAATTTTCCCTATGTGGTTGTATTTATTGCCTTTAATCCATGTGTGACATAGTGTCGCAGGCATCGCGGGAGGAGCCAAAAACTGGCACCTGACCGGCAGTGAAGACTGTTGCGGTCAGGGATTGGTAAAGGTGTTTTCTGAGCGGGTTGTCAGGCCTGAAGACTGAACAGCAGCAATAACCTGCATGGATATAGCCATAACAGACAGTGCCTGGTAAAGCTGCAAAGGCCCTGCAATTTTATGCGTAGTCAAAACTAGCGCACCGGTCTGGATAATCTCTCACTCATCTGAACAAGCGACTCGCTGGCCGACTCAGACTTTGTGCTTCTGATAGAAGATTTCGCGATCAAATTCGTCTTCCCAATTGGCCACAGCGGTAGACACTGACAGGTCACCACCGATGTTCACAGCGGTGCGCAACATATCCAGCGGCCGATCAAAAGGCAGAATAAAGCCAATAACTATGGCTATTTGCTCCGGTGTGATACCGATGGTTTCCATCACCGCTGCCATCAGGAATAAAGAGGCCCCGGGAACTGCAGCCGTACCCACGGACACCAGCGTTGTCGAGCCGGCAACCAGCATGTAGTCAGCCAGTGACAGATCGATGCCGAAGGCCTGTGCCGCAAAGACCGAGACAATACCCACATACAACGCCGTACCATCCATATTAATCGTCGCACCGAGCGGCAACACGGTCGATGCGACCAGCGGCTTGATGCCCAGATTCTCTTCCGCCACCGACATCGACACCGGCAAGGTCGCCGAACTGGATGAAGTGGAAAACGCCACCAGCATGGCATCACGTGACCCTTTAAAGAATTGCACCGGAGACAATTTCAGCATCAGTTTCATGATGATTACGCCGTGCACAATCAACAGATGGGCGAAGCAGGCCAGCACGACACACAGCGCCAGCGTAATCACGTCCAGCAACGCACTGACACCCTGCGTTCCGGATACCCAGGCGATCAAGGCAAACACACCAAAAGGCGCCACTTCCATTACCCAGTGCGTGATCTTCAACATGGTTTCGCTGCCGGCATCCATAAAGTCGGCGATAGGCTTTCCTTCTTCACCGATGTGTAACAGGCTGACGCCCACCAACAGGGCGAAGAATATAATCGCCAGAATATTGCCCTCAGCGAGCGCAGCAATAGGATTGTCGGGAACAATAGACAGCAGTCGTTCGCTCAAAGGTATGGCTTCCTGTACCTGACCCGGAGTTGCAGTGGAGAGATCAACACCAACACCCGGGCCGAGAATCGCCGCGAGTATCAAACCAATGGTGATGGCCGCCAGAGTAGTCGCCATGTAAATGGCCAGAGTTTTGACGCCGAGCGAACCCAGCTTGGTCGGGTCGCCCATAGAAACGATTCCCGACACCAGCGTCACGAATACGAGGGGCACGACGACCATGCGGATCAGGCGAATGAAGAGATCACCCAGCCAGAGAATACTCTCGGCACCTGGCCCCCAGAGCATGCCAACAATCACACCCGCGACCAGCGCGCCGAGAATACGTTTCCACAGTGCAATTTGAAACCAGACAGCCATCCCCAAGTCCCTCTAACTTATAGGTTTTCCGCAGCACTCGACGCGTTGCTTGCGGCTTACTACTTGCTAGGAGACTATAGAAATTCATAACATAGTTCCAGCATTAAGCTGCTTGTATCAGCAACGAAGCAACACTGCACTGTCTTGCACTGTAATGGGCCAAGACAGTGGTCCAAGACAATGGACCAAGACGTTCGCACCACAGTTCGAGCTGCACCCGCAAGGCAAGGTTCAAAAATCAGAAAGGTCACAACATGGCAGAGTGGATAGAAGGGACCGTCGTAGACAACATCCACTGGACTGACAATCTCTTCACATTAAAAATTGATGCCGACGTAGGCAAATTCAAAGCCGGGCAATTCACCAGTCTCGCGCTGGACATTGAGGGCGAACGTATTGCTCGCCCCTACTCTTATCTCAGCGCCCCCGGTTCGCAACCGCTTGAGTTCTTTTTTTATACTGCAACAGGCGGTGTGCTATCCAATGAACTGGTCGATCTCAAGGCAGGCGATAGCATACTGGTAAAGAATCAGGCCAACGGTTTCTTTACACTCGAAGAAGTGCCGGCCTGTGACGAGCTGTGGATGATTGGTACGGGTACCGGCATTGCGCCCTTTCTGTCCATGCTGGCTACTGCAGAACCCTGGCAGCGCTTCAAGAAAGTGGTTCTGGTGTATGCCGTGCGCACTGCTCAGGACCGCCGTTATCAGGGACTCATCGAAGCGATCAAATCGCAGCGCGGCGAGCAATTCCTGTTCCAGTCATTTGTCAGTCGCGAAGAAGTCAGCGATGCTCTGCCCGGACGCATTCCAGCAGCTCTCGACGACGGCCGTCTGCAGAAAGCAGTAGGACTGGAACTCGACAATGAACGCTCTCACTTCATGCTTTGCGGCAATCCGGAAATGGTGTCAGATGTCACTGAAATTCTGAAGAAACAGGGTTTCCGCAAGAACAGACGGCGCACGCCGGGCCACATCACTACCGAAAATTACTGGTAGCCCGCAGGCAAACGACGCGCCTGTGTCAGGTGCTCGAATTGTGCACCGACATTAATCAGTGTTTGCTCGGCGAAGCCTGGAGCGATGAGGGTCAGGCCTATGGGGCGGCCATCCTCTTCATAGCCCATCGGTATGGTCAGCGCAGGGTAATTAGCCAGGGCGGCGATACCTGCGTTGCGATTATTGATCGACAGCATTACGTCAATACCGTTTTCGGCAAACAGCGTATCCAGCACTGATTGCGCGCCGGATTGTAACTGCTCACGTAAAGCTTCCAGCTCTGCCGGCGTCATCGTCAGGCCCGCCATCATGTCCACCAGCTCCTGCCCGTAGGGTGCACGCAGCGCAGCGTCGACGTTATTAAACGCCTGCAAGGCAGCAATGGAGTCGATAGTGACGGCATCAGCAGCATAAGCATCCAGATAAAGCGCCAGGTCTCGCACCATTTCACCGCCGAGCAATTGACCAAATCCCTCAGTGTCAAAATCAGGCAGCGTCACCTCTACAATCGTTGCCTCCGCCCCAGACAGCGCGCTTAATGCTTCGGCATAGAAGGGATCGTCGAGATAACGCGTCATGGCTCCCAGAGTCATGCCATCCAGTGCGACCAGTTGGTAGTCCAGTTGCATATCCTGCGCCAGCAATGGCATGGCCGCATCATCCGGATCGAAACCGGCCATGGCATTGAACAGAATCACTGCATCCTGTACCGACTTGGTGATCGGGCCTGCGGTATCGAGGGTGGCTGAAATCGGCACCACACCGCTGCGACTCAGAGCGCCCGTTGTCGGCTTGAGCCCGACAGCCGAATTGGCGCTGGCCGGCGACAGGATAGAACCCGACGTCTCCGA